>NZ_JBVVNQ010000017.1:0-167401 GCF_055810675.1 Burkholderia sp. YHN3-13 | reverse complement strand
AAGAGCAATCTGCGAGGAACATCGTGTTTCCCGGCAGCGCTGCGTTTTCAGCAGCAGAGAAGCGAGATTATGAACCGTGTTTCGCAGCTCGTCAACAACTTTTTGCACTACGTTGTTGCGACCGCGGGGCTCAACTTCCATACCGCCGAGGCCGTTCCTGCCAAGCCTCAACCGCACTGCTTCCCTTCCTCCCGCGCCGCGTTTCCGTGAGCGCGAAAGAGGCGTGATTCTATGCACCCGTCGGCAATCGCGCAAGGGGCTCGACGCAACTTTTTCTACGAAAGCCGCATTTCGGCCCGCCACGCATGTCCCGGCACGAGACCGCTTATGGTGCACAGAACGGACTAGAATGTGAGGTTCTTCGCCTCTTTCTATATACGTCTTTAATATGCGCCAGCGAATCGCCAAACGCCTCCCCCCCGATGCCGACAAACTGGTCGGTCTGTCGCTTGCGCTCTTCGCCTCGGGCAGCCGCATCGAGGATCGCTTCTGGGAAGCGAAGCTCGATGCGCTGCTCGCCAAGATCGTCCGCAACGGCAACCAGACCACGCTCGACGCAGCACTCGATCATCTTCAGCAGAATCACCCCGATGCGTACGGTGCACTGGCCGACATGGCCGAGACGCACAGCGAGTCGATGGTGATCGAGCACGACGGCCAGCCGTACGATGCGCTGCTGGTCGCGGTTCCAGTGCTCGCGTGGACGCGCTACATGATTCCGTCGGGTCCGCTCAAGGGCGACGTTACCGACGCGCTGCGAACGCACCTGCAGGCACACGTCCTCGCGAACGGCACGCTCGTCGGGCTGGCGCCGTTCCTCTACAGCATCGACCAGCTGCCACGGCACCACGTCGAGACCTACCGCCTTGCGCAGCAGCTCGCGCATGCGGCGATCGGCCAGCACACGCCCAAACTGGGCTTCGGCGACCTGCCCGAAACGTCGCCGATCCTCGCCGATCCCCGCTTCCTCCTTGCGGTCGTCGCCGCGCCTGCCGGCGCGCCGCTGTTCCGCTGGCAGGAAGAGGAGAACGGCAGCCGGATCGAACGCGGCCAGTGTCTCGAGCAGTGGACGGCCCAGGGCGGCCCGAACCTGTCGATCGCCCTGCCCGGCTGCGAATTCGAATGCCTGCTTCCGGACGCGTACTACTCGGCCTGCCGCGATGCGGACGAGCGTATCCGTCCGCACACGGTACGAACGGCCATTCGTTATCTGTTTGACACACTTGGTGCGGCGCCGCAGGAGTTGCGCGCGGTGGTCGCCGGCTTCGGCGAACGCCGCATCGACGAGTATCGCGTCGGCTTCACGCGGCGCGCCAGCAACGACGTGATCTACGGCGTCGTCTGGCCGCTGTACGGCCGCGAAAACGGCGACGTGTCGATCGACAACGCGACGCTCGAAGACGAAGCGCCGATGGAAGGACCGCTCGAGGAAATCGTGAGCCTGCTGAAGGAATGCGGCGTAACCGACGTCCGCAGGCACGCGGGCCGCTTCGAACCGGAATACTGCGACGACTGCGGCGTGCCGCTCTACGCGGATCCGCTCGGCGAAATCGTCCATGCGGAAATGCCGGAAGACGCATCGCCCGCCCAGCCGCACTTCCACTGATCCGACGCCGCAGGCCGCCACGGCCTGTCGGTCCGAAGCCGCTCCCGGTTCCCGCCGGAGCGGCTTTTTTCTTGTCCGATCCTTTTCCGCCCGAAATTTCGGACAACTCCTAAGCCTTTCAGCCTAGCAGACATCGTGTAAGGTCTTTGTCATGATCGGAATCAACGCATGCCCGACAGCAATCAATGACTCAACCTAACGGAGATTGAATATGCGGTTCCTGATGCTCAATTCAGACGCCGAGCGGCGTGATGGACTGAAGGCCCTGCTGCGGCAGATCGACCGTCACGCCAGCATCAACGATGCGCCCGACAGTTTCCAGGCGCGCCGCCTGCTGCGTGCCCAGCGCTTCGACCTCGTCGCGATCGACTGGCTCGACGTAGGCCGGCTCGGCGAGCTTCAGGCGATCTGCAGCGCGTGCTCGCCGACACCGGCCGCCGTGCTGGTCGACGAAGCGCCACCCGATGCCGTCCAGCGCTTCTTCAACCATGGTGTCGCGGGCGTGATCCCGCACTCCACGCGGCCGCACCTGATCGTGCGGGCGCTCGAGATCGTGCTGCTGGGCGGGCACTACATTCCGCCGAGCGCGCTAAGTCTGCTGCCCTCCGTGGCCGCGGCACGCCACGATGCCCATTTTCAGACGCTTGCCGGATCGCTTCCCCGCCGCCCGCCCAGCGGCCTCCTGTCGCCGCGGCAAGCGCAGATCATGCGCTTCGTCCACATGGGCAGCACGAACAAGATGATCGCCCGGACGCTCGGCATCAGCGAAGGCACTGTGAAGATCCACCTCGCCAGCATCTTCCAGCAGCTCGGTGCCGCAAACCGCGCCGCCGCGGTCGCGATCTACAACGGCTGGCTCTCGCCGCACCTCGAGGTGCTGCTGGCGAACCGCAACCGCGCACGCAAACCGAACATTGGCGAACGCGGTCCGGTTCCGCTGCGTGCACAACGGAACGACCATCCGTACCCATTGCCGGCCGTGAACGCCGGCACGCAAGACCTGCCACTCGCCGCCGAGCCACCGGCACGGTTCCGGCGCGGGCGCTAGGCAAACAGTCTCGATATTGCGACGGTCGGTATGTGTGGATTCCCACCTTTGATGCTCAACGAGTAATATGAACGCATGGGTTTTCTTTTCACACCGCTTCCGCTCTGGGTTGGCATCGGTGGCTGGATCGCCGCCGCGGCCCTGCTCGCGCTCGCGATCTGGAATCGCCCGTTCGTACGCCTGCAGGATGCCACGCTGCAGCACGTGTGGCTCGCGCTCGTCACCGCAATTTCGGTCCTCTGGGCATCGAATGCCTGGCTCGAAGACGGCATCGTCATGCATCTGCTTGGCGCCACGCTGCTCGTCACACTGTTCGACTGGACACTCGCGCTGATCGCGATGGGCGCCGTCACGGCGGTTGCCGCGATCATCTTCGACGCGCCGTGGCAGGGCATTGGCCTGACCTATCTGATCTACGGGGCGCTCCCTGTCGCCGTGTCGGCGTTGCTGCAGCGCGCCGCGCTCGCGTGGTTGCCGCACAACCTCGCATCGTTCATCACCGGGCAGGGGTTCCTGTCGCCGGCCATCGCGATCGTCGCGGTCGCCGCAGCGGCGGCCGGTGTCCAGCTCGCGCTCGCGGACGGCGTGCCCGTCGTCATTCCGGCCGGCTATCTGCTGAACACCGCGCTGCTCGCGCTCGGCGAGGCGTGGTTCACCGGCATGGCGACGGCACTCATCGCCGTCTACCGCCCTGCGTGGGTCACGACCTTCGACGTCCGGCGCTATCGCCTCGGCGGCCCGCGCGCCTGAATTTCCTCCGGATTCACACACCGTCCACGCATGCCGCACGCCTCTTCCGCGGCGCGGCAGAACAGGCCGTCTACTGCCGCACAACTTTTTTACGCTAAGATTGAACTCCTGTTCTTCATCGGGCATCTATAGGAGCCCGATGTCTCATTCGCTCCTCACCAATAACCAGATGGACAGCTCACCTGCCTCGCTCCGGATTTTCCGGGCGCTCGGCAAGCTGGCAGCCTGTATCGCGGGCCTGTCGCTTGCGCTTCCCACACCGGCATTCGCCGACCTGCTCGACCAGCGCTCCGAACTGATCAACAAATTCGTCAACGAGATGCATGCCGATCCGCTCGCCGCCGATTGTGCGGCGCACGGCAGCTTCATCGCCAGTACCTCGACAGCGTTCGACCGCGTCGACTTCGCGCCGAACGCATTCGACAGCGGCAACGCGACGATCACGCCGTGGAACGACTCGTTCGACCAAGGCAAGCAGCGCGTGAAGGTCGACAACATCGTCACGGTCGACGGGCAAGGCATTCACAGCGACGGCAGCGACCCGACGCCGCTGAAATTCCGTTGCGGTTATGTCGGCCAGCAAATGCTCGCGTTCAGCTGGAACGACCCCGTCCCACCGCTGAAGCCGCGCGTGGAACGCTCGTCGTCGACGAAGAAGTTCAAGGGCAAGTCGCACCGCGGCAAGGCCAAGGCGAAGGCATCGGGCCGCACCGGCAAGAAGGCCGTGACCACGAAGAAATCGAGCGGCCAGAAGAAAGCCGTCAAGAAAAAAACCGCGAAGAAGTCCTGATACGACCGAGCGGCAACGACAGACGCAAAAAAGCCGGGGCATCCTGTGATGCCCCGGCTTTTTTCATATGGCGACGATACGCTTACGCGAACGTGTCGACGTGCACCAGGATCGCGGCCAGCATCGCCGCGCCAAGCGCCGCGCTGCGCTCGCCGTTCCAGCCGACGCGCTCGTCGGGCAGGTTCGCGTTGTCCTTGAACGGCATCTCGAGCGTCAGCGACAGGCAACCGAACTGGTGGCCGATGTATTTCGACGCCAGCTTGAGCGCATCTTCCTTGTACTTGCTTGCCGCATAGCCGTGCTCGGTCTGGAAGTCGGGACTCGCGACCTTGAACGCGTCGATGAACGCGGCCTGTTCCTTGCCCTGCTGCGCGGTAAAGCTCGGCAGCATCTCCGAACCGGCGACGAACACGTACGGCAGATCCTCATCGCCGTGAATGTCGAAGAACATGTCGCAGCCGATCGCATGGATCGCGTCACGCACGGCCAGCACTTCGGGGCTGCGCTCGGCATCCGGCGCCATCCACTCGCGATTCAGGTTCGCGCCTGCCGCATTGGTGCGCAGGTTGCCATGCACGCTGCCGTCCGGGTTCATGTTCGGGACGATGTGGAACGTCACGCGATCGTAGAGCTTGCGCGCGACCGGATCGCCAGCCCAGTCGCCCCATCCCGCCAGCCGCTTGACGAGGCCCTCGACGAACCACTCGGCCATCGACTCGCCCGGATGCTGGCGCGCGATGATCCATACCTTCTTCTTCGGCGCGTCGCCGGTTTCCGGCGTGCCGAGCGTCAGCAGCGACATCGGACGGCCTTCGACCGTACGGCCAAGTTCGACGACGCTCGCCTGCGGCAGCTGCTGGACCGCGCCGAGAAACGCCGCATGACGCTCTTCCGAATACGGCTCGAAATACGCGTAGTAGATGCTGTCGAACTCCGGCGTATGGTCGATGGTCATCGTCTTGCCGTCGAACGTCGTCGGCACGCGAAACCAGTCGACCCGATCGTAGCTCGCCACCGCCTGGTAGTTGCGCCAGCCCGACGGATACGCGCATTCGGCCGCGTTCTCGAACGTCATCACGCACCGCTCGCCGCGCGCGCCCGTCAGCCGGTAGTAAAACCATTGCGCGAATTCCGAGCGATTGTCGCCGCGCACGCGCAGCCGGATCGCGTCGGGGCTGTCGCACGACACGACGTCGATCGCGCCTGCGTCGAAATTGCTGGTGATCGAAAGGGCCATCTGTCTCTCCTTTGTCGATCGGCGTGAGCGCTTTGACGCTCGCACCGGTCCCATGTAAAGCGGGCGGCCGAACGCACGGTATGCCGCGCGCCGGGCCTCATGCATGTGCCGGCCGTCTCGTGAACGGCCGGCCGGGTCACTCGCCGACTCGCCGGCGATATACGTACGTCGAATCGTTCGACGCAGCCGCGTCGAACGCATAGCCTTCCGTCGCAAAATCCTTCAGTGCCTTCGGGTCGGCAATCCGGTTCTCGACGACAAAACGCGCCATCAGCCCGCGCGCGCGCTTCGCATGGAAGCTGATGATCTTGTAGCGGCCGCCCTTCCAGTCCTCGAACACCGGCGTGACGACCGGCGCGGCCAGCAGCTTCGGCTTGACCGACTTGAAGTATTCGGTCGACGCGCAGTTGACCAGCACACGCGCCGCGCCGCTGCGCGTCTCGAGCTGCTCGTTCAGCGCCCGTGTGATGCGGTCGCCCCAGAACGCGTACAGATCCTTGCCGCGCGCGTTCGCGAAGCGCGTGCCCATCTCGAGCCGGTACGGCTGCAGCAGGTCGAGCGGACGCAGCAATCCGTACAGGCCCGACAGCACGCGCACGTGCTGCTGCGCATAGTCGAGATCGGCCGACGACAGCGATTTCGCGTCGAAACCTTCATAGACGTCGCCGTTGAACGCGAGCACGGCCTGCTTCGCATTGGCCGGCGTGAAGGACCGCGACCAGTCGGCATAGCGCTGGAAATTCAGGCGCGCAAGCGGATCGGAGATATCCATCAGCGTCGCGATGTCCTGCGGCGACAGCTTGCGCAGGCCGTCGATCAGCTCGGACGCGTCGTCGACGAATGCAGGCTTCGTGTAAGACTGGACGTGCGCGGGCGTATCGTAGTCGAGGGATTTGGCTGGAGAGAGAACGATTATCATAGAGGCTCGCTGGCACGCCGTGCCTTGCGGTCAGACGAAAACCACCGATTGTAACGAATGACCCGCTCTCTCGCCCCGCACGCCGCGCACCGCGTCGTGCTCGACTCGAACGTCTGGATCGACATCCTCGTATTCGACGACCCCGCTACGCGCCCGATCCGGGCCGCGCTGGAAAGCGGCGCGCTTGCCGCCGTGATCGACGGCCGCTGCCTGACCGAGCTCGAATACGTGCTCGACTATCCGCAGTTCCAGTCGCGCGCGATCGACAAGGCGGCCGCACTCGCGACCGTCGCCCGCCTCGCGAGCCTCGTCGAGCCGCCGCCTGTCGACGCCGACGCGCCGCCGCTGCCGAAGTGCAAGGACCGCGACGACCAGAAGTTTCTCGAACTTGCCCGCGCCGCGCAGGCCGAGTGGCTCGTATCGAAAGACCGCGCGCTGCTGAAACTCGCGAAGCGCACCGCACGCGACTTCGGCTTCCGGATCGCGCAGCCCGCGCCGTTTGCCGAGGCCTGCGCGCTCGACGCCGCACCGGACACGACGACCACGCCGGCCTGACCTGCGCCGCACCACCCGAATCCGACCGTATCGATGAACGCTCCTTCAGACATGCCAACGACTCCCGTTTTCCCCTCGCGCCTGCCGAACGTCGGCACGACGATCTTCACGGTCATGAGCGCGCTTGCCGCCGAAAAAGGCGCGGTAAACCTCGGCCAGGGCTTCCCGGATTTCGATTGCGATCCGCGCATCGTCGATGCGGTCGCGACCGCGATGCGCAACGGGCACAACCAGTATCCGCCGATGGCCGGCGTCGCACCGCTGCGCGACGCGATCGCCGACAAGATCGCGCAGGTCTATGGCCGGCGCTACGATCCGGCCACCGAGATCACGGTGACGGCCGGCGCGACGCAGGCGCTGCTGACGGCGATCCTGTGCGCGGTGCATCCGGGCGATGAAGTGATCGTCGTCGAACCGACCTACGACAGCTACCTGCCGTCGATCGAGCTCGCGGGCGGCAAGCCCGTGTTCGTCACGCTCGAGGCGCCCGATTATGCGATCCCGTTCGACCGCCTCGCGGCCGCGATCACGCCGAAAACGCGAATGATCCTGATCAATACGCCGCACAACCCGACGGGTACCGTGTGGCGCGAGGCGGACATGCGCAAGCTCGCGGACATCGTGCGCGGCACCAACGTGCTGATCCTGTCCGACGAAGTGTACGAGCACATGGTCTACGACGGTGCACGCCACGAAAGCGTTGCGCGCTACCCGGAACTCGCCGCACGCAGCTTCATCGTGTCGAGCTTCGGCAAGACCTATCACGTGACGGGCTGGAAGGTCGGCTACGTCGCGGCGCCTGCCGCGCTGACCGCGGAATTCCGCAAGGTCCACCAGTTCAACGTCTTCACGGTGAACACGCCGATGCAGATCGGGCTCGCCGACTACCTGCGCGACCCGGCACCGTATCTGTCGCTGGCCGGTTTCTACCAGAAGAAGCGCGACTTCTTCCGTGCGGGCCTCGAGCGCACGCGCTTCAAGCTGCTGCCGTGCACGGGCACGTACTTTCAGTGCGTCGATTACTCGGCGATCAGCGACCTGCCCGAGGCGGAATTCTCGAAGTGGCTCACGTCGGAGATCGGCGTGGCCGCCATTCCGGTGTCGGCGTTCTATCACGAGCCGCATGAATCGGGCGTCGTACGCTTCTGCTTCGCGAAGCAGGAAAGCACGCTCGCGTCCGCGCTCGAACGGCTCGCCCGCCTGTAAACCCCGTATGGGCGGCCCCCGCCGCCCTGCCGGAACCGCGCTTACGAGCGCGCGACGCGCGTCGCTTCGATATATGCCTTGCGCTCGGCGGCCACGCGCTGCGCGGCCGGACGCTCGCCGACCTGCTTCGCGTGCGCCTTCCAGTCGATGCCGGCGTCGAGCAGGAAATCGCGCCCGAATATCGCCTTCGTCGCCATCCCGATGACCGGCAGATGAACCCACGCGGCGATGTCCGCGAGGCCGAACGTCTCGCCGAGCACATACGGCGAAAACCGCGTCATCTGCTTGAACGCATCGATCGCACGCGGCAGGCGCTTCTCGACGTGCGCCTTCGTCCCGTCGCTGACCTTGCCGCCGAAAAATGCCTCCGTATAGACCTCGCGCGTCATCCATTCGAGATACAGCTCGAGCGTCTCGACCAGTTCGCGCACCTTCGCGGCCGCGAACGGACTCGCCGGGAAAATGCCTTTTTCGGGATAGCGCGCGGCCAGGTATTCGACGATCGCCTGCGACTCGAACAATGCGCCTTCCTCGGTCTTCAGGAACGGAATCTTGCCGAGCGGCGAATCGACGAGCCGGGCCGGATCGCTGATCGGCAAACCGCACACCGACTCCTCGAACGGAATGTCGTGCTCGAGCAGCACGAACTTCACCTTGTTGTAATAGTTGGACAACGGCATACCGCACAGCTGTAGCATCAGGGTCTCCTTCCTTGCTGAAGCGCGGCCGTAACGGTGCCGGCCGCATCGAGATTCGTCGCGCCGAAAAGCACGTTCGTGCTAGTCTAAAGCAAGTTTTGCGTTCGTCACGACAACATTACATCCGCTGCGGCAGCCATTCCGGCTGTTCGCGCAACATGCGCGGCGCAGCCGCCCCGCCATCCGATGGAGACACGCTCGCATGAGTGCTGAACTGCTGGCCTCGCGTCCGCCCGAGAGCGATTCGACGCTCGTCCTCACGCTGTCCAATCCCGGCGCGCGCAATGCGCTGCATCCCGACATGTACGCGGCCGGCATCGAGGCGATTGCCACCGCCGATCGCGATCCCGCGATTCGAGCAGTCGTCCTGACCGGTGCCGATCGCTTCTTCTGCGCGGGCGGCAACCTGAACCGGCTGCTCGAGAACCGTTCGAAGGATCCGTCCTACCAGGCCGACAGCATCGACCAGCTCGCCGCTTGGGTCACGGCGATCCGCGCGTCGACGAAACCGGTGATCGCAGCCGTCGAAGGCGCCGCGGCCGGCGCGGGTTTCTCGCTCGCGCTCGCGTGCGACCTGATCGTCGCCGCGCACGACGCGAAATTCGTGATGTCGTATGCGCGTGTGGGCCTCACGCCGGACGGCGGCGGTTCGTGGTTCCTCGCGCGCGCACTGCCGCGCGCGATGGCGGCCGAACTTCTGTTCGAAGGCAAGCCGGTCACGGCCGAACGCCTGCATGCGCTCGGCGTCGTCAACCGGCTCGCCGTGCCCGGCGCGGCACTGACCGACGCGCTCGCGTGGGCCGACGCACTCGCCGGCATCTCGCCGAACGCCCTCACACGCATCAAGTCGCTGCTCGACGATGCGACGACGCAATCGCTCGAACCGCATCTCGGTACCGAGCGCGATCATTTCGTCGCGTCGCTGCATCATGCGGACGGGCTCGAAGGCATCACCGCGTTTCTCGAGAAACGCCAGCCGCGTTACAAGCGCTGATCGAGCCAGCCTTCTCCCGTGACGACGCGACGCCGCCCGGTCGTAACGGCGCTCGATACCGCGCAAGAAATGCACTGACGCACGTCGCGCCCGACGTCGGCGGCGCGCTTCACGCCGCCTGCGCACACGCATCGCCAGGCACGTTTCCGTCGCCAGCAGCCCGCGTCGATCCATGCTCTAATGTCCGCCTGTCGCGGCGCCCCCGGCGCCGTTTTCGCGCATGCAACCGAGGAGTTGACGATGATCGACGTCTATAGCTGGGCGACCCCGAACGGCCACAAGGTGCACATCATGCTCGAGGAAACGGGCCTCGCATACCGTGCACATCCGGTCGATATCGGCGCAGGCGACCAGTTCAAGCCCGACTTCCTGAAGATCAGCCCGAACAACAAGATCCCGGCCATCGTCGATCCGGACGGTCCCGGCGGCAAACCGATCTCGCTGTTCGAATCGGGCGCGATCCTGATCTATCTCGCGGAGAAGACCGGCAAGTTCCTGCCGACCGATCCGGCCGCGCGCTATGCAACGCTCGAGTGGCTGATGTTCCAGATGGGCGGCGTCGGCCCGATGCTCGGGCAGGCGCACCACTTCCGCCTGTACGCGCCGGAGAAGATCGAATACGCGGTCAACCGCTACACGAACGAAGCGAAACGCCTGTACAACGTGATGGACAAACGCCTCGGCGAATCCGAATATCTCGCGGGCGACGCGTACACGATCGCAGACATTGCGACGTTCCCGTGGACGCGTTCGTGGCAAAACCAGGGCATCGTGCTCGACGAGTTGCCGAACGTGAAGCGCTGGTACGACGCGATCGCCGCGCGACCCGCCGTGCAGCGCGGCGTCGAGGTGCTCGCGTCGATGCGCAAGGCACTGCAGGACGACAAGGCTCGCGAAGTGCTGTTCGGCGCGACGCAGTACGCGAAGCACTGACACGCAGGGACGGACGGGGCGGCAAGCGTGCCTGCCGCCCCGCGCGTCAGAAGTAGTGCAGCGTGATGAACTCCGCCGCGCACACCAGCAGCGGCGCATCGGGACGCTCGACCTGGATCGACACCGACCACGTCACCTGCACCCCGCCCTGCGCGGCGCCGGCGGTTTCCTTCACCGCGAACAGCGCACGCACGCGTGCACCGACCGGCACCGGCTTCAGGAATCGCACGCGATTCAGCCCGTAGTTCACGCCCATCTTCTGCTCGAAGCACATCGCATCGGTCATCAACGCGGGAATCAGCGACAGCGTCAGGAACCCGTGCGCGATCGGTCCGCCGAACGGCGACTCGCGTCGGGCGCGCTCGGGATCGACGTGAATCCATTGATGATCGCCGGTCGCGTCGGCGAAACCGTCGACGCGATGTTGGTCGATCGCGATCCAGCCGCTCGCGAGCGGCTCCGCGCCGACCCGTGCCTGCAACGCCTCGGCCGACGCGATCAGCGGCAAGGTCACGTCCGTCATGCGCTCGCCCCTCCCGGATGGCGCAGCCCGAAAAGCACCTTCGTATGCACGCTGATCACCGTCTCGCCGGCTTCGTTCACGCCGACCCACTCCGTCGACACGATGCCGCGGTCGGGCTTGCTCTCCGACACGCGCTTGTCGTGAACCTTCTGGTACATCGTGATCGTGTCGCCGGCCCGCACCGGCTTGAGCCAGCGGATCGAGTCGATGCCCGGCGAGCCCATGCTGGTCGAATCCGGCCCGAGCTTCCGGACGAGCAGGCTCATGAACACCGAGCACGTATGCCAGCCGCTCGCGACGAGGCCGCCGAAATGCGATGCCTTCCCGGCCGCCTCGTCGAGATGGAACGGTTGCGGATCGTAGCGCTGCGCGAACGCCTTGATGTCGTCGGGCTCGAACGTGTAGCGGCCCACTTCGGTCGTGCTGCCGACCACCAGGTCTTCGTAACTGATACCCACTTGCAAGTCTCCTTGTCTGGCGCGCTCGCGCGTCGCCGTCATGCCGCGTCGGCCTGCGCGAAATCGGGCAGCGCCGCGATCCGGGCAAGATGATGGTCGGTGTCGCCGAGCGTCGTCTCGATGATCGTCAGCCGCTTGAACAAATGCGCGGCGGCGACCTCGTTGGTCACGCCCATGCCACCATGCAACTGAATGGCCTGCTGGCCGACGAAACGCGCGGCCGCGCCGACACGTGCCTTCGCGGCGGACACGGCCTTGCGCCGCGCATCGGCGTCGCCGCTCACGTAGCGCACCGCCGCCAGATAGGTCAGCGAGCGCGCCTGCTCCGCATGGATCAGCATGTCGACCATCCGGTGCTGCAGTGCCTGAAAACGCGCGATCGGCACGCCGAACTGCTCGCGCGTCTTCGTGTATTCGACCGTCGCGCGATTCAGCTCGTCGAGTGCGCCGACCGCTTCCGCGCACAGCAGGAACGTCGCGTAATCGGCAACCTGCTCGAGCGCCGCCGCGTCGCGCGCACCGCCCGTCAGCAGCCGGGCCGGCGTTGCGTTGAATTCGATCGTCGCGGCACGCTGACCGTCGATCGTCCGGTAGTCGGTCACCTTCGCGTTCGCCGCGTCGCGTTCGACGACGAACAGGCCGATGCCGCCGCCATCGACACGCGCGGGCACGATCCACGCATGCCCCTGTGCGCCGTGCTGAACGACCGACTTGATGCCGGTCAGCCGGTACGTGCCGCCGTGCTCGCGCGCATGCGTGTCGAGCTCGTACAGATCGTAGCGCGCCTGCGGCTCATGGAACGCAACCGCCAGCCGTTTCTGTCCCTGCGCCACCGCCTCCAGCAACGCGGCATCGTCGCCCGCGCCGGAGCCGGCGATGCGCAGTGCCTCGACGCCGACCGCCGTGGCCCAGTACGGCTCGATCACGAGCGCGCGGCCGAGCTCCTGCATCACGACCAGCATGTCGACCGGACCGCCGCCGAAGCCGCCCTGGGCGTCGGGCACCGGCAATGCGGTCAACCCCAGTTCGGTGAATGCGCGCCATTGCGCGTCCGAGACACCCGTGTCGCCGCGCACGATCGCCTGACGCGCGTCGAAGCCGTATTGCTCGCCGAGATACCGGCGCAGCGCATCGGCGAACTGCTGCTGCTCATCGGTAAAGCTGAAATCCATGGTTGTCTCCGTTCCCTGATCACAGCCCCAGAATCATCTGCGCGATGATGTTCTTCTGGATCTCGTTCGAGCCACCGTAGATCGACGTCTTCCGGTAATTGAAGTAGTACGCGGCAAGCGGCGCCGCATCGTCGTCGCCCGCGATGCTGTGCTCGCGCTCGCCGTCGAGGAACGGCACGTCGAACGGCGCGGCGAGCGGGCCGATCGCATCGACCATCAGTTCGGTGAGCGCCTGCTGCACCTCGGTGCCCTTGATCTTCAGCATCGATGCCTCGGGGCCGGGCCCCTTGCCGCTCGTCTCGCGGCTGACGACACGCAGCACCGTCACCTCGAGCGCCATCAGCTCGACTTCGAGCGCCGCGACCTTCGCGGCAAATACCGGATCGGCGAGCAACGGCTTGCCGTTCTTGCGCTGGTTCGACGCCACGCGCTTCAGGAACGCGAGCTCGCGTTTCGACGCGCCGACGCGTGCGATGCCGGTGCGCTCGTGGCCGAGCAGGTATTTCGCGTAGGTCCAGCCGCGGTTCTCGTCGCCGACGAGGTTCTCGACCGGCACCTTCACGTCCTCGAAGAACACTTCGTTGACCTCGTGGTCCTCGTCGAGCATGACGATCGGGCGCACGGTGATGCCGGGCGTCTTCATGTCGATCAGCAGGAACGAGATGCCCTCCTGCTTCTTCGCGGCCGGATCGGTCCGGACGAGGCAGAACATCATGTCGGCGTGCTGGCCGAGCGTCGTCCAGGTCTTCTGGCCGTTGACGACGTAGTGGTCGCCATGGCGCTCGGCGCGCGTGCGCAGCGATGCGAGATCGGATCCCGAACCGGGCTCCGAGTAACCCTGGCACCACCAGTCGGAACCGTCGAGTATGCGCGGCAGATAGTGGCGTTTCTGCGCCTCGCTGCCGTACTTCATCAGCACCGGTGCGACCATCGACACGCCGAACGGCAGCACGGTCGGCGCGCCGATCCGCGCGCACTCCTCATCCCAGATGTGTCGCTGCGTCGCGTTCCAGCCCGGGCCGCCGTATTCGACGGGCCACGCGGGCGCGGACCAGCCGCGCTGGCCGAGAATCCGGTGCCAGCTCGCGAAATCCTCGCGGTCGAGTCGTTTGTGATCGAGTACTTTGGCGCGCAGCGCGTGAGGCAGGTTGGCCTCGAGCCAGGCGCGGACGTCAACGCGGAACGCGTCGTCGGCGGGGGAATAATCCAGATCCATGCGCAGTGTCTCCTGTCGGCCGGAGTGCGCGCTTCAGCGGTTGCTCCGGTCTCATGCAGACGCTCGCCGCGGCCGTCCGCCCCGGCAAGGATCCGCTGCATGCGTCATTGCAGCGGTTCTTTCAGCGCGGCAGGAATCGGCAGCGGCATCACGTCGATGCCTTCTTCGGCCAAGGATTGCGCATCTTCCGGCGTCGTGACGCCACGAATGCTGCGTGCGGGCGCCTCGTTGTAATGGATGCGCCGCGCTTCCTCGGCGAAGCGCTCGCCCACATTCTCGGTTTTCTCCAGCACCTCGCGCAGCGCACGCATCACCTGCGCCTGCAGCGCACGCGGGTCGGCCGGCCGGGCCTGCGTCGCGCCCGACAAGTTCAGGCGCGGCGCCGACGGCAGACGGTTGACCTCGGTCGTTCCGCACACCGGACATTCGACCAGCTTGCGGGACAACTGCGCTTCGAATTCATCGGTGGAAGCAAACCAGCCTTCGAACCGATGACCGTGCGGGCACTGTAAATCGAGGACCTTCATGCTGAATCAGGGCGTGTGACGAGTGTAGCGCAAATTGCGGTTTTGTGAACGATCGTGCTAAATCCCGATCGCGCGGGACGAATGCACCGCGTCACCGGATTGTAACGCGGCGCCCCGCCCGCCGTTGGCGCGACGCTCAGGGCGTCAGGACCGGCCCGAGCGGCCAGGCGCCGGACAGCACCTTGTCGAGCCACATCATGCCGATGATCGTCTTCACGTCGGTGATCTGGCCCGTGCGCACCCACTCCTGCAGGTCGGCCTGCGTCGCGGTGAAGGTCTCGAGGAATTCGCCTTCGTCGAGCTTGCGCTCGCCGGCCGTCAGCCCGCGCGCAAGGTACAGGTCGATGAATTCGGTCGAATAGGAAATGATCGGGTGAATGCGGGCCAGGAACACGTATTCACGCGCCGTGTAGCCCGTTTCCTCGCGCAGTTCGCGCACCGCGCACGCGAGCGCGCCTTCGTCCGGATCGAGCTTGCCGGCCGGGAATTCGGCCATCACCTTGCCGATCGGATAGCGATACTGGCTTTCCATCAGCACGCGGCCGTCGTCGAACAGCGGAATCACCATCACCGCGCCCGGATGCTGGACGTATTCGCGCGTGGCCTTCTTGCCGTCCGGCAGACGGACGGTGTCGCGCTTGAGCTTGAGGAACGCGCCTTCGAAAATCGCCTCGCTCTCGAGGCAGGTTTCGGTCAGTGCGGCGTCGTGATTGGGTAGTTCGGCCATCGGCGGCTCCTGGATGAGCACGACGGACGGCCGGGGGCCGTCAGCGTCGTTTGACGAGATACTGGAACGTGAAGCCGGGGAACGCGAACACGACGAACAGACTGAACGTGATCGCGTAAAACTGCCAGCCCTGTTCAAAGCGGTTGCCGGCACGCGATTCGAGCCAGAAGCCGAGCGCGCCGACGATGAAATACAGCACGATCAGCTCGCCGATCCGCACCCACGCGCTCTTCTTCGCCGCGCCGAACGGCACGACGGCGAAGAGGCGTTGGTTCAGGAACGGGAGGTTGGCGCATACGAGCGCCAACAGCACGATAAACCAGCCGGCTGCCGACATTACAGCGGCAGCGTGTGACGAATTGCCTGCAGGCAGGCCGTCAGCAGCGGGCTCGGAATCAGGCCGAGCACGACGACCGCCAGGCCGTTCAGCACGAGGATCGTGCGCTTGCAGAAATCACCCGTGATCGGCGTCGAATCCTGCGGTGCATCGAAATACATCAGCTTCACGATGCGCAGGTAGTAGAACGCGCCGAACAGCGACGTGATCACGGCCAGCACGGCCAGCCACGTGAGGCCCGCGTTGACGGTCGCCTCGAGCACGGCCAGCTTCGCATAGAAGCCGACGGTCGGCGGGATGCCGGCCAGCGAGAACATCATGACCATCATCACGAACGCGAACACCGGGCTGCGCTTGTTGAGGCCCTTGAAGTCGTCGATCGTTTCCGCTTCGAAATCGCGGCGTGCGAGCAGCATCACCACGCCGAACGAGCCAAGCGTCGTGATCAGGTAGACGATCGCGTAGAACATCGCCGAGCTGTAGGCGTTCGCCGGTGCCGCCGCGTCGCCCTTCACGATGCCCGCGAGCAGGCCGAGCAGCACGAAGCCCATGTTCGAGATCGCCGAGTAGGCGAGCATCCGCTTGATGTTGCGCTGGACGATACCGGTGATGTTGCCGACGATCAGCGACAGCGCGGCGAGGATCACGAGCGCGGTCTGCCAGTTCTGAGCGAGCGGCAGCAGGCCCATCACCAGGAAACGCAGGCCCCACGCGAACGCGGCAACCTTCGGGCCGCCGCCGACGAACAGCGTCATCGCGGTCGGTGCGCCCTGGTAGACGTCCGGCACCCACATGTGGAACGGCACGGCACCCAGCTTGAACGCGATACCGGCGACGATGAAGACCACGCCGAACATCAGCACGGCTGCGTCGGTGTTGCCGCCGACGGCCTTGTACACCTCGCCCAGCTCGAGCGAGCCGGTCGCGCCGTAGAGCATCGAGATGCCGTACAGCACGAAGCCCGACGCGAGCGCGCCCAGCACGTAGTACTTCATCGCGGCTTCGCTCGACTGCGCGGCGTCGCGGCGCAGCGCGATCACGGCATACAGCGACAGCGACATCAGTTCGAGACCGAGGTACAGCGTCAGGAAGTTGTTGCCCGACACCATGACCAGCTGGCCGAGCAGCGAGAACATGCCGAGCAGGAACACGTCGCCGCGGAACATGTCGCGATCTTCGAGGTACTTGCGCGAATAGACCAGCGAGACCGCGAAACCGAACGACACGACGGCCTTCATCGTGCTCGCGAACGAGTCGACGACGACCATCTTCGAGAAGAAGTAGTACTGCTGCGGGTCGAGTGCCTGCACCGCGAACCACACGCCCGCGACGACCGACGAAACGACCGCGATCAGATAGGTCAGGCGGCGGCCGGAAGCACCGGTAAAGGTGTCGTTCAGCCATGCGACGACGATGGCGGCCATCACCAGCGCGTCAGGCAACAGGACATTCATAGGAGCATTCATGATCTTGGTTTCCTCCACTCGCGATTACTGGGCCAGCGGCAGCTTCGACTGCGCGACGTGGGAGAGGAGGTTTTCCACGGAAACGTGCATCACGTCCGTGAAAGGCTTCGGATAAAGACCCATCAGCAGCGTGAACGCGGCGAGCACGGCCAGCATCAGGAATTCGCGACGGCCGATGTCCTTCAGCTTGGCAACGTGATCGTTCGCCACCGCGCCGAAGTACACGCGCTTGTACATCCACAGCGTGTAGGCCGCACCGAGGATCAGCGTGAACGCCGCGCCGAAGGCGATCCAGAAGTTGTACTGGACGGCCGCGAGAATCACCATGAACTCGCCGACGAAACCCGACGTACCCGGCAGGCCGCAGTTGGCCATCGAGAACAGCATCGCGAATGCCGCGAACTTCGGCATCACGTTGACGACGCCGCCGTAATCGGCGATCTGGCGCGAGTGCACGCGGTCGTACAGCACGCCGATGCAGAGGAACATCGCGCCCGACACGAAGCCGTGCGAGATCATCTGGATGATCGCGCCTTCGACGCCGAGCTGGTTGAAGATGAAGAAGCCGAGCGTGACGAAGCCCATGTGCGCGATCGACGAATACGCGACCAGCTTCTTCATGTCGGCCTGCACCATCGCGACGAGGCCGATGTAGATCACCGCGATCAGCGACAGCGTGATCACGACCGGTGCCAGGAAGTGGCTCGCGTCAGGCGTGATCGGCAGCGAGAAGCGCAGGAAACCGTAGGCGCCGAGCTTCAGCATGATCGCGGCCAGCACGACCGAGCCGCCCGTCGGCGCTTCCACGTGCGCGTCCGGCAGCCACGTGTGCACCGGCCACATCGGCACCTTCACCGCGAAGGCGAGGAAGAAGGCGATGAACAACAGGATCTGCGGCGTCATCGCGATCTTCGCGTTCTGCCACGTCGCGAGGTCGAACGAGTGCGTTTCCGTGTACAGGTAGATCAGCGCGACCAGCATCAGCAGCGAGCCGGCCAGCGTGTACAGGAAGAACTTGAACGCCGCGTACACGCGGTTCGGGCCGCCCCACACGCCGATGATGATGTACATCGGGATCAGGGTCGCCTCGAAGAACACGTAGAACAGCAGGCCGTCGGCCGCCGAGAACACGCCGATCATGATCCCGGACAGGATCAGGAACGCCGCGAGGTACTGCGCGACGTTCTCGGTGATCACTTCCCACGCGGCGATCACGACGATCACCGTGATCAGCGCGGTCAGCACGACGAACCACATCGAGATGCCGTCGACGCCGAGGTGATACGCGATGTCGAAGCGTTCGATCCAGGTCGACTTCTCGACGAACTGCAGCGCGGCCGTGCTCGAGTCGAAGCCCGTGATCAGCGGGATCGTGACCGCGAGACCGAGCAGCGAGCCGATCAGCGCGATCCAGCGGGCCGTCCCCGGATTTTTGTCGTTACCTACCGCGAGTACCAGGAGGCCGAAAACGATCGGCAACCAGATCGCGGTACTGAGAATCGGAAAAGCGTGCATTGTTCTTGTCCCCTCGCCTTATTTGCCGCCGAGCGTTACAAACAGGGTCAGGAGCCCCAGCATGCCGATGATCATGGCGAACGCGTAGTGATAGATGTAACCGGATTGGAGGAAGCGGATCACGCCGGCGAACCAGCCGATGAACCGGGCGCTGCCGTTGACGAGGCCGTCGATCACCACGACGTCGCCTTCCTTCCACAGGCCGCGGCCGATCGCCACCGAACCACGGGCGAACACCACTTCGTTGATCTTGTCCAGGTAGTACTTGTTGTCCAGCAGCGTGTAGATCGGGCCGAACGCGCGGCGGATCGACGCCGGCAGTTCCGGACGCTTCAGGTACAGGAACCAGGCGACCACGACGCCGGCGAGCGCGAGCCAAACCGGCAGGCCCGACACCGAGTGCAGGCCCATGCCCACCCAGCCGTGGAACTCTTCGGCCATCTCGGCGAGCGCCGGGTGGTTTTCGCCGATGAAGATCACCTTGTCGAAGGCGACGCCGTGCTGGAAGAAATCGCCGAACAGCATCGGGCTGATCGCGATCGCACCGATGATCACCGACGGGATCGCCAGCAGGACCAGCGGCACCCACACGACCCACGGGGTCTCGTGCGGCTCGTGCGCGTGGTCGTCATGACCGTGGCCATGGCCGTGATCGTCGTGGCCGTGCGCGGCCGCCATGCCCATCGGCGACTCCGGATGCTTCGGCTTGCGGAAGCGCTCTTCGCCGTGGAACACCAGGAAGTACATGCGGAACGAGTACAGCGCCGTGACGAACACGCTCGCGACGACCGCGAAGTACGCGAAGCCCGAACCCGGCAGGTGCGACAGCTTCACCGCGTCGATGATCGAATCCTTCGAGTAGAAGCCCGAGAAGAACGGCGTGCCGATCAGCGCGAGCGAACCGACGAGCGACGTGATCCACGTGATCGGCATGTACTTGCGCAGGCCGCCCATGTTGCGCATGTCCTGGTCGTGGTGCATGCCCATGATGACCGAGCCGGCGCCGAGGAACAGCAGCGCCTTGAAGAACGCGTGCGTCATCAGGTGGAACACGGCGACCGGGTAGGCGGACACGCCGAGCGCGACGGTCATGTAGCCGAGCTGCGACAGCGTCGAGTACGCGACCACGCGCTTGATGTCGTTCTGGACGATGCCGAGGAAGCCCATGAAGAGCGCCGTGATCGCGCCGATCACCGTGATGAACGACAGCGCGGTATCCGACAGCTCGAACAGCGGCGACATGCGCGACACCATGAAGATACCGGCCGTCACCATCGTCGCCGCGTGAATCAGCGCCGAAATCGGCGTCGGGCCTTCCATCGAGTCCGGCAGCCACACGTGCAGCGGGAACTGTGCCGACTTGCCCATCGCGCCGATGAACAGGCAGATACAGGCCACGGTCAGCAGGCCCCAGTCGGTGCCCGGGAAGTGCAGGCTCGCGAGTTCCGCGCGCTTCGCGAACACTTCGCCGTAGTTCATCGAGCCGGCGAACGCGAGCAGCAGGCCGATGCCGAGCAGGAAGCCGAAGTCGCCCACGCGGTTCACGAGGAACGCCTTCATGTTCGCGTAGATCGCGCTCTCACGCGTGAAGTAGAAGCCGATCAGCAGGTACGACACCAGACCCACCGCTTCCCAGCCGAAGAACAGCTGCAGGAAGTTGTTGCTCATCACGAGCATCAGCATCGAGAACGTGAACAGCGAGATGTACGAGAAGAAGCGCTGGTAGCCGTCTTCTTCCGCCATGTAGCCGATCGTGTACACGTGCACCATCAGCGAGACGAAGGTCACGACGACCATCATCATCGCGGTCAGCGAATCGACGAGGAAGCCGACTTCGAGTTTCAGCGAGCCGACGTTCATCCATTCGTAGACGGTCGCGTTGAAGCTTGCGCCGCCCATCACGTCGAGGAAGACTTTCGCCGACAGGAGGAACGCGATCATCACGCCGAGGATCGTGATCCGGTGTGCGCCCTTGCGCCCGACTGCGTTCCCGAACAGCCCCGCAATCAGCGAGCCGGCCAGCGGAGCGAGCGGAATCGCCAGCAGCAGGTTTTCATTGAGTGTCGTTGACATAACAGCGTTGCCTGAAATTAACCTTTGAGCTGATCGAGATCCTCGACATTGATCGTGTCGAGCTTACGGAACAGGGTCACCAGAATCGCAAGACCGATCGCGGCTTCCGCTGCCGCGACGGTCAGCACGAAGAACACGAAGATCTGGCCGTGCACGTCGCCGAGGTAATGCGAGAACGCGACGAAGTTGGTATTCACCGCCAGCAGCATCAGTTCGATCGACATCAGGATGATGATGACGTTGCGGCGGTTCAGGAAGATCCCGACGATCGCGATCGCAAACAGGATCGCGCCGAGCACAAGGTAGTGAGCAAGAGTCAGCATGATTTTCTTTTCCTCCGCTTAGCCGTTGGTGCCCGAACCGGCTTCGCTCTGCGCCGTTTCCGGCTGCGGCTTGTCCGCTTCCATCTTCACGAGGCGCACGCGGTCGTTGCGGCGCACCTTGACCTGATCCGACACGCGCTGGCGCTTGCTGTCCTTGCCCTTGCGCTCGGTCAGCCCGATCGCGGCGATGATCGCGACCAGCAGCACGAGACCGGCGATTTCGAACGCGAAGATGTAGTCGGTGTAGATGACCTTGCCGATCAGGCGCGTGTTCGACCAGTTGGCCATCTCGCCCGTCGCCATCGCATGCACGGTGTGCGTGTCGCCGTAACCGCGCCACAGGATCAGCGCGGTCTCGATCACGATGATCGCGCCGACCACGGTCGCCATCGGCACGAAGCGCTTGAAGTCGCGGCGCAGGTAGTCGATGTTGATATCCAGCATCATCACGACGAACAGGAACAGCACCATCACGGCGCCCACGTAGACCAGCACCAGCAGGATCGCGAGGAACTCCGCTTCCAGCAGCATCCAGATCGCGGCGGCGTTGAAGAACGCCAGCACAAGGAAAAGCGCAGACGCCACCGGGTTGCGCGAAGTGATCACCTTCAGCCCTGATACCACCAGGAGCAGCGCGAAGATGTAGAACAGTACGGTCGTGAATTCCATGATTACCGGTTCATCGTTAGGCCATAGTCAGGCGCGGCTTGCGGGACGCTCTCGCGTGCCGCACCCGTCGCGGCGGCTCGGCCCTGGCTGCGGGCCGGCACTGCAAACACAATCAACGATACGGCGCGTCGGCAGCCTTCGCCGCGGCGATGTCCTTCTCGTAGCGATCGCCCACCGCGAGCAGCATTTCCTTCGTGAAATACAGGTCGCCGCGCTTTTCGCCGTGGTACTCGAGAATCTGCGTCTCGACGATCGAATCGACCGGGCAGCTCTCTTCGCAGAAACCGCAGAAGATGCACTTCGTCAGGTCGATGTCGTAGCGCGTCGTGCGGCGCGTGTTGTCCGCGCGCGTTTCCGATTCGATCGTGATCGCCATCGCGGGGCACACGGCCTCGCACAGCTTGCACGCGATGCAGCGCTCTTCGCCGTTTTCGTAGCGGCGCAGTGCATGCAGCCCGCGGAAACGCGGCGAGATCGGGGTCTTCTCTTCCGGGAACTGCACGGTGAACTTGCGCTTGAACGTGTAACGACCGGTCAGCGCGAGCCCCTTCAGCAGCTCGGTCAGGAAGAAGGTCTTAAAGAAGTGTTGGATAGCCGTCATGATTTCGTCCTTACTTCACCCAGATGTTCAGCGGCGACATCATCCAGCAGCCGACCACGACCACCCAGATCACCGTGACGGGCAGGAACACCTTCCAGCCCAGACGCATGATCTGGTCGTAACGGTAGCGCGGGAACGTCGCGCGGACCCAGATGAACACCGACAGCAGTGCGAATACCTTCAGCACCAGCCAGAAGATGCCCGGGATGAACGACAGGAATTCGAACGGCGCATCCCAGCCGCCGAGGAACAGCGTCGCAGCCAGCGCCGAGATCACGATCATGTTGATGTACTCGGCGAGGAAGAACAGCGCGAACGCCATACCCGAGTAGTCGATCATGTGACCCGCGACGATTTCCGACTCCCCTTCCACCACGTCGAACGGGTGGCGGTTCGTTTCGGCGATGCCCGAGATGAAGTACACGACGAACGCCGGCAGCAGCGGCAGCCAGTTCCACGACAGGAAGTTCACGCCGTGGCCGGCGAAGAAGCCGTGCTGTTGCGAACCGACGATCTCCGACAGGTTCAGGCTGCCGGCCGTCATCAGCACGAGCACCAGCGCGAAGCCCATCGAGATTTCGTACGACACCATCTGTGCCGCGGCGCGCATCGCGCCGAGGAACGCGTACTTCGAGTTCGATGCCCAGCCCGCGAGAATCACCGCGTACACGCCGATCGACGAGATCGCCATCGCGTACAGCAGGCCCGCGTTCACGTTCGCGAGGACCGCTTCGGCCTGGAACGGGATCACGGCCCACACGGCGAATGCCGGCACGACGGTCATCACCGGCGCGATCAGGTACAGCCAGCGGCTGGCGGCGCTCGGCTGAATGACTTCCTTCAGCAGCAGCTTCAGCACGTCGGCGATCGGCTGCAGCAGGCCGCCGGGGCCGACGCGGTTCGGGCCGAGACGCACGTGCATCCAGCCGATCAGCTTGCGTTCCCACAGAATCAGGTACGCGACGCACAGCAGGATGACGACGGAGACGACGAGGATGCGCACGACTGCCCACACCGTCGGCCACGCGAAGCCGAGAAGCTCGGCCCCGCCCGCGTTGATCGTATCGAACAAGCTCATTTACGCCTTCTCCACCACCAGTTCACCGGACAGGCTGCCGAGCGCTGCGCCGGCAGGCGTCGCCGCCGACACGCGAACGACCGTCTCCGCAAGATTCGCGTCGCGCACGGCCGGCAACTGCACCGCACGCTCGCCCTGGCGCACGCGCACGGCGTCGCCTTCCTTCAAGCCCAGCTTGTCGAACAGCGCGGCCGGCAGGGCTGCGGCATTCGCCGCCTTCGCGGCAGCCGTCAGGTGCAGCGCACCCGCGCGGCGCACGAGCGCGTCGGCGTGATAGATCGGCACATCGGCCAGGCGCTCGAAACCGCCGTTCGCGGCATTCGCCGCGGCACGCACCGGCGCGACCGACGTCTGGTTCGACAGACGGCCCGCGACGCCGGCGTCGCCGAGCGCGGCGAGACGCACTTCTTCCGCGGTCTCGTATTCGAAGTTCGGCAGGCCGAGCAGGCTGCCGAGCACGCGCAGCACCTTCCAGCCCGGACGCGTGTCGCCGAGCGGGCGCACGACGCCGTTGAAGCTCTGCACGGTGCCTTCCGCGTTCACGTACGTGCCGGCCGTTTCGGTGAACGGCGCAACCGGCAGCAGCACGTCGGCGTAGTCGAGACCGTGCTTGAACGGCGACATCACGACGACCATTTCCGCCTGGTTCAGCGCGGCCAGCGCCTGGGCCGGATCGGCCGTGTCGAATTCCGGCTCGACGTTCAGCAGCACGTAGCCCTTGCGCGGCTGCGCGAACGCTTCGCGTGCGTTCAGGCCGCCTTCGCCCGGCAATGCGCCGACGACGTGCGCGCCGACCGTGTTCGCCGCTTCCGTCAGGAAGCCGAACGTGGCGCCGGTGTTGTCGGCGATCCACTTGGCGACGGCATGCAGCTTCGCGAATTCGGGGTGGCGGACCGCGACGTTGCCGAGCAGCACCGCGCGGCGTTCGCCGTTCGACAGCGACTGCGCGACAGCCTGCGCGGCCGGCGACGCGGTGACGCCTGCCAGCGCGTCGGGCAGCGCGACGCCGCGCAGTTGCGCGACGGCCGCGGCGATGCCGGCCAGCTCGTCGAGCCACGCGGACGGTGCGGCCACGATGCGTTGCGCGGTCGGGATCAGTGCGTCGTCAGCGGTCGCGTGCAGGAAATGCAGCTTCGCGCCGTTCTTCGCGGCCTGACGCAGGCGCGACGCGAACAGCGGGTGGTCGCGGCGCAGGAACGAACCGACGACGAACGCGGCGTCCACGTTCGACAGGTCGGCGATCGGCATGCCGAGCCACGGCGCGCCCTGGACCGGCGCCGAGAAATCCTGCTGACGCAGACGGAAGTCGACGTTCGGCGTCTTCAGTTCGTTGGCGAGCTGCTTCACGAGGAACAGCTCTTCAGCGGTGCTGTGCGCGCTCGCGAGCATCGCCAGCGCGTTCGCGCCGTGATCCGCGGCGATGCCCTTCAGGCCCTTCGCGACGTATTCGAGCGCGGTCTGCCAGTCGGTTTCGATCCACTGGCCGCCCTGCTTCAGCATCGGCTTCGTCAGGCGCTCTTCGCTGTTGAGGCCTTCATACGAGAAGCGGTCCTTGTCCGAGATCCAGCATTCGTTGATCGCTTCGTTCTCGAACGGCAGCACGCGCATCACGCGGTTGTTCTTCACCTGCACGACGAGGTTCGCGCCGACGGAATCGTGCGGGCTCACCGACTTGCGGCGCGACAGCTCCCACGTACGGGCGCTGTAGCGGAACGGCTTGCTGGTCAGCGCACCGACCGGGCACAGGTCGATCATGTTGCCCGACATTTCGGAATCGACCGTCTTGCCGACGAACGTCGTGATTTCCGAGTGCTCGCCGCGGCCCAGCATGCCGAACTCCATCACGCCGGCGATTTCCTGGCCGAAGCGGACGCAGCGCGTGCAGTGGATGCAGCGCGACATTTCTTCCATCGAGATCAGCGGGCCCACGTTCTTGTGGAACACCACGCGCTTTTCTTCCGAGTAGCGCGACGACGACTTGCCGTAGCCGACCGCCAGATCCTGCAGCTGGCATTCGCCGCCCTGATCGCAGATCGGGCAATCGAGCGGGTGATTGATGAGGAGGAATTCCATCACCGACTGCTGCGCCTTCACGGCCTTGTCGGACTGCGTGTGGACGATCATGCCGGCCGACACGGGGGTCGCGCAGGCAGGCACGGCCTTCGGCATCTTCTCGACTTCGACGAGACACATCCGGCAGTTGGCCGCAACCGACAGTTTCTTGTGATAGCAGAAGTGAGGAATGTACGTATCCGCCTTGTGCGCAGCCTGGATCACCATGCTGCCTTCGGGCACCTCGACCTTCTTGCCGTCTATTTCAAGTTCAACCATGATGGTGAATGGTCCTTAACCTATTTCCGCCCGTTCGCGCCTTGGCCCGACCGTGCGCTCAAATTCCGCAACCGGGTTCGCTTCAGGCCGCCGCCGCGTGCGCGTGGCCGCCGACCATGCAGTGCTTGTGCTCGACGTGGTACGCGAATTCGTCCCAGTAGTGCTTGAGCATCCCGCGTACCGGCATCGCCGCCGCATCGCCGAGCGCACAGATCGTGCGGCCCATGATGTTCTCGGCCACCGAGTTCAGCAGGTCCAGATCTTCCTGGCGGCCTTCGCCGTGCTCGATACGGTTCACGACGCGATACAGCCAGCCGGTGCCTTCACGGCACGGCGTGCACTGGCCGCACGATTCCTCGTAGTAGAAGTACGACAGGCGCAGCAGCGAGCGCACCATGCAGCGCGTCTCGTCCATCACGATCACCGCGCCGGAACCGAGCATCGAGCCCGCCTTCGCGATCGAATCGTAGTCGAGATCCGTCTGCATCATGATGTCGCCCGGGATCACCGGCGCCGACGAGCCGCCCGGAATCACGGCCTTGATCTTCTTGCCGCCGCGCATCCCGCCGGCGAGCTCCATCAGCGTCGCGAACGGCGTGCCGAGCGGCACTTCGTAGTTGCCCGGACGCTCGACGTCGCCCGACACCGAGAAGATCTTCGTGCCGCCGTTGTTCGGCTTGCCGATCTCGAGGTAGTTCTGCGGCCCGATGGACAGCAGGAACGGCACCGCGGCGAACGTCTCGGTGTTGTTGATCGTGGTCGGCTTGCCGTACACGCCGAAGCTCGCCGGGAACGGCGGCTTGAAGCGAGGCTGGCCCTTCTTGCCTTCGAGCGATTCGAGCAGCGCCGTTTCCTCGCCGCAGATGTACGCGCCGTAACCGTGGTGCGCGTGCAGCTGGAACGAGAATTCCGAGCCCATGATGTTGTCGCCGAGGAACCCGGCCGCGCGCGCTTCGTCGAGCGCGGCTTCGAAGCGTCGATACACTTCGAAGATTTCGCCGTGGATGTAGTTGTAGCCGACGGTGATGCCCATCGCGTACGCGCCGATGGCCATGCCTTCGATCAGCGCGTGCGGGTTCCAGCGCAGGATGTCGCGATCCTTGAACGTGCCCGGCTCGCCTTCGTCCGAGTTGCAGACGAGGTACTTCTGCCCCGGGAACTGGCGCGGCATGAAGCTCCACTTCAGGCCGGTCGGGAAGCCCGCACCGCCGCGGCCGCGCAGGCCCGACGCCTTCACGTCGGCGATCACCTGCTCGGGCGGAATCTTTTCTTCGAGAATGCGGCGCAGCTGCTTGTAGCCGCCGCGCGCGACGTAATCTTCGAGATGCCAGTTCTCGCCGTTCAGACCAGCGAGGATCAGCGGTTTGATGTGACGGTCGTGGAGGGACGTCATTTCGAGAGCTCCTCAAGCAGCTGGTCGATCTTCTCGCGGCTCATGAAGCTGCACATTCTGTGATTGTTCACCAGTAGCACCGGCGCATCGCCGCACGAGCCCATGCATTCGCCTTCCTTCAGCGTGAACTTGCCGTCGGGCGTCGTCTCGCCGAAGCCGATGCCGAGCTTCTGTTTCAGGTAGTCGGCAGTCGCTTCCGCGCCGCCGTGCGGGCCGAGCTGGCACGGCAGGTTCGTACAGAGCGTGATCTTGTGCTTGCCGACCGGGTTGAGCTCGTACATCGTGTAGAACGTCGCGACTTCCTGCACGGCAACGGCCGGCATGCCGAGATAGTCCGCGACGAACTGCATCAGTTCGGGCGACAGCCAGCCGTGCTCTTCCTGAGCAACGGCCAACGCCGACATCACGGCGGACTGTTTCTGATCGGCGGGATACTTCGTCAACGCTCGATCGATTTCCTTCAGGCCTTCAGCTGAGATCATTTTCAGACACGACTCTTTCAATTCCTACCGAACGAACAACCTGCCGCACACTGGGGTGCATGGACGGCAGACCTGGCGCTCACTCTGTTGACAGCTTGCGAAGCCGCGCCGGTTCAGCGCGCATCGCGTGTGACTTACTGCTTCGCCGCCCGCTCGCGCGGGCGGCGCAACCATTAGCGATCGATCTCGCCGAACACGATGTCCTGCGTACCGATGATCGTGACGGCGTCGGCGATCATGTGACCGCGCGCCATTTCGTCAAGCGACGCCAGGTGCGCGAAACCCGGCGCGCGAATCTTGAGGCGATACGGCTTGTTGGCGCCGTCCGACACGAG
Source organism: Burkholderia sp. YHN3-13 (assembly GCF_055810675.1). Lineage (NCBI taxonomy): Bacteria > Pseudomonadati > Pseudomonadota > Betaproteobacteria > Burkholderiales > Burkholderiaceae > Burkholderia > Burkholderia sp. YHN3-13. Next base: position 139,439 of record NZ_JBVVNQ010000017.1, on the reverse strand, counting down.
GTAGATGCCGAATTCACCCTTCGGATGCTCGACCGCCGCGTACGCTTCGCCTTCCGGCACATGGAAACCCTCGGTGAAGAGCTTGAAGTGGTGAATCAAGTCTTCCATGTTGGTCTTCATGCCGACGCGCGACGGCGGGGCAACCTTGTGATTGTCCGTCATCACCGGGCCCGGATTCTTGCGGAGCCACTCAATACACTGTTTCGCGATGCGGATCGACTGGCGCATTTCCTCGACGCGCACCAGATAGCGGTCGTAGCAATCGCCGTTCACACCGACCGGCACGTCGAAATCCATGCGATCGTACACTTCGTACGGCTGCTTCTTGCGCAGATCCCAGGCGATACCCGAGCCGCGCAACATCGGGCCCGTCAGGCCCATCTGCAGCGCACGTTCCGGGCTGACCACGCCGATCCCGACCAGACGCTGCTTCCAGATCCGGTTGTCGGTGAGCAGCGTTTCGTATTCGTCGACGCACTTCGGGAAGCGCGTGAAGAAGTCGTCGATGAAGTCGAGCACCGAGCCGCTGCGCGCTTCGTTCATCTTCGCGAGCGCCTTCTCGTTGCGAATCTTCGACGCCTTGTATTGCGGCATCACGTCAGGCAGGTCGCGGTAGACGCCGCCCGGACGGTAGTACGCCGCGTGCATCCGGGCGCCGGACACCGCTTCGTACACGTCCATCAGGTCTTCGCGTTCGCGGAAGGCGTACAGGAACACGGCCATCGCGCCGACGTCGAGCGCATGCGCGCCGATCCACATCAGGTGGTTCAGCACGCGCGTGATCTCGTCGAACAGCACGCGGATGTACTGCGCGCGCTCCGGCACTTCAATGCCGAGCAGCTTCTCGATCGCGAGCACGTAGCCGTGCTCGTTGACCATCATCGACACGTAGTCGAGACGGTCCATGTACGGCACGGACTGGATGAAGGTCTTGGATTCCGCGAGCTTTTCCGTCGCGCGGTGCAGCAGGCCGATGTGCGGATCGGCACGCTGGATGACTTCGCCGTCGAGCTCGAGCACGAGGCGCAGCACGCCGTGCGCTGCCGGGTGCTGCGGGCCGAAGTTGAGCGTGTAGTTCTTGATTTCTGCCATGACGCCCCCTTAATGTTTCAGACCGCCATAGCGATCCTCGCGGATCACGCGCGGCGTGATTTCGCGCGGCTCGATCGTCACCGGCTGGTACACGACCCGCTTCTCTTCCGGGTCGTAACGCATTTCGACATAGCCCGACACCGGGAAGTCCTTGCGGAACGGGTGGCCGATGAAGCCGTAGTCGGTGAGGATGCGGCGCAGGTCGGGGTGGCCTTCGAACACGATGCCGTACAGGTCGAACGCTTCGCGCTCGTACCAGTTCGCGGAGGTCCAGGTGTCGACCAGCGATGCCACGATCGGCAGGTCGTCGTCCGGCGCGAATACGCGCAGGCGCAGGCGCCAGTTGTTCGTGACCGACAGCAGATGCGACACGGCCGCGAAGCGCGGGCCGTCGTAGGCACCGTCGCCGAAGGTCTGGTAATCGACACCGCAGAGGTCGAGCAACTGCTCGAATCGGAGCTTCGGATCGTCGCGCAGCGTCTTTGCGACTTCGAGGTAATCGCTCGCCTTCACGACGAGCGTCAGTTCACCGATCGCTTCGGTGAGGCTCACCACGCGCGCGCCGAGCGCGGCTTCGAGGTTTGCCTTGAGGGTCTCGATTTTGCTTGCCATATTGAGGGGACGCTCGGGGCTTTATTGACGGGCAATGGTGTTGGTGCGACGGATCTTCGCCTGAAGCTGGATCACGCCGTAGACCAACGCCTCGGCCGTGGGCGGACAGCCCGGCACGTAGACGTCGACCGGCACGATCCGGTCGCAGCCGCGAACCACCGAATACGAGTAGTGGTAATAACCACCGCCGTTCGCGCACGACCCCATCGAGATCACCCAGCGCGGCTCGGCCATCTGGTCGTACACGCGACGCAGCGCGGGCGCCATCTTGTTGCAGAGCGTGCCGGCGACGATCATCACGTCCGACTGACGCGGACTCGGACGGAACACGACGCCGAACCGGTCCAGGTCATAACGGGCCGCGCCCGCATGCATCATCTCGACGGCGCAACACGCGAGCCCGAACGTCATCGGCCACAGCGAGCCGGTACGCGTCCAGTTGATCAGCTTGTCAGCCGTCGTGGTGACAAACCCTTCCTTCAAGACCCCTTCGATACTCATTTGCTTTCCACTCCAGACGAGCGACCGAGCGTGGCCGCCCATGCAAACCGGCGATTAACCCATCACTCCCAGTCGAGCCCGCCTTTCTTCCAGATATAGGCAAAGCCCAGCAGGAATTCGAGCAGAAAAATCATCATTGCGATGAAACCCGGCCAGCCGATGTCCCGGAGCGCGACGCCCCACGGGAACAGGAATGCGGTTTCGAGATCGAAGATGATGAACAGGATGGCGACGAGGTAATACCGGACGTCGAATTTCATCCGGGCGTCTTCAAAGGCTTCGAAGCCGCACTCGTATGGTGCGTTCTTCTCGACGTCCGGCTTGTTGGGACCCAGGAGCTTGCCGATGCTGACCAGCGCTATACCTAAACCAGTGCCCACGAGAAGGAACAACAAGACGGGGTAATAGGCTGCGAGGTTCAAGGCAATCCTCTATCGGTTGGTTCTGAGCGTCCGGAGAATACCACTTCCGGCGGAAGGAATCATTTCGGAGTGCAGGCGATCGCAAGACAACCGCAAGCACACCCCAGAAATGAAAAATGCCAGCCACTAGAAGCGGCTGGCATTGAGTAACTTTGGTGCCGACGGCGAGACTCGAACTCGCACAGCTTTCGCCACTACCCCCTCAAGATAGCGTGTCTACCAATTTCACCACGTCGGCACTGCATGCAACTCGGGTTGTGCTGCTTGTTTCCCGCGAATCGCTTCAAGAATTAAATTCTAACCCGAGTTCCAGATTTGTTCAACGCACAACCGCAAAAAAATTAACTTTTTATTTCGGGACATCCTGGCCCGGCGCGCTTGCCGCCGAGCCCGCGACGGCCGCGGATGCCGCGACGGCCGGCGTCGATGCTGCAGGTGCCGGCGCGGTCGCTGCCGAGCCGAGCACGCCGGCCGACGGCGTCGATTTGTACGAACCGAGATACGTCAGCGCGAGCGTCGCGACGAAGAAAATCGTCGCGAGGATGCCCGTCGTGCGCGACAGGAAGTTCGCCGAGCCCGTCGCACCGAACAGGCTGCCCGACGCACCGCTGCCGAACGCGGCGCCCATGTCGGCACCCTTGCCGTGCTGCAGCAGCACGAGACCAATCACACCGAGTGCAGACAGTACCTGCACCACAATAATCAGCGTCTTGAATAACAGCATCACACCCACCCGATTGGATCGGGCGACCGGACCGTCCGGCCGCCGTCATGGTTCAATTCGATCTCGGACCGCTTATCGCGCGACCCGGCAGATCGCCAGGAAATCTTCCGCCTTCAGCGACGCGCCGCCGATCAGGCCGCCGTCGATGTCCGGCTGCGCGAACAGCTCTTCCGCGTTGTCCGGCTTCACGCTGCCGCCGTACAGCACGGAGACGTCCTCCGCCCCCTTCGCCGCGAGACGCGCGCGCAGGAACGCGTGCACGTCCTGCGCCTGCGCCGACGTCGCGCTCCTGCCCGTGCCGATCGCCCAGACCGGTTCGTACGCGACGACGATGCGTGCGGCCTCGTCAGCCGTCAGCACGGCCAGCACCGCGTCGAGCTGCGCACCGACGACCTGCTCGGTCGCGCCCGATTCGCGCTCGTCGAGCGTCTCGCCGACGCACACGACCGGCGTGAGCCCGGCTGCGAGCGCGCGCTGCGTCTTCGCCGCGACCGTCTCGTTGCTTTCGCCGTGATACGCGCGACGCTCCGAGTGACCGACGATCGCATAACGCGCGCCGAACTCGGCGACCATCGCGGCCGCCACTTCGCCGGTGAACGCGCCCTGTTCGTGCGCGGACACGTCCTGCGCGCCGAAGACGACACGACCGTCACCCAGCTGCGCCTGAACCTGCGCGAGATACGGGAACGGCACGCACACGCCGACCGACGTATCGGCCGCCACCGCGCCCGCGCCCTGCACCACTTCGTTCAGCAACGCCTGGTTGCCGGCCAGCCGGCCGTGCATCTTCCAGTTGCCGATCACCCGCTTCGTTCTCTGTTTCGACATCGTGTCTGTCTCGTCACCGGTATGTCATTGACGCGCCGGAAACCGGCCGTCAGGTTTGATCTGGCGAAGCAAACCCGCAATTTTACTGCGCACGGCTTGAACCGGTCAAACCGCGCATGTCAAGTCCGGCCACGCGGGCCGTCAGGCATTCGTACCCCAATCGAGCACGATCTTGCCGGTGTGCTCGCTGCTTTCCATCAGCGCATGCGCCTGCGCGGCGTCCGCGGCCGGCAACACGCGGTAGATCACCGGCTTGATGCGCCCGTCGGCGATCAGCGGCCACACGCGCGCCTTCAGTTGCGCGGCGATGCGCGCCTTGAACTCGACCGGACGCGGGCGCAGCGTCGAACCCGTGACGGTCAACCGGCGGCGCAGGATCTCGCTCAGGTTGACGTCGGCCTTCGCGCCGCCGAGCAGCGCGATCAGCACGAGACGGCCGCCGTCCGCGAGCGCGGACAGCTCGCGCGGCACGTACGAGCCCGCCACCATGTCGAGGATCACGTCGACGCCACGATCGTGCGTCAGCGACTTCACGACCTCGACGAAATCCTCGGTCTTGTAGTTGATCGCGCGTTCGGCGCCGAGCGCCTCGCACGCGCGGCACTTGTCGGCGGTGCCAGCCGTCGCGAACACGCGAAAGCCGAGCGCGTGCGCGATCTGGATCGCCGTCACGCCGATGCCGCTCGAGCCGCCCTGCACGAGCAGCGTCTCCTGCTCGCCGCCCTCGCCCGCGCCGAGCCGCGCACGGTCGAACACGTTGCTCCACACGGTGAAGAACGTCTCGGGCAGCGACGCGGCCTCGATATCGGTGAGCCCGTCAGGCACCGGCAGGCACTGCGGCAGCGGCGCGACCGCGTATTCGGCATAACCACCGCCCGCGAGCAACGCGCACACGCGATCGCCCAGCTTCAGGCCGAACGGGTTCAGCGCGGCATCGGACAGGTCGCCGCCGACGATCTCGCCCGCCACCTCGAGGCCCGGCAGATCCGACGCCCCCGGCGGCGGCGCATAGCCGCCCTTGCGCTGGAACACGTCGGGCCGGTTCACGCCGGAAGCCGCCACCTTGATCAGCACCTCGCCGCGCTTCGGTTCGGGGCGCGGGCGCTCCTCGAGCTTCAGCACGTCGGGGGCGCCGAATTCGGTGATTTCGATGGCTTTCATGGTGAAGGAGGCTCCAGGATCGGAATCGGATGGCCCGCCCGCGCACGCGGCACGGACGCCTTGCCGGCGCTGCTGCGCCGCACAACGATGCTACAGAAAAAACGGCCGGCACGCTTTCGCACTGCCGGCCGCTGGTCCGCCCGTCCGCTTACTGCTGCGGCGGCGTATCCGACTGCGCTGCCGCGGCGGCTTCGTTCAGCAGCGCCTTGGCCGACAGGCGCACACGGCCCTTCTCGTCCGTCTGAATGACCTTGACCTTGACCTGCTGACCTTCCTTCAGGTAGTCGTTGATGTCCTTCACACGCTCGTTGACGATTTCCGAGATGTGCAGCAGGCCGTCCTTGCCCGGCAGCAGGTTCACGATCGCGCCGAAATCGAGCAGCTTGAGCACCGTGCCTTCGTACACCTGGCCGACTTCGATCTCGGCCGTGATTTGCTCGATGCGCTTCTTCGCTTCGGCCATGCCTTCGCTGCTGGTGCTCGCGATCGTCACGACGCCGTCATCCGAGATGTCGATGGTCGTGCCCGTTTCTTCCGTCAGCGCACGGATCACCGAACCGCCCTTGCCGATCACGTCGCGGATCTTTTCCGGGTTGATCTTGATCGTGATCATGCGCGGCGCGAATTCCGACAGCTGCGTGTTCGCACCCGAGACCGCCGAGGTCATCTTGCCGAGGATGTGCATGCGGCCTTCCTTCGCCTGCGCGAGCGCGACCTGCATGATTTCCTTCGTGATGCCCTGGATCTTGATGTCCATCTGCAGCGCCGTCACGCCTTGTTCCGTGCCGGCCACCTTGAAGTCCATGTCGCCGAGGTGATCTTCGTCGCCGAGGATGTCGGTCAGCACCGCGAACTTGTTGCCTTCGAGGATCAGGCCCATCGCGATACCCGCGACGTGCGCCTTCATCGGCACGCCGGCGTCCATCAGCGCGAGGCAGCCGCCGCACACCGACGCCATCGACGACGAACCGTTCGACTCGGTGATTTCCGACACGACGCGGATCGAGTAGCCGAATTCGTCGGCGCTCGGCAGGCACTTGACCAGCGCGCGCTTCGCGAGGCGGCCGTGGCCGATTTCGCGGCGCTTCGGCGAGCCGACGCGGCCCGTTTCGCCGGTGGCGAACGGGGGCATGTTGTAGTGGAGCATGAAGCGCTCGCGGTATTCGCCTTCGAGCGCGTCGATGATCTGCTCGTCACCCTTCGTGCCGAGCGTCGCGACGACCAGCGCCTGCGTCTCGCCGCGGGTGAACAGCGCGGAGCCGTGGGTGCGCGGCAGCACGCCGGTGCGGATTTCGATCGGGCGCACGGTGCGCGTGTCGCGGCCGTCGATACGCGGCTCGCCGTTCAGGATCTGCGAACGGACGATCTTTGCCTCGATGTCGAACAGCACGTTGCCGACGGTGGCCTTGTCGGCCGCAGCCGTACCGGCCGCCAGCGCTTCTTCCTCGAGCTTCGCCGAGGTGGCCGAGTAGACTTCCTTCAGCTTCGCCGAACGCGCTTGCTTGTCGCGGAGCTGGTAGGCGGCGAGCAGGTCGTTCTGCGCCAGTTCGGTCACGCGGGCGATCAGCGCCTCGTTCTTCGGCGCCGGCTGCCAGTCCCACTCGGGCTTGCCGCCTTCGCGCACCAGTTCGTGGATCGCGTCGATCGCGACCTGCATCTGCTCGTGACCGAACACGACCGCGCCCAGCATCACTTCTTCCGACAGCTGGTCGGCTTCCGATTCGACCATCAGCACGGCGCGCTCGGTACCCGCGACGACGAGGTCGAGGCTCGATGCCTTGATCTGGTCACGCGTCGGGTTCAGCACGTACGCATTGTCGATGTACGCCACGCGTGCGGCACCGACCGGGCCGTTGAACGGCAGGCCCGACACGGCGAGCGCGGCCGATGCGCCGATCAGCGCGGGGATGTCCGCCGGGATTTCCGGGTTCACGGACAGCACGTGGATCACGACCTGGACTTCGTTGTAGAAGCCTTCCGGGAACAGCGGGCGCAGCGGGCGGTCGATCAGGCGCGACGTCAGCGTCTCATGCTCCGACGGACGGCCTTCGCGGCGGAAGAAGCCGCCCGGGATCTTGCCGGCCGAGTAGGTCTTCTCGAGGTAATCGACGGTCAGCGGGAAGAAATCCTGACCCGGCTTCGCCGACTTCGCGCCGACGACGGTTGCCAGCACGACGGTGTCTTCGACGTCGACGATCACCGCACCGCTCGCCTGGCGAGCGACTTCACCGGTTTCGAGGCGCACCTTGTGCTGGCCCCACTGGAATTCCTTCACGACCTTGTTGAACATGGACATGGTTGCTCCTTTGTATTCATGCATTTCATTCGCCGCGCCGGCCATCCGGCACGGCGGCGTCTCGACCGAATCACCCGGAGCAAGGTGTGTTTTTTATGCCATTCCAGCGCGGCGCTCGTGCAGCAGCGCGCTGGAATGACACAAATCCTGCCCCGGAATCAGTCGTTGCGGCGGCCCCGCACGAACGTGCCGGACAGCCTGCGATGCGCGTGACGCTACGCACCGCGCAAAAACAAAATGCCTGTATCAGCGGACTGACACAGGCATCTTGCTGGCGGCAATCGCCTCGATTACTTACGCAGACCCAGCTTCTCGATCAGTGCGCGGTAACGGTCGGCATCCTTGCCCTTGAGGTAGTCGAGCAGCTTGCGGCGGCGGCTCACCATGCGCAGCAGGCCGCGGCGGCTGTGGTGATCCTTCGCGTGGGTCTTGAAGTGACCCGTCAGTTCGACGATACGTGCGGTCAGCAGTGCGACCTGGACTTCGGGCGACCCCGTGTCGTTGGTACCGCGGGCGAACTGAGCAACAACTTCCGACTTCTTGATATCTGCAACAGACATGTGATTTCCTTTCTAACTGAACAGGCGGACACGGAAGAATGGCCGTGCCGTGACTTACAACCGGCGGGCATTGTAGCACAACTCCCCGCCGTTCTTACCGCCTCCTGTCACGGACGCGTCATCGAGCACGCCGACGGCATCTCCGTGCGCTGCGCCGGCACCGCCAGCACCGTCCGGAAGCCATAACCCGACCCCTCGTTGTCGAAGCGCACGCCCGGCGCGCCGGCCTTGTCCATCTCCATCACGTAAAGGGGTTGGATCAGCTGGTGATCCTGCGCGCGCATCCGCGACGCATGGAAACCGTCGTCGAACGACAGGCCCTCGAGCGACCGCGCGACCGCGACGGGGTCGGCCGACCCCGCCCGGTTCATCGCCGCGGCCAGCATCTCGATCATCAGGCTCATGCGCCGCACCGGATAGTCGTCCTGCGCGGCCGGGAAACGGGTCCGGAACGCGCGGTAGAACGCGTCGGATTTCGCGCCGCCCGCATTCGGGTGCCAGTCGGCCACGGCCACGACGCGCCCGACGCCGGCATCGCCAAGGGCGGCCGGCGCACCGAGGCTGTTGCCGTAGAACGTATAGAACTTCGCGTTCAGCCCCTGCTCGCGCGCCGCCTTCACGAGCAGCGTGAGGTCGTTGCCCCAGTTGCCGGTCACGACGGCATCCGCGCCGCTCGCGCGGATTTTCGCGATGTACGGCGAGAAATCCTTGATCCGGCCGATCGGGTGGAATTCGTCGCCGGCGATCGTCACGTCCGGGCGCCGCGCGGCCAGCGCCTGCCGCGCGAGCGTGCTGACGTCGTGACCGAAGCTGTAGTCCTGGTTCAGCAGGTAGACCTTGCGCAGCGCGCGGTCGCGCGCCATCACGTCCGCGAGCGCGGCCATCCGCATCCCCGCGTGCGCGTCGAAGCGGAAATGCCAGAAGCTGCAGCGCGCGCCGGTGAGCGCCGGATCGTCGGCCGAATAGTTCAGGAACAGCATCCGGTTGTCGGGGTCGCGCGCGTTCAGCTTGTCGAGCGCCGCGACCAGCGCAGCCGCGACGGCCGAGCTGTTGCCCTGCGCAACGAAGCCGATATGGCGGTCCGCGGCCGCGCGCAGTTGCACGAGCGCCTCCTCCGGGCTGCCCTTGCTGTCGAGCACGACGAGTTCGAGCGGGTGTGCGCCGTCGCGCAACTTCACGCCGCCCGCCGCGTTGACCTGCTCGACGCCGAAGCGCAGGTTGCGCTCGACCGCCGCGCCCGCGTTCGCGAACGGGCCCGACATCCCTTCGATCAGCGCGATCCGCACCGGCCCGCCGCCGGCGAACGCGGACGCAGCCAGCACCCATCCTGCGCTCAACGCGAGCGCGTACCGCTTCCACCCCTGCATCGGCCACCTGCCCTTCGATTTGCCCGAGAAGCGCGGATCATAGGCCGGCGCGCCCGCCGCCCGCAAGCCTCGCCGCGCCGCCGATCCGCACCGATTTTTTCCGCGCGATGCACCGGCACGCGCCGTCCGTGATACAACGGGGCCTGTTTCCGTGTTCTGGAGGATCCCATGCGCATTCGCATTCCCGCGCGCCTGCCGGTGCTGGTCGCCGGCGCCGCGGCACTGCTGGCCGGTTGCGCGCAACCGTGGCAGCAATACCAGGCCGGCCAGGACGAATCGGCGATCGTCGCGCGCATGGGCCCGCCGCGCGAGATCTACGACCTGCCCGGCGGCGGCAAGCGGCTGATGTGGCCGACCCAGCCGATGGGCGAAATCACGATCGCGGCCGACGTCGACGCGGCCCACAAGATCGTCAACGTGCGCCAGGTGCTGCAGCCGAGCGAGTTCTATCGCGCGGAGATCGGCAAGTGGACGAAGACCGACGTGCTCGTCAATTTCGGACGCCCGGTCGAGACGTCCTACTTCCCGCTGATGAAGCGCGAGGTATGGACGTACCGGTATCTCGAGGACAACGTCTGGTACATGATGTACAGCTTCTATTTCGATCCGCAGGGCATCCTGCGCATCACGCAGAAAACACCGGACCCGATGCACGATCCCGATCGTCGCAACCTGTTCTGACCGATTACGCATTTACGCGCAATTTTCACCATGGCCATTCACGAATTATTGCGTGAATGGCCATTTCGTTTTTTCCGATCCGCTATTTAATTCACGAAATATGACGGAAAACTTTTCCGGTCGATGACATCCCGATGGCAATCCGCTGAACGCCCCGTCATGCGGTCGTCTGCGCGGATACTGTCATGCCCGATGCCTGTCGTGCGTCGGGTTGGTGCAAGCAATGCACTGCTCCAAATCAATTTGAAACAATTTGTTTCAATGCCCCCGGAATGCTAGGGCATACCCCTAATATCAGTCGAAATCCAACCTTTCAATTTAGAAAGAATGGGGTTGCGTCATTTCGATCGATATTGATTTGCCTTTATTACAAAGGAGTCCTCATGAATCGCCCCAAGAGCATGCTGGTTGCCAACATTGCCTGGGCCCGCGAGACGCGTGAACACACGCCCGGTTTCTTCGACGCGCTCGCGCGCGGCCAGAACCCGCGCGTGCTGTGGATCGGCTGCGCCGACAGCCGCGTGCCGGCCGAAACCATCACGCACTGCGCGCCCGGCGAACTGTTCGTCCATCGCAACATCGCGAACCTGTTCCACCCCGACGACGACAACTCCGCCAGCGTGCTCGAGTACGCGGTGCGGGTGCTGAAGGTCGACCACGTGATCGTGTGCGGGCACTACGGCTGCGGCGGCGTGCGCGCATCGCTGCTGCCGCCGCCGGCCGACCTGCCGCACGTCGCGCGCCGCATCGCGCCGCTCTGCGCGCTCGCGCGGCGCCATCGCGACACGCTCGACGGCCTCGACGACACGGCCGCCGCCGACCGCCTCGCCGAACTGAACGTCCTCGAACAGGTGCGGCTGCTGCGCGCATCGCCGATCGTGCGCGGCCGCGAACGGCCGCCGCTCGTGCATGGCTGGATCTTCTCGCTCGCCGACGGTCGCCTGCTGGAGCTCGATTCCGGCTACGCGGCCCCGCCCGTCGACGTCGAACCCGCGCTGGCCACGACCGCCGCCGCGCTCGGCTGATTCATCCCCCGCCCCAACGCCCACGAAAACGCCCCAACCATGAAACTGAACGAGCGCCTCTCCACCCTGCCGCGCGACATCGTCGCCGGCATCGTCGTTTTCCTCGTCGCGCTGCCGCTCTGTCTCGGCATCGCCAACGCCTCCGGCGTCGAGCCGTTCGCCGGGCTCGTGTCCGGCATCGTCGGCGGCATCGTCGTCGCGCTGCTGAGCGGCTCGTCGCTGTCCGTCAGCGGGCCGGCCGCCGGCCTCGTCGTGATCGTCGTCGAAGGGATCGCGCAACTCGGCAGCTTCTCCGCGTTCCTGCTCGCGGTGCTGCTGTCCGGCGTGCTGCAGTTCGGGTTCGGCATGCTGCGCGCCGGCCGCTTCGCCGCCTACGTGCCGTCGCCCGTCATCAAGGGCATGCTCGCCGCAATCGGCCTGCTGCTGATCGTGAAGCAGATGCCGTTCGCGTTCGGCATCGGCGGCTCGGCCGCGCAATCGTTTGCGAACTGGCCGGACCTGCCGGTCGCATGGGCCGCCACGGCCATCGCGCTCGCGTCGCTCGCGCTGCTGATCGCCTGGGACACGCCCGCGCTGCGCCGCTTCGCGCTGGTGCGCGCGGTGCCCGCGCCGCTCGCGGTCGTCGTGCTCGGGATCGGCGCGACGCTCGTGCTGGGCTTCGTCGCGCCGGCCGTGGCGCCGGGCGCGGCCCATCGCGTGACGCTGCCCGAGCTCGGATCGTTCGCGGCGTTCGCGGCCTCGCTCAAGCACGCGGAGCTCGGCCCGAACTTCGCGCAGCTCGTCAATCCGGACGTGTGGCGCGTCGCGATCACGCTCGCGGTCGTCGCGAGCCTCGAGACGCTGCTGAGCCTCGAAGCGGTCGAGCAGATCGACCCGAAGCGCCGGCCGACCCAGCCCGATCGCGAGCTGAAGGCGCAGGGCGTCGGCAATCTCGTCGCGGGCGCGGTCGGCGGACTGCCGATCACGTCGGTGATCGTGCGCAGCTCGGTGAACGTCAACGCGGGCGCGCAAAGCCGGATGTCGGCCATCGTCCACGGGATGCTGCTGCTCGCGAGCGTGTTCGCGCTCACCGGCCTCATCAACCTGATCCCGCTCGCGAGCCTGGCCGCGATCCTGATCCATACGGGCTTCAAGCTCGCGAAGCCGGCGCTGTTCCGTTCGGTGATGAAGCAAGGGCCGGCCGCCTTCGTGCCGTTCGCGGCGACGATCGTCGGCGTGCTCGCGGTCGACCTGCTGTTCGGCATCGCGCTCGGCCTCGCGTGCAGCGTGCTCGCCGTCGCGGTCGCGAACCTGAAGAGCCCCGTCACGCTCGCGCAGCACGACGACCACTTCCTGCTGTCGTTCCGCAAGGACGTGTCGTTCCTCGGCAAGGTGCAGGTCAAACACCACCTGCGGCACATTCCGGATCGCGCGGCCGTGATCATCGACGCGACGCGCGCCGACTACATCGATCACGACGTGCTCGAACTGCTCGACGCGTTCGTCGCCGACGCGCCGCGGCGCGGGATCGCGGTCGAGTTCCGCCGGCGCAGCCCGGCGCCGCGCCCCGCCGCGCGCCGCTGGCTGTTCCGCGCCCCCGCGGCCGAATGAGCGGCCGATGAAAAAACGCCCCGGCGGCACACGGCCGTGCGGGGCGTTTCGGTGGCGCGCTGCGCGCGGTGCTTACGCGCGCTGCGGGTTGAGCTTGTCGTCCTTCGAGTGCAGCTTGTTCAGCGCGGAAATGTACGCCTTCGCCGATGCGGCGACGATGTCCGGATCGGTGCCGACGCCGTTGACGATCCGCCCGCTCTTCGACAGCCGGACGGTCACTTCGCCCTGCGCCTGCGTGCCGGTCGTGATCGCGTTCACCGAGTACAGCAGCAGCTCGGAACCGCTGCCGACTTCACCCTCGATCGCATTGAACGTTGCGTCGACCGGGCCGTTGCCGCGTGCCTCGCCCGTCACTTCCCGGCCTTCGACCGCGAACACGACCTTCGCCTGCGGCTGCTCGCCGGTTTCCGAGCGCTGCGCCAGCGACACGAACTTGTAGTGCTCCTGCTCGTGCGCGAGTGCCGACTCCTCGGAGACGATCGCGATGATGTCCTCGTCGAAGATCTCGGCCTTGCGGTCGGCCAGGTCCTTGAAGCGCATGAATGCGGCATTCAGTTCGGCTTCGCTGTCGAGCGACACGCCGAGCTCCTGCAGGCGCTGCTTGAACGCGTTACGGCCCGACAGCTTGCCGAGCACGATCTTGTTCGCGGTCCAGCCCACGTCTTCCGCGCGCATGATCTCGTAGGTGTCGCGCGCCTTCAGCACGCCATCCTGGTGAATGCCCGACGCGTGCGCGAACGCGTTCGCGCCGACCACCGCCTTGTTCGGCTGCACGACGAAGCCGGTGATCTGCGACACGAGCTTCGACGTCGGCACGATCTGCGACGTGTCGATGCCGACGTCGAGACCGAAGTAGTCCTTGCGCGTCTTCACGGCCATCACGATTTCTTCGAGCGACGTGTTGCCCGCGCGCTCGCCGAGACCGTTGATCGTGCACTCGACCTGACGCGCGCCGCCGATCTTCACGCCGGCGAGCGAGTTCGCGACGGCCATGCCGAGGTCGTTGTGGCAGTGCACCGAGAAGATCGCCTTGTCCGAGTTCGGAATGCGCTCGCGCAGCGTCTTCACGAGGTTGCCGTAGAGCTCGGGCACGCCGTAGCCGACCGTGTCGGCGATGTTGATCGTCGTCGCGCCTTCGGCGATCACGGCTTCCAGCACGCGGCACAGGAAATCCATGTCGGAGCGGCTGCCGTCTTCCGGCGAGAACTCGACGTTGTCAGTGAACTTGCGCGCGAAACGCACCGCGAGGCGCGCCTGCTCGAACACCTGGTCGGGCGTCATCCGCAGCTTCTTCTCCATGTGCAGCGGCGACGTCGCGATGAACGTGTGGATCCGGAAGCTGTTGGCCGGCTTCAGCGCGTCGGCCGCGCGCTGGATGTCCTTGTCGTTGGCCCGCGCCAGCGAGCAGATCGTGCTGTCCTTCACCAGACCGGCGATCGTGTGGATCGCGTCGAAGTCGCCGTTCGAGCTGGCCGCGAAGCCGGCCTCGATCACGTCGACCTTCATCCGCTCGAGATTCTTCGCGATGCGGATTTTCTCTTCCTTCGTCATCGACGCGCCGGGCGATTGTTCGCCGTCACGCAACGTCGTATCGAAAATGATCAGCTTGTCTGTCATGGGGGGCTCCAGGGCTCTTTATACGGAAGTCAAACGTAATGAGATCGCGCCACCGCTGGCGACGCTCAACAACAGACGAGGCTTGACGGAGGGCGAGAACGGTCAGCGCGGCAGGCGCGCCAAAGCTAGCGCGCGTAGCGGCGCACCGGCTAGAAGGAGGGAGAGGCGGGAAAATGCAGTCATGCCGAAGACTATAGCGGCATTCCGCTGGCCGCGCAATCGGACGCCGCCCGGGGATTCCGGCCGCCCGGCGCGGAAAAGGGGCAAATGAAAACGGCGGCCTTGAGGCCGCCGTTTCCGGTCGATCGCACGTCAGTGATCGCGCTGCGACGAGCGCGCCGGATTCGCGCGCCCGCGGACGGCCATGTAGGCCCAGAACACGTAGCCGGACAGCCCGTACAGCACGAACAGGCAGAACAGCATCAGCGGCGGATCGGACGACACGAGCACGAACGCGACGACGACCAGCAGGATCGCCGCGAACGGCACGCGGTGCCGCACGTCGAGCGCCTTGCCGCTGTAGAACGGCGCGTTCGACACCATCGTCACGCCGGCGTAGATCGTCAGCACGAACGCGACCCACGGCAGCCAGCCGAGCTTCATCGGCACGCGGTTGTCGGTCGCGAGCCACACGAAGCCCGCGATCAGCGCGGCGGCGGCCGGGCTCGGCAGCCCCTGGAAGAAGCGCTTGTCGACCACGCCGATGTTCGTGTTGAAGCGCGCGAGGCGCAGCGCGGCACCCGAGCAGTAGACGAACGCGGCCAGCCAGCCCCAGCGGCCGAGATCCTTCAGCACCCACTCGTACATCACGAGCGCGGGCGCGACGCCGAACGACACCATGTCCGACAGGCTGTCGAACTGCTCGCCGAACGCGCTCTGCGTGTGCGTCATGCGCGCGACGCGCCCGTCCATCCCGTCGAGCACCATCGCGACGAAAATCGCGATCGCGGCAATTTCGAAGCGCACGTTCATCGCCTGCACGACCGCGAAAAAGCCGCAGAACAGCGCGGCGGTCGTGAATGCGTTCGGCAGCAGGTAGATGCCGCGCGTCTTCAGGAACCGCTGGCGCGCGGCGCGACGGCTCTCGAGCGGCGCCGGATCGGGCGCCATCCCCTTGTTGCGGCGGAACGGTCGTGGCGTCTGGCCGGAGCCGTTACGCGGCCGACGCGGTTTGAATGCGGCCATCGTGCGCCCCGCCGCTTACTGCTCGAGCTCGGCGAGGATCGTCGACGACGCGTAGACCTTCTCGCCGATCGACACCTTCGCGCGGCTGCCGAGCGGCAGGTACACGTCGACGCGCGAGCCGAAGCGGATGAAACCGTAGCGCTGCCCGCGCGACAGCGGCTCGCCGGCACGCACGTAACAGAGAATCCGGCGGGCGACGAGGCCCGCGATCTGCACGGCGGTGACGGTCTTGCCGCTCGCCGTCTGGATCACGACCGCATTGCGCTCGTTCTCGGTCGAGGCCTTGTCGATCGCCGCGTTCAGGAACGCGCCCGGGAAGTACTCGACCTTGGTGATCGCGCCGTCGACCGGCGAACGCTGCGAATGGACATTGAATACGTTCATGAACACGCTGATCTTCAGCGCTTCACGGTTCGCGTACGGGTCTTGTGCGGTCTCGACCGCGACGATGCGGCCGTCTGCCGGGCACAGCACCGCGTTCGGCTGCGCGGGGATCGGGCGCTGCGGATCGCGGAAGAACTGGACGACGAAGACGAGCAGCAGCCAGAACGGCCACGCGAAGCCGAAGCCCCCGACGGCGTGGATCAACAGCGCGATGACGGCAGCAATCGCGATGAACGGCCAGCCTTCGCGCGCGATGATCGGATGAGGATAGTTCATGGATTCGTTCTGTGTTCGGTGAATTGCAAAGCCCGTAGGATAGCAAAAGCCGCCCGGGGCACTGCTGCCTTCGGACGGCTTTTTGAAACCGACCCTCCACTCGAAGGGCCGGAACAGCTCGCGGAGCTTAGTTCTTCGTCTGGTCGACGAGCTTGTTCTTCGCGATCCACGGCATCATCGCACGCAGCTTCGCACCGACCTGTTCGATCTGGTGCTCGGCCGTCAGGCGACGGCGCGACTGCAGCGTCGGGGCGCCTGCCTTGTTCTCGAGAATGAAGCTCTTCGCGTACTCGCCGGTCTGGATGTCGGTCAGGCACTGCTTCATCGCCTTCTTCGTCTCTTCCGTGACGACGCGCGGGCCCGTCACGTACTCGCCGTACTCGGCGTTGTTCGAGATCGAGTAGTTCATGTTCGCGATGCCGCCTTCGTAGATCAGGTCGACGATCAGCTTCAGTTCGTGCAGGCACTCGAAGTACGCCATTTCCGGCGCGTAGCCTGCTTCGACCAGCGTCTCGAAGCCCGCCTTGATCAGCTCGACGGTACCGCCGCACAGCACGGCCTGCTCGCCGAACAGGTCGGTTTCGGTCTCTTCACGGAAGTTCGTCTCGATGATGCCGGCACGGCCGCCGCCGTTCGCCGCCGCGTACGACAGCGCGATGTCGCGTGCCGCGCCCGACTTGTTCTGCGCAACCGCGATCAGGTGCGGCACGCCGCCGCCTTGCGAGTACGTGCCGCGCACGGTGTGGCCCGGTGCCTTCGGCGCGATCATGATCACGTCGAGATCGGCGCGCGGGATCACCTGGCCGTAGTGGACGTTGAAGCCGTGCGCGAATGCCAGCGCCGCGCCTTGCTTGATGTTCGCGTGCACTTCCTTCGCGTACACGTCGGCGATCTGCTCGTCCGGCAGCAGCATCATGACGACGTCCGCGCCCTTCACCGCTTCCGCGACTTCCTTGACCGACAGGCCGGCGTTTTCGGCCTTGCTCCACGACGCGCCGTCCTTGCGCAGGCCGACCGTCACGTTCACGCCGCTTTCCTTCAGGTTCAGCGCGTGCGCATGGCCTTGCGAGCCGTAGCCGATGATCGTGACTTGCTTGCCCTTGATGAGGGAGAGGTCGGCGTCTTTGTCGTAGAAAACGTTCATGATGGTTCCTTCGCTAATTCAAAAATTCAACAATTCGTTCGGATGGAGTACTGCGGGCCGGGACATGACGGCGCACCCGGCGTGCCTGTCTGGCAAATTCGGCATCACACCTTCAGGATGCGCTCGCCGCGTCCGATGCCGGAGCTGCCGGTGCGCACGGTCTCTAGGATCGCGCTCGCGTCCAGCCCCTGGATGAATGCGTCGAGCTTGTCGCTCGCGCCCGTCAATTCGATCGTGTAGGTCTTCTCGGTCACGTCGATGATGCGGCCGCGGAAAATATCCGACATCCGCTTCATTTCTTCGCGCTCCTTGCCCACTGCACGTACCTTGATCAGCATCAGCTCGCGTTCGATGTGTGCACCGTCGGTCAGGTCCACCACTTTCACCACCTCGATCAGGCGGTTTAGATGCTTCGTGATCTGTTCGATCACGTCGTCGGAGCCAATGGAAACGATGGTGAGCCGCGACAGCGATTGGTCTTCGGTCGGCGCCACCGTCAAGGTTTCGATGTTGTAGCCGCGTGCGGAAAACAGACCGACCACGCGCGACAGCGCGCCCGGTTCGTTCTCCAGCAGGACGGAAATGATGTGTCTCATGTTCGCTTCTTCCAGAATGTGTCCGTGTCGATTCACTCGCGCCGCGCGCCGCCGCGTGCCGCACCGCCCTTCGTGAAGGCGGCCGCCCCGGGCCAGGCGCGCGTCGCGCCGTTACAGATCTTCCGATCCGAGCAGCATCTCGGTGATGCCCTTGCCGGCCTGTACCATCGGCCAGACGTTTTCGGTCGGATCGGTCTGGAAGTCGAGAAACACGGTGCGGTCCTTCAGGCGCAGCGCTTCCTTCAGCGCCGGCTCCACATCCGAGGTCTTTTCGATCCGCAAGCCGACATGGCCGTACGCTTCGGCGAGCTTCACGAAATCGGGCAGCGCATCCATGTACGAATGCGAATAGCGCTTGCTGTATTCGATCTGCTGCCACTGGCGGACCATGCCGAGGTAGCGGTTGTTCAGCGAAATGATCTTCACGGGCGTGTCGTACTGCAGGCAGGTCGACAACTCCTGGATGCACATCTGGATCGAGCCTTCGCCCGTGATGCACAGCACGTCGTCGTCCGGGTGCGCCATCTTGACGCCCATCGCCGCCGGCAGGCCGAAGCCCATCGTGCCGAGGCCGCCGGAGTTGATCCAGCGACGCGGCTTGTTGAAACGGTAGAACTGCGCGGCCCACATCTGGTGCTGGCCGACGTCCGAGCACACGAACGCATTGCCGTCCGTCAGCTCCCACGCCTTCTCCACCACGTACTGCGGCTTGATGATCTCGCTTTCGCGGTCGTACTTCAGGCAGTCCTTCGCGCGCCAGCCCTCGATGTCCTTCCACCATTGCGCGAGCGCCTCGGTGTCGGGGCCGTGCTCGGCCGTCTGCAGCTGCTCGATCAGTTCCTTCAGCACTTCCTTCACGTCGCCGACGATCGGGATGTCGACCTTCACGCGCTTCGAGATCGACGACGGGTCGATGTCGATGTGGATGATCTTGCGCGGACGCGACGCGAAGTGCGCCGGGTCGCCGATCACGCGGTCGTCGAAGCGGGCACCGATCGCGATCAGCACGTCGCAGTGCTGCATCGCCATGTTCGCTTCGTAGGTGCCGTGCATGCCGAGCATGCCGAGGAATTTCTTGTCCGACGCGCGATAGCCGCCGAGGCCCATCAGCGTGTTCGTGACCGGGTAGCCGAGCAGGTCCGCGAACTGGTTCAGTTCACGCGACGCGTCGGCGAGGATGATGCCGCCACCCGTGTAGATGTAAGGACGCTTCGCCGTCAGCAGCAGCGACACGGCCTTGCGGATCTGGCCCGAATGGCCCTTCGTGACGGGGTTGTACGAACGCAGCGACACGCTCTTGACGGGCTCGTACTGGCACGGCGTCTTCGAGATGTCCTTCGGGATGTCGATCAGCACCGGGCCCGGACGGCCGGTGCGGGCGATGTAGAACGCCTTCTTGACGGTTTCCGCGAGGTCGCGCACGTCCTTCACGAGGAAGTTGTGCTTCACGCACGGACGCGTGATGCCGACGGTGTCGCACTCCTGGAAAGCGTCCTGGCCGATCGCGGCAGTCGGCACCTGGCCGCTGATCACGACCATCGGGATCGAATCCATGTAGGCCGTTGCGATGCCGGTCACCGCGTTGGTGACACCGGGGCCCGACGTCACGAGGCAGACGCCGACATTGCCGGTGGAACGCGCATACGCATCGGCTGCGTGCACGGCCGCCTGTTCGTGGCGCACCAGCACGTGCTGAATCTTGTCCTGCTTGTACAGCTCGTCGTAGATATAGAGAACCGAGCCGCCGGGATAGCCCCAGATGAATTCGACGTTTTCGTCGGCGAGTGCCTTCATCAGCACGGTGCCGCCGATGGAGTCGCTATCGGGAGGGGAAAGGGGTTCCGACGTGGAGAATTCCGCGCTGGGCATGTTCATTTTGACCTTTCGAATTTTCGGCAAAAAATTGATCGGGTGCTCTCTGCCGGGCTTGTGGCTCGGGTTCAAGCGGCGCGTCCAGTTTGAAGGGCGGGCTTCTTGGGCCAGCCTCAAATGAGACCATCACTTCATGTTGCGAATCGTTGACGATAGCGGGTCGTGGTTGGGTCGTCAAGCAAAATATCCCGCACCGCATCATGCGCGCCGCCCGGCGCCCCGCCGCCGCGGCTCGCGCGCAACGTGCGGCGCCCGACCCGGTGCCAAGCGGCACGAAAATTTGATAGCATCCGCGGGTTTTACGAAATTTTTCGACCTTTTACACCACGCAGCGGCCCGCAGCGCATACCTTCACGGAATGGCATCAGACAAGGAACTCGCCGACTTTCTGGCGGGCGTCGAAAGGCGCGCGTTCAAGCAGGCTGCGTACGCCGTGCGTGACGACGATGCGTCGCTCGACATCGTGCAGGACGCGATGATCAAGCTTGCGGAAAAGTACGGCGACCGGCCGGCGGCCGAATTGCCGCTGCTTTTTCAGCGGATCCTGCAGAATACGGTCCACGACTGGTTTCGCCGGCAGAAGGTCCGCAACACGTGGGTCACGCTCTTCTCGTCGCTGAACAATACCGACGACGAAGACTTCGACCCGCTCGAAACACTCGAATCCGCGGACGACAACGCGGGCGTCGAGAGCAGCGAGCACCGCCTCGAAAGAGAGCAGGTTCTGGCCCTGATCGACGAAGAAATCCAGAAGCTTCCGGCGCGTCAACGGGAAGCGTTCCTGATGCGTTATTGGGAAGATATGGATGTCGCCGAGACTGCCGCCGCAATGGGGTGCTCCGAGGGCAGCGTGAAGACGCACTGCTCGCGGGCCACCCATACCCTGGCGCAAGCGCTCAAGGCCAAAGGAATCACGCTATGAGCTCCGCTCCCGCAAACCGAGAACACGAATTCGCGCTGAAGGTGCGCCGCGCGCTTGACGAGCGTGCGGCCGCGCTGCCTGCCGCGACCACCGATCGTCTGGCCGTCGCCCGCCGGGCCGCGCTCGCGCGCAAGAAGCCCGAAGCCGCGACCGCGCCGGTGTTCGTGCCGGCCTTCGCCGGCGCGGCCGGCGCCTACGGACCGGCGCCCGTGAACCGCCCGAAAGCGTCGTTCGCGCGCCGCCTGCTGCGCGCGTGGCCGCTTGCGCTGCTGCTCGCGGGGCTCGTCGGCATCGCCTACTGGGAAGACATGCAGCGCACCGCCGAACTCGCCGACATCGACGCGGCGATGCTCAGCGACGATCTGCCGCTCAACGCGTATCTCGATCACGGGTTCAACGCGTATCTTTCGCGCGCTCACTAACAGACAATAACGAGGGGATCGCACGGGTGAGTCAGAAGCGCGGCCTGGCCGTATTTTTCGGATGCGTGATCGCGATCGCCGTTTCCTACGTCGCCACCTATTCCCGATTTCACCCGGCCCCCGCGACGACCACCGTCGCGGCCGTCAGCCCCGCCGCGCCTGCCTCGGCCGCGACCGGGCTGGCCACCGAACTCCCGCCGCTGCCCCTGCCGCTGCCGGCCGCCACCGGCCCGCTGTCGTGGGCGCGCCTCACGTCGGCGCAGCACGCGGCACTCGCGCCGTTCGCCGATCAGTGGGATGGCTTCAGCGACGCCCGCAAGCGAAAATGGCTGAAGATCGCGTCGCGTTTCGCGAAGTTGTCGCCCGATGACCAGAAGCGCCTGCAGGACCGGATGGCCGAATGGGCCAAGATGACGCCCGAGCAGCGCCGCGTCGCGCGCGAAAACTACCAGAGCGCGAAAGAGCTGTCCGCGCAGGCGCGCGAGCGCGCGTGGAAGGCCTACCAGCAACTCCCCGAGGAGCAGAAGGAACGTCTCGCGGCCGCCGAGCGCCGCCGCAGGCCGAGCGTCGTCAGCGCACCGCCGACCGTCGCCGACCGTGACGTCCGCCGCCTCGTCAATTCGCACGAACATCCGGCAAGCGGCGCCGCAGCCGCACCGGCGCCTGCCTCGGGCGGCGCCGCCGCGCAGCCGGTGCCCGCGTCGTCGACGGCCGGCACCGCGTCCGCGCCGGCCGCCGTGGCGCCGGTGTCGCCCGCCGACGCACCGTCGCTGTTCAAGGGCTCCTGAGCGGCCGTGGCAGACGCCCGCGCCCCCGAGATCCCGGCCGCCGCGCCCTCCGTGCGGCGGCGCCTCGCCGCGCTACTCTACGAAGGCGTGCTGCTGTTCGGTGTCGTGTTCTTCGCCGGGCTCGCATTCGGCCTCGCGACGCAGCAACGCAACGGCCTCGTCCATCACAACCTCCTCGCCGCGTGGATCGCGCTCGTCGTCGGCGCGTACTTCGTCTGGTTCTGGACCCACGGCGGCCAGACGCTGCCGATGAAGACCTGGCGGCTGCGCCTCGAATCGTCGAACGGCCGGCCGCTGAGCGCCGGCCACGCGCTCGTCCGCTATGCGCTCGGCTGGCTGTGGTTCCTGCCTCCGCTCGCGCTGCATCCGCTCCTCGGCCTGTCGGTGCCCGTCACGCTCGCGCTCACGGCCGCGTGGATCGTCATCTGGGCCGGCGCGGCCCGGCTGCATGCCGGCCGCCAATTTCCGCACGACCGGATCGCGCGCACCCGCGTCGTCGCGATACCGCGCTGACGCGCCGCACTCCTCAGACGAAAACCGCTCGTCCCGCCTTCCGTCATCCGCCAGACGGCGCTGCCGGACAACCGCCGGCCGTTCCGTGCGGCAGGTCACGCAAGGGCCGTGATTCACTGCTAAACACCCGGCAGCGGTCGTAATAAGAACGTCTCGTGACTGTCACGGCACAGTCACGCCCGCATGGCGGAATGCCGGTAATGTCAACCGGCGCGAGTCATGCATGGGCCAGAAAACGTCCGCGACCTCCCTGTTCCGTCACCCTATCGGCGCCCGCGCCGCCACCGCCTTCCTGTCCGGCTCGGCTGCAACCGATGACCTGGCGTCGCAAGAACCGCCTGTCACGCATCCCGCGCGGCACGACGATCCCGACCCGTCCGCCCATCGCTACCGCACCATCTGGCTGTCCGACATCCACCTCGGCTCGAGCGGCTGCCAGGCGCCGTACCTGCTCGACTTCCTGCGCCACAACGATTCGGAATACCTGTATCTCGTCGGCGACATCATCGACGGCTGGCAGTTGAAGAAAGGCTGGTACTGGCCGCAGGCGCACAACGACGTCGTGCAGAAGATCCTGCGCAAGGCGCGCAAGGGCACGCAGGTCGTCTACATCCCCGGCAATCACGACGAGGGCGCTCGGCAGTTCTGCGATCTCGCGTTCGGCGACATCCAGGTGCGCGGCGAGGCCTTCCACACGACGATTGCGGGCAAACGTTTGTGGATCGTGCACGGCGACCTGTTCGACGGCGTGATCCAGCACGCGAAATGGCTCGCGTATCTCGGCGACACGCTGTACACGCTGATCCTCGTGCTGAACCGCTGGTTCAACCGGATCCGCAGCCGGCTCGGCTTCCAGTACTGGTCGCTGTCGCAGTACCTGAAGCACCAGGTCAAGAACGCGGTCAACTTCATTTCGCAGTTCGAGACCGTGATGACCGACGAGGCGCGCCGCCGCGGCTGCGACGGCGTGGTATGCGGCCACATCCACAAGGCGGAGATCCGCGACATCGACGGCGTGCTGTACTGCAACGACGGCGACTGGGTCGAAAGCCTGTCCGCGCTCGTCGAAACGATGGAAGGCGAACTGAAGATCGTCTACTGGACGGTGATGCGCTCCGCACCGTCGGAGATCACGTCGCGCAAGGCCAAGGCCACTGCCTGACACAACCCTACTTACAGGACAAAGCCGCGATGAAGATCATGATCGTCACCGACGCGTGGGAACCGCAGGTCAACGGTGTCGTGCGCACGCTGAAAAGCACGTCGCGCGAGCTCACCGCGCTCGGCCACCGCGTCGAACTGCTGACGCCGCTGGAATTCCGCACGGTGCCCTGCCCGACCTACCCCGAGATCCGCCTGTCGATCCTGCCGTACCGCAAGCTGCGCGCGCGGATCGATGCGTTCGCGCCCGACGCGCTGCACATCGCGACCGAAGGCCCGCTCGGCCTCGCCGCACGGCGTTATGCGCGCGCGCGCAAGCTGCCGTACACGACCGCGTACCACACGCGCTTTCCGGAATACGTGCAGGCGCGTTTCGGCATCCCGCTGGCCGCGACCTACCGCTTCCTGCACTGGTTCCACGGCCCGTCGCTCGCGGTGATGGCGCCGACGCCGGTCGTCAAGCAGGACCTCGAGAAATTCGGCTTCACGAACGTCGTGCTGTGGACCCGCGGCGTCGACCTCGAGATCTTCCGCCCGATGGAGTCGAAGGTGCTCAACACCGCGCGGCCGATCTTCCTGTACGTCGGCCGCGTCGCGATCGAAAAGAACGTCGAGGCGTTCCTGCGCCTCGACCTGCCCGGCTCGAAGTGGGTCGCGGGCGAAGGCCCCGCGCTCGCGGAACTGAAGTCGCGCTATCCGGAGGCGAACTATCTCGGCGTGCTGTCACAGGCCGAGCTTGCAAAGGTGTATGCTGCGGCCGACGTGTTCGTGTTCCCGAGTCGCACCGACACGTTCGGCCTCGTGCTCCTCGAGGCGCTCGCCTGCGGCACGCCGGTGGCCGCGTATCCCGTCACGGGCCCGATCGACGTGCTCGGCGAAGGCGACGCGGGCGCGATGCACGAGGACCTGCAGGAAGCCTGCCTCGAAGCGCTGAAGATCGAACGCACGACCGCGCGCGCGTGGGCCGAACGCTTCTCGTGGCGCGCGGCATCCGAGCAGTTCGCGTCGCATCTGAAGCCGCTGCCGAAGACCGCGTACTCGCCAGCCGAAGGTGCCGCCGTTTGAAACGAGACCTGAACGACAAGATCCCGCCTCCCGCCTCCACGCCGCAACGGCACCGTCCGTTCGACGAGGACGAGCCGCATGCCGAAGCGGACGTGCACGCGCACGAGCCGCTCGGCCCCGACGACCCATTGTCGCCGCTGCCGCCGAACCCGTACAAGCGCCACCGCGGCATCACGCGCGCGTGGTATGCCCTCAAGCATTCGCTGAACGGCTTTCGCGTCGCGATCCGCGAGGAGAGCGCGTTTCGCCAGGAACTCACGCTCGCCGCGCTGATGCTCCCGATCGGCGCATTCGCGCCGGTGCCGGCCGCGTCGCGCGCGCTGCTGATCGGCTCGGTGCTGCTCGTGCTGATCGTCGAGCTGCTGAACTCGAGCGTCGAGGCCGCGATCGACCGCATCTCGCTCGAGCGTCACGAACTCTCCAAGCGTGCGAAGGATCTCGGCAGCGCGGCCGTGACGGTCGCGCTGTTCGCGTGCGTGACGACGTGGGGCTTCGTACTCGGCCCCGTCGTCGCACGCTGGCTCGGCTTCTAGACGGGGACCGGGCGCGCGCGCCGCGGGCCGCCCGCGTGCGGCGCTGCACCATGCGCCGCGCGGGGGCGCGATCACGAAATGCCCCCGATGTGGCGAAACCCCGGTTTATAATCGTCCGCTAGACATAGAACAGCAACCCGCGCCGGACGAATCACGCAGCATCGATTGCAGCGCCCGCCAGTCCGGCACACACAGGGCCGGACGACATGGAAGCGAAACCTCCCCGCCGCACCCGCGAACGGATTCTCGAGTTGTCGTTGAAACTCTTCAACGAGATCGGCGAGCCGAACGTCACGACCACGACGATCGCCGAGGAAATGGAAATCAGTCCAGGCAACCTGTACTACCATTTCCGCAACAAGGACGACATCATCAACAGCATCTTCGCGCAGTTCGAGCAGCAGATCGAACGGCGGCTGCGCTTCCCCGAAGATCATCGTCCGACGATCGACGAAACCTGGTCGTACCTGCAGTACATGGCCGATTTCATGTGGACCTACCGGTTCCTGTACCGCGACCTCAACGACCTGCTCGCCCGCAACCGCACGCTCGAGACGCACTTCAAGCAGATCATCAGCCACAAGGTGCGCTTCGCGCGCGAGATGTGCGAGCTGCTCGTGTCCGACGCCGAAATGGTCGCGACGCCCGCCGAGATCGAAGTCATCGCGACCAACATGGCCGTGATCTCGACCTACTGGCTGTCGTATCAGTACGTGATGCATCCGCGCAAATACAACGACCAGGACGCGATTCGCGAAGAACTGCACCAGGTCAGCATGCACGTGATCTCCGTGATGGCGCCGTACCTGCGCGGCCGTTCGCGCCAGTTGTTCGACGATCTGGTCTCGGGCAAGCTGCCCAAGCGCCAGTTCACCGACTACCTGCCGCCGCGCGACGGCTCGCCGCGCCCGGCCGACAGCCCCGTCACCCTCGGGCAGGCCTCCGCCAAGGATTCCAAGCAATGAAGGCAGTCTGCGTTTATTGCGGCTCGTCGCCCGGCGTGCGGCCCGTCTATGCCGACGCCGCGCGCGCGTTCGGCCGCGCGCTCGTCGAGGCGGGCCTCACGCTCGTCTACGGCGGCGGCCGCGTCGGCCTGATGGGCGTGATCGCCGACGAGGTGATGGCAGCCGGCGGCCACGCGGTCGGCGTGATCCCCGAGCTGCTCGTCGACAAGGAAGTCGGTCACACGGGGCTATCGGAACTGCACGTCGTGCCCGACATGCATCACCGCAAGAAAATGATGGCCGACCTCTCCGACGCGTTCGTCGCGATGCCCGGCGGCGCCGGGACGCTCGAAGAGCTCTTCGAGGTCTACACGTGGGCGCAGCTCGGCTATCACCGCAAGCCCGTCGCGGTCTACAACATCGATTCGTTCTACGATCCGTTGATCGCGCTGTTGCGCCATACGGTCGACGAAGGCTTCATGCGTCCGGCCTATTTCGACGCGCTGTGCGTCGAATCCGAACCCGTCGAACTGATCGAGCGGCTGCGCCGCTACCAGCCGCCCGCCCGCGACAAGTGGGCGCCCGACGCAGCGAAGTAACCGTCACCGGAAACCGCACGCCATGGCCGCACCGTCCGATCGCAAGGCCGTCCTCATCACCGGCGCGAGCCGGGGCATCGGCCGCGCGACCGCCGTGCTCGCGGCCGAACGCGGCTGGGACGTCGGCATCAACTACGCGCGCGACGCGGCGGCGGCCGAGCTCACCGCGCAGGCTGTCCGCGACGCGGGCGGCCGCGCGTGCATCGTCGCGGGCGATGTCGCGAACGAGGCGGACGTCATCGCGATGTTCGACACCGTGACGGCCGCGTTCGGACGGCTCGACGCGCTCGTCAACAACGCGGGCATCGTCGCGCCGTCGATGCCGCTCGCCGACATGA
Source organism: Burkholderia sp. YHN3-13 (assembly GCF_055810675.1). Lineage (NCBI taxonomy): Bacteria > Pseudomonadati > Pseudomonadota > Betaproteobacteria > Burkholderiales > Burkholderiaceae > Burkholderia > Burkholderia sp. YHN3-13. The sequence continues at coordinate 112,221 of NZ_JBVVNQ010000017.1, read as the reverse complement.
CGGCCGACCGGCTGCGGCGGATGTTCGATACCAACGTGCTCGGCGCGTATCTGTGCGCGCGCGAAGCCGCGCGCCGGCTGTCCACCGACCGGGGCGGCCGCGGCGGCGCGATCGTCAACGTGTCGTCGATCGCATCGCGGCTCGGTTCGCCGAACGAATACGTCGATTATGCGGGGTCGAAAGGCGCGGTCGACTCGTTGACGATCGGTCTGGCGAAGGAACTCGGCCCGCACGGCGTGCGCGTCAACGCGGTGCGCCCCGGCCTGATCGAGACCGACATTCACGCCAGCGGCGGCCAGCCCGGCCGGGCAGCGCGCCTCGGCGCGCAAACGCCGCTCGGCCGCGCGGGCGAGGCACCGGAGATCGCCGAAGCGATCGTCTGGCTGCTCGGCGACGCGGCGTCGTACACGACGGGCGCCCTGCTCGACGTCGGCGGCGGCCGGTAATCTCGCCCGCCCGGCGCCCCCGAAGCGCCGCCAGGCATGCCCTGTCGTCACGACACCACAAATCTCCACAATTTCGTGACGGTTTCAGTAAACATTCGTAACAGTTCCGTGCTCTACTAGCGGGCAATCAGACAGGCGTCGTCTACGCCAAGTCTCCGCCACCCTGATGTGGCCCTTATCGGTCCCGCCCAAGTAGCGGACCGGCTCGACTCGACCCGAGATCTTTTCCATGCCTGGAACCGCAGCGCCCAGCCGGCGACGCACGTCTGTGCCCGCGCCGGCTCAGCACGCCCGCTCGACAGCCGACACCGACGCCACCGCGACGCTCGACGCCGCCGGCACGCCCGTCGTGGCGTCGACCACCGCAACCCGCACCGCGCGCGACCGCGCGGCCCTGCTCGGCTGGCGGGCCTGGCTGCTCGTCGTCGTGCTGGTCTGCGCGTACACGCTGCCGGGCGTGCTCGGCCACGATCCGTGGAAACAGGACGAAACCTATACGTTCGGCATCATCCAGCACATGCTCGAGACCGGCGACTTCGTCGTGCCGACCAATGCCGGCCTGCCGTTCATGGAAAAGCCGCCGCTTTACGCATGGGTCGCGACGAGCCTCGCCTGGCTGCTGCAGCGCGTGATGCCGCTGCACGATGCGGCGCGACTCGCCAGCGCGCTGTTCGCCACGCTCGCGTTCGGCTTCATCGCACGTGCGGCGCGCGTCGCCAGCCGCGCGGACAGCTGGTTCGACCTGCGCGTGATCGGCCCCGTCGTGCTGAGCGCGAGCACGCTCGTCGTCATCAAGCACCTGCACGACATGATGACGGACGTCGCGCTGTTCGCCGGCACGGCGATGGGCTTCTGCGGGCTGCTCGAACTCGTGATGCAGCACGTCGCGCGCGCGCAGCAGATGCGGCACGGGCTGCCGGTCCGGCCGTCGGGCCGCTGGGCCGCGCCGCTCTTCGGCGCGGGCGTCGGCATCGCGCTGATGACGAAGGGGCTGTTCGTGCCGCTCGTGTTCGCGGCCACGCTCGTCTGCACGCTGGTGCTCTACCCGGCCTGCCGCACCCGCTCGTTCGCGCGCGCGCTCGGTGTCGCCGCGCTCGTGTTCGCGCCGTTCGCGCTGATCTGGCCGACCGCGCTGTTCCTGCGCTCCGAAACGCTGTTCATGACGTGGTTCTGGGACAACAACGTCGGCCGGTTCTTCGGTTTCTCCGTCCCCGAACTCGGCGCGGAAAACGACAAGCCGTTCTTCATCCTGCGTGCGTTCCTGCTCGTCGGCTTCCCGGTCGCGCCGCTCGCGATCGTCGCCGTCGCGCGCGGCGCATGGCGCGACTGGCGCACGCCGCGCGTCGCGCTGCCGGTGCTGTTCGCCGGTATCGGGCTCGTGGTGCTGCAAATATCCGCGACGTCGCGCCAGCTCTACATCCTGCCGTTCTTCGCGCCGCTCGCGCTGGTTGCCGCGCAGGCGATCGACCGCCTGCCGCGCCGGTTGCATCTCGCGTGGGATTATTTCAGCCGCGTGCTGTTCGGCACGACCGTCGCGCTCGCGTGGGCGATCTGGGCCGTAATGGCCGATCCGGCCGCGTCGCGCGCCGATCTCGCGCTGCTCGGCCGCTGGCTGCCGCTCGACTGGACGATGCCGATCCGGCCCGCGCTCGTGATCGGTGCGCTCGCGCTGACCATCGGCTGGCTGACACTGTTGCCGAAGCTGCGCTCGACGGGCCTGTGGCGCGGCGCGCTGTCGTGGGGCGCCGGCGCGCTCGTCGCGTGGGGCCTCGTCTATACGCTGCTGCTGCCGTGGCTCGACGTCGCGAAGAGCTACCGCTCGGTGTTCGACGACCTGAACGCGCATCTCGCGCTCGAATGGAACGACGGCGACTGCATGGCGAGCCTGCACGGGCTCGGCGAATCGGAAGCGCCGATGCTGTACTACTTCTCCGGCATCCAGCACACGCCGATCGACGACGCGAAGTCGACGCGCTGCACATGGATGATCGTCCAGGGCGTGCGTGCCGTCGATCCGGCACCCGGCAGCGAATGGCAACTGTTCTGGACCGGCGCCCGCCCGGGCGACAACGAGGAACTGCTGCGCGTGTACGTGCGGACGCCCGAACAGCACCTGCAGTAACACGGGGCGGGGCGGTGCGCCGCCCTGCCCGCCTTCATCTTTCGCGCCGGTCGCGCCCGCCCGGTCGGCCGGCGCGCAACCTCTGCGCGATATCCATCCTTGACGCACCCGCATCAAGCCGCGGGCTCGCACTCCCCTTTACACCACGGCCTGGATCTTCAGAACGACGAACCGGGCTCGCGCAGGAACGCCGTTTCCTCGTCGGTCGACGCGCGGCCGAGGATCGCGTTCCGGTGCGGGAAACGGCCGAAGCGCTCGACGACCGCCGCGTGCAGCACGGCGAAGCGGTGATAACGCTCGCACCCGGCCTCGTCGCGAATGCCCGCGCACAGGCGCACGGCTTCGCGCTGGCTCTCGACCGACTCGTCGTGCTCGAGCGGCAGGTACGCGAACGCACGATGATGCCCGCTCGGCAGCCGTGCGTCCCAGCCGGTCGCGACGACACGGCGGGCGATCGCGAGCGCCTTCGGATCGGCGGCAAACGCGCGCGGCGTGCCGCGATGGATGTTGCGCGAGAACTGGTCCAGCACGACGATCAACGCCAGCGCACCCGACGGCGAGCCGGCCCAGTGATCGCAGGCGCCGTCGCATGCGGCGTCGAGCAACGCGCCATAGCGTGCGCGCAGCAGATCGTCGAAGGCGGCGCCGCCGTTGAACCACACCTTGCGTTGCCGCCCGAATTCGGCCGAGCCCGGCTCGCCGAACCAGAAATCCAGAATCTCCCGTGCTTGCGGATCCAGCGCTGCCGCGCCGGCGTGGCCGGTATCGATCGTCATGCAAACGCCAGGACGAGGCGCCGTGTACGCGCGCTCTTCTTTTCCAGTTTCGCGACCCGCAGCGCGCCGATTTCGGACGTGTTGCGCACATGCGTGCCGCCGCACGGCTGCAGGTCGACTTGCTCGATCCGCAGCAGCCGCACGCGGCCGAGGCCCATCGGCGGCTTCACGCTCATCGTGCGCACGAGTTCGGGCCGCTCGGCCATCTCGTCGTCGGTGATCCATTCGGTCGTGACCGTATGCGCGCCGCCGACCAGCGCCGCGAGACGCCGTTCGACGTCGTCGCGGTCGATCGCATCGGACGTCGCGAAATCGAGCCGCACGTAGTCGGCCGTCACGCTGCAGCCATCGACCGCGTACGGCAGCACCGCGCACATCAGGTGCGCGGCCGTGTGCAAACGCATGTGCCGGTAGCGGCGCAGCCAGTCGATCTCCGCGATCACGCGCGTGCCGGGCGCGAGCGCCGCGACGCGGGCCTCCTGCCCCGGCGCCGGCACGTGGACGGCGTCGTCGGGCGTCGCGCCGTCGAACTTCGCCTTGCGCGTGTCGGCGATCACGATCGTGCCGCCGTCGGGCAGCGTCAGCGTGCCGGTGTCGCCGGCCTGGCCGCCGCCGAGCGGATAGAACACCGTGCGGTCGAGCCGGATGCCGTCGTCGCCGACGGCCCGGACGACCGCGTCGCATTGCGTGAGGTACGCGTCTTCGCGAAACAGCGCTTGTGTCGTCATCGGGCGAGCCTCGTATCGGTGGGGGAAACGGCCAGTGTCGCGCGATGCCTTCCGCGCGCCCAGACGCAGATCGTCCGGCGCACGGGCAGCGGCGTACCGGTCGATCAACCGGGCCGGTTGCGCATCCAGTCGGCCGTGTCGTAGAACGAATGCATCAGCCGCTCGCGCAGCGGCTCGGCCAGCCCGACATCCTCCATCGCCCACGCCATGCAGCGCAGCCACTGGTCGCGCTCGACCGACGCGATCGGGAACGGCAGGTGCCGCGCGCGCAACCGCGGATGGCCGAACCGGCTGATGTAGTGGTCGGGGCCGCCGAGCCAGCCGCACAGGAACCAGAACAGCTTGTCGCGCGAGCCGTCGAGCGACTGCGGATGCAGCGCGCGAATCTGCGCGAACTCCGGCTCGAGGTCCATCAGGTCGTAGAAGCGGTCCACCATTTCGCGCACGCGGGCTTCGCCGCCCACGAGTTCGAACGCCGTCGGCTGCGACGGCGCATCGTCATTCACATCGGTCATACGGATAGTCGGAAAACGGGATCTTCGGGGCCGCCGGCAACGCTCATGCGTCGCGCAGCGACTGCAGCGCGGGGCGCCGCAACACATTATGCAGGCTCAGCCAGCCGGCCGCACCGGCGCAGGCGACACCGGCCGCGATGCCGGCCGGCACGAGCCACGGATCGACGGCGAGCTGGAAGTCGAACACGCGCGACGCGAGCACCCAGCCAACCGCGATCGCGCCCGCCGAAGCCAGCACGCCGGCCAGCGCGCCGACCACGACGAATTCCGCGCGCTGTACCGCATTGACCTGCGCGCGCGACGCGCCGAGCGCGCGCAGCAGCGCGGCCTCGCGCACGCGCTCGTCGCGCGAGCCGGCAAGCGCCGTGTACAGCACGAGCACGCCGGCCGCGAGCGTGAACGCGAACAGGAACTGCACCGCGCCGACCACCTGCAGCATCATCCGCTGCAACTGCGCGAGGATCGGCGCGACGTCGATCGCGGTCAGGTTCGGATAGCGCGCGATCAGCGGATCGAGCAGCGCGGCGTTCGATGCGGGCAAATGGAAGCTCGTCAGGTAGACGGCCGGGAAATCCTTCAGCACCGGCGGCGGCATCAGCACGAAGAAGTTCACGCGGAACGAACCCCAGTCGAGCTTGCGCACGCTCGTGACCGGCGCGTCGACCGTCAGCCCCGTCACGTCGAAACGCAGCGTGTCGCCCGGCTTCACGTTCAGCGTCTTCGCGAGGCCGGCCTCGATCGAGATCTGCGGCGTCGCCGCGGTGCCGAACCAGTCGCCCTCGACGATCCGGTTGTCGGACGGCAGTTCGGTCGTATACGACAGGTTGAACTCGCGGTCGACGAGCCGGCGCGCCTCGTCGGACGGATACGCGTCCGGATTCACCGGCTTGCCGTTGATCGCGACGAGGCGGCCGCGCACCATCGGCGCGGGCACCGCGTCGCGCACGCCGTGCGCGGCCAGATAGGCCGCGACGTCGTCGCGCTGGTCGGGCTGGATATCGATCAGGAACTGGTTCGGCGCATCGGGCGGCGTCGACTGCCGCCAGCCCGCGACGAGATCGTTGCGCGTGATCGCGATCAGCAGCAGGCACATCAGGCCGAGCGCGAGCGCGGTGATCTGCAGCGCGCTCGCCGTGCCGCGCCGGTGCAGCGACGCCAGCGCGTAGCGCCAGCCGACGCCGGCGGCCACGCGCGCGTTGCGTACCGCACGTGCCGCCGCGAACAGCACGAGCCGCGCGATCAGTGCGAAACCGACCAGCGCGCCGGCGAAGCCGCCCGCGACGATCAGGCCGAGCTTCAGGTTGCCGGCCGCCACGATCAGCAGCCCCGCGAACAGCACGACGCCGATCGCATACGCGGCCCACGCGGTGCGCGACGCGTCGCCCCACTCGCGGCGCAGCACGCGCACCGGCGGCACGCGCGTGAGCGGCACGAGCGGCGGCAGCGCGAAGCCGAGCAGCAGCACGAGCGCCGCGCCCATGCCGATCAGCGCCGGCCACAGCGTCGGCGGCGGCAGCGCGACGTCGATCAGGCCGCCGAGCGCGGCCAGCAACGCCCAGTGGCCGCCGTAGCCGAGCACCGCGCCCGCGGCGCCCGAGACGATGCCGACCCCGGCGAATTCGAGCGCGAACAGCGCGCCGAGCGTGCGGCGGCTCACGCCGAGGCAGCGCATCGTCGCGCAACCGTCGAGATGGCGCCGCATGTAGCGCTGGGCGGCCATCGCGATCGCGACCGCCGCGAGCAGCGCGGTCAGCAGCGCGACGAGCGTCAGGAAATGGCGCGCGCGGTCCAGCGTCTGCCGCACCTGCGGCTGCCCCTGCTGCAACGACTCGAGCCCGACGCCGCGCAGTTTCCCGCCATCGACGCGCGCGTGCGCGTAGGCTTCGAAACGCGCGACGGCCGGTGCGTCGCCGGCGACCAGCAGCCGGTAGGTGACGCGACTGCCGTAGCCCGTCAGCCCCGTCGCGGCGAGGTCGTCCGCGCGCATCATCAGCCGCGGCGAAAAATTGACGAACGAAAAACCGCGATCGAGTTCGCGGGAAATCGACGCGGCGACCGTGAACGTTCGCAGACCGACGCGCACGGTGTCGCCCGCCTTCAGGTGCAACGCGTCGAGCAACGCGGGATCGGCCCACACGGTGCCGGGCGCGGGAATCGCGGCCGCCTTCTGCGCGGCGGTCGCGCCGGCCGGCACGATGTCCACGGCGCCGCGCAGCGGATACCCGGGCGACACGGCCTTCACGGCCGCGAGGCGCGACGGCGCGGCATCGGCTGCCTGGCCGCCCGCGGCGGACGCGATCATGCTCGGGAAGATGGCGGTCGTCGCGGTGCGCAGGCCGAGCGCCCGGGCCTGCCGGTCGAACGACGGATCGACGGGACGATCGGCGCGCACGACGAAATCGGCGCCGAGCATCTGGCGTGCATCGCGCTCGAGCCCCTGGCGCAGCCGGTCGGCCAGAAAACCGACGCTCGTCAGCGCCGCGACCGCCAGCACCAGCGCGAGGACGAGCAACGTCAACTCGCCCGCGCGCCAGTCGCGCGCGGTCATCCGGGCGGCCTGGCGGATCAGGTCGTGCAGGCCGAAGCGGCCTGCCTGCGCGGGCCCGTCATGGCCGGGCTGCCCGGCCGGCGGCTGCGCCGCGTGTCGCCGCTCGTTCAATCGCGCTTGCCCCCGATCGAGTTGAGCCGCGACACCATGTGGTTCGCCATCCCGCGGAAGCCGCCCGACACGCCGCGCCACAGACGCGGCAGCGCCCACGCCGACGCCGCGATGAACGCGGCGAGCAGCACGAGGAACGCGAGCGGAACGAAGAACGCGAGCACGAGCCCGCCGACGACGAGGCCGTCCTCGGTCGACGACGCGACCCAGTTCGAAATCGGCTCGGGGGACAGGTTGATCAGCGCACGCGTGCCGGCCTTCGCGACGTGCGCGGCGCCGGCCAGCGAGCCGCCGGCGAGCCCCGCGACCGCGAGCACGGTCGGATCGGCATGGCCGAGCGCGCCGGCGGCCAGGACGGCACCGGCGGGAATGCGGATGAAGGTATGCACGGCATCCCACAGCGAGTCGAATGCGGGGATCTTGTCGGCCAGGAATTCGGTGAGGGTGAGCACGGCCGCCGCGCCGATGACCCACGGCGACATCAGGACGGCCAGCGTATCGGGCAGATGGAGCCAGCCGACCCGCGCGAGCACGCCGGCGATCAGCACCGTCAGGTACAGGCGCAGCCCGCTCGCCCACGCGAGCCCCGCGCCGAGCGAAATGGCTTCGATCATCGCCCTCTCCTTGCACTTTCCGTGCGATTTGCCGATTGACCGGATCGGGTCGGACAGGCCGGCCGCGCGGCGCGTGGCGACCGGCACCGCGTGCCGCGAGAGGCACGACGGTATTCAGGCCCGAATGCGTTCCATTATAGACAGGCTATCCGGGTGACCGGCGCAATTCCGCAGCGCGACATGCCGGGCACACGCGCGGCCGGATGCCGGTGCCGCGGTATCGACGCCCTGACGCCGGCGTCAGGCGGCCGACGACAGCTTGAGGCCGACCAGCCCCGCGACGATCAGCGCGGCGCTCGCGACGCGCGCGGCGGTCAGCGCCTCGCCCATCATCACGATGCCGAACACGAACGCGCCGACCGCGCCGATGCCCGTCCACACCGCGTACGCGGTGCCGAGCGGCAACTGGCGCATCGCGACCGCGAGCAGCCCGAAGCTGGCCAGCGCCGTCACGATCGTGAACACCGACGGACCAAGCTTCGTGAAGCCGTCCGACGATTTCAGGCCGGCCGCCCAGGCCACTTCCAGCAAACCGGCAATCAACAACCATACCCACGCCATCTCGACGTACTCCGTATCGGATGGGGCCGTCCCCGTTGAAGCGAATGACCCGGGGTCGTCCCCGGGCGGCGCCGAGTATAACAAGTTGCTTACGGACCGCCGCGGCGGGGCAGCCCAACGGCCGATCCGGGGCGCGATCGGCCGGGCCCGGCCAGTTCGGTCAGTTCGACACGCGCTTGGGCGCGCCGCCGCCGACGCAGCGGTCGTCGCGGTACAGCGCCCACTCCTCGCACACGCGGCCATCCTTGAACATGCACATCCCGACCTGCCCGCGCGGCAGGCTGCGGACCACGTGGCGGCCGCCGAGCTTCTCGCAGTTGACCGACGCGGGGTTGGCCAGCGCCGCCTGGGCGGGCGGCTGCTGCCCGGGCGGCAGCGGCTGGGCGAACGCGCCGGGCGCAGCAAGCGCCAGCGCACAGATGACGACCAGACGGACGGACATTGCACGCTCCTCGTTTTCGTTCGCGGAACGGTCAGGATAACGGGGAATGAGCGGACGGTGTGCGAGGCCGGCGCGCGGCGCGAGATTGTCGCGCCGGCGCAACCCTGCCGGCGCGCGACGTCCGGCGCGGGGATGCCGCCAGCGCCCTCGCCGCGCCGTCACGCGGCGCCGACGAGCCGGTAGCCGACGCCCGTCTCGGTGACGATGTACTCGGGCTGCGCGGGGTCGAGTTCGAGCTTCTGCCGCAGGTGCGCCATGTAGATGCGCAGGTAGTGATGGCTTTCGACGTGCGACGGCCCCCACACGTCGCGCAGCAGCTGGCGGTGCGTGAGCACACGCCCCGCGTGCCGCACGAGCGTCGCGAGCAGCCGGTATTCGAGCGGCGTCAGGTGCACGATCTCGCCGTCGCGCCACACCTGGCGCAGCGCGAGATCGACGGTCACGGTGCCGAAGCTCACCTTCGGCGACTCGTTCGCGCCGCCCTGGTTGCGCCGGCGCAGTTGCGCGCGGATCCGCGCGCGCAGCTCGGACACGCCGAACGGCTTGGTCAGGTAGTCGTCGGCGCCCGCGTCGAGCGCGGCGACCTTCTCCTCTTCCTGCGTGCGCGCGGACAGCACGATCACCGGCACCTCGGACCAGCCGCGCAGTTCGCGGATCACGTCGAGGCCGTCGGTGTCGGGCAGGCCGAGGTCGACGATCACGAGGTCGGGCTTGCGCGTGGCCGCGTCGATCAACCCCTGCTTGCCGGTCTCGGCCTCGAACACCGCGATGTCCTCCTCCTCGAGCGCGGCGCGCACGAAACGGCGGATCTGCTTTTCGTCCTCGATCAGGACGACGGTCAGGCTGGGTTCACTCATGGTCTGGCAATGACTCGGATGGGGACGAGGCGCCCGGCAGGTCGGATTCGTCGTCGGGCACGGCGGGCGCGGCCGGCGGCGTCTCGACCGGCAACGTGAACCAGAAGCGCGCGCCCGTCACGTGGCCGTCGGGCGCGGTGCGGTTGAGCGCGCCGATTTTACCGCCGTGCGCCTCGACGATCGCCCGGCAGATCGCGAGACCGAGCCCGATGCCCGGCGTCGCCGACTCCTTCTCGCCGCGCGTGAACTTGTCGAAGATGCGCGTTTCCATCCCGGCCGGCAAGCCCGGGCCGTGATCGTCGACATGCACGCGCACGAACGGCAGCCCGTCGTCGGTCACGCGCTCCGCGCCGATCTCGATCGACGTATCGGGCGGCGTGTACTTCGCGGCGTTCTCGAACAGGTTGGTGAACAGGCGCTCCATCAGCACCGCGTCCATCTGCAGCAGCGGCAGGTCGGCCGGCAGCGCGACGCGCGCGGGATGACGCGCGAGCACGCGCTTGCACGCGGCGAGCGCGGCGCCGACGGTCTCCTCGAGCAGCGACCATTGGCGCTTGAGCTGCAGGCTGCCGGCCTGCAGCCGCGCCATGTCGAGCAGGTTCGTGACGATGCCCGTCATGCGCAGCGCCTCGTCGTGGATCGCGTCGACCAGCTCGCCCTCGCGCTGCGCGAACCGCTCGGCCGCCGCCGCGTCGCCGCCCTGCGCGGCCGCGCGCCCGTTCGCGAGCATCGACGAGAAGCCGACGATCGTCGTCAGCGGCGTGCGCAGGTCGTGCGAGATCGCGGACAGCAGCGAGTTGCGCAGCCGCTCGGACTCCATGTTGACGAGCGCGTCGCGCGCGATCTCGACGTAGTGCACGCGCTCGAGCGCGAGCGCGATCTGCGCGGCGAACGCGTCGAGCATCCGCTGCTGCTCGGGCACCTCGAGCTCGCGCGGCTCGCGCGACGCGACCGCCAGCACGCCGCGCGTGCGCATCGGCGCCTTCAGCGGCAGGTACAGCGCGGCCGTCGCGGGCAAGGTGTCGGTGCCGCGGCCGGCCGGCTTCTGCTGGTCGTACACCCACTGGCCGACGTCGCTGTCGAGGTCGGCACCCGTCAGCGTGACGGCGGCGTCCGGCTCCTCGATCTTCTGCCGCACCTTGTCCGCGCTGTCGGGCAGCAGGAACGCGACGCGGGCGCGGAACACCTCGCCCACGTGGCGGCTGCCGATCTCGACGATCTGCTCGGTGGTGAGCGCCGCGCCGAGCTCGCGCGCCATCGCGTAGATCGCGCCGGTGCGGCGCTCGCGGCGCTGCGCGACACTCGCCTGGCGCGTCAGCGTCGACGTCAGGTGGCTGATCACGAGCGACGTCAGCAGCATCCCGAAGAAGGTCAGCAGGTATTGCGTGTCGCTGACCGAGAACGACATGCGCGGCGGCACGAAGAAGTAATCGAACGCGGCCACCGACAGGAACGACTGCAGCACGCCCGGGCCGCGCCCGAGCCGCACGGCCGAGAACACGACGCCGAGCAGGTACAGCATCACGAGGTTCGTCAGGTCGAGCCGCTCGGACACGAGGCTCGCGACGACCGTGATCGCCGTGCAGATCGCGGCCGCATAGACGTAGTGGCGCGGCGGCGAACGGTGCGTGCCGAACTGCGCGAACGCATCGCGCCAGTCGCGCGCCCGCGCGTCGAGCGGCGCGGCGCGCGCCTCGTCGCTCGTGGACGCGCGGATCAGCATCAGGTCGACGTCGCCCGCGCGTTCGGCGAGCTGCTCGCCGAACGGCCGCGCGAGGCGGCGCAAGAGCCCGGCCTTCGGCGAGCCGCCCGCGACGATCTTCGACACGTTGCGCACCTTCGCATAGCCGATCAGCGCGGCCACCGCGTCGGCGCCCGCGAGCGTGGCCGTTTCCGCGCCGAGCTCGGAGGCGAGCTTCAGCGCATCGAGCGTGCGCTGCCGCCGCGCGTCGGGCAGCCGCTGCAGGCGCGGCGTCTCCACGTACACGGCAAGCCAGTCGGCCTTCAGGCTCGCGGCGAGCCGCGCGGCCGCGCGCACGAGCGTCGGCGCTTCGGCGCCCGGCCCGACGCACACGAGCAGCCGCTCGCGCGCCTGCCAGATGCGCTGGATCGAACGGTCGGCGCGGTATTCGCGCATCTGCGCGTCGACCCGATCGGCCGTGCGGCGCAGCGCGAGTTCACGCAGCGCGATCAGGTTGCCCTTGCGGAAGAAGTTGCGCACCGCGCGCTCGGCCTGCTGCGCGAGATAGACCTTGCCGTCGCGCATCCGCTCGAGCAGCTCCTCGGCCGGCAGATCGACGAGCGTGACCTCGTCGGCCGCGTCGAACACGCGGTCGGGCACGGTCTCCCACACGCGGATGCCGGTGATCGCGCCGACCACGTCGTTCAGGCTTTCGAGATGCTGGACGTTGACGGTCGTATAGACGTCGATGCCCGCGTCGAGCAGTTCGTAGACGTCCTGCCAGCGCTTCAGGTGCCGCGCGCCCTGCACGTTCGAATGCGCGAGTTCGTCGACGAGGATCAGTTGCGGCTGGCGGGCGAGCGCACCGTCGAGGTCGAATTCGGCGAGCGTGCGGCCGCGATAGTCGATGCGCGCGAGCGGCAATACGTCGAGGCCGTCGAGCAGCGCGGCGGTCTCGCCACGGCCGTGGGTCTCGACGATGCCGACGACGACGTCGACGCCTTCCTGCAGGCGCTGGCGCGCGGCCTGCAGCATCGCGTAGGTCTTGCCGACACCGGCCGACGCGCCGAAGAAGATCTTGAGCTGGCCGCGCCGCTGCTTTTCTTCGTCTCGCTGCAGCTTGTCGAGGAGTTGGTCTGGATCGGGACGGTTCATGCGTCAGGAAAGCGGAGCGCCCGGATGCGCGCGAGTACGAGCATTGTTGTGCCAAATCGCCGCAAAAGGCAAAGACGGCGCATGCGCCGTCGGGAATGAATGCGTCCGGCGCGGGTCATGCCGCGCCGGACGCCGGTCGTCGGGTACCCGAATCAGTGCGCGGCCTGCGCCGCGTCGAGCGCGAGGTTCAGCTTCAGCACGTTCACGCGCGGCTCGCCGAGCACGCCGAACTGGCGGCCCGTCGTGTTCGCGGCGACCAGCTGCGCGACCGCGTCCGGCGTCAGGTTGCGCGCCTTTGCAACGCGTTCGACCTGGTATGCGGCCGCAGCCGGCGTGATCTCCGGATCGAGACCGCTCGCCGACGCCGTCACGAGGTCGACCGGCACGGGCTTCGACATGTCGGTCCCGGCGTCGCGCAGCGCGGCGATGCGCCCCTTCACCTGGTCGGCGAGCGACGGATTCAGCGGGCCGAGGTTCGAGCCGCCGGAGCCGGTCGCGTTGTACGGCATCGGCGCGGTGGCCGACAGCCGGCCCCAGAAATACTTCGGCGCATCGAACGACTGGCCGATCAGCGCGGAGCCGACCGCCTGGCCGTTCTTCTCGATCAGGCTGCCGTTCGCCTGCGACGGGAACACGGCCTGGCCGAACACGGTCATCACGGCCGGGTAGGCCAGGCCCGTCACGGCGGTCAGGACCACAAAGAGCACGACGAGCGGGCGAATCAACGTTTTCATGATGTTTCCTTCAAGGACGGCCGGCTCAGGCCCAGCCGAGTGCGGCGAGCGTCATGTCGATCAGCTTGATGAACGGGAACGGCAGCAGCACGCCGCCGAGACCGTAGACCAGCAGGTTGCGGCGCAGCAGCGACGCGGCGCCGAGCGGCCGGTACGTGACGCCCTTCAGCGCGAGCGGGATCAGCGCGACGATGATCAGCGCGTTGAAGATCACCGCCGACAGGATCGCGGACGCCGGCGACGTCAGGTGCATGATGTCGAGCACGCGCAATTGCGGGTAGGTCGTCACGAACGCGGCCGGGATGATCGCGAAGTACTTCGCGATGTCGTTCGCGATCGAGAACGTCGTCAGCGAGCCGCGCGTCATCAGCATCTGCTTGCCGATCTCGACGATCTCGATCAGCTTCGTCGGGTTCGAGTCGAGGTCGACCATGTTGCCGGCTTCCTTCGCGGCCTGCGTGCCCGTATTCATCGCGACGGCCACGTCGGCCTGCGCGAGCGCCGGCGCGTCGTTCGTGCCGTCGCCCGTCATCGCGACGAGCCGCCCGGCGGCCTGGTGCTCGCGGATCGTCGCGAGCTTGGTTTCCGGCGTCGCTTCCGCGAGGAAGTCGTCGACGCCCGCTTCCGCCGCGATCGCCGCGGCCGTCAGCCGGTTGTCGCCCGTCACCATCACGGTCTTGATGCCCATCTTGCGCAGCTCCGCGAAGCGCTCCTTGATGCCGCCCTTCACGATGTCCTTCAGCTCGATCACGCCGAGCACGCGCGCCGCCCCTTCGTGCAGGTCGGCCACGACGAGCGGCGTGCTGCCGCGGCGCGCGACGTCGTCCACCGCGCGGCGCACGTCTTCCGGGAAGCGGCTGCCATGCGTCTCGACGTAGCGGCGGATCGCGTCGGCCGCGCCCTTGCGGATCTCGCGGCCCGGCAGGTCGACGCCGCTCATCCGCGTCTGCGCGGAAAAGCCGAGGAACGTCGCGTGCAATTGCGCCATGTCGCGCTGGCGGATGTTGAAGCGCTCCTTCGCGAGCACGACGATGCTGCGGCCTTCCGGCGTTTCGTCGGCGAGCGACGACAGTTGCGCGGCGTCGGCCAGCGCTTCCTCGGTCACGCCCGGTGCCGGCACGAACGTCGACGCCTGGCGGTTGCCGAGCGTGATCGTGCCGGTCTTGTCGAGCAGCAGCACGTCGACGTCGCCGGCCGCTTCCACCGCGCGGCCCGACGTCGCGATCACGTTCGCCTGCATCATCCGGCTCATCCCCGCCACGCCGATCGCGGACAGCAAGCCGCCGATCGTCGTCGGGATCAGGCACACGAGCAGCGCGACGAGCGCGGTGATCGTCACCACGTGGCCGGCCTTCATCGCATCGACCGAGAACATCGAGAACGGCAGCAGCGTCGCCGTGGCGAGCAGCATCACGATCGTCAGCGCGACCAGCAGGATCGTCAGCGCGATCTCGTTCGGCGTCTTCTTGCGCTTCGCGCCTTCGACCATCGCGATCATCCGGTCGAGGAACGCCTCGCCCGGGTTCGCGGTGACCTTGACGACGATCCAGTCGGACAGCACGCGCGTGCCGCCCGTCACCGACGAGAAGTCGCCGCCCGATTCGCGGATCACCGGCGCGGATTCGCCGGTGATCGCCGATTCGTCGACCGACGCGACGCCGTCGACGACCTCGCCGTCGGCCGGGATCACGTCGCCGGCCTCGACCAGCACGACGTCGCCCTTACGCAGATCCGACGCGGTCGTGACGCGGATCGGCGACTTCGGATGCGGCTCGTTGAGCTTCTTCGCCATCACGTCCTTCTTCGCGCTGCGCAGCGACGCGGCCTGCGCCTTCGAGCGCCCTTCGGCGAGCGCCTCGGCGAAGTTCGCGAACAGCACGGTGAACCACAGCCACAGCGCGATCGCGAGGATGAAGCCCGCGGGCGCCTCGGCCTGACCGGCGAGCGCCGCGATCCACAGGATCGTGGTCAGGATGCTGCCGACGTACACGCAGAACATCACCGGGTTGCGGAACTGCGTGCGCGGCGTGAGTTTCTTGAACGAGTCCACGATCGCCGGGCGCAGCAGCGCCGGGTCGAACATGGACCGTGTTGCGGAATGTTGAGTCATTGCGATCTCTTCAATCTCTTCAGTCTTTTCAACGTGTCGCCGCGCGTCATGCGCCCAGCCACATCATCAGGTGCTCGACGCCCGGGCCGAGCGCGAGCGCCGGCACGTAGGTCAGCGCGCCCACCAGCAGCACGGTGCCCAGCAGCAGCACGACGAACAGCGGACCGTGCGTCGGCAGCGTGCCGCTCGTCACCGCGATGCGCTTCTTCGCGGCGAGCGAACCGGCGATCGCCAGCACCGGCACGATCGTGCCGAAGCGACCGAACCACATCGCGATCGCGGTCATCCAGTTGTAGAACGGCGTGCCGACCGTCAGGCCCGCGAACGCGCTGCCGTTGTTGTTCGCGGCCGAGCTGAACGCGTACAGGATTTCCGAGAAGCCGTGCGGGCCGGGATTCGCGATGCCGGCCTTGCCCGCATCGGCGAGCACGGCGATCGACGTGCCGACCAGCACGAGCAGCGGCGTGAGCAATACGACGATCGACACCATCTTCATCTCGTACGCCTCGATCTTCTTGCCGACGTACTCCGGCGTGCGGCCGATCATCAGGCCCGCGACGAACACCGCGAGCAGCGCGAACACGAGCATCCCGTAGAGGCCCGAACCGACCCCGCCGTAGACCACCTCGCCCAGCTGCATCAGCAGCATCGGCACGAGGCCGCCGAGCGGCGTCAGCGAATCGTGCATCGTGTCGACCGCGCCGCACGACGCGGCCGTCGTCGCGACCGTGAAGATGCCGGTCTGCGCGATGCCGAAGCGCGTTTCCTTGCCTTCCATGTTGCCGCCCGGCTGCAGCGCGCTTGCCGACTGATCGACGTGCAGCGCGGCGAGCGTCGGGTTGCCGCCCTGCTCGGCATTCACCTCGACACCGATCGCGATCACGAATGCGACCGTCATCGCCGCGAGCACCGCGATGCCCTGCCGGCGGTCGCCGATCATGCGGCCGAACACGAGACACAGCGCGGCCGGAATGATCAGGATCGCGAAGATCTGGATGAAGTTCGCGAACGGCGTCGGGTTCTCGTACGGATGGGCGGAGTTCGCGTTGAAGAATCCGCCGCCGTTGGTGCCGAGCATCTTGATCGCTTCCTGCGACGCGACCGGCCCCATCGCGAGCGTCTGCCTGGTCAGCGGCGTCGGCACCGTGACCGCATTCCCCTTGTCGTCCTTCACCGGATTGCCCTGCGCGTCGAGCTTCGGCGCCGCGTAGGTGCTCGTCTGCAGCACCGGCACGTCCTGGTAGGCCTTCATGTTCTGGATCACGCCCTGGCTCATCAGCAGCGCGGCGATCACGACCGACATCGGCACGAGCACGTACATCGTCACGCGCGTCAGGTCGACCCAGAAGTTGCCGATCGTCTGCGCGGTGTGACGTGCGAAGCCGCGGATCAGCGCGATCACGACGACGATGCCGGTCGCCGCCGACAGGAAGTTCTGCACGGTCAGGCCGAGCATCTGCGTCAGGTAGCTGACGGTCTGCTCGGGCGTGTAGTCCTGCCAGTTCGTGTTGGTGACGAAGCTGACGGCCGTGTTGAACGCGCCGTCGACCGTCATCGCGCCGAATTGCTGCGGGTTGCCGGGCAGGAAGCCCTGCAGGCGCAACAGGCCGTAGAGGAACAGCGCGCCGAGCGCGTTGAACGCGATCGTCGCGATCGCGTACTGTTTCCAGTTCATCTCGCTGCCGGCATCGACGCCGGCAATGCGGTACAGCGCGCGTTCGAGCGGCCCGAACACGCGCACGACGCGCGAGCTGCCGTCCATCACCGCGCTCAGGTAGCGCGCGACCGGCACGGCCGCCGCGAGCAGCACGACGATGAACAGCAGCGTCTGCAACAGGTTGTTCGCGTTCATTCGATATCCTCCGCGCGCAGCAGCGCAAAGACGAGATACGCGAACAGCAGGGCCGTGGAGGCGCCCGCCAGCCAAAGCATCCAGGTCATGCCCGCCCCCCGCGACCGTATTGCACGAGCTTGTCGCAACCGGCAACCAAGCCGAGGATCAGCGTGGTGAAGAGCACCAGAGCGCCGATGAAAACCCCATCCATTTTTGTGTTCTCCGTCGTCGAAATCAGACGACTAGAACCTTATGGGAACGCACGTAAAGGACGGGTCAAAGGTATCGGGGCGGATATAAAAAACGTGTAAACACGCGGACGAGGCGAACCGGAAGGCGGGACGGGCGGCGCCGGGGCGCCGCCCGCGAGGGCGCGTGCCGGCGCGGCGCCGGCACGGAGAATCGGGTCAGGGAACGAGGATCGTCGAGCCGGTGGTCTTGCGCGCTTCGAGCTCGGCATGCGCGCGGCCGACTTCCGCGAGCGGATAACGCTGGTTGATGCTGGTCTTCACCTTGCCCGACAGGATCACGTCGAACAGCTCGGCGGCCGCGGATTCGAGATCGGCGCGCTTCGCGATGTACGAGAACAGCGTCGGCCGCGTGAAGAACAGCGACCCGCGCGACGAGAACTCCTTCGAATCGATCGGCGGCAGCGGGCCCGACGCGTTGCCGAAGCTGACGAAATAACCGAGCGGCGCTAGGCAGTCGAGCGAGCCGATGTAGGTGTCCTTGCCGATCGAATCGTAGACGACCGGCACGCCCGCGCCGTGCGTGATCTCCTTCACGCGCTGCGTGAAGTTCTCGCGCGTGTAGACGATCGGGTGATCGCAGCCGTGCGCCTTCGCGAGCGCGGCCTTTTCGTCGGAACCGACCGTCCCGATCACGGTCGCGCCGAGCGCCTTCGCCCACTGGCACACGAGCAGGCCGACGCCGCCGGCCGCCGCGTGGATCAGGATCGTGTCGCCGGCCTTCACCGGGTACGTGCGACGCAGCAGGTAGTGCGCGGTCAGGCCCTGCAGCATCACCGATGCCGCATCGTCGTAGCTGATGCCGTCCGGCAGCTTCACGAGCCGCCCGACCGGCATCACGCGCTCCTGCGCATACGCGCCGGGCGGCTGCCCGACATACGCCACGCGGTCGCCGACCTTGAACGCGGTCACGCCGTCGCCGACGGCCGTCACCTCGCCCGCCGCCTCCATCCCGAGGCCGCCGGGCAGCGGTTGCGGATAAAGGCCGGTGCGGAAATACACGTCGATGTAGTTGAGCCCGACCGCGTGCTGCCGGATGCGGACTTCGCCCGCCTGCGGCTCGCCGACCTCGACATCGACCCACTTCATCACCTCCGGGCCGCCCGGCTGGTCGTATCGGATTGCTTTCGGCATCGTTTCGCTCCTCGTCTGTCTATCGGTCAGGAAAAAATCCGGGTCGCCGATGCGCGGGCCGGCCGGTTCATCCAGGAACCGGGCTGCGGGTGCGCATCGAGACGCACGATTCTCGCGCGTTGCCGCCGTGCGTGCATGGCCCTGCCGTCGGCAGGGGCAATCGGGCGCGGCCCACGCCTAGCACACGTCCTGCATGGTGCGCGCCAGGTCGTCGAGCAGCATCCGCGCGGTGGCGACGTTGGTCGCGACCGGCACGTCGTGCACGTCGCACGCGCGCACGAGCGCGGTGATGTCGGGATCGTGCGGCTGCGCGGTCATCGGGTCGCGCAGGAACACGACGATGTCGACGCGGCCCTCGGCCAGTTCCGCGCCGATCTGCAGGTCGCCGCCGAGCGGGCCCGACAGCTTGCGCTCGACCTCGAGCCCGTGCGCGGCCGCGATGCGGCCGCCCGTCGTGCCCGTCCCGACCAGCCGGCATTGCGCGAGCGTCGCGCGGTATTCGCCCGCGAGCGCGACGATCTCGTCCTTCTTCGCGTCGTGCGCAATCAATGCGATGCGGGGTTTGCTCATCTCCAGTTCCTTCGTCGTCCGGTTGTTGTCGTGATCGTGAATCGAAAAGCCGCGCGTCAGAACGTGCCCGGATACGCGCCGCCGTCGAGCAGCCAGTTCTGCCCGGTGATGTAGCCGGCATGCACGCTGCACAGGAATGCGCATGCCGCGCCGAATTCGGCGCGCGTGCCGAGGCGGCCGGCCGGGATGTCCTTCGTGCGCCGCGCGCGCAGGTCGTCGACCGTCACGCCCTGCGCCCGCGCCGAGGCGGCGAGCGTGGTCGCGATCCGGTCGGTGTCGAACAGCCCCGGCAGCAGGTTGTTGATCGTCACGCCCTGGCCCGCGACCTTGCGCGACAGCCCCGCGACGAAGCCGGTCAGCCCCGAGCGCGCGCCGTTCGACAGCGCGAGCACGTCGATCGGCGCCTTCACGGCGGAACTGGTGATGTTGACGATCCGGCCGAAGCGGCGCGCGATCATCCCGTCGAGGGTCGCGCGGATCAGCTCGATCGGCGTCAGCATGTTCGACTCGAGCGCGCGGATCCAGTCGTCGTGCGAGAAGTCGCGGAAATCGCCGGGCGGCGGGCCGCCGGCATTGTTCACGAGAATGTCCGGTTGCGGGCACGCGGCGAGCGCGGCCGCGCGGCCTTCCGGCGTCGTGATGTCGCACGCGACCGGGGTGATCGACACGTTCGACGCCGCGCGGATCTCCTCCGCGGTTTCCTCCAGCGTGTCGCGCGTGCGCGCGACGATCACGAGGTTCACGCCCTCGGCGGCCAGCGCTTCCGCGCAGCCGCGACCGAGCCCCTTGCTCGCCGCGCATACGAGCGCGGTCTTTCCTTCGATACCGAGATCCATCGTCGACTCCCTGGTGGCGACGCGCGCCGGGACGGCCCCGCCGCGCCGGTGGACGGGCGAACGGGCGGGCGCGGCGCGCGGATTGTCGTGAGACGTCGATAATATCCGGATCATGCGGCGCGCCTTGGTAAAATTGCGGCCATAAGCGGCGGCCGGCGTTCGCCCGCCGCCGCCCCGATCCCCTTTTGCCGCCAAGGCGCCTCCGTCATGAAACAGGACAGCCGTTTCCCGAACCTCTTCATCACCGATCACCCGCTGATCCAGCACAAGCTCACGCACATGCGCGACAAGGACACGTCCACGCGCACGTTCCGCGAACTGCTGCGCGAGATCACGCTGCTGATGGGCTACGAGATCACCCGCAACCTGCCGATCACGACCAAACGGGTCGAAACCCCGCTGGTGGCCGTCGACGCGCCCGTGATCGCGGGCAAGAAACTCGCGATCGTGCCCGTGCTGCGCGCGGGCATCGGGATGTCGGACGGCCTGCTCGACCTGGTGCCGTCCGCACGCGTCGGCCACATCGGCGTGTATCGCGCCGAGGACCACCGCCCGGTCGAATACCTGGTGCGCCTGCCGGACCTCGAAGACCGCATCTTCATCCTGTGCGACCCGATGGTCGCGACCGGCTATTCGGCCGTGCATGCGGTCGACGTGCTCAAGCGCCGCAACGTGCCGGCCGCGAACATCATGTTCGTCGCGCTGGTCGCCGCGCCCGAGGGCGTCCAGGTGTTCCAGGACGCGCACCCGGACGTGAAGCTGTTCGTCGCGTCGCTCGATTCGCACCTGAACGAGCACGCGTACATCGTGCCGGGCCTCGGCGACGCGGGCGACCGCCTGTTCGGCACCAAGAACTGAGTGCCCGCACGGCCGCGCGGCGCGCGGTCCGGTCCGCGACGGCCTGCCCGGCCGTTCGGCCAGGCGCGGCGGCCCCGAACCGGCGGTCGCCGCGTGATAAAATCACGATCCACTCGATACGCGCGGCCCCGCGGCTTCATGCCCGCCGACACGGCCGCCGACTCAACGACACACTGAAACAATCGCCCGCGCCGCGCGCCCGGGCACGGAGAAAGGTATGGCTGGTCATTCGAAATGGGCCAACATCAAGCATAAGAAGGCAGCGGCCGACGCGAAGCGCGGCAAGATCTGGACCCGCCTGATCAAGGAAATCCAGGTCGCGGCGCGCCTCGGCGGCGGCGACGTCAACTCGAACCCGCGCCTGCGCCTCGCGGTCGACAAGGCGGCCGACGCGAACATGCCGAAGGACAACGTCAAGCGCGCGATCGATCGCGGCGTCGGCGGCGCGGACGGCGCGAACTACGAAGAGATCCGTTACGAAGGCTACGGCATCAGCGGCGCGGCGATCATCGTCGACACGCTGACCGACAACCGCACGCGTACGGTCGCGGAAGTTCGCCACGCCTTCTCGAAGTTCGGCGGCAACATGGGCACCGACGGCTCGGTCGCGTTCATGTTCGATCACGTCGGCCAGTTCCTGTTCGCGCCCGGCACGTCGGAAGACGCGCTGATGGAAGCCGCGCTCGAAGCCGGCGCGAACGACGTGAACACGAACGACGACGGCTCGATCGAAGTGCTGTGCGACTGGCAGGAATTCTCGAAGGTGAAGGACGCGCTCGAAGCCGGCGGCTTCAAGGCCGAACTCGCCGAAGTGACGATGAAGCCGCAGAACGAAGTCGAATTCACCGGCGACGACGCGGCGAAGATGCAGAAGCTCCTGGACGCGCTCGAGAACCTCGACGACGTGCAGGACGTGTACACGAACGCCGTCATCGTCGAGGAATGAGATGCCGGCCGCCGCTCGCCTGTCGCGGGCGGCGGCCCGACCGATTCCGCGGCCGGCGCGCCTGAGCGTGCCGGCCGCCCTGTTTTCTAGTCTGCGGGGAATCCCATGAAACTACTCGTCGTCGGTTCCGGCGGCCGCGAACATGCGCTGGCGTGGAAGCTCGCGCAGTCGCCGCGCGTCCAGATGGTCTACGTCGCGCCCGGCAATGGCGGCACGGCACAGGACGAGCGTCTGAAGAACGTCGATATCACGTCGCTCGACGCACTCGCCGATTTCGCGGAAAGCGAAGGCGTCGCGTTCACGCTCGTCGGGCCGGAAGCACCGCTCGCGGCCGGCATCGTCAACCTGTTCCGCGCACGCGGCCTGAAGGTCTTCGGCCCGACCCGCGAAGCCGCGCAGCTCGAAAGCTCGAAGGATTTCGCGAAGGCGTTCATGAAGCGCCACGGCATCCCGACGGCCGACTACGAAACCTTCGCCGACGCGGCCGCCGCCCACGCGTACATCGACGCGAAGGGCGCGCCGATCGTCGTGAAGGCCGACGGCCTCGCGGCCGGCAAGGGCGTCGTGGTCGCGATGACGCTGGAAGAAGCGCACGCAGCCGTCGACATGATGCTGTCGGGCAACAAGCTCGGCGATGCCGGCGCGCGCGTCGTGATCGAGGAATTCCTCGACGGCGAGGAAGCGAGCTTCATCGTGATGGTCGACGGCAAGCACGCGCTGGCGCTGGCTTCGAGCCAGGACCACAAGCGCCTGCTCGACGAAGACCGCGGCCCGAACACCGGCGGCATGGGCGCGTATTCGCCCGCGCCGATCGTCACGCCGCAGATGCACGCACGCGTGATGCGCGAGATCATCATGCCGACCGTGCGCGGGATGGAGAAGGACGGCATCCGCTTCACGGGCTTCCTGTACGCGGGCCTGATGATCGACAAGGACGGCAATCCGCGCACGCTCGAGTTCAACTGCCGGATGGGCGACCCGGAAACGCAGCCGATCATGGCGCGCCTGAAGAGCGATTTCTCGAAGGTCGTCGAGCAGGCGATCGCGGGCACGCTCGACACGGTCGAGCTCGACTGGGACCGTCGCACCGCGCTCGGCGTCGTGCTGGCCGCGCACGGTTATCCGGACGCGCCGCGCAAGGGCGACCGCATCAACGGGATCCCGGCCGAAACCGAGCAGGCCGTGACGTTCCATGCGGGCACCACGCTCGGCGACGGCGACAAGCTCGTGACGTCCGGCGGCCGCGTGCTGTGCGTGGTCGGCCTTGCCGATTCCGTGCGCGAAGCGCAGCAGCATGCGTACGACACGATCAACCAGATCAATTTCGAAGGCATGCAGTACCGCCGCGACATCGGCTTCCGCGCGCTCAACCGCAAGAGCGCGTGACGTCGCAATCGCCGCCCCGCCCCCGCGCGGCGGCGGCTCCTCTGCCGGGGTTCGATAGAATGCCCGGCAGAGGCCTTTTTTTACGGCCCCCGCTTCGGGCGGGGGCGCCCAGTCCAGACATGACCGATTCGACCTACGACGTGGCGCGCGTGCGCACGTACCTCCAGGGCCTGCAAACACGCATCGCCGACGCGCTCGGTGCGCTCGACGGCACGCCGCTCGCGACCGACACGTGGCAGCGCGGGCCGGCCGAACGCCTGCGCGGCGGCGGCTGCACGCGGATTCTCGAAGGCGGCCGCGTGTTCGAACGCGCGGGGATCGGCTTTTCCGACGTCGCGGGCGACGCGCTGCCGCCGTCGGCGAGCGCGGCGCGCCCGCAGCTCGCGGGCCGCGGCTTCGAGGCGCTCGGCGTGTCGCTGGTACTGCACCCGCGCAATCCGTACTGCCCGACCGTCCACATGAACGTGCGGATGCTGATCGCGACGAAACCGGGCGAGGCGCCCGTGTTCTGGTTCGGCGGCGGCATGGATCTGACACCCGTTTACGGTTTCGAGGACGACGCGCGGCATTTCCACCAGACCTGCAAGGATGCGCTCGACCCGTTCGGCGCCGAACTCTACCCGCGCTTCAAGAAATGGTGCGACGAGTATTTCTTCCTGAAGCACCGCAACGAAATGCGCGGCATCGGCGGGATCTTCTTCGACGATTTCTCCGAGCCCGGTTTCGAACGCTCGTTTGACCTGATGCAAAGCGTCGGCGATGCGTTCCTGCAGGCCTACCTGCCGATCGTCGAACGCCGCGCCGGGCTGCCGTACGGCGAGCGCGAGCGCGACTTCCAGGCGTATCGCCGCGGCCGTTACGTCGAATTCAACCTCGTGTTCGACCGCGGCACGCTGTTCGGCCTGCAAAGCGGCGGCCGGACCGAGTCGATCCTGATGTCGATGCCGCCGGTCGCGAACTGGCGCTACAACTGGCAGCCCGAGCCGGGAACGCCCGAAGCGCGCCTGTACAGCGACTTCATCGTGCCGCGCGACTGGGTGTGAGCCCGCGCGCCCCGCTGCCCCAAGGAAAGGACGCGTTTCTGGACACCACCGCCCGCCCCGCCCCGCTGCCGCGTCGTATCGGCTTGCTGGGCGGTACTTTCGACCCGATCCACGACGGCCATCTCGCGCTCGCGCGCCGGTTCGCCGAGTTGCTCGGCCTGACCGAACTCGTGCTGCTGCCCGCCGGGCAGCCGTACCAGAAGCGCGACGTGTCGGCCGCCGAGCACCGGCTCGCGATGACGCGCGCGGCCGCCGGCTCGCTGTCCCTGCCGGGCGTGACCGTGACCGTCGCCACCGACGAGATCGAGCACGCCGGCCCAACCTACACGGTCGAGACGCTCGCGCGCTGGCGTGAGCGCATCGGTGCGGATGCCTCGCTGTCGCTGCTGATCGGCGCCGACCAGCTCGTGCGGCTCGACACGTGGCGCGACTGGCGCAAGCTGTTCGACTTCGCGCACATCTGCGTGTCGACGCGCCCGGGTTTCGACCTGGGCACCGCGCCGCCGGACGTCGCGCGGGAAATCGCCGCGCGGCAGGCCGGCGCCGACGTGCTGCAGGCCACGCCGGCCGGCCACCTGCTGATCGATACGACCCTTTCGTTCGACATCGCCGCGACCGACATCCGCGCGCACCTGCGCGAATGCATCGCGCGCCATGCGCAAATGCCCGATGCGTCGGCCGAGCATGTGCCAGCCGCCGTATGGGCCTATATTCTTCAACATCGCCTCTACCATTCCTGAATCCATGGATATTCGCAAACTGCAGCGCGTGATCGTCGACGCCCTCGAAGACGTCAAGGCGCAAGACATCAAGGTGTTCAACACCAGCCACCTGACCGAACTGTTCGACCGCGTGGTCGTCGCATCGGGCACGTCCAACCGCCAGACCAAGGCACTCGCCTCGAGCGTGCGCGACAAGGTCAAGGAAGCCGGCGGCGACATCGTCAGCTCCGAAGGCGAAGACACCGGCGAATGGGTGCTGGTCGATTGCGGCGACGCGGTCGTGCACATCCTGCAGCCGGCCCTGCGCCAGTACTACAACCTCGAGGAAATCTGGGGCGACAAGCCCGTGCGGATGAAGCTCGGCGGCGACAAGGGCCCGAACGGCTTTGCCACGGCCAGCGAAGGCGACGAGGACGACGAGGAAGCCGCGCCCGCACGCCCGGCGCGCAAGACGGCCGCCCGCCGCCGTTAAGCCGTCACGCGTGTTCCGATGAAGCTTTTCATCCTCGCGGTCGGCCACAAGATGCCGGGCTGGATCGCATCCGGCTTCGACGAATACACGAAGCGGATGCCGCCCGAGCTGCGCATCGAGTTGCGCGAAATCAAGCCCGAACTGCGTTCGGGCGGCCGCAGCGCCGAAAGCGTGATGGCGGCCGAGCGGCAGAAGATCGAAGCCGCGCTGCCGAAGGGCGCGCGCCTCGTCGCGCTCGACGAGCGCGGCCGCGACTGGACCACGATGCAGCTCGCGCAGGCGCTGCCCGGCTGGCAGCAGGACGGCCGCGACGTCGCGTTCGTGATCGGCGGCGCCGACGGGCTCGATCCGGAACTGAAAGCGCGCGCCGACGTACTGCTGCGCATCTCGAGCATGACGCTGCCGCACGGGATGGTGCGCGTGCTGCTCGCCGAACAGCTTTACCGGGCGTGGAGCATCACGCAGAATCACCCTTACCACCGCGCATGACGTGTCGTCCTCGAGACGCGCGCTGCGCGCGCACACCGAGATAACGACACCATGCCGTCCAGCACGTCCCCCGCGCTTTTCCCGATCCTTTACCTCGCTTCGCAAAGCCCGCGCCGCCAGGAGCTGCTGCAGCAGATCGGCGTTCGCTTCGAACTGCTGCTGCCGCGCCCCGACGAAGATGCCGAAGCGCTCGAGGCCGAGCTGCCCGGCGAAGCCGCCGACGCCTACGTGCGGCGCGTGACCATCGCGAAGGCCGAGGCCGCGCGTGCGCGCCTCGTCGCGAGCGGCAAGCCGGCCGCGCCGGTGCTGGTCGCCGACACGACCGTGACGATCGACGGCGCGATCCTCGGCAAGCCGGCCGACGCGAACGACGCGCTCGCGATGCTCATGCGCCTCGCGGGCCGCGAACACGCGGTGCTGACCGCCGTCGCCGTGATCGATGCCGGCGGCGAACTGCTGCCGCCCGCGCTGTCGCGCTCGTCGGTACGCTTCGCGGCCGCGTCGCGCGACGCCTACGCGCGTTACGTCGAAACCGGCGAGCCGTTCGGCAAGGCCGGCGCGTATGCGATCCAGGGACGCGCCGCCGAATTCATCGAGCGGATCGACGGTTCCCATTCGGGTATCATGGGTCTGCCCCTTTTTGAGACCGCGGCGCTGTTGCGCACCGCGCGTGTCGCCTTCTGAAGCCCACCATGAACGAAGAAATCCTGATCAACCTCACGCCGCAGGAAACGCGGGTCGCACTCGTGCAGCAAGGCGCGGTGCAGGAGCTTCACGTCGAGCGCACGCTGTCGCGCGGGCGGGTCGGCAACATCTATCTCGGCAAGGTCGTGCGCGTGCTGCCGGGCATGCAGTCGGCGTTCATCGACATCGGCCTCGAGCGCGCGGCATTCCTGCACGTCGCCGATATCTGGCATCCACGCCTCGCCGGCGAACCGCAGTCGGGCACGCCGCACCAGCCGATCGAGAAGATCGTGTTCGAAGGCCAGACGCTGATGGTCCAGGTGATCAAGGATCCGATCGGCACGAAGGGCGCGCGGCTGTCGACGCAGGTCAGTATCGCGGGCCGCACGCTCGTCTACCTGCCGCAGGAGCCGCATATCGGCATCTCGCAGAAGATCGAGAGCGAAGCCGAGCGCGAGGCCGTGCGTGCGCGCCTGACGGCCGTGATCCCACCGGACGAGAAAGGCGGCTACATCGTGCGCACGATCGCCGAGGATGCGACCTCCGACGAACTGGCCGGCGACGTCACGTACCTGCGCAAGACGTGGGCGACGATCGTCGCGCAGGCGCAGCGCTTGCCGGCGACGAGCCTGCTGTACCAGGATCTCGATCTCGCGCAGCGCGTGCTGCGCGATTTCGCGAACGACGACACGACGCGCATCCAGGTCGATTCGCGCGAGACGTACCAGCGCCTCGCGGAATTCGCGGGGGAGTTCACGCCGGCCGTGAGCCCGAAGCTGCACCACTACACCGGCGAGCGGCCGCTGTTCGATCTGTACAACATCGAGACGGAGATCCAGCGTGCGCTGTCGCGCCGCGTCGACCTGAAGTCGGGCGGCTACCTGATGATCGACCAGACCGAGGCGATGACGACGATCGACGTGAACACGGGCGGCTACGTCGGCGCCCGCAACTTCGACGACACGATCTTCAAGACCAATCTCGAGGCCGCGCATACGATCGCGCGCCAGCTGCGGCTGCGCAATCTCGGCGGGATCATCATCATCGACTTCATCGACATGGAGAACGCCGAGCATCGCGACGCGGTGCTGTCGGAGTTGAAGAAGGCGCTGTCGCGCGACCGCACGCGCGTGACGGTCAACGGCTTCTCGCAGCTCGGGCTCGTCGAGATGACGCGCAAGCGCACGCGCGAATCGCTCGCGCACGTGCTGTGCGAGCCGTGCCCGACCTGCCAGGGCAAGGGCCAGGTCAAGACGTCGCGCACCGTGTGCTACGACATCCTGCGCGAGATCCTGCGCGAGTCGCGGCAGTTCAATCCGCGTGAATTCCGCGTGATCGCCGCGCAGCAGGTGATCGACCTGTTCCTCGATGAAGAGTCGCAGCATCTCGCGATGCTGATCGACTTCATCGGCAAGCCGGTATCGCTGCAGGTCGAGTCGAATTTGAGTCAGGAGCAGTACGATATCGTGCTGATGTAGCGCTCCGCCCCTGCGCCGCCGGCATCGCCGCGCGGCGTCCGGATGCGGTGCCCGGGCCGCTCGCGCCTGTCGCGCCGGCGCCCGCCGCCGCCCTTTCATTCACCCCTTTTCGCATTCATCACCCACCATGAGCCAAGGCCACAACCGCCGCCAGCGCAAGAAACTCCACATCGGCGAGTTCCAGGAACTCGCGTTCAACGCCACCGCGCACTACCGCAACGACATGACCGATCTCGCGCGCGGCGAACTGATCGACGCGTTCATCGACTTCGTCGAGGCGAACGGGCTGATGACCGTCGCATCCGCGGACGAAGGCATCGGCGCCTACGTGATCTCCGGCGCGCCGCGCGGCACGACGACCGACGCCGATCGCGAGCTCGTGCGCGGCTGGCTGGCCGCCCGTCCGGAACTGACGGACGTCAAGGTCAGCGATTTCACCGACGCGTGGTATCCGGACGCCTGACCTTCCGGTTTCCTGCGCCGCGCATCGGGCCATGCGCGGCGCCCGCATCGTCGCCGATGACCGGGCGCCGCGGCGCCACGCTTCGCTTCACCTCGCCCGCCACCGACCCCTTCCTTTTCCCGACGGTCAGCCTGCGACAAGCCGTCGAAATCGGTCCTGAAAGCAAGACACGTTAAACTCTCACCTCGCGTGGTGCGCCGCCCGCACCCGCCATCCATCGCCAGCCGCGTGCCCTCGGGCCGCCCCCGACCCATGGAGTGAGTGTCAATGAGCGGCGGACTTCCGTTTCCCGCATCCCGCAAGTCGTTGCCGTCCTCGACGGTCTTCCTGATTCTCGCCGCCGTCGCGCTGCTGTCCGGCTGCGGGTTGCTGCCGGTCCAGAACCCGCCCGCGCCGATCAGCGAGGCGCTCGTCGAGCCCATCGAGGAAACCGCCGGCGAGCCGCTGACGATGCCGCCCGTGCCGGCGCCGACGCAACCCGAGGCACCGGAAGCACCGAAGAAGCCGCACCGCGAAGTGACGCGGCCGAAGCCCGTGCAGCGGCCCGAATCGCCGACACCGCCACCGCCGCCGCCCCCGCCGATCGTCGCGACGCGCCCGCTCGACCGCACCCAGATCCACGCGCTGCTCGACAGTGAAGTCGCGCGCCGCAACGGCAAGGTGGTCGGTCGCGCGGTCGACATGGTGGTGGACGGAAGCGGCAAGCCGCGCGAGATGATCGTCAACCTGCAGGGCTTCATGGGCGTCGGCGACCGCAAGGTCGTCTTCCCGTGGAACGTGTTCCGCTTCACGCCGGGCGGCAAACAGGAGCCGATCGTGCTCGACGTGCCGTCGGGCGACCTGCCGCCGGCCGCGCGGCCGAAGGCCGTGCCGCTGTCGGGTTCGGCCGCGGCGTCGCCCGCGACGCGGCTGCCGATGCTCGACAGCGACGTCGAGCGCCCGAACGGCACGAAGATCGGCCGCATCGTCGACGTGCTGATCGACCGCGCCGCGCAGCCGCAGGCGGTCGTGCTCGACCTCGGCGGCCTCGTCAATACCGACCGCCGCTCGATCGCCGCGAGCTGGGGCGCGCTGCGCTTCGTCACGCGCGACAAGGCGCTGCACCCGCAGCTCGACCTGAACGACGCGCAGATCAAGGCGTCGCCGCCCTACGCGGCCGACAAGCCGGTCGTCGCGGTCTACCCGCCCGTCGCGCCAGCCCCGGCTTCCTCTGCGAGTGCTGCCCGATGACGATCAAGCATTCCGTCAGCGTACGCAGTCTGCGGTCCCTCGACTGGCTCAACTTCTTCGTTGCAAACGTTCAAACCGGCTTCGGCCCGTTCATCGCGTCCTACCTCGCATCGCACAAGTGGACGCAGGGCGAAATCGGCATGGTGCTGTCGATCGGCACGATCAGCGCGATGGTCAGCCAGGTGCCGGGCGGCGCGGCCGTCGATGCGCTGAAGAACAAGAAAGGCGCGGCCGCCTGGGCGATCGCAGCCATCATCCTGTCGGCGGTGCTGCTCGCGTCGAGCCCGACGATCGTGCCGGTGATCGCCGCCGAGGTGTTCCACGGTTTCGCGAGCTGCATGCTCGTGCCGGCGATGGCCGCGATCTCGTTCTCGCTCGTCGGCCGCGCCGACCTCGGCGACCGGCTCGGCCGCAACGCGCGCTGGGCATCGATCGGCAGTGCGGTCGCGGCAGGCCTGATGGGGCTCACCGGCGAATACTTCTCCGCGCGCGCGGTGTTCTGGCTGACCGCCGTGCTGGCGCTGCCCGCGCTGTTCGCGCTCGCGATGATCCAGCCGACCCACGAAGTGATCCCGCAATCGTCGAAGCCCGACGATCACCACGACGAAGCCGGCGAACGCGAAACGCTGCTCGAACTGCTGCGCGACCGCCGGATGCTGATCTTCGCGGCGTGCGTCGTGCTGTTCCACCTGTCGAACGCGGCGATGCTGAACCTCGCGGCCGGCGAAGTCACGGCCGGGATGGGCGAAAACGTGCAGCTCGTGATCGCCGCGTGCATCATCGTGCCGCAGGCGATCGTCGCGATGCTGTCGCCGTGGGTCGGCCGCTCCGCGCAACGCTGGGGGCGCCGGCCGATCCTGCTGCTCGGCTTCTCCGCGCTGCCCGTGCGCGCGCTGCTGTTCGCCGGCGTGAGCAGCCCGTACCTGCTCGTGCCGGTGCAGATGCTCGACGGCATCAGCGCCGCCGTGTTCGGCGTGATGCTGCCGCTGATCGCGGCCGACGTCGCGGGCGGCAAGGGCCGCTACAACCTGTGCATCGGGCTGTTCGGGCTCGCGGCCGGAATCGGCGCGACCCTCAGCACGGCCGCGGCCGGCTACGTCGCCGATCACTTCGGCAACGCGGTCAGCTTCTTCGGGCTCGCGGGCGCCGGCGCGCTCGCGGTGCTGCTGGTCTGGCTCGTGATGCCCGAAACGCGTGTCGCAAACGGCGAGGCGGCGGCCGACGAGCCGGCTGCCGCCTCGCCCGAACAGGCGCACTGAACGCGGCGCGCCGCCGTTACCCGCTTCTTGGCCGACTCACGATGGATACGATCAGGACACTCAACGAAGCCCGCCAGCAGATCCAGCAGTCGATCTTCGATCTGTTCAAGGGGCTGTCATTCAGCGAACGGCTCGCGCAAGGCGGGCTGATGGCGCTCCAGGCCGTCTGCGGCGCGTGCCTCGCGTATGCGATCGGCCGCGCGATGCATACCGAGCAGGCCGTATGGGCGGCGATCACCGCGATCGCCGTCACGCAGCACAACTACTCGGACACGATGTCGCTGTCGCGCGACCAGTTCATCGGCGCAATGGTCGGCGGCATGCTGGGCTTCGCCGGTGCGGCGGTCGGCGGCGATCGCCTCGTCACGTATGCGATCACGGTCGCGGTCGTGATCGTCTGCTGCTGGTGCCTGAACGTCGGCAGCGCGGCACGGCTCGGCGGCGTGACCGCGACGATCGTGATGCTGTTCCCGGGCAACGGCCCGCTGTGGGACGTCCCGCTGATGCGGCTCGGCGAAGTGACGCTCGGCACCGTCTGTGCGCTGGGCGTGTGCTGGGTGATGTCGAGAATCGAGCGGCGCTGGTTCCGCCGCGCGCAAGCGAAGTGACGCGGCTGCCCGGCGCGCATCGCGGCATCGCGATACGTGCCGGGCGCTCGGCAAGGTCAGTCGCCGATCCGCAGCACGATGCCGGAACCGATCTGCACCAGCAGGTGATCCCCGCCGACGCCAACCCATTGATAGCCGCGCGGCGGCGGGCTCAGGCGATAGCCGCGCCAGTCGTCGATCACGTACTGGCGATCGCGGAATTCGGGGGGAAGCCGGTCGCCCTTGTGCCACTCGCGGCGCGGCTGGTCGGCCCAGCGCGGCGGCACGTCGTCCTCATGGCGCATCTGGCCGGGCGGCATGTGTTTCGGGCCGTGGCCATGCTGCATGCCGTGGCCGCCCCGGTCGTCGTGGTTGCCGTGGTCCTGCGCCATCGCGGCCGGCGCGGCGCAACCCGCCGCGATCATCGCGGCCAGCATCATCCCGTGCATCTTCCTCATCGCGCTCTCCCTCCGTGTCGTCACGTCGAACGAAACCACTCGAACTGCCCGATGAAGACTAGCACACGGCACCGCGCGGCCGCATGACCGCGCGTTACGCGGCCTGCTGCTGGTACTGGATCCGGTGCAGGTGCGCGTAGAGGCCGCCGTGGCGCAGCAGTTCGTCATGGCTGCCCTCCTCGACGATCTTGCCGGCCTCGAGCACGAGGATGCGATCCGCACGCTCGATCGTCGACAGCCGGTGCGCGATCACGAGCGTCGTGCGGCCTTCCATCAGCCGTTCGAGCGCGGCCTGCACGTGGCGCTCCGATTCCGAGTCGAGCGCCGACGTCGCTTCGTCGAGGATCAGGATCGGCGCGTCCTTGTAGATCGCGCGCGCGATCGCGAGCCGCTGGCGCTGGCCGCCGGACAGCCGCATCCCGTTGCCGCCGACGAGCGTGTCGAGGCCCTCGGGCATCGCGGCGACCGCATCGGCGAGGTTGGCGGCCTCGAGTGCGGCCTGCACGCGCGCGCGATCGGGCGTCTGCCCGTACGCGACGTTCGCGGCGATCGTGTCGTTGAACAGCACGACGTCCTGGCTGACCATCGCCATCTGGCCGCGCAGCGCATGGAGGTCGTAGTCGGAAACCGGCACGCCGTCGACCAGGATCGCACCGTCGGTCGGGTCGAAGAAGCGCGGCAGCAGGTTCACGAGCGTCGTCTTGCCGCTGCCGGACGGGCCGGCCAGCGCGATCATCTCGCCCGGCGCGACCTTGAACGAGATCCGGTCGAGCGTCGGCCGTTCGGCCGCGCCGTAGTCGAACGACACGTTGCGGAATTCGATCTCGCCGCGCGCGTGCGCCAGCGGCCGGCCGCCGCCCTGCGGTTCGGCCGGCTCGTCGATCAGCCCGAAGATCAGCTCGGCGGCCGTCATCCCGCGCTGCAGCGGCTGGTTGACGTCGATCAGGTGCTTGAGCGGCGAGATCACCAGCAGCATCGACGTGACGAACGCGACGAAACCGCCGACCGTCGTCTGGTCGTTCGACGACTGCACGACCGCGATCGTGATCACGACCGCGAGCGCGATCGACGCGAGGAACTGCGTGAGCGGCTGCGCGAGGCCGCCCGAGATCGTCATGCGCATCGCGTAGCCGCGCAGGCGCTTGCTCATCGTCGTGAAGCGGTCCATCTCGTACGCTTCGCCGTTGTGCACCTTGACGACCTTGTAGCCGCCGACCGTCTCCTCGACGATGTACGACAGCTCGTTGGTGAGCGTCTGGTGCTCGCGGTTCAGGCGGCGCAGGCGGCGGTTGATCTTGCTGACGAGCCAGCCGATGCCGGGCAGGATCACCGCGACGATCAGCGTGAGCCGCCAGTTCAGGTAGAACAGATAGCCGAGCAGGAAGATCACGGTCAGCGAATCGCGCACGAGCGTGACCATCACGCCGGTCAGCACCGACAGGATCTGGTTGACCTCGAACACGATCGCGTTGATCACCGTGCTGGCGGTTTCGCGCTGGAAGAACGACGCGCCGGTGTGGAGCATCCGCTGGAACATCTCGAGCCGCAGTTGCAGCAGGATGCGGTTCGATACGTAGTTGAGCAGGTAATTCGACGTGTACTGCGACACGCCGCGCACGAGCGCGAGGCCGATCACCGCGATCGGCACGTACCATTTCGCGTTGTCGCTGCCGTGCGCGCCGAAACCGTGGTCGAGCAGCGGCTTGAGCAGCGCCGGGATACCGGCCTCGGTGGCCGCGACGACGCCCATCGTCATCAC
Source organism: Burkholderia sp. YHN3-13 (assembly GCF_055810675.1). Lineage (NCBI taxonomy): Bacteria > Pseudomonadati > Pseudomonadota > Betaproteobacteria > Burkholderiales > Burkholderiaceae > Burkholderia > Burkholderia sp. YHN3-13. Next base: position 78,365 of record NZ_JBVVNQ010000017.1, on the reverse strand, counting down.
GGCGAGCACCACGATGCCGATCAGCGGCCGGATGTACGGCCACAGGCGCTTGAGGACCGTGACCGGCGAGGTGCCGGTGCCGTCCATCGGTTTGCGAAGTGTGTTCTGGGTTTCCAAGGCAATCCTTCTTGAGCCGCGATGCGGCGCCCGGCGCGTGGCCGCCCGGGCGTTCGCCCCTGTCGGGCGGGTGCCTAAAAGGGCCCAACATTATAGCCGCACCGCCCCCGCCGGCACGGGCAGGGACGATGCGGCCGGCGGCCGGGCCGCGGGTATACTGCCGCTCACCGATTTCACCGCCTTTCCGACGATTTCATGGCTGAACCCTCCCTCGGCGTCGCCCTCATCGCCCTCAACGCGTCCGCGCGGCTCGCGCAGTGCCTCGGCGCGCTGTCGTTCGCCGACGACGTCGTCGTCATCGACGGCGGCAGCACCGACGATACCGTCGCGATCGCGCAGGCGCACGGCGCGCGCGTGATCGTCGAGCGCGACTGGCCGGGCTTCGGCCCGCAGAAGAACCGCGCGCTCGACGCGCTCGGCACCGACTGGATCCTGTCGCTCGATACCGACGAAGTCGTCACGCCGGAACTCGCCCGGTCGATTCGCGACGCGATCCGCGCGCCGGCCGCGCAGGTCTATGCGGTCGACCGGCTGTCGAGCTTCTGCGGCCAGTGGATCCATCACAGCGGCTGGTATCCGGACTGGGTGCCGCGCCTGTTCCGGCGCGGCACCGCGCGGTTCTCGGACGACCTCGTGCACGAGCGCCTCGTGTTCGACGGCGCCGCGCAGCGCCTGGCCGGCAAGCTGATGCACTATTCGTACGAGGACTTCGAGACCGTCGTGCGCAAGCTCGACGCGTATTCGACGGCCGGCGCGCGCCAGCGCCGCGCGGCCGGCCAGCGCGGCGGCTTCGGCAAGGCGCTCGCGCGCGGCGCGTGGGCGTTCGTGCGCACCTACGTGCTGCGGCGCGGGTTCCTCGACGGTCGCGCCGGCTTCATGATCGCCGTCTTCAACGCGGAAACCGTGTATTACCGCTTCCTGAAGCTCGGCCACGAAGCCGCGCGCTGAGCGCCCGCCCCGCACACCGCCGGCGTGCGGGCGGCCCGGCGTTACAATGCCGGGCTGCCCGCGCCGCGCGTGCCCGCCCGAAGGCGCCGCCGCCCGCCACGACGACCACCGAATCCGACCGCCATGTTCTCCATCATCATTCCGACCTGGAACAACCTGCCGTACCTCAAGCTCGTCGTCGACAGCCTGCGCCGCTACTCCGCGTACGATCACCAGATCATCGTGCACGTGAACGACGGCTCGGACGGCACGCTCGACTGGGTGCGCGGCGAAGGCATCGAACACACCGCGTCACCGGCCAATATCGGCATCTGCCATGCGGTGAACCTGGCCGCCGCCCGGGCGACGCGCGATTACGTCGTCTACATGAACGACGACATGTTCTGCTGCCCCGGCTGGGACACGGCCCTCGTGCGCCGTATCGAGCAGATGCCGACCGATCTCTTCATGCTGTCGGGCACGATGGTCGAGCCGGTCGACACGCGCAACCCGTGCGTCGTCGTCAGCAATTTCGGCCGTGACGCCGAGCAATTCGACGCGGCGGGCCTCGTCGCCGCGACGCCGAAGCTCGCCCGCGCGGACTGGCTCGGGTCGACCTGGCCGCCGACGCTCGTGCACCGCGACTGGTGGAACCGCATTGGCGGCTACAGCAGCGAACTGTCGCCCGGCATGAGCAGCGACAACGACTTCTCGATGAAATTCTGGGACGCCGGCTGCCGGATCTTCCTCGGCGTCGGCGACAGCCTCGTCTATCACTTCCAGCAGAAAAGCACGGGCAAGATCGTCAAGAACGACGGCCGCCGCCAGTTTCTCAATAAATGGGGCATGACCCAGGCGACGTTCGACCGCTACTACCTGCATCGCGGCGAGCCCGCCGGCCCGAACATCACGCTCGACACGCCGGCCGTGGAAGGCCGCCTGAAGCGCGCGCTGCTGCGCTCGCGGATCAAGCGCGCCTTCAGCTGATCGGGCCCCGAAAACGACACGGAAACCCGTCCCGCTTCGCGTATACTTTGCGGTTCGTCCCGAATCTCTTGTCGGGACGCGCGGCGACGTGCAGCAGGATGTCCGCCAGCCGCATTCGTCCATTCGACAGGTTCCGATGCTTTCGTTTTCCGCTCCCGCCTCGCGGCGCCTGACCGCCGCACGCGCATTCGCCGTTGCCGCGCTCTGCATGGTGCCCGTCTCGACCGCGCTGACCAATGTGTTCTGCGGGCTGTTCGCCGCCGCGCTCGTGATCTCTCCCGAATTCTGGCGCAACCTGCGCTCGTTCTTCACCGATCCGGCTTCGCTCGCGGCACTGCTGATCCTCGCGGCGCTGGCCGTCAGCGTCACGTACACGATCGCGCCGCACAACAAGGCGTGGAACTGGGTCGCGAAGTACGACAAGCTGCTGTTGCTGCCATTTGCCGTGCTCGCGTTCCGTCATTCGAACTGGGCGCCGATCGTGCAGCGCTGCTGGTTCGGCACGCTGTGCGTCATCCTGTTGCTGTCGACGACCAACTATCTCGGGTTGACCGCGATCGGGCCCGCGTATGCGTCCGCGCTGCCGGTATCGCGCGCGTGGGTGTTCAAGAACCACATCGCCGCCGGCATGTTCGGCGCACTGCTGTTCTACCAGGCTGCGGATCTCGCGCTGGCGGCTCGCACGGCGCTGTCGCGCATTGCCTATGCGGTTGTCGCCGCATGGACGCTCGTCAACGTGTTCGTGATGCTGCAGGGACGCACGGGGCAGGTCATCGCGCTACTGCTGATTCTCGTTGTCGCGGTGCGTTTCGTGCTGTTGCTGCGTCGGCAGTCGGCGCTGCGCGCCGGGCTGGCCGCCGGCGTGCTCGTCCTGTCCGGCATTGCACTCGTCGTCGCAGCGTGTACGGTTCACAACGGCCGGCTCGCGGAGGTCGTGACGGAAGTGCAGCAATATCGGCAGAGCGATGCCGTCACGTCATCCGGCCTGCGCCTCGAATGGTACAAGAGAGGGCTCGAGCTGTTCAGCCAGCGCCCCGTGATCGGCTACGGTGCGGGCGGCCTCGAGGTCGAGTTCCAGAAGCTCTCGGCCGGCAAGACGGCGGCCGAAGGCCAGCTCACGTCGAACCCGCACAACGAATACCTGCTGATGGCCGTCCAGCTCGGCTCGGTCGGCCTGCTGCTGTTCGTCAACCTGATCGTGCAGATCGCGCGCGGCAGCCGCGCGCTCGATCCGCGCTCGCGGCACCTGCTGCTCGGGTGGCTCGCGATCTTCGCGATCGGCAGTCTCGCGAACTCGCTGCTGCTCGATTTCGCCGAAGGGCACCTGATCGTGCTGCTGGCCGGCATCCTGCTCGGTTGCGGCGAACGCAGCGAGGCGTTGCCGCGCGAAACGTCGGCGATCCGGCGCAGCGCGTAACGCATGACGAAACGGGTTCCGCTGCCGGCCCGCTCCGGCGGCAGCGCCCGCACATCACGCCGACGCGAGCGGGCTGCGCCGCCTCGGCACGGCGCCCCTTCGAAAGCGGAAAAGCGCGCGCCTCGCGCGCGCGTCAGTCGGACCCGGCGCGAGGCAGTCGCGACGTGTCGACGATCGCGTGGGCCGCACCCGGCGGATTCAGCCCGAGCATCTCGGCCGCCGCGGCCTTCACGCGCTGCGCGCCGAGATTGGCGAGGCAGTCGCTGCGGCTGTCGACCTTGCGCTCGCAGCCTTCGTGCCGGCACGGCACGCAATCGCCCTCCCCCTGCAGCAGCCATACGTTCCCGTGCCGTCCCGAGCCGCGCAACGGCCAGGGATTCTCGGTCGCGGGCCAGTGCTGCGGCCACGGCCCCCAGCGCACCGGATCGGACGGGCCGAACAGCGCGATCGTGTCGGTGCCCGTCGCGGCCGCCACGTGGGTCGCGCCGGTGTCGGGCCCGATGAAGAGGCGCGCGCGCCGCACGAGCTCCGCGCTCTCGCCGAACGTCAGCCGGCCGACCAAGTTGAGCACGTCGCCGCCCGCTTCGGCCGCGACCTGCTCCGCATACTCGCGTTCGCTGTCCGCCGGCCCGCCCGACAGCGCGACCGCGAAGCCGTGCTCGCGCAGCCAGCCGATCATCTCGACCCAGCCGTCGAGCCGCCATTGCTTGTAGCGGAACATCGGATACGGATGCAGGACGACCAGCGGCTTGCCGGCGCGAATCGCCGGCGACTCCGCGAGCCGCGCGTCGAAGCGCGCGCGCCGCGCGGGATCGTCGCCGATGCCGGGCGCAACGACCTCGGACACCGGCTCGATGCCGATCACCGGCGCGAGTGCGAGCGTGCTGACGACCGTATGCGCGGATGCGTGATGATTGATCGCGATCCCGTTCAGCATCATTCGCGTGAGCCATGTGACACGATCCGGATCGACGAGGCCGACCCGCTTGCGGCCGGCGAACCAGCTGTAGAAACGCGGCCGGTCGGAACTCAGCGCCGCGCACGCGAGATCGTAGCGGCGCCACATCGACAACGCGTCACGCAGCCGCTCGCGGAATCCCGCTCGCTGCGCGACGACGATCACGCGGCGTACGTCGGGATTGTGCTCGAGCACCCCCTCGGTGCCGCGAAATACCAGCATGTCGATCTGCGCATCCGGCCAGCGGGCCTTCAGCGAACGGACGAGCGGCGTCGTCAGCAGGACGTCGCCGATCCGGCGCGGCGCGGCAACGAGGATGGTTCTGGGCGGGCGGGCAGAAGAAAACAGGGCCACGGCGATCGATCTGTCTAGCTGGCTGAACAAGGCTGGCAATGTACAGGATTTTGCCGCAGCCGGCGCAGCGTGGCGCACCGGCCGTGCATGCCGTCCCGAAACGGCCCTGATGCGGCCCCGCCGGCGGGCCGCGCCCACCGTCAGCGCCGGTTGGGTGCGCCCGCTACGACGCGATCGTCGCGATCGCGGGCGCGGCGGCAGCCGGCTGCTCGTGTCCCGCAGCGGCCACCGGCTCGTCGCGATGGCCGGCCCGCGGCAGCAGATGGCGCACCGCCCGCTCGACCGCGTCGACGCCGATCGCGTCGACGGTCGCGCCGGCGCGCAGGATCACATGCGGCACGCCGAGCGGGTGCCAGCGCAGGTATTTCTCGGGGCGGTCCTCGAACAGCGCGGCGACCGGCACGCCGAGCGCCGACGCGAGATGCACGGGCGCGCTGTCGGCCGACACGATCACGTCGAGCAGGCTCGCGGCAGCCATCAGTTCGGCAACCGACGACGGCGCCACGTGCCGCGCATTCACGTCGCGCCACGCATCGTCCTCGCCGCACGTGCCGATCGCCGGGTCGCGGAACACGATCACGTCGGCGCACGGTGCAAGCCGCAGGCCGAGGTCGCGCCAGCGGTCCGCGGGCCAGCGGCGCTCGACCGCCTTGTTCGACACGAACAATCCGACGCGCGGCTTCGTGCGCGCGCCGAGCAGGCGGTACCACGTGTCCTGCAGCGTACAGTCGGGATGAACCGACAGTTCGAGGCGGTCGAGATCGGCACGGCCCAGTTCGGGCACCAGCCGGAAACCCGACAGCGCCTCGTGACACATCTGCCGCTGCGCAACGTGCTCGGGCTTGCGATCGTCGAATTCGCTGTCGGCATCGTGCCAGCGGCAATCCTTCGCGCGAAGCTGGCGCGCGAACTGCATGCTGCTGCGATGCATGCCGCCGTTCGGGACGACCACGAGGTCGAACCGCAGGCGACGCAGGCGGCGCACGAGCCGCAGCCGGTCGAAGAATGCGCGCATCCGCCCGGGACGGTCGTTGCGCTCGCACTGGCGGCTGTACACGTAGGTGTGGACCGCGTGCACGTCCGGGTTGCCGGCCAGCGCGGCCGCATTGTAGCGGTTCGCGACCACATGGAGCTCCGCACCGGGCCAACGCGCCTTCAGCGCGCCGAGAAATGCCGTTGTACACAGCATGTCGCCGAGAAAATCGATCCGGATCACGAGGATCCGCCGCGTCGGGTTCCGATTGGCCATGGTCATGTGGTGACAGTCAGTTTTTTATCGTCGCGACGGGCCGTTCCACGGCATCCCGATCCAGGGTGATCCTGTCGCGCGTCCCGCAGACCGCCCCCGTGCATGCACACGACAACACGACGGCGGTGCCGTTCGCCGCGCGAACCCGCGGCAGGCGCCGCATACATGCGGCCAGCGCGCGATTGTATAGCGTCCGGATGACCGGCCCAAGGCCCGATTACCCTCGGATGAAAGAAAACGGCCCGCCGCACCGCGCGATGGCGATGCGCCGGGCCGTCTGTCGCGACAGCCGTCTAAACAGGACGCGATCAGTACGTGATTTCGACGACGCTGCCGTCGAACGCCGCGCGCAGTTCCGCGAGCAGCACGTCGCTCGGCTTCACGCGCCACGCGTCGCCCAGACGCATTTCGCCTTGCGCCCGCGCATTGCTGTACTGGATCTGGACCGCGAGCCCGTTCGGCAGCGGCGCCTGCGGGCGACGGCCGCCATCGCGCCCGCCGCCGCGCGGCGCCGGCGCTTCGACCGCGGTCGCGGCCGCCGGATCGTCCTTCGACACGTGCGGCTCGAGCACGCGGCGCAGCGCGACTGCGTCGGCGTTGCCGTTCATCGTCAGCCGCACGGCCTGCGCATAACGGCTGCGTGCGCGTTCGAGATCCATCACGGTATCGGCCGTGAAGCGGATGCCGCCGGTGAACGCGTCATTGCGCGCCTGCCCCTGCACGATCAGCAGCTCGTCTTCCTTGAACAGCGCCTTGTTGGCCTCGAACTGTTCGTTGAAGATCGTGATCTCGCACTGGCCCGACCCGTCGTCGAGCAGCGCGATCAGCATCTTGCCGCGCTGGGTCATCTGGGTGCGCAGCGACGCGATGATGCCCGCGACGAGCTTGTCGCGCCCCTCCTTCAGGTCGCCGACCTTCTGCCGCACGAAGCGGCGCACTTCGTCACGATATGCGTCGAACAGGTGGCCGGACAGGTAGAAGCCGAGCGCCCCCTTTTCCTCCTGCAGGCGGCGCTTGTCGTCCCAGGCGGGCTCGTCGACGAGCGCATGCGCGTGCGGCGACTCGGCGCCCATGTCGAACAGGCCGGCCTGCATCGCGTTCGCCTCGGCCTGGTCGGCCGCTTCCATCGCGAGCGGCACCGACGCGATCAGCTGCGCGCGGTTCGCATTCAGCGAGTCGAACGCGCCGGCGCGGATCAGCGCCTCGACCGTGCGGCGATTGACGACGCGACGGTCGATCCGTTCGCAGAAGTCGAACAGGTCGGTGAACGCCTTCTCCTCGCGAGCGCGCAGGATTTCCTCGATCGCGTTCTGGCCGCTGCCCTTCACCGCGCCGAGGCCGTAGCGAATCGTGCGCGAACGCTTGCCGTCGGCTTCGGCGACCGGCTCGAACCGGTAATGCGACTGGTTGATGTCGGGCGGCAGCACGGCGAGGTTGTTCACGACGCAGTCGTCGAACAGGATCTTCACCTTGTCGGTGTCGTCCATCGCGAGCGTCATGTTGGCCGCCATGAATTCGGCCGGATGGTGCGCCTTCAGCCACGCGGTGTAATACGCGAGCAGTGCGTAGGCAGCCGCGTGCGACTTGTTGAAGCCGTAGCCCGCGAACTTCTCCATCAGGTCGAAGATCTCGTCGGACTTCTCGCGCGAGAGGCCGTTCTTCGCCGCACCCTCGGCGAAGATCTCGCGGTGCTTGACCATCTCCTCGGGCTTCTTCTTGCCCATCGCGCGACGCAGCAAGTCGGCGCCGCCGAGCGAGTAGCCGCCGATGATCTGCGCCATCTGCATCACCTGCTCCTGATAGACCATGATGCCGTAGGTCTCTTTCAGGACGGGTTCGACGCGCGGATCCGGATACTCGACCTTCTCGCGGCCGTGCTTCCGTGCGCAGAAACTCGGGATCAGGTCCATCGGGCCCGGACGGTACAACGACACGAGCGCGATGATGTCCTCGAAGCGGTCGGGCTGCGCATCCTTCAGCATGCCCTGCATTCCGCGGCTTTCCAGCTGGAACACCGCGACCGTGTTGGCCTTCTTCAGGATCTGGAACGAAGCCGGATCGTCGAGCGGCACCTGCGCGAGCGACCAGTCGGCCTTCGACGGATCGAGGCGGCGAATGTAGCGCTCGGCCCAGTCGAGGATCGTCAGCGTCGTGAGACCCAGAAAGTCGAACTTCACGAGGCCGACGGCTTCGACGTCGTCCTTGTCGTACTGGCTGACGACACCGCCTTCGTCGCCCTGCGTGTACAGCGGGCAGAAATCGGTCAGCTTGCCGGGCGCGATCAGCACGCCGCCCGCGTGCATCCCGACGTTACGCGTGAGGCCCTCGACGCGCTGCGCGAGATCGAGCAGCTGGTGGACTTCGTCCTCGTGGTCGTAGCGCTCCTGAAGCTGCGGCTCTTCCTTCATCGCGTCGGCGATGGTCACGTGCTTGCCCGGCTTGAACGGGATCAGCTTCGCGACGCCGTCGGTGAACATGTAGCCGAGGTCGAGCACGCGGCCGATGTCGCGCACGGCTGCCTTCGCGGCCATCGTGCCGAAGGTGGCGATCTGCGACACGGCGTCCGCGCCGTATTTTTCCTTCACGTACTGGATCACGCGATCGCGGCCGTGCTGGCAGAAGTCGATGTCGAAGTCGGGCATCGACACGCGTTCCGGGTTCAGGAAGCGCTCGAACAGCAGGTTGTAGCGCAGCGGATCGAGATCGGTAATGCCGAGCGCATACGCGACCAGCGAACCGGCGCCCGAGCCGCGGCCCGGGCCGACCGGCACGCCGTTGTTCTTTGCCCAGTTGATGAAGTCCGCGACGATCAGGAAGTAGCCGGGAAAGCCCATCTTCGTGATGGTCCCGCACTCGAATTCGAGGCGCTTGTAGTAGGTGTCGCGCTGCGCGTCGCGCTCGGCTTCGACCGGATACAGCTGCGCGAGACGGGTCTCGAGCCCTTCCTTCGACAGCTGGACGAGGTAGTCGTCGAGCGACATGCCGTCGGGCGTCGGGAACAGCGGCAGCTTCGGCTTGCCGAGCTCGAGCTTCAGGTTGCAGCGCTTCGCGATCTCGACCGTGTTCGCGACCGCCGACGGCAGGTCGGCGAACAGCGCGACCATGTCGTCCTGCGTGCGGAAGTACTGGTCGGTCGTGAACCGCTTCTGGCGCCGCGGATTCGCGAGGATGTCGCCTTCCGAGATACACACGCGCGCTTCGTGCGCGGTGAAATCGTCGTCGGTCATGAACTGCGTCGGGTGCGTCGCGACGACCGGCAGCTTCAGCGCCGCGGCGAGCGTCGCGGCCTGCTGGATGTACGCCTCCGCGCCCGGCTGGCCGTAACGCTGCAGCTCGATGTAGAAGCCGCCCGGGAATACCTTCGCCCAGCGCTCGGCGTGACGGCGCGCGGCGTCCTCGTTGCCGGCGGCCAGCGCGAGCCCGATGTCGCCCTGCTGCGCGCCCGACAGCGCGAGCAGCCCCTGCGAAAGCGGGCCATCGAGCCAGCTCGCGTCGAGTTCCGCGCGGCCGCGGTACTGGTTCGTGAGCCATGCCTTCGACAGCAGCTCGCAGAGATTCAGGTAGCCGACCTTGTCCTTGACGAGCAGCAGCAGCCGCGACGGCTTGTCGCGATCGTCGGGATTGGCGATCCAGACGTCGCAGCCGGCGATCGGCTTGATGCCCTTGCCGCGGGCTTCCTGGTAGAAACGGACGAGGCCGAATGCGTTGCCGAGATCGGTGAGCGCGAGCGCGCCCTGACCGTCCGCGGCCGCCGCCTTGACGATGTCGTCAATGCGCACGATGCCGTCGGCAATCGAGAATTCGGAGTGAACGCGAAGATGGACGAAGCGGGGATCTGACATGGGCGCTATTGTAGCCGCCCCGCCGCGCAGGCTGCCCAAAAAATCCCCGCGCCGGCCGTTCGGCCGATGCGCGCGGCGACACGTCGCGCGACCGGCCGGACAGCCGGGTGCCGATGCCCGCGCGGTTTGCGGGATAATACGGGTTTTCGAATCAACGCCCCGGCTTCGCACCCTATTTTGCGGGCCGCCGTGCGGCCGTTTTCCCGTCGGACCATCATGACCATCGTCAACCTCGCCGCCTACCACTTCGTGTCGCTCGACGCGAACGAACAATGGCGCCCGCTCGTCACCGCCCGTTGCAACGAACTCGGCCTGCGCGGCACGATCCTGCTCGCCCCGGAAGGCATCAACCTGTTCATCGCCGGCACGCGCGACGCCACCGACGCGTTCATCGCGTACCTCCGCCACGATCCGCTGTTCGAAGGCAAGTTCGCGTCGCTGCAGTTCAAGGAAAGCCTGTCCGACTCGCAGCCGTTCCGCCGCATGCTCGTGCGCCTGAAGCGCGAGATCATCACGATGAAGAAACCCGCGATCAAGCCGGAGCTCGGCCGTGCGCCGTTCGTCGACGCGCACACGCTGAAGGCGTGGCTCGACCGCGGCCACGACGACACGGGGCGCCCGGTCGTGATGCTCGACACGCGCAACGCGTTCGAGGTCGACGTCGGCACGTTCGACAACGCGCTCGACTACCGGATCGACAAGTTCAGCGAATTCCCCGAAGTGATCGACGCGAACCGCGCCGACCTCGAAGGCAAGACGGTCGTGTCGTTCTGCACCGGCGGCATCCGCTGCGAGAAGGCCGCGATCCACATGAAGGAAATCGGCATCGAGAACGTGTACCAGCTCGAAGGCGGGATCCTGAAGTACTTCGAGGAAGTCGGCGGCGCGCACTATCACGGCGACTGCTTCGTGTTCGACTACCGCACCGCGCTGAACCCGCAACTCCAGCCGACCGAGAACGTCACCTGCTTCGCATGCCGCGCGGTCGTCACGCCGGAAGCGCAACAATCGCCGAGCTACGTGCCCGGCAAGTCGTGCCCGGCCTGCGCGCAGGCAGCCAGCGCCGCGTAAGCGCGCAACCGGCGTTCCGATGAACGACTATCGCGGCCGCTTCGCGCCGTCGCCCACCGGCCCGCTGCACTTCGGCTCGCTGGTCGGCGCGCTCGCGAGCTGGCTCGACGCACGCGCGCACGGCGGCGCGTGGCTCGTGCGCATCGAGGATCTCGACGGTCCGCGCACGGTACCCGGCGCGGCCGACGACATCCTCGCGACGCTCGCGCATTTCGGCATGACGCCCGACGAACCGCCCGTGTGGCAAAGCACGCGCGACGCGGCCTACACGGCCGCGCTCGAACAGCTCGTCGCGGCAGGGCTCGTCTATCCGTGCGGCTGCACGCGCAAGGAAATCGCCGATTCGCTGCGTGCCGCGCACGAACGCCACACGACGCTCGCGTACCCGGGCACGTGCCGCACCGGCCTGCACGGCAAGCTCGCGCGCGCGTGGCGGCTGCGCGTGCCGGACGGCGGCGACGCGATCGTCGCGTTCGACGACCGCTGGCAGCACACGCAATCGCAGAACCTCGCGACCGAAGTCGGCGATTTCGTGCTGAAGCGCGCGGACGGCCAATGGGCCTATCAGCTCGCGGTCGTCGTCGACGACGCCGCCGCGTGTATCACGCATGTCGTGCGCGGCGCCGACCTGCTCGATTCGACCGCGCGCCAGATCCATCTGCAACACTGCCTCGGGGTGCCAACGCCACGGTATCTGCACGTGCCCGTCGTCGTCGATGCAAACGGCGAGAAACTCAGCAAGCAGACGGGCGCGACCGCGCTCGAACGCGCCGCCCCGCTGCCCGCGCTGCAGGCCGCGGCAGCGCACCTGGGCCTCGCGCCCAACGGTGCGCTGCCCGGCGCGACGCTGGAGGCGTTCTACGCGGCCGCGACGGCAGCGTGGGCGCGGCGCTTCGGCCCGCGGGCCGGCTGACGCGCGTGCAGCGAGCCGGCTTCGCGGCAATCGCGGCCGGCGCCCCATGACGGATGCGTCGCCTGCCGCGCCACGATCCCCCAGCCGCACCCCCAATGAAAAACGGGCACATGCTTGTCGCATGCACCCGCTCGTCCGGCAGCGCTCGCGCGCCGCCCCTGCCTTCCGCCGACCTTACGCCGACGGCTTGCGCGGCATCCCGAACCCGCCGAGCAACGCCGCAACCTGACGCTTCGGCCCTTTCTTCTCGGGCTGTTGCGCGGGTTGTGCGTCGTCCGCCTGCTTCGCCGGCGCCGACGGCTCATACGGCTTCAGGAAGAAATCATCGACCGGCGCTTCGTGGCGACGGTGATGACCGCCGCGCTCGGAACCGCCCGACCGGCGCCCCGATGCGCCGCGATGCTCGTCGCGATCGCGACGGCCGCCTCGTTCGCCACCGCGTTCGCTGTTGCGATCGCCGCCACGGTCACCACCGCGCTCGCCGCCGCGCTCGCCGCCGCGGTCGTCGTGACGATGGCGCGCCGGCTTGTCGAGCGTGAGCGTCTGCACGTCGAGCGGACGCTTGATCAGCTTCTCGATATCGGCAAGCTGCTTGCGCTCGTTCGGGCTGCACAGCGACAGCGCATCGCCCGTCGCGCCCGCGCGGCCGGTGCGGCCGATCCGGTGCACGTAGTCTTCCGCGCTGAACGGCAGGTCGAAGTTGATCACGGCCGGCAGCTCGGCGATGTCGAGGCCGCGCGCGGCCACGTCGGTCGCGACCAGTGCCTCGATCTCGCCGCGCTTGAACGCGTCGAGTGCCTGCATCCGCTCGATCTGCGTCTTGTCGCCGTGAATCGCCGACGCGACGACACCGTCGCGCTCGAGATTGCGCGCCAGGCGGCTCGCGCCGATCTTGCTGTTGCAGAACACGATCACCTGTTTCAGGCCGCGATCGCGCAGCAACTGCACGACGGCCGCCTGCTTGTCGCCTTCGGCGACGTCGTAGACGATCTGCGTGACGTTCGCGTTCGTCGAGTTGCTGCGCGCGACCTCGATCGTCTGCGGGCTGCGCAGGTAGGTCGACGCGAGCTTCTTGATTTCAGGCGAGAACGTGGCCGAGAACAGCAGCGTCTGGCGCTCCTTCGGCAGCAGGTTCAGGATGCGCTGCAGATCGGGCAGGAAGCCCATGTCGAGCATCCGGTCGGCTTCGTCGAGCACGAGGATCTGCACCTGGCCGAGGTTCGCGGTCTTCTGCTGCACGTGGTCGAGCAGGCGGCCCGGTGTCGCGATCAGGATCTCGACGCCGCGGCGCAGCTCCGCCGACTGCGGGTTCATGTCGACGCCGCCGAACACGACCGCGCTGCGCAGCGGCGTGTGCTTCGCATACGCGTGCACGTTCGCGGCGACCTGGTCGGCGAGTTCGCGGGTCGGCGTGAGGATCAGCGCACGCACGGGGTGGCGCGCCGGTGACGCGCTCGTGTTGGCCTGCGGCAGCAGGCGCTGGATGATCGGCAGCGAGAAGCTCGCGGTCTTGCCGGTGCCCGTTTGCGCGGCGCCCATGACGTCGCGGCCGGCGAGCACGACCGGAATGGCCTGCGCCTGGATCGGCGTCGGCGTCGTATAACCCTGCTCCGCAATGGCTTTCAGGATATCGGCGGCAAGGCCGAATTGGTCGAAGGTTGCGTCGACGGGCTTGGCGACAGAATCGGACATGGTGGCGTTTCGCTCAAAAGGCGCGGCGGGGACATCGTGCGTCAGGCCGGCCGGGCCTGCGCTCATCACAATTCGGAAATAGACGGAGCCGCGGCGCGCCGCGCGGCGCCGCTCTGGCGCTTGGGACCGGTTCAATGCGAACGCTGGACGCCAGGCCGTGCGGACTCCGTTCGGCGCGAATGCCGGCGGAAAGGGCCGTATTGTAGCACTGTGCGGCCGTCTGTCCGTGACAACGCCGCGAACGGCCGCACCGGCGGTTCGCGCGGCCGGCCGGTACAGGCCCGCGCGGGGCGACGGACGGCCCGCTCGGGCTATCCCGATCGGCCGGCGGCAATATCAGGGGACTGATCGCGGAGTGTCGCGTCCGGAGGCCCGCCGCCTGCCCGCGGAACGGGCGAACGGGCGGCCAGGCCCGGCAGCCGGTCGATGCGAGCGGCGCGTACGGTCCGCGACCGCGCCCGGCGCTCAGCCCTTCTTCTTTTTCTTCTCGACCTGCGCGCAATCGCCCAGCAGCGGCGGCGAATTCGGGTCGGCGATCTCGTCGCGCAGCGTCGCTTCCTTGCCCTTCGTCCACCACGTATAGCGGCCGGCCTGGTAGCGCGCGCCCGACGCCGACACGGTGTCGACGAACAGCATCTGCTTCCCGTTGACCGGCACGAGCGCGAAGCTCTGGCCGTTGCCCGCGAGCCAGTACGACACGCGCACGGGCTGCTTCTGGTTCGCGCACTGGTAGACGGCCTGCTGGCGTGCATCGGCATCGATTTCCTCGACGGTCAGCTGCGCGGCGTGCGCGACGGAAACGGCAGTGCCCGCAAGCGCGAGCGCGGCAAGGGTGTGGCGAATCATGCAGGTCCTCTCACGAGACGGGTGGAAGCGCGCCCTCCCGGAGCGCGCGATTACTGTTGACGGGCGATCGCCCCGGCTGGCGGGGATCAGGGATCGATGACGTCGGCGCACGCGTCGGTCGGCGCCGCCGCGACGTGGCCGACGAGCGGCACGATCTTGAGCCCGGCCGAAGCCACCCGGCACGGCGCGGCCGCGAGGCCGCAACCCGCGAGACTCGCGACGAGCGCCAGCGCGGCGCCCAGCTTGCCGATACGCAACCACCTCGACGCCATCGCCCTCTCCTCGTTCCGTCAGCGGGCCGACACGGGCCGGACGGCCGCGGCGGCGCGCTTCGCGCGTTCGCGGGCTTCGTCGACGGTCGCGCCGGTCGCCAGCGCGACGCCCATGCGCCGCTTCGCAAAACTTTCCGGCTTGCCGAACAGGCGCAGGTCCGCGCCCGGCACCGCGAGCGCGTCGCGTACGCCTTCGAACGCGATCCCGCGCTCGTCGAGCCCGCCGTAGATCACGGCCGACGCGGCCGGGGTCCCGAGCGCCGGATCGACCGGCAGCCCGAGAATCGCGCGCGCATGCAGCTCGAATTCCGACTGGCGCTGCGACGCGAGCGTGACGAGGCCCGTATCGTGCGGCCGCGGACTCACTTCCGAGAACCACACGTCGTCGCCGCGCACGAACAGCTCGACGCCGAACAGCCCGCGCCCGCCGAGCGCCTCGGTGACCTTGTGCGCGATCTCGCGCGACTTCTCGAGCGCCACCGCGCTCATCGGCTGCGGCTGCCACGATTCGACGTAGTCGCCCGCGACCTGCACGTGGCCGACCGGCTCGCAGAAGTAGGTGCGCGTGGCGAGCGTCGCCGGGTCGATCGCGCGCACGGTCAGCTGCGTGATCTCGTAGTCGAAATCGATGAAGCCCTCGACGATCACGCGGCCGTGGTTCACGCGCCCGCCCGCCATCGCGTAGTCCCACGCGGCCTTCACGTCGGCGTCGGTCTTCACGACCGACTGCCCCTTGCCCGACGACGACATCACGGGCTTCACGACGCATGGCATGCCGATCTTCGCGACCGCCGCGCTGAAGGCCTCGAACGAATCCGCGAACGCATACGGCGACGTCGGCAGGCCGAGCTCCTCGGCCGCGAGCCGGCGGATCCCTTCGCGATTCATCGTGAGCTGTGTCGCGCGCGCGGTCGGGATCACCTCGGCAAGACCGGCCGTCTCGATCGCCGCGAGCGCGTCGGTGGCGATCGCCTCGATCTCCGGCACGATCAGGTGCGGACGCTCGGCCTCGACGATCGCACGCAGCGCGGCGGCGTCCGTCATGTCGATCACGTGCGCGCGATGCGCGACCTGATGGCCCGGCGCGTCCGGATAGCGGTCGACCGCGATGACTTCGACACCGAGACGCTGCAACGCGATGATGACTTCCTTGCCGAGCTCGCCGGCGCCGAGCAGCATGACGCGCGTGGCCGAGGGTGAAAGCGGCGTACCGAGCCGCTGACCGATCTGCATGTGATTTCCCGCTTCTGGTGGAGGACGAAAACGGCTCCGATGTTAACACGCGCGATGACGCCGGTTTGAGGCGTTTCGACGCGCCGGCGCCCGACCGCGCACGACGCGCAGGCACGCTGCGAACGTTTTCATGCGTGAAGTGTCGGCTCGCCTGCCGCGGGGCGGGTGCGTTACTCTTACGCCTTGATCAGAATCCGATGAGGAACGAGGCTCATGTCCCACCTGTCCGCCGCCGCACGCGCACGCACCGGCCTGCTTCGCCCGTTGCGCGCGCCGCTCTGCGCGTTGACGCTTGCCACGCTTCTCGCCGCCTGCGCGATGCCGACCCATCCCGATTCCGCCGCCCCCGCGCCCGACCCGTACAACCCGGCCGCCGTCCAGCTGCTCGACGACACGAGCTGGGAACTCACCAGCTGGACGAATGCCGACGGCACGCCGCGCGCGATCCCGCACGGCGACAACGGCGAGCCGATCAAGCTCGCGCTGTCGACCGAGTCGGGCATCCGGCGCGCCAGCGGGTTCTCGGGCTGCAACCGCTACACGGGCACCTACGCGATCAAGAACGGCCTGCTGAGCTTCGGACCGCTCGCCGGCACGCGGATGGCCTGCCCGAATTCGCTCGGCGGCCAGCTCGAGCGCGCGTACCTCGACGCGCTTGCGCACGTCGACAAGACCGGCGTGCAGATGCGCGAGCCGCAGCAATTGCAGATCGTGACCAGCGCCGGCGCAACGCTCGTTTTCACGCACCGGAGCCCTTGATGCATCACGCACGCGAAGGCTGGCCGACCGCCTTCGCGTCGCGTGTCGCGCGCGTGTGCCGGCCGCACGCGCCGCACGGCGTGAACCGAATTCACGTCGCCCGGGAATCTTGTTCGCCGGCCGGTTAAACTCGGCGGGTCGCGCCTCGCGCGCCCCTCCCTACTCCTGTTTCAAAGCATGCACACGGTAGTCTTCGGCTGGTTCGGCATCTCCGCCGTCTGGTTCCTCCTTCTCTTCTGGCGTCTCGTGCAGGCGATGCTGCCCGGCGGCGGCGGGCTCGCCGGCCGCGGCTCGATCCGCCTGTGGCTCGGCTTCGTCGCGGTATTCGTCGCGAGCTGCACGCTGACGAGCCCGCTGTCGGGCCCGGACACGAACGCGCTCGGCCATGCGTTCTCGGCGGGCTTCGCGCACGTACTCGGTCCGATCGGCACGCCGGTCGCGATGGTCGTCCTGTTCTTCGCCGGGTTGCCCTGGCTGACCGGCATCGGCTGGCGGCAGTTCGCCGCGTGGGTCGACACGTCGTTCGGCGTCAAGCTGTCGCGCGACGGCGACGACGACGACGCGCGCGGGATCGCCGACCTGCCGCGCAGCGCGCTGCATCGCGACGACGACCTCGTGCAGCCAACCACCGCGCATACCGTCAACTCGATGGCGCCGCGCCAGAACGGCCGGTATTCACGCCCGACGCTGTGGAAACCCGATCCGCAGGCGCGGCCGAAGCCGCGCGGCAAGACGCCGCCGCGGCCGCACACGGAACCCGTCGCGCCGTCGGGCTGGCTGAAGCCGACCGTGCCGCAGCGCACGCCGGTGGCGCCCGCCGCGCCGATTCCGGCCGGCGCGATGCCGCCGCCGACGACCGGCAGCACCGCGAGCCTCGCACGCGCGGCAGCCAACTCGCAAGTGCCGCGCCCCGATCCAGCCCCGCTTCCTGTCGGATTCGAACCCGTCCGGCCGCGGCCGACTGCCGTGCGACCGGCCACCGCCGCGCTGAAACAGACGCCACCGCGTGCGACGGTCACGCCGCGCCCGGCCGCCGCGCCACCGCAGCGTCCGCCGGCACGCCCGGTCGCGGGAACGGCCGCAGCCGGCGTGTCGCCGGACACGACGCGACGCCGTCCGGTGCCGCCGACGCCGGCGCGCGCGCCGCTCTATGCCTGGACTGAAAAACCTGCGACGCCGATCACGCCGGCGCCGAGCGTTCACGACACGCTGCGTTCGATCGAAGCCAGCACCGCGCAATGGGCCACGCTCGGCGGCGCACAGTCGACCGATGCGACGCACGCCGCGACGGCCGCCGCAGCCGCGGCTGGAATGGCTGCGACAGCAGGCAGCGTCGCCGCGCCGGCAGCGGCGCCCGTGTCGAACGCATTCGTTTCGGCAACGCACGGTATCGCGGCCCGTGACACTGGTGCTCGGGTCCAGCACGATGCCGCGCCCGCACGCGACGACAGCGCGCCGATCGTGCTGGATGCGTTCATGCCGGCGGAGCCCGGCATCCCCGCGACGATTGCCGATTGGGCCACCCCGGCGCTCAACGGCGCCGCACCGCACGCGCTGCCGAATGCTGACACGGGCGCCGGCAGCGACGATGCCGTGTCGTCGCATCAAACCGACGATGACATCCGTCACGTCGACGCTGCGCCCGCCGCACACGCACCTGCACCTGCACATGGGATCCCGCCGGCGCCGTCGTTCGACGCCCCGGTCAATCTCGCGCCGTGGGAGGACCTCGGCCGCCCGTCGGTTTCCTCGTTCGAAGCATCGCCCGCGCATCCGATCGCTGAATCACCGGCAGACGCAACGCAACCGGAGCCGGCCCACGCCGCCTTCGCGCAACAAGCTGACGAAGCAGCGGTCGACGAAGCCCCCGCACGCAATCCGGCAGCATTCTCCGGTACCGCCGCCCCGGCGATCGAACGCCCTGCATCGGCTTACCTGCCACCGGGTGTCGATGACGCACATGACGACCTGAAGCCCGCCGGTGGCATCGCGCCGTTCGCGGCGCTCCCCTCTTCGTCGATCGCCGCGACATCGGCACGCGCCATGACCGGAACGACGCCGATTGCGGCAACGTCGGCACGCCCTGCATCGAACCTCGT
Source organism: Burkholderia sp. YHN3-13 (assembly GCF_055810675.1). Taxonomy (NCBI): domain Bacteria; kingdom Pseudomonadati; phylum Pseudomonadota; class Betaproteobacteria; order Burkholderiales; family Burkholderiaceae; genus Burkholderia; species Burkholderia sp. YHN3-13. The sequence goes on along the minus strand of NZ_JBVVNQ010000017.1, from coordinate 59,629 downwards.
TCCGGAGGCCGCCCAACCGGCAGGGGCGGAACGTAGTGCATCGCTGTCGGCCATCGCTGAAGGCAGCACGCCCGTCACGCATTGGGCGCCGCCGGTGCAACCCGCAACGACACCCGCGGCGGCTTCCGCGGAATTGCCTGAATCGCCGACGATTCAACCGTTTGCCGCAGCACCGACCGCTTCTGCCGCGGCTGCGTCGCCGTTCGTCGGCACGGCCCTCGGTTCGACCGCACCGGTACCTGCCTCCGCTTCGGGTGTTGCGCCCGTCACCGCCATACCCGCCGCGACACCATCGACGGCCGGCATGACCGGCACGGCATCGGCATCGGTTTCGCCGTCGCAACCGGCCGTATCGGCATCGACCGGCGCCTCCGTTGCGCCGGCAGCGCCGATCGGTGTCCCGGACATGAGCTACGGTGCGTTCGTCCGCGCATCGATGCCCGAGACAACCGCCACGCCCGCCGCGGCACCGTCGACGACCGGCGCGCCGGGTTCGGCCGCGCAAGCGCCCGCGGCACCGGCACCCGTGAGTTTCACGTCCGCCCCGCTTGCGGCACAACCGTCCGTGCCGACACCGGCGCATCAGGCCGGCACGGCAACCTCGTCGAGCGGCACGGCAATCGACGGCTCCGGCTCGTTCGGCGCAACCGCCGCGCAACCGGCAACCCGCCTTCCCGTGCCGCCGGCCGCTTCCGCTGCGGTCGGATCGCTCGCCTCCATCGGTGCAGCGGCCGCGTCGCCGACTCCGTCGGTCGCTGCCACGCCGGCCGCCGCCACGACGTTCACGACGGCGCCCGCCCCCGCCGCGTCGCCGGCAAGCTGGTCCGTGTCGAACGACGTGTCCGCGGCGCCGCAACCGGCCGCCCCGCTCCCGGGCGCGAGCCTGTCAGTGCCGGCAGCGATCGTTGCTGCGCCGACCGGCGCAACCGCCGCCGTGACGGCCGAGCCGGCCGCAACCGACACCGCGGCCCCCGACGCCCCCGTGCGCCAGCCGCGCCCGAACGCGTTCGAATTCCACGCACCCGCGTCGTTCAGCGTCGAACTGCCGACGCTCGACCTGCTCGAGCCCGCATCCGACGACGTCGAAACGATCACCGAGGAACACCTCGCGCAAACGGCCCAGGTGATCGAACAGCGGCTGCAGGAATTCAAGGTGCCGGTGACGGTGGTCGGCGCCTCGGCCGGCCCCGTGATCACGCGCTTCGAGATCGAGCCGGCGCTCGGCGTGCGCGGCAGCCAGATCGTCGGGCTGATGAAGGATCTGTCGCGCGGCCTCGGCCTCACGTCGATCCGCGTCGTCGAGACGATTCCCGGCAAGACCTGCATGGGCCTCGAGCTGCCGAACGCGAAGCGCCAGATGATCCGCCTGTCGGAAATCCTCGCGTCGCGCGAGTATCAGCATTCGCAATCGCAACTGACGATCGCGATGGGCAAGGACATCACGGGCCGCCCGGTCGTCACGGATCTCGCGAAGGCGCCGCACATGCTCGTCGCCGGCACGACGGGTTCGGGCAAGTCGGTCGCGATCAACGCGATGATCCTGTCGCTGCTGTACAAGGCGACGCCGGAAGACGTACGGCTCATCATGATCGACCCGAAGATGCTGGAGCTGTCCGTCTACGAAGGCATCCCGCACCTGCTCGCGCCGGTCGTCACCGACATGAAGCTCGCGGCGAACGCGCTGAACTGGTGCGTCGGCGAAATGGAGAAGCGCTACCGGCTGATGTCGGCTGTCGGCGTGCGCAACCTCGCGGGTTTCAACCAGAAGATCCGCGATGCGGAAGCGAAGGAAAAGAAGATCGGCAACCCGTTCTCGCTGACGCCCGAGGATCCCGAGCCGCTGTCGAAGCTGCCGCTGATCGTCGTCGTCATCGACGAGCTGGCCGACCTGATGATGGTCGCCGGCAAGAAGATCGAGGAGCTGATCGCGCGCCTCGCGCAGAAGGCGCGCGCGGCCGGCATCCACCTGATCCTCGCGACGCAGCGCCCGTCCGTCGACGTGATCACCGGCCTGATCAAGGCGAACATCCCGACGCGCGTCGCGTTCCAGGTGTCGTCGAAGATCGACTCGCGCACGATCCTCGACCAGATGGGCGCGGAGTCGCTGCTCGGGATGGGCGACATGCTGTTCCTGCCGCCGGGCACCGGTTATCCGCAGCGCGTGCACGGCGCGTTCGTCGCCGACGAGGAAGTGCATCGGATCGTCGAGTATCTGAAGCAGTTCGGCGAGCCGCAGTACGAGGAAGGCATCCTCGACGGCCCGGCCGCCGACGGCGCGACGCAGGACCTGTTCGGCGAAGCGCCGGACGCGGAAGCCGATCCGCTGTACGACGAAGCCGTCGCGTTCGTCGTGCGCACGCGGCGCGCGTCGATCTCGTCGGTGCAGCGGCAGCTGCGCATCGGCTACAACCGCGCGGCACGCCTCGTCGAGCAGATGGAAGCGGCCGGGCTCGTGTCGGCGATGGGCATCAACGGCAGCCGCGAGGTGCTGGTGCCGGCCGCGGCCGACTGAGCGCGGCGGCGGCCGAACGGCCGCCGTCGACCGATACGGGCGCACCGGGAAACCGGGCGCACCGAAAAAAACGGGCGCTGCGTCCGCAGCGCCCGTTTCATTTACCGCGTTTACATCGACTGCACCGGCACCAGTTTGAAATCGACCGGCTTGCCGACCGCGACCTTCTGCGGATTCGCGCCGAGCTGCCCCGTTTCGACATCGCGGCTGAACACGTAGAACGTGTCGCTGTCCTGGTTGCCGACGATCAGCCACTTGCCGGTCGGATCGATCAGGAACTCGCGCGGCGTCTTGCCGAGGCTCGACTGGCGGCCGACCTGCTTGAGCCGGCCGTCGGCCTGGTTCACCGCGTAGATCACGAGGTCGTTCGCGTCGCCGCGGTTGCTCGCGTACAGGAAGCGGCCGTCCGGCGACAGGTGGATCGCGCCGCCCCCGACCTTGCCCTTGAAGCCCGGCGCCGTCATCGACACCGTCTGGACCGGCGTCAGCTTGCCGTCGTGATAACCGAGCACCTCGACCGACGCGTTGAGCTCGCTCGTCACGTACGCGAACCGGCCGTCGGCGCCGAACACCATGTGACGCGGGCCCGAGCCGGCCTTCACCGGCGTGTAGCGCGTGTCGGTCGGGCTGATCAGCCCGCGGCTGCCGTCCACCGTGTAGCGGTAGCCGTAGATCTTGTCCGCGCCCAGATCCTGCACGAACAGGTAGCGGCCGTCCGGCGAAAACACCGTCGAATGCACGTGCGCGCCGTCCTGACGGCCCTTCACGGGCCCGGTGCCTTCGTGGTGCACGGCCAGCACGGCCTCGCCGAGCGCACCGTCGTCGCGCAGCGGAAACACCGCGAAGCTGCCGCCCGGATCCTTCGCGACCGAGTAGTTGGCCGTCACGAGATACTTGCCGTCCGGCGACAGCGCGAGATAGCAAGGATCGTTCCCTTCCGACGACACGCGGTCGATGAAGCTCAGCGCGCCCGTCTTCGCGTCGAAGCGGAACGCGCTGACGCCGCCGCGCTGCGACGCCGGCCCGTCGTCGCCGGGCAGTTCGTTGACCGCGTAGACGGTGCGACCGTCGCGGCTCGGCAACAGATACGACGGATTCACGGTCTTCGCCGACGATACGGGCGCGACGCTGCCATTTTTAGTATCGAAGCGGTAAACATAGATCCCGTCGCTGCCGCCGCCCGTATAGGTGCCGACCAGCAGGTTGTAGACGCCGTCGGCCGGTGCGGGCGATTGCTGCGCAAATGCATGGGTCGCGGACAGGGAAAGCACGATCGCGAAACCTTTCATCCAGTGAGCGAGCCTAAGCGGGAACCCTCGTGTCGAAGCGTGTGCGTCACGCTCGCGTAAACGGTTGGGCATTGAATCCTCCTTGCATCGAGTCGCTTCAAGTGTTGAGATAGGACGAAACGCCGGCCGTTCATGCGCTCCGCCGCCCGGCCGAGTATACGGGGCGCGACGCCCGGGCGTGAAGCCCGGCCGCCGCCGTCCGCATTGTGAACTCGATACCCAAGGACCGCCTGCCCATGCCTGCCCTGATCGAAGACTACGCCCTCGTCGGCGACGGCCACACGGCCGCGCTGATCTCGAAAGACGGCTCCGTCGACTGGCTGTGCTGGCCCCGCTTCGATTCGGGCGCCTGCTTCGCGGCACTTCTCGGCACCCCCGAGCACGGCCGCTGGCTGCTTGCGCCTGCCGCCGACGCCACAGTCACGCACACCACGCGCCGCTATCGCGGCGACACGCTGATTCTCGAAACGGATTACGAAAGCGCCGACGGCGCCGTCACCGTGATCGACTTCATGCCGCCCGGCAACGGCTGGTCCGAACTCGTGCGGATCGTCGTCGGCCGTCACGGCACGATGAAGATGCGCATGGAGCTCGTGTTGCGCTTCGACTACGGCTTCTCGATCCCGTGGGTCACGCAACTGACTCGCGAGGACGGCATGAAGGCGATCGCGGGCCCCGACACCGTCGTGCTGCGCACGCCGGTGCCGCTCACCGGCAAGAATCTCCATACGCTCGCGGAATTCACGGTCGGCGCCGACCAGCGCGTGCCGTTCTCGCTCAGCTACGCGGCGTCGCACATGCGGCTGCCGCCCGCGCGCGATCCGCTGTCGATGCTCGCAAGGACCGAGAACTACTGGCTCGAGTGGTCGGGCCGCTGCCAGGTGCAGGGCCGCTACGCGGCGGCCGTGCGCCGCTCGCTGATCACGCTGAAGGCGCTCGCGTACGAGCCGACCGGCGGCATCGTCGCGGCGCCGACCACGTCGCTGCCCGAGAAGATCGGCGGCAACCGCAACTGGGACTACCGCTACTGCTGGCTGCGCGACGCGACGATCACGCTGCTCGCGCTGATGCGCGGCGGCTACTACGACGAGGCGCGCGCGTGGCGCACGTGGCTCGGCCGCGTGATGGCCGGCTCGCCCGAGCAGATCCAGATCATGTACGGGATCGCCGGCGAGCGCCGGCTGCCGGAAATGGAGCTCGACTGGCTGCCCGGCTACCAGGATTCGAAGCCGGTCCGCGTCGGCAACGGCGCCGCGAACCAGCTTCAGCTCGACGTGTTCGGCGAGGTGATGGCCGCGCTGCACCTCGCGCGCGTGGGCGGCCTGCAGGCCGACGACACGGTCTGGTCCGTGCAGTGCGCGCTGCTCGACCATCTCGAGAAGATCTGGCAGGAACCCGACGAAGGGATTTGGGAAACGCGCGGCGGCCGCCTGCATTTCACGTTCTCGAAGGTGATGGCATGGGTCGCGTTCGACCGCGCGATCAAGTCTGCGGAAATGTTCCGGCTGCCCGGCTCGCTCGACCGCTGGCGCGCGCTGCGCGAGCGGATCCATGCCGACGTCTGCGCCAACGCGTGGCACGCGGGCAAACAGGCGTTCGCGCAGAGCTACGGCAGCGACGAGCTCGACGCGAGCGTGCTGCTGATGCCGCTGCTCGGCTTCCTGCCGCCGGAAGACCCGCGCATCGTCGGCACGGTCGAGGCGATCGAGCGCGAACTGCTGCACGACGGGCTCGTGATGCGCTACCGGACGACCGAGTACGACGACGGCCTGCCGCCCGGCGAAGGCACGTTTCTCGCGTGCAGCTTCTGGCTGGTCGACAACTACGCGCTGCTCGGCCGGATCGACGACGCGCACCGGCTGTTCAGCCGGCTGCTCGCGCTGTCGAACGACCTCGGGCTGCTCGCGGAGGAGTACGACCCGGTCGCCGGGCGGCTCGTCGGCAACTTCCCGCAGGCGTTCTCGCACGTGGCGCTCGTGCATACCGCGATGAACCTGATGCACCACGAGGACGCGATGGCGCGGGCCGCCGGCCAGCCCGCGCCGGCCGTGGCGACCGGGCGTTGACGGACGTTGGCGGGGTGTCGGGCGGCGGCACGGGCGGCTTGGTCAGAGATCGTCAAATCGCAAAATTTTGATGAAAAATCGGGGAAATGTTGCATTGCACCACCCATCGTTGTCCGATATGATCGACGCGATTGTCCGGCCGCACTGCAATATGGCCGGCCGCTGACCCACACGGCACGCCGCGACGCCCCACGCCGCCCTTGCGCTCCGTCCCCCACGCGGGAGTAGTCTGCATGCTTTACCAATTGCACGAATTCCAGCGCGCCATGCTGAGCCCGCTGACGGCCTGGGCCCAGGCCGCGTCCAAATCGTTCGCCAACCCGTCCAGCCCGTTCTCGCTGATGCCCGGCGCGCCGCGCATGGCCGCCGCGTACGAACTGATGTACCGGCTCGGCAAGGATTACGAGAAGCCCGAATTCAACATTCATCAGATCGTCAAGGACGGCCACAACATCCCGATCGTCGAGCAGACGATCGTCGAGAAGCCGTTCTGCCGGCTGCTGCGCTTCAAGCGCTATTCGGACGACGCCGACGCCGTCACGCAACTGAAGGACGAGCCGGTCGTGCTGGTCTGCGCGCCGCTGTCGGGCCACCACTCGACGCTGCTGCGCGACACGGTGCGCACGCTGCTGCAGGACCACAAGGTCTACATCACTGACTGGATCGACGCGCGGATGGTGCCGGTCGAGACGGGTCCGTTCCACCTGCACGACTACATCGCGTACATCCAGGATTTCATCCGTCACATCGGCGCGCGCAACCTGCACGTGATCTCGGTGTGCCAGCCGACGGTGCCGGTGCTCGCGGCGATCTCGCTGATGGCGAGCCGCGGCGAGGATACGCCGCTCACGATGACGATGATGGGCGGCCCGATCGACGCGCGCCGCAGCCCGACGTCGGTGAACTCGCTCGCCACGCAGCACTCGACCGCGTGGTTCGAGAACAACGTGATCCACACGGTGCCCGCGAACTATCCGGGCGAAGGCCGCCAGGTGTATCCGGGCTTCCTGCAGCATACGGGCTTCGTCGCGATGAACCCGGAACGGCACGCGCAATCGCATTGGGATTTCTACCAGAGCCTGCTGCGCGGTGACGAGGACGACGCCGAGGCGCACCGCCGCTTCTACGACGAGTACAACGCGGTGCTCGACATGGCCGCCGAGTATTACCTCGAGACGATCCGCGTCGTGTTCCAGGAATTCCGGCTCGCGGAAGGCACGTGGGACGTCGAAGGCGAACGCGTGCGGCCGCAGGACATCAAGCACACCGCGCTGATGACGATCGAGGGCGAACTCGACGACATCTCGGGCAGCGGCCAGACGCACGTCGCGCACGAGCTGTGCACGGGCATCCCGCAAGACGATCGCCGCACCCTGACCGCCGAGAAATGCGGCCACTACGGGATCTTCTCCGGCCGCCGCTGGCGCACGATCATCTACCCGCAACTGCGCGACTTCATCCGCGAGCATGCGCCGGAGCCGAAACACGGCACGACGAAGGATCATCCGGACGCGCCGGCGGCCACGACGCTCGCGGCCGTGCCGGCCGCCAACGCACCGACCGAGGCGACACGCGCCACGGTCGCGAAGCGCACGCGCGCCAAGGCGCCGGCCAAGGCCGCCGCCCCCGCCAAGGCCGCACCGGCCGCGAAGCGGGCCGCCGAAACCCCGCGCGCAAAAACCGTCCGCACGCGCAAGGCAGCCTGACGCGCTGCGTTCCGACGCAAAAACGCCGCCGTTGCCTGCGCACGGCGGCGTTTTTACATGCGGCGCCCGCTCGCCGGCACGTCAGCGCCGCAGCAGGTACGCGAGCAGCACCTCGGTGTTCATCCGGACCATCTCCGCGCGCTCGTCGGTATCGGTGAAGTCGCGACCGAGCGTCGCGGCGAGCGTGAAGCGGTTCGACACGATGTAGTAGCCGAGCCCCGACAGCGTCACGTAGAAGCGCAGCGGATCGACGTCGCCGCGGAACAGCCCGGCCTTCTGGCCGCGCATCAGCACGTTGCCGAGCTTCGCGACGATCGGCGACATCATCTCGCGGATCCGCGTCGACTTGTGCAGGTAGCGCGCTTCGTGCAGGTTCTCGTTGTTGATGAGCCTGAGCAGCTCCGGATGGTCGCGGTAGTAGTCCCAAACGAAATGCGCGAGCCGCGTGACGGCTTCGACCGGCGCGACGCCGTCGAGATCGAGCACGCGCTCGGCCTCGGTCAGCGCGGAGAACGCGTGTTCGAGCACGGCCGTGAACAGCTGTTCCTTGCTGCCGAAGTAGTAATAGAGCATGCGCTCGTTGGTTTCGGCCCGGCGCGCAATCTGGTCGACGCGTGCGCCGAACAGCCCTCCACTCGCGAACTCTTCGGCGGCCGCCATCAAGATGCGGCGGCGCGTACCTTCAGGATCTCTTTTGATTTTTGGCTGATTCATGGTGGCGTTTTGCTATGTGAGCCGCTTGATCCGGACCGGCACCCCCACCGCCTCGGCGCCGGCCGCCCTGGAACGGGCGCGCCGCGTGCGGCCGCCCTCCTGCTGAGCCCCTGCAAAAAAGCGGTTCGATTATGCGCACAGACGGCGTCCAGCGCAATGCGGGAAATCGGCGATAATCGAGCTTTGGCAAACCTTTCCGGCCGCGCCCCGCACGGCCGAGAGCCATTCGGCGCTGCTGCGCCCGTTGTCACCGTGACCGATTCCAAAACTCTCGCGGATCGCATCGAAGATCTGCTGCCCCAGACGCAATGCACGAAGTGCGGCTATAACGGCTGCCGTCCGTACGCCGAGGCGATCGCCGCCGGCGACGCGAACTACAACCAGTGCCCGCCCGGCGGCGCCGAAGGCATCGCGCGCCTCGCGGGCCTGCTCGGCAAGCCGGTGATCCCGCTGAATCCCGTCAATGGCAGCGAACATCCGCGCGCGGTCGCCTTCATCGACGAAAGCCTGTGCATCGGTTGCACGCTGTGCATGCAGGCGTGCCCGGTCGACGCGATCGTCGGCGCGCCGAAGCAGATGCACACGATCATCGAAGCGCAGTGCACCGGTTGCGATCTGTGCGTGCCGCCGTGCCCGGTCGACTGCATCGCGATGCTGCCCGTGACGGGTGAGCGCACCGGCTGGGATGCGTGGTCGCAGGAGCAGGCCGACGCCGCGCGCGAACGCCACGACCTGCGGCTCGCACGCCAGCGCCGCGAACGCGAAGCCGCCGAGGCCCGCGCCGCCGCCCGCCGCGCGGCCAGTGCCGCGAAGCCGGCCGCGGGCCCTCACCCGGCGGCCCCGCCGGACGCCCCGGACGCCCCGGACGCCCCGGCCGCCGACGACGCCGAAGCGAAGAAACGCGCGATCATCGCCGCCGCGCTCGAACGCGCGCGCAAGAAGAAGGAAGAATTGTCCGGGCAAGGCGCCGGGCCGAAGAACACCGAAGGCGTGAGCGCAGCCGTCCAGGCCCAGATCGACGCGGCCGAGGCGCGCCGCAAACGGCTCGTCGAACAGCAGGCGCGGCGCGACGCCGACGCCGCGGCGGCAAGCGGCAACGATCAACCGAACGACGCAGGCAACGACGACCCAGGCAGCCCATCCGCGCCGCCCGACCAGAACGCCCCATGAACGCCAGCAAACGACGCGCGATCTACGAAACGCTGCAGAGCCTCAATCCGCATCCCACCACCGAACTCGAATACTCGACGCCGTTCGAGTTGCTGATCGCCGTGATGCTGTCCGCGCAGGCGACCGACGTATCGGTCAACAAGGCGATGCGGAAGATGTTCCCGGTCGCGAACACCCCGCGACAAATCGTCGCGCTTGGCGAGGAAGGCGTCACCGAGTACATCAAGACGATCGGCCTGTACCGGACCAAGGCGAAGAACGTGGTCGCGACGAGCCGGATCCTGCTCGAGCGCTACGACGGCGAGGTGCCGGCCGATCGCGAAGCGCTCGAAGGCTTGCCGGGCGTCGGCCGCAAGACCGCGAACGTCGTGCTGAACACTGCGTTCGGCCAGCCGACGATCGCGGTCGACACGCACATCTTCCGCGTCGCGAACCGCACGGGGCTCGCGCCGGGCAAGGACGTGCGGGCCGTCGAGACCGCACTCGAGAAGTTCACGCCGAAGGAATTCCTGCAGGACGCGCATCACTGGCTGATCCTGCACGGGCGCTATGTATGCAAGGCCCGCAAGCCCGAATGCTGGCACTGCGCGATCGAGCCGTTGTGCGAATTCCGGCCGAAGACGCCGCCGCCCAACGAGTAAGCGTCAGGCCCGCCGGCGACACGCGATGCGGGCCGGCACCGCAGGCGCCGACGCGGCGCCCGCGTCGCGCCCCTCCCCGACTACGCGTTCGACGTCGCGGTCGCATCGTCGGCGGCCGCGCCGCCTGCGCGCACGAGCGCCAGCACCGCCGCCAGAATCGCGACGCCGCCCGCCCACTGCAGCGGCGACAACGCTTCCCCGAACAGCAGCGCCGCGAGCGCGACCGTCACGACCGGCTCGAGCGTCGACAGCATCGACGTCCGCGCGGCCCCGAGCCGTTCGAGCCCGGAGAAGAACGCGAGCATGGCCGCAACCGTCGACACCAGCGCGATCGCGAGCATCGCCGCCCAGCCGCCGCTCGTCGCGGGCCAGCGCGGTGGCGCGCCGAACGCGGCGGTCCGCACGACGGCGATCACCACGAGCGTGGCGGTCGCCGACAGGCAGATGATCGCCGTCGTCGCGAGCGGATCGACGCCGCGCGTCGCCTTCGTGCCGCCGACGATGTACAGCGAATAGATCACCGCGGCCGCCAGCGCGAGCGCGATCCCGAGCGGCTCGCCATGCCCGCCGCCGACCATCAGCGCGGAACCCGCGACGCACAGCACGAGCGCGACGGCCTTCGCGCGCGTCAGGCGCTCGCCCAGCCACCACGCGGCCAGCAGCGTGACGAACGCCGGATACAGGTACAGCAGCAGCGCGACGAGGCTCGCCTGCGCGTGCTGCAGCGCGCTGAAATAGCAGAACGACTGCCCGACGTAGCCGAGCGCGCCCATCGCGACGAGCGGCACGAGCGCGCGTCCGCGCGGCCAGGCGACGCGACGGCGCTTCGCGATCGCGGCCAGCACCGCGCCGCCGATCGCGAAGCGCACGATCAGCAGCCCGAGCACGTCGACACCGGCCGCATACGCGTAGCGGCCGAAAATCGCCATCGCGCCGAACGCGGCCGCGGATAGCGCGACATAAAGCGCGCCCTGCAGGGCGGCGGACGACGGGCGGGCGGTGGCGGTCATGATGAAACGGGCGAGCGAGGCGCCGGGGCAGGAACCGTCGGAGTGTAGCGGCGCGGCGGCCGCCCGCCTAGCCCGCGCTTGCCCGCGCTTGCCCGCCGCGCCGCGCGGGGCAGCCGCGACCGGTGCTGGCGGCACCGCCGCGCCGCCAGCGCCGTCCGCCGACCCGGCGTACAATGCCCGACGCGGCATGAGGCCGCCCGAATCACGACGTTTCCCCACCATGTTCAATCCAAGTCGCGACGACGTGCGTCGCTTTTTCACCGAGACCTGGCGCAAGCAGCGCGCGGGCGAGATCCTGACGCCGCTGGAAGCGATGGCCGCCGACTGGATCGTCGAGCATCCCGAATACCACGACGAACTCGCCGACGCCGACGGCGCGGCCGCGCGCAACTACACGCCCGAGGAAGGCCGGACGAACCCGTTCCTGCACCTGTCGATGCACCTCGCGATCAGCGAGCAGCTGTCGATCGACCAGCCGCCCGGCATCCGCGCCGCGCACGACAAGCTGGCCGCGAAGCTCGACTCGACCCACGACGCGCAACACGCGATCATGGAATGCCTCGGCGAAACGATCTGGGAAGCGCAGCGCACGAACACGCCGCCCGATACCGACGCGTACCTGCAGCGCATCCTGCGCCGCGCGTCCCGCGACTGAGCGCCGGGACCGGCCCGATCGCGGACAAAAAAATACCCCGCCGAGGCGGGGCATGCTTGCTGCGCGGGCCGCCGAGGCCCGGCACGCTTACTTCTTGAACACGAGGTCGGTTTCCTTCAGCGACTCGATGTAGGCCGCGATGTCCTTCATGTCGCTGACCGACAGGTTCTGCACCTGGGCCTGCATGATCGCGTTGTTGCGGCCGAGCAGCGGGTTCGTCAGCCCCATCTGGTACTGGCGCATCGACCACACGAGGTAGTCGGCGTGCTGGCCGGCCAGGCGCGGATATTCGGCGTTGATCGGCTTGTTCAGCTGCGCGCCGTGGCAGGCCGCGCAGTTGTGCGACTCGACCAGTTCCTTGCCCTTCGAGATGTCCGCTGCGTGCGCGGTACCGATCGCGAGGCCGGCCGCCAGTGCAACCGCCGCCGTCTTGAATGCGTTGTTCATGAATGCTCCTGTCCCGCCGGGAAGATCGGCGGCGCGCGCTTTACTTGTAGGGATTGTCCTTCGTGTCGGCCTTCTGGGCGGCGTAGTAGGCCGCCAGATCCGCGATGTCCTGGTCCGTCAGCGAACCGGCGATCGCATTCATCGACGGGAAGTGACGATCCTTCTTGCGGTAGGCCTTCAGCGCGTTCTCGAGGTATTGCTGGTTCTGGCCGCCCAGGACAGGCACCCGGTAGACCTCCGGATACGCCGCGCGGTAGTCCTGGATGCCGTGGCAACCGATACACATGGCGGCCTTGCTCGCCCCGTCCTTCGGGTTGCCGACCACACCGGCCGCCTGCGCGCTGCCCGCGAGCGCCACGAGCGCTGCGACAACGACGTGTTTGCCGACGAATTTGTTCATAGCTCTTGTAACCTAGCTTGAGGGGAAACTGGCGCCGAAGCGGCAACGGCCCGCGCCGTTTTGCTTGTCGGTCGCCACGCAGGCCAAAAAAAACGGCCAGATTGTACCGCGTCGGCAGGGAACGCGTCCATACGGCGCCCCCGTTCGCCCCGCCACAGCCCCGCAACGATACGCGGGCGCGGCCCAACCGGACAGCCCTTCTGACTTATACTGGGTTTTTTTCCCGATGAAGAAGAGCGCCGCCATGCGTTTCGAAGGGTCCTCGCACTACGTCGCCACCGACGATCTGAAGCTCGCGGTCAATGCCGCGCTGACGCTGCAACGCCCGCTGCTGATCAAGGGCGAGCCCGGCACCGGCAAGACCATGCTCGCAGAGGAAGTGGCCGCCGCGCTCGACATGCCGCTGCTGCAGTGGCACATCAAGTCGACCACCAAGGCGCAGCAGGGCCTGTACGAATACGACGCGGTGTCGCGGCTGCGCGATTCGCAGCTCGGCGACGAGCGCGTGAAGGACATCTCGAACTACATCGTGAAGGGCGTGCTGTGGCAGGCGTTCGACGCCGAGCATCCGAGCGTGCTGCTGATCGACGAGATCGACAAGGCCGACATCGAATTCCCGAACGACCTGCTGCGCGAGCTCGACCGGATGGAATTCCACGTGTACGAGACGCGCGAGACGGTGCGCGCGAAGCACCGCCCGCTCGTGATCATCACGTCGAACAACGAAAAGGAGCTGCCCGACGCGTTCCTGCGCCGCTGCTTCTTCCACTACATCCAGTTTCCCGACCCGTCGACGATGCAGAAGATCGTCGCGGTGCACTTTCCCGACATCCGCGAGGAGCTGCTGCGCGCGGCGCTCGAGAGTTTCTTCGAATTGCGCGGCGTGTCGGGCCTGAAGAAGAAGCCGTCGACGTCCGAGCTGCTCGACTGGCTCAAGCTGCTGCTCGCCGAGAACATCCCGGCCGACGCGCTGCGCGGCGCGGACGCGAAGCAGATCGTGCCGCCGCTCGCGGGCGCGCTGCTGAAGAACGAGCAGGATCTGAGCCTGCTCGAACGGCTCGTCTACATGAACCGGCACAACCGGTAATCCACTCACCCGCGAAGGCCCGGCCATGCTGCTCAATTTCTTCTACGCGCTGCGCGCAGCCAAGCTGCCCGTCTCGGTGAAGGAATACCTGACGCTGCTCGAATCGCTGAAGGCCGGGCTGATCTCGCCGTCGATCGACGCGTTCTACTTCCTCGCGCGGATGACGCTCGTCAAGGACGAGCAGTATTTCGACAAGTTCGACCAGGCGTTCGGCGCGTATTTCCACGGCGTGTCCGCGCTGCCGTCCGAGGCGTTCGACATTCCGCTCGACTGGCTCGAGAAGCGCCTCGAGCGCGAGCTGTCGCCGGAGGAAAAGGCGCAGATCGAGGCGATGGGCGGGCTCGACAAGCTGATGGAGCGGCTGAAGGCGCTGCTCGACGAGCAGAAGGAACGCCACGAAGGCGGCAACAAGTGGATCGGCACGGGCGGCACGTCGCCGTTCGGGCACGGCGGCTACAACCCCGAAGGCGTGCGCATCGGCGGCCCGTCGAACGGCAACCGCACCGCGGTGAAGGTGTGGGAGGCACGCGCCTATCGCGACTACGACGATTCGGTCGAGATCGGCACGCGCAACATCAAGGTCGCGCTGCGGCGGCTGCGCCGCTTCGCGCGCGAAGGCGCGGCGGAAGAGCTCGACCTGCCCGGCACGATCCGCAGCACGGCCGCGAACGCGGGCTGGCTCGACCTGCGGATGGTGCCCGAGCGCCACAACAACGTGAAGGTGCTGATGCTGCTCGACGTCGGCGGCTCGATGGACGACCACATCAAGCGCACCGAAGAGCTGTTCTCGGCCGCGAAGGCCGAATTCAAGCATCTCGAATTCTTCTACTTCCACAACTGCGTGTACGACCACCTGTGGAAGAACAACCGCCGCCGCCACTCGGAGCGCACCGCGACGTGGGACGTGCTGCACAAGTTCACGCCCGACTACAAGCTGATCTTCGTCGGCGACGCGACGATGAGCCCGTACGAAGTGCTGCAGCCCGGCGGCTCGGTCGAATACAACAACCCGGAGGCCGGCGCCGTATGGCTGCGCCGGCTGGCCGACCAGTTCCCCCATCATGCATGGCTGAACCCCGAGCCCGAGCGGCTATGGGAGTACCGGCAGTCGGTCGCGGTGATCCGCGACCTGCTCGGCCATCGCATGTATCCGCTCACGCTCGCGGGCCTCGAAACCGCGATGCGCGCACTCAGCAAGTAACGCCACCCCACTCGCACCAAACAAGGGCCGCGTCCGAGCGGCCTCCCCCGGAGATAGCATGAATCCCTCGCCCACCGCGAGCGCCAGCCGCGCCGGCGGCCGCCGCTTTTTCGCCGATACGTCCGTGTCGGCGCTCGTCGCCGGCTTCGTCGCGATGATGACCGGCTACACGAGTTCGCTCGTGCTGATGTTCCAGGCCGGCCGCGCCGCCCACCTCACCGACGCGCAGATCTCGTCGTGGATCTGGGCGCTGTCGATCGGCATGGCGCTGACGACGATCGGCCTGTCGCTGCGGTTTCGCGCGCCCGTCGTCGTCGCGTGGTCGACGCCCGGCGCCGCGCTGCTGATCGCGTCGCTGCCCGGCGTGCCCTACGCCGAGGCGATCGGCGCGTTCGTCGTGTGCGCGCTGCTGCTGACGGCCGTCGGCATGAGCGGCCTGTTCGACACGCTGATGCGCCGGATTCCGGCCGGCATCGCCGCCGCGCTGCTCGCGGGCATCCTGTTCGAGATCGGCATCGAGATCTTTCGCGCCGCGCAGTTCCAGACCGCGCTCGTGCTCGCGATGTTCTTCACCTACCTGATCGTCAAGCGGCTCGCGCCGCGTTATGCGATCGTGACCACGCTGATCGTCGGCACGGCGGTGGCCGGCGGCCTCGGCCTGCTCGACTTCAGCCGCTTCCACATCGCGCTCGCGCAACCGGTGTTCACGATGCCCGCGCTCTCGATCGCGTCGATCGTCAGCATCGGCATTCCGCTGTTCGTCGTCGCGATGGCGTCGCAGAACGTGCCGGGCATCGCGGTGCTGCGCGCGGACGGCTACCCGACACCGTCGTCGCCGCTGATCGCGACGACCGGCCTCGCGTCGCTGCTGCTCGCGCCGTTCGGCTCGCACGGCGTGAACCTCGCGGCGATCACGGCCGCGATCTGTACGGGCCCCGAAGCGCACGAGGATCACGCGAAGCGCTACACGGCCGCCGTGTGGTGCGGCATGTTCTACCTGGTCGCCGGCATCTTCGGCGCGACGATCGCCGCGCTGTTCGCGGCGCTGCCGAAGGCGCTCGTGGTATCGGTCGCCGCGCTCGCGCTGTTCGGCTCGATCATGAGCGGGCTCGCGAACGCGATGCAGGACGTGAAGCAGCGCGAGGCCGCGCTCGTCACGTTCATGGTCACCGCGTCGGGCCTCACGCTGCTGTCGATCGGCTCGGCGTTCTGGGGGCTCGTCGCGGGGATCGTCACGCAGGTGATCCTGAACGCGCGGCGCCCCGCGTGACGCGGCTCGCGGCCTGTCGCGGCGTGCCTCGGGCACGCCAAAACGTGCTCGACACGAATCGGGCCTAAAATGATGGATCCGGAAGCGGCGCCGCGCGCCGCTTCGCTTCGCCGCCGCGCTCGCGCGGCCCGTGAGAACCCGGCGCCCCGCGCCCTTCTTCCGAATCGCCATGACTACCGCACTCGACCAGCTGAAGCAGTACACGACCGTCGTCGCCGACACGGGCGACTTCCAGCAGCTTGCGCAATACAAGCCGCAGGACGCGACCACGAACCCGTCGCTGATCCTGAAGGCCGTCCAGAAGGATGCGTACAAGCCGATCCTCGAGAAAACCGTCCGCGATCACCGCAACGAAAGCACCGATTTCATCATCGACCGCCTGCTGATCGCCTTCGGCACCGAGATCCTGAAGCTGATCCCGGGCCGTGTGTCGACCGAAGTCGACGCGCGCCTGTCGTTCGACACGCAACGCTCGATCGACAAGGGCCGCGAGCTCATCAAGCTGTACGAAGCAGCCGGCATCGGCCGCGACCGCATCCTGATCAAGCTCGCGTCGACGTGGGAAGGCATCCGCGCGGCCGAGGTGCTGCAGAAGGAAGGGATCAAGTGCAACATGACCCTGCTTTTCTCGCTCGTGCAGGCCGCCGCGTGCGCGGAAGCCGGCGCGCAACTGATCTCGCCGTTCGTCGGCCGCATCTACGACTGGTACAAGAAACAGGCCGGCGCGGAATGGAACGAAGAGAAGGACGGCGGCGCGAACGATCCGGGCGTGCAGTCGGTGCGCCGCATCTACACGTACTACAAGACGTTCGGCTACAAGACCGAAGTGATGGGCGCGAGCTTCCGCACCACGAGCCAGATCACCGAACTCGCCGGCTGCGACCTGCTGACCATCAGTCCCGATTTGCTTCAGAAGCTGCAGGACAGCAACGAGACGGTCGCGCGCAAGCTGTCGCCGGAATCGCTGCAGGACAAGCCGTCCGAGCGCGTCGCGATCGACGAGGCGTCGTTCCGCTTCCAGCTGAACGACGAAGCGATGGCGACCGAGAAGCTCGCGGAAGGCATCCGCGTATTCGCCGCCGACGCGGTGAAGCTCGAGAAGCTGATCGACGCGCTGCGCTGACCCGCCACGCGCGTCAGCGGCTGTCAGCAACACGGGTAACAGCCGTCGGCAAGCACGCCGCACACGGCCGCGAACGGGATGTTCGCGGCCGTTTTTATTTTTCATTCCATCGTCAAGCGCGCGAACTACAATCCACGTCACGGGTGCGGCGGCCGCCTCCCGATGCGCCCTTCCCCAGTCAATCTTGCACGACGCCGAACCCGCGCCGACGCGCTGGCACGGCCCATTACAGGAGACAACGATGCAAGTCCAACCGTACCTGACGTTCTACGGTCGCGCCGACGAAGCCCTTCAGTTCTACGAAAAGGCGCTCGGTGCGAAGACGATGTTCAAGATGCACTTCAAGGATGGGCCGCCGAACCCCGACCACCCGATGTCGCCGGAGATGGCCGACAAGGTGATGCACGCGAGCTTCACGATCGGCGACTCGATGATCATGTGCTCGGACGGCGACTGCAGCCAGCCGGCCGGCGCCGCGCACGCCGGTTATTCGCTGTCGCTGAACCCGGCGACGGTCGACGAAGGGCAGAAGCTGTTCAATGCGCTCGCCGACGGCGGCGAAGTGACGATGCCGTTCGGCAAGACGTTCTGGGCGCTCGGCTTCGGGATGGCGAAGGATCGTTTCGGCGTGCACTGGATGGTCAACGTCGAGGACCTGTCGCAACGCGAGGCACTCGCGAAACACGCGCAGGGCTGATGCAAAAGGAACGCCCGCCACGTTGCGGTGGCGGGCGTTTTCGTTGCCGCGCGACGCATGCGCGGCACACCGCCGCGCATGCCGCCGCCGTCAGCCCTCGACGACGTCGAGATAGTCCTCCGGCCGCGTGCGGTCTTCCGCGTGTGCCATGCCCATCACGCGCACCAGCACGCTCACCGCCACCGCCACCACCAGGTTCACGATCAGCGACCAGACGGCCGCGTAGCCGGGAATCGCGAGGCCGAACAGGTGGATCGTGAAGATCGAGCCGGCCAGCTTCAGCGAAATCGCCATCCACGTGCCGCACACGATGCCTGCCGCCCAGCCGGCCAGCAAACCGCGATGGTCGAGCACGCGCGTGTACAGGCCGAGCACGATCGCAGGCAGCGTCTGGATGATCCAGATCCCGCCGAGCAGCTGCAGCTGGATCGCGTAGGTCAGCGGCAGCCCGAGGATGAACGCGACCGCGCCGACCTTCACGATCAGCGACACGAGCTTCGCGACGTGCGTCTCCTGCTCGTGCGTCATGTTGCGGTTCACGAACTCGCGGTGGATGTTGCGCGTGTACAGGTTCGCGGCCGCGATCGACATGATCGCCGCCGGCACCAGCGCACCGATGCCGATCGCCGCGAACGCGACGCCGACGAACCACGACGGGAAGTACTCGAGGAACAGCGCGGGCACCGCGAAGTTCGGACCGAACGCCTTGAAGTACGGCGCGTACTGCGGCATGTCCTTCACACCCGACGCGAGCGCCATGTAGCCGAGCAGCGCGAGCAGGCCGAGCACGAACGAGTACGCGGGCAGCATCGCCATGTTGCGGCGAATCGAGTTGCCCGACGACGACGACAGGATCGCCGTGACCGAGTGCGGGTACAGGAACAGCGCGAGCGCCGAGCCGATCGCGAGCGTCGCGTACGCGCTGTAGCCGTTCAGGCTCGCCGCATCGGGCGCCTTCAGCAGCAGCTTCGCCGGCGGCACGCTCGCGAAGATGTGCCCGAAGCCGCCGAGCTTCGCCGGGATCACGACGACGGCCGCCGCGATCGTGATGTAGATCAGGATGTCCTTCACGATCGCGATCATGGCCGGGGCACGCAGCCCCGACGTGTACGTGTACGCGGCGAGGATCGCGAACGCGATGATCAGCGGCAGGTCGCCGACGAAGCCGGTCGTGTCGAAGCCGAGCGCGCCGATCACCACTTCGATGCCGACGAGCTGCAGCGCGATGTACGGCATCGTCGCGACGATGCCCGTCACCGCGATCGCCAGCGCGAGCATCCGGCTGCCGTAGCGCGCGTTGACGAAGTCGGCGGACGTCACGTAGCCGTGCCGCTTCGCGATGCTCCACAGCTTCGGGAACACGACGAACGCGAACGGATAGATCAGGATCGTATAGGGCAGCGCGAAGAAGCCCATCGCGCCGGCGCCGAACACGAGCGCGGGCACCGCGACGAACGTGTAGGCCGTGTAGAGGTCGCCGCCGAGCAGGAACCACGTGACGATCGTGCCGAAGCGGCGTCCGCCGAGGCCCCATTCGTCGAGATGGGCGAGATCGCCGCGCCGCCAGTTCGCGGCCAGGAAACCGATGATCGTGACGCCGATGAACAGCAGGACGAAGACGAAGGTTGCGCCGAGATTCATCGCGCACCTCCCTGCGGGCCGCCCGCCTTCCACGCGTTCTTGGTCTTGAAGTACACGAACGCGGTGATCACCGCGCTGATGAAGACCCAAAGCAGCTGATACCAGTAGAAAAACGGAAAACCGAACATCTGCGGTTCGATCTTGCTGTACGACGGTACCCAGACCATCGCAATCAGCGGCAGTACCAGCAGCCAGAGCCAGCGCTTCGCGGCCCGGTTGGCGTCGGCATCGTGAGCCATGACGTCTCCTCTTCTTTCCCGGATATCGATCTTGTTGAGCGGGTACGGCGCCGGGAGGAGCGGCGAAACGGGTAGGCTGCGGCTCCCCTGGCTTCGCGCCAGTATAGGAGCCGCGAGCACGCGGTCAAGCAGGGGCGAACCCGAGGTGATCCGCCCCTTGTCGCATGGTTGCACCGGGCTGCCGCCGGTGCGTGAAGCGTCAGATCGCGAACGAGGTGTCGCGTGCGCCGGTCGTTTCTTTCAAAGCTTTCACCCACTTGCGCGCGGGCAGCTTCAGCGTGTCCTCGATCAGCTTCGCGCGGGCGTCGAGCTGCGCGAACGGCACGTCGAGCGCCGGGCCCGAGAACGCGATCGCGATCCGGTTGCCGTCGTGCACTTCGGGCAGCGCGATCACGCGATGATCGAACGCCGCGTTCAGGTGCTTCATGTTGCGCACGAAGCTCGGATGATCGCCGAACAGGTTGATCGTCGCGATGCCCGCCTCCGCGAGACAGCCGCGCACCGCGCGGTAGAACGCGACGCTGTCGAGCACGGGGCCGCGCGCGGTCGCGTCGTACAGGTCGATCTGGATCGCACCCGTCGTGCCGCGGTTGGCCGGGTCGTTGACGAAGTCCCACGCGTCGGCTTCATGCACGACGAGGCGCGCGTCGTCGGGCGGCAGCGCGAACATCGTGCGCGCGGCGACGATCACGGCCGGATTCAGTTCGACGGCCTCGACCTTCGCGTCCGGCAGGAAACGGTGCGAGAACTTGGTCAGCGCGCCGGTGCCGAGCCCGAGCTGGACGATCCGCTCGGGCGTTTCGAGGAACAGCAGCCATGCCATCATCTGCTGCGCGTATTCGAGCTCGATGGCGAGCGGCTTCGAGATCCGCATCGCGCCCTGCACCCATTCGGTACCGAAGTGCAGGAAGCGCACGCCGCCTTCTTCGGAGAACGTAACGGGCGCGAAGCGCGGCTTGCGCGGCGCTTCGAGCACCGGCACGTCGTCGTGTTCGTCGATGTCCGGGCGACGCTTCACGCGCGGCGGCTGGAGCTTTTCGGAGCCGTTGTACGAGGACGGCTTGCCTTGCTTGAATGCACGCGCCTCGGCGGACGCGCGCTTGATCAGTCGGGTCATGATTGAATCTCGCTGGGTGATGCTGGTTTTGGCGGACGAGAGGATAGCATTGGTGCGTGATGGCGGCCGCGACGCGCGCCTCGCGGTGCACGATCCCGGATGCCGTCGACGCGAGGCTGCCTTCATCGATCGAAGGAGGACACATGACATCGAACGACAGGAAGATCTGGTTTCCGGCGAAACGCTACGGCTGGGGATGGGGTTTGCCGGTCGCGTGGCAGGGCTGGGTCGTGCTGCTGCTGTTCGCGGCCGGCATCATCGCGACTGCGTGGCGGGTGCCGCCGCAACGCTCGCCGCTTGCATACGCCGTTTGCATCGCGGTGTGGGTCGCGCTGCTGATTGCGGTGTGCTGGCTCAAAGGCGAGAAGCCCCGGTGGCGATGGGGCGAGGACGATTGACGATCGTGCCGAACCGGCATCGGCCGTCGACGCCGGAATTCCAGCCCCCGCTCGAACGACGGCATTGCCTTCGCCGGGCTCGACGAAGGCAGCACGAGCGTCTCGTACCCGGCCTGGCCGATCACGTCGGCAAAGCGCCCCACCATCTTGCCGTTGAAGCACACGCGCTTCAGCCGCGGCGCATGCTCGCGCGACGAATCGAAATCGTTCGGTCTTGCTTTCCGGATCGCCGAATCGAGACTGCCCTGGCGATGGCAGGCATCGAGCACGTCCCGGATGCCGATGCCATGCGAAGGCACGCACACGAGCCGCGCGTCGTACGACAGCGCATGCAGCATCGGCTCGCCGAGCACCGCGCCGAGCAGCCGCCAGAACGGGTTGCCATTTTGTTCAGTTTGACATCGGCGTCGGTCAGACAGCATGCTGCTGTCGCACCTGCATGCTCTTTCGACGTGACCTGTACGCAGTAACGTCATCGAAGCCTGCCAACATCCGTTCCGGCCATACCTGCTCCATCACACGGGATTTCGCATTCATGAGTCACATCCACTTCATCGGCGGGGAAAAAGGCGGCGTCGGCAAATCGCTCGCCGCCCGTGTGCTGGCCCAGTATTTCATCGATCGGAGCGTGCCCTTCGTGGGCTTCGATACCGACCGATCGCACGGCGCGCTACTGCGGTTCTATGCCGATTTTGCCGCGCCTGCCGTGCTCGACCAGCACGACAGCCTCGATCCGGTCATGGAATCGGCACTCGAAGATCCTCAGCGGCGCATACTGGTCGACCTCGCGGCCCAGACGCGGCAGTCGCTCGCAAGATGGCTCGACGATTCGGACGTGCTGGATTTTGCCGCAGAACACGGCCTCACGTTGACGTGGTGGCACGTGATGGACACCGGGCGCGATTCGGTCGATCTGCTGCGGCAATGGCTCGACGAATTCGGTGGACGAATCAAGCTGGTGCTGGTACTGAATGAAGTTCGCGGCGATCGCTTCGAGATTCTGGAGGCGTCCGGCGAACGCGAGCGGGCCGAGGCCCTCGGCGCCAGCGTGATTACGCTGCGCCGCCTGCCCGATACGACGATGCAGAAGATCGATCGTCAAAGCGCGAGCTTCTGGGCGGCGGTCAATCATCCCGACCGCGCCGCCACGGGGCTCGGCTTGCTGGAGCGGCAGCGCGTCAAGGTCTGGCTGCATCGTACTTACGAGGAGCTGGGCACGCTCGCCTTGTAGTGCGGGGCCGCTGCGACGGCGCGGCGGGTGCGGCGAGTGGCCGGAATGGCTCATGCGGGGAAACTTGGAGGTTGCGATGGCCGATCACGACAGACTGCATCCACTCCGTCCGTTCCTGAAAAATTGGGTTTGGGAGCACGGCCGGATCGGGACGCGCTATCTCGACTGCGTCGATGGCGAAATCAAGTTCGATGCAGGCAAGAAATCGCATTTCGCTGCCGAGCAATATATCTACGTGCCGCTGGGCAAGAACACTGACGACGACGCATCCGCGGAGGGTCCCGCGATCCACGAGGAAGGACTTGCCCGCTTTTTGCGGGCTGCGCAGCTGGGAACGCCAGGGGAAGCCGGTTCTGTAGCGGAGGTTCAGCGTGCGGTGCAGGACTGCGTGGAAATCGGCCTGTTCAGCGCGTATCAATGGGAGGCTCGACAGGCATTTGCCCGCTACGCGCAGGAACCCATGTTCGAGGACGAGATCCGCGCGGCGGTCGTCGACGACATCCGGCGAACGTACGTCGCCATGCGAGAGCAGCTGGCGCTGTACGATTTCAGTGTGCTCTACGGCTTGCCCACGCCGCTGCTGATCAGCGATACACCCTTCATCGACTGGCGCGTGATCGCCAGTCCGGCACTTCCGTTCGTATCGCTTCCGCTGGGACCTTACTGCCTGCTGGTGGGCGCGCCGTCGGGCAGGAGTAGCCGAATCGGCCCGGTGGTCTGGAAGGCCGCTGCCGCGATGGGCCCGTTGAAGGACCACAACCGCCGGATCGAAGAGCACGCGCGTCTGTGGCTGGTGGCGACCACCGACGACCCACTCGTCGCCGCACAGGGTCGCATCACCGCGGCCAGGGGCGCCAGGCACCTGCCGCCGCCCGCCTGATAGCGCTGCTTCACCAACCCGGCCTCCACCGCGCCTCAGGTGCGAAGTGCACGCCAGAGCACCAGTTTCTGTTCGAACGACAACGTCGCGTTCGCTGGACTCGACGAAGGCAATACGAGCGTTTCATAACCCGCCGCGCCGATTACATCGGCAAACCGCCCCGCCGTCTTGCCGTTGAAGCAGACTTTCTTCAGCAACGGCGCGTGCTCGCGCAACGAAGCAAAGTCGTTCGGCTTCGCATTCCGGATCGCCGAATCGAGACTGCCTTGTCGATGGCAGGCATCGAGCACGTCCCAGACGCCGATGCCGTGCGCAAGCACGCGTTCGAGCCGTGCGTCATACGCGAGTTCGTGCAGCCCGGGTTCGCCGAGCACCGCGCCGAGCAGCCGCCAGAACTGGTTGCGTGGATGCGCGTAGTACTGCGCGGCATCGAGCGACGCCTCGCCCGGAAAGCTCCCGAGGATCATCGTGTGCGTATCCGGCGCGACGACCGGCGGAAAACCCCGCAGCATCACGCGTCCCCACGCGGCCCGACGGAGCGCGGCCCGTCGCCGTGCGCGGCGAGATGGCGCCACAGCGCCGGCAGCATGCACTCGGTGACCATCAGCGGCTTGCCGTAACGCTGGAACACCGAACGCCGCGCGGCGAACGCATGCGGCGCGCGCGCGCCGATGCCGAGCGCATGGCTCGCGAGCGCATACAGCGGATGACCGGCGATCACGCGCCGGCTGACGAGCGCCGAGCGCTCGACCTGCGGATCGCTGTACAACAGCTCCGCGAGCGGCCGCGTGCGCAGCCGCCGCATCGCCTGCCACACGCCCTTGCTGGCCGCGAGCGGCGCGATGCTGTGCGCGGCGACGTACGGCACGCCGTCGACCGACAGGATCACCTCGCGCACCCACATCGGCGCGCGCGGCGCACAGGCAAGCGCGTCCGGCTCGTCGAACCACGGACCGTCGACGGCCTCGCGCGTCACGCGCACGCTCACGCGGCCGAGCCGCGCGAGATGGGCCGTCAGCGATCCGCCGCGCGTCAGCCAGTCGCGCTGGTCGAGCGAGCAGCCCGGCCGCGGCGTCTCGCGCCAGCCGGCCTGACCGCCGTCGAATCGCATGCGCGGATTCACGCGGCGCGCGACAGCAGCAGCGCGTTGGTCCGCTTCACGAAGCTCGCCGGATCGTCGAGCATGCCGCCTTCGGCCAGCAGCGCCTGATCGAACAGCAGATGGCACCAGTCGCCGAAATCGGCGCTGTCGGCGTTCAGCTGCTTCACGAGCGCGTGATCGGGATTGATCTCGAGGATCGGCTGCATCGCCGGCGCGTTCTGCCCTGCGGCCTTCAGCATCCGCTGCAGGTAGCCGCTCATGTCGTTGTCGTCCGCGACGAGGCACGACGGCGAATCGGTCAGGCGGAACGTGACGCGCACTTCCTTCACCTTGTCGCCGAGCGCTTCCTTCATCTTCTCGACGACCGGCTTGATCGCTTCGCCCGCCTGCTCCTGCGCCTTCTTCTCCTCGTCGTTCAGCTCGCCGAGATCGAGATCGCCGCGGGCCACGCTCGCGAGCGGCTTGCCGTCGAATTCATGCAGGAACGACAGCATCCATTCGTCGACGCGATCGGTCAGCAGCAGCACCTCGACGCCCTTCTTGCGGAACACTTCGAGGTGCGGGCTGTTCTTCGCGGCCTGCCACGTATCGGCCGTCACGTAGTAGATCTTGCTCTGCTCGGGCTTCATGCGCGACACGTAGTCGGCGAGCGACACGTCCTGAGCGTCGGTGTCGCCGTGCGTCGACGCGAAGCGCAGCAGCTTCGCGATGCGCTCGCGGTTCGCGTGATCCTCGCCGAGGCCTTCCTTCAGCACCTGGCCGAACGCGCCCCAGAACGTCTTGTACTTTTCCTTGCCGGTTTCGTCTTCCGCATTGGCGAGCTCCTCGAGCATCGACAGCGCGCGCTTGGTCACGCCTTCGCGGATCGCCTTCACGTCGCGGCTTTCCTGCAGGATCTCGCGCGACACGTTCAGCGGCAGGTCGGCCGAATCGACGACGCCCTTCACGAAACGCAGGTATTGCGGCAGCAGCTGCTCGGCGTCGTCCATGATGAACACGCGCTTCACGTACAGCTTCAGGCCGCCGCGATAGTCGCGGTTCCACAGGTCGAACGGCGCGTGCGACGGCACGAACAGCAGTTGCGTGTATTCGCTGCGGCCCTCGACGCGGTTGTGCGTCCAGGTGAGCGGATCCTGGTGATCGTGCGCGATGTGCTGGTAGAACTGCGTGTACTGCTCGTCGGTGACGTCGCTCTTCGAACGCGTCCACAGCGCGCTCGCCTGGTTGACGGTCTCGTCCTCGTCCTTCAGGACCATCTCGCCCTTTTCCTGATCCCATTCTTCCTTGCGCATCAGGATCGGCAGCGCGATGTGATCGGAGTACTTCTGGATGATCGAGCGCAGGCGGTGCGACGACAGCAGCTCGTCCTCGCCCTCGCGCAGGTGCAGCGTGATCGTCGTGCCGCGCTGCGCGCGCTCGATCGCGTCGATCGTGAAGTCGCCCTCGCCCGCGCTTTCCCAGCGCACGGCTTGGTTCGCCGGCAGGCCGGCGCGGCGCGTCTCGACGGTGATCTTGTCCGCGACGATGAAGCCCGAGTAGAAACCGACGCCGAACTGGCCGATCAGCGCCGCGTCCTTCTGCTGGTCGCCCGACAGCTTCGTGAAGAATTCCTTGGTGCCCGAGCGCGCGATCGTGCCGAGGTTCGCGATCGCCTCGTCGCGGCTCATGCCGATGCCGTTGTCGTCGATCGTGATGGTGCGCGCGGCCTTGTCGTAGCCGATGCGGATGCGCAGGTTCGGATCGTTCTCGTACAGCGCGTTGTCCGCGAGCGCTTCGAAACGCAGCTTGTCGACCGCGTCGGACGCGTTCGACACCAGTTCGCGCAGGAAGATTTCCTTGTTGCTGTAGAGCGAATGGATCATCAGGTGGAGGAGTTGCTTGACCTCTGCCTGAAAGCTCATCGTTTCATGTGCCATGGATGCTGTTTCCTCTTACTTGAACAGGGATGGTGTGGCGCAGGCGCCCGGGGCGCGATGCCCGCGAGTCCGTGGAGGACGACCGCCCGGCGCCAGCGGTTTGCGCGCGTATCTGGGGACGGCGCGCGCGATTTCAAGACACGACGCGCCGCGTCACGACGCGCGCCGCACCGCCGAGTCGATATAGCCGGCCAGCAGCCCCGGCAGCGCCGGATCGCCGCAGTTCGCGACATTGAAGCGCATCCAGGTCGACGGCGACTGCTGCGGCGAGAACAGGCTGCCCGGCGTCAGCAGGAAGCCGGCCTCGTGCGCGACCGCCGCGAGCGCGTCCGAATCGACGCCCGTGTCGGCCCACAGGAACATCCCGGCCGCCGGCATCGTGAACAGCCCGAGCCCGGTGCGCTCGAGCATCCGCGCGGTCTTGTCGCGCACGCCGTCGAGCCGCGCGCGCAGCCGCTCGACGTGGCGCCGGTAATGCCCTTCGGTCAGGATCTTGTACAGCACGCGCTCGTTGAGCTCGGGCGTCGTCATCCCGACCAGCATCTTCTGGTCGGTGACCGCCTTCGCGATCTCCGGCGCGCACGCCACGTAACCGACCCGCAGGTTCGCCGCGAGCGTCTTCGAATAGCTGCCGAGGTAGATCACGCGCTTCAACTGGTCGAGGCTCGCGAGGCGCGTGGCCGGATAACTCGGCGGGCACAGGTCGCCGTACACGTCGTCCTCGACGACGAGGAAATCGTACGCCTCCGCGAGCTTCAGGATCCGGAACGCCTGCGCGGCCGACAACGACGTGCCGGTCGGGTTCTGCAGCACCGAGTTGATCACGAGCATCTTCGGCCGCCACATCTGCACCAGCGTTTCGAGCGCGTCGAGATCGGGGCCGTCGGGCGTGTACGGCATCCCGACGAGCTGCGCGCCCTGCGCCGCGAAGCGCCCGAACATCTGGAACCACGCGGGATCGCCGACGATCACCGCGTCGCCGGGCCGCATGTAGATCCGCGAAATCAGGTCGATCGCCTGCGTGATCCCCGAGACGAGCACGATCTGCTCGGGTTTCGCGCCGATCTCGACTTCGGCGAGGCGCGTCTGCAGTTGCTGGCGCAGCGGCAGGAAGCCCTGCGCGGTGCCGAAACCGAGCATCTGCGCGCCCGACTGGCGCCCCAGCGCGCGCAGCGCGCCGGTGATCAGCTCGCCGTCGAGCCAGCGGCCCGGCAGGTAGCCGAGGCCCGGCCCCTTCTCCGGGCTGACAGTGTGCAGCATGTTGCGCAGCAGCCAGACGACGTCGATCGTGTTGTGCACGGGCGCGGCCTCGGCCACGCGCGCGACGCCGTCGGCCGGCTGCGGGCCGGCGCCCGTGCGCTCGCGCACGTAGAAGCCCGAGCCGCGCCGCGAGTCGAGGTAGCCCTGCGCGACGAGGCGCTCGTACGCCTCGACGACGGTGAAACGCGACACGCTCTTGTCGAGCGCGAGCTTGCGGATCGACGGCATCCGCATGCCGGGACGGAACACGCGTTCGTCGATGCGCCGCCGCGCCCACTGGACCAGCTGGTCGACGAGCGTGAGCGTGGCCGTGTCGTGCGGCGCGGGAATCTGGGCGAGTGGGACGATGGACATGGGCGGCAGCTCCAACTGTACCGAAGGCTATCGCGCCGATTGTACCGTTACTGTGCCGGTAACGCCGATTACAGTTGACCGGAATGGCGCGCGTGCGGCCGTCGTTCCGGCCCCGCCGCACCGGCGCCGCGCCGCCCGGCCCGCGTCGCGGCCGGTGCGCCGGCCAGGCCGGCTACCGCCCGGCGCCTCGCCCGCCTACCATGACACTTTCGCTTCCCGACCGACGTTCATGCCAGCCCGCTCCCTGACACTCGACCATCTCGTGATCGCCGCGCGCACGCTCGACGAAGGCGTTCGCCATGTCGCCGACGCGCTCGGCATCGAACCGGCCGGCGGCGGCCGCCACCCGCTGATGCGGACCCACAATGCGCTGTTCGGCGCGTGGGGCGGGCTCTACCTCGAAGTGATCGCGATCGACCCCGACGCGCCTGCCGCGGACGACGGCGCGAAGCCGCCGCGCGCACGGCTGTTCGGCCTCGACGATCCGGCGATGCACGCACGGCTCGCGCAGGGCCCGTTCCTCGCGCACTGGGTCGCGCGCGTCGACCGCCCGCGCCAGCTTGCCCTGTGGCAGAGCCAGTACCCGGCCCGCATCGCGCCCGTGGTCGCGATGAGCCGCGGCGACCTGCGCTGGGGCCTCACGGTGCCCGACGACGGCAGCTTCCCCGCCTGGCAGGGCTCGGGCGACGGGCTCGCGCCGTCGCTGATCCAGTGGGACAGCCCGCGCCACCCGGCCGAGTCGCTGCCGGGCAACGGCGTCGCGCTGAAGGCGCTCAAGGGCACCCACCCGCGTGCCGACGTCATCCGCGAGCAGCTCGACTGGCTCGGTGCCGCCCACCTGCTCGATCTCGACGCGGGCGAAGGTCCGCCCGCGCTCGTGGCCGAATTCGATACGCCGCAAGGCGCCCGTACGCTGCGCTGAACGCGCCGCCGCGTTCCCGACGACAACGACCTGCAATACGGAGACACCGCCACATGAATTCGCGCGAAACCCGGGGCATGCTGCTCGGCCTGATCGGCGTGATGATCTTCAGCCTGACGCTGCCGATGACGCGAATCGTCGTGTCCGAACTCAACCCGCTGCTCAACGGGCTCGGCCGCGCGCTCGCCGCCGCCGTGCCGGCCGGCCTGCTGCTGTGGTGGCGCCGCGAGGCGCTGCCGACCCGCGCGCAACTGAAAAGCCTCGCGATCACGTCGGCCGGCGTGATCATCGCGTATCCGGTGTTCTCCGCGTGGGCGATGAAATCGGTGCCGGCGTCGCACGGCGCGGTCGTCAACGGGCTGCAGCCGCTGTTCGTCGCGCTGTACGCGGCGTGGCTGTCGCACGAGCGGCCGTCGAAGGCGTTCTGGGCCAGCGCGGTCGCGGGCAGCGCGCTCGTGATCGCGTTCGCGCTGCGCGACGGCGGCGGCACCCTGCAGGCCGGCGACGCGCTGATGCTCGTCGCGGTCGGCATCGGCGCGCTCGGCTACGCGGAAGGCGCGCGCCTCGCGCGCCAGATCGGCGGCTGGCAGGTGATCTGCTGGGCGCTCGTCGTGTCGGCGCCGTTCCTCGTGCTGCCGGTCGGCTGGCTCGCGTGGATGCAGCATGCCGCGCATCCGGGCCCGCTCGCGCCGCGCACGTGGCTCGCGTTCGGTTACGTGACCCTTTTTTCGCAATTCATCGGCTTTTTCGCCTGGTATGCGGGGCTCGCGATGGGGGGCACCGCACGTGTCGGCCAGGTGCAGCTGCTGCAGATTTTCTTCACGATCGCCTTTTCCGCCCTGCTGTTCGGCGAGACCGTCACGCCGTCGACGTGGCTGTTCGCGGCGGCCGTGATCGCCACCGTGGTGCTCGGGCGCCGCTCGGCGGTGGCCACGGCCCCGCGTCCCGCTCGCGCCGGTTGATGAGGTGCGCCATAATGTTTGTTTTGCCTGATCGGTTTTGCCCACCCGGCCGCGAAGGCTCGATCGCGCTCGCGCCTGCCCACCCGGCGGTGTCGAAACGATTCGCCCGAACGACCTTTCTTGACTGACCACGATATCCGAACGAGGAGACTATGAATCCGAGCGACCTGCATCCGCCGCACTGGCAGCTTTCCGAACGCGCCCGCAAGCTGACGAGCTCTGCGATCCGCGAGATCCTGAAGGTCACGGAACGCCCCGAGGTCATCTCGTTCGCCGGCGGCCTGCCCGCCCCCGCGACGTTCCCGGCCGAGCGCATGCGCGCCGCCGCCGACCGCGTGCTGCGCGACGCGCCGGCCGCCGCGCTCCAGTACAGCGCGACCGAAGGCTACCTGCCGCTGCGCGAATGGATCGCCGAGCGCTACAGCGTGCGCGTGTCGCAGGTGCTGATCACGACCGGCTCGCAGCAGGCGCTCGACCTGCTCGGCAAGGCGCTCGTCGATCCGGGCAGTCCGATCCTGGTCGAAACGCCGACCTACCTCGGCGCGCTGCAGTCGTTCTCGCTGTACGAGCCGCGCTACGTGCAGGTGCCGACCGACGAACAGGGCCTGCTGCCGGAAGGCCTGACGCCCGAACTCACGCAAGGCGCGCGCCTGCTGTACGCGCAACCGAACTTCCAGAACCCGACCGGCCGCCGCCTGCCCGTCGAGCGCCGCCGCGCGCTCGCCGCGTTCGCGCAGTCGAGCCCGTTCCCGGTGCTGGAGGACGATCCGTACGGCGCGCTGAACTATCGCGGCGAACCGCTGCCGACGATGCTGTCGATGGCGCCCGACCACGTCGTGCACCTCGGCACGTTCTCGAAGGTGCTCGCACCGGGCCTGCGGATCGGCTACATCATCGCGCCCGAGGAACTCCACTTCAAGCTCGTGCAGGCCAAGCAGGCCACCGATCTGCACACGCCGACGCTCACGCAGCGCATCGCGCACGAAGTGATCAAGGACGGCTTCCTCGACGAGCACATCCCGACGATCCGCGAGCTGTACAGCGCGCAGTGCGACGCGATGCTCGGCGCGCTGGCGCGTCACATGCCGGAAGGCGTCACGTGGAACCGCCCGGAAGGCGGGATGTTCATCTGGGTGAACCTGCCCGCGCAGATCGACAGCATGAAGCTGCTCGCCGCGGCCGTCGACAACCACGTCGCCTTCGTGCCGGGCGCGCCGTTCTTCGCGGACGACGCGCAGCAGAACACGCTGCGCCTGTCGTTCGTGACGGTGCCGCCCGAGAAGATCGAGGAAGGCGTCGCGCGCCTCGGCAAGCTGCTGCGCGAGCGCCTCTGATCCCCTTTTTCCTGTCACGACTCTCTACGAGGAATCGATTACATGGCTAACGTCTACGACAAGCTGAAGTCGCTCGGCATCGAGCTCCCGACCGCCGGCGCACCGGCCGCCGCCTACGTGATGAGCGCGCAAAGCGGCAACACGGTGTACCTGTCGGGCCACATCGCGAAGAAGGACGGCAAGGTCTGGGCCGGCAAGCTCGGCGCCGACCTGCAGACGGAAGACGGCAAGGCGGCCGCGCGCGCGATCGCGATCGACCTGCTCGCGACGCTGCACGCGCATACCGGCGACCTGAACAAGGTCACGCGCATCGTGAAGCTGATGAGCCTCGTCAACTCGACGCTCGACTTCACGGAACAGCACGTCGTGACGAACGGCGCGTCGGAGCTGATCGCCGAGGTGTTCGGCGACGCCGGCAAGCACGCCCGCTCGGCCTTCGGCGTCGCGCAGATCCCGCTCGGCGCATGCGTCGAGATCGAGCTGATCGCCGAAGTCGCGTAACGGGCCCGGCACGATGTCCGGCCGCCTCGTCCGCTTCAAGCAGGTCGACGTGTTCTCGTCGGTGCCGTTCAAGGGCAATCCGCTGGCCGTGGTGTTCGACGCCGATTCGCTCGGCGACGACGCCATGCTCGAGATCGCCCGCTGGACGAACCTGTCGGAAACGACGTTCCTCTGCACGCCGACCGATCCGGAAGCCGACTACCGCGTCCGGATCTTCACGACGGGCGGCGAATTGCCGTTCGCCGGCCACCCGACGCTCGGCACCGCGCATGCGTTCCTGGAAAGCGGCGCGCGGCCGCGCACGCCGGGCCGGCTGATCCAGCAGTGCGGGGTCGGCCGGGTCGCGCTGCGCGAGCAGGCCGGCGGCTGGGCGTTCGCCGCGCCGCCGGCACGCGTCACGCCGCTCGACCGTTCGGACTACGCGGCGCTGGCCGCCGCGCTGCGCAGCGACGCGCTCGACCTCGATGCCGAGCCGTGCGCGGTCGACAACGGCGCGCCGTGGCTGGTCGTGCGGCTGAAGTCGGCCGACGCGTGCATCGGCCTGTCGCCCGATCCGGTCGCGCTGGAAGCGCTGACCCGCCGCTACGGCGTGGACGGCCTCGCCGCCTACGCGCCGCACGCCGAAGGCGGCCCCGCGACGTTCGAGATCCGCTGCCTGATGACGGGCGGCCAGTTCGGCACCCCCGGCGAGGATCCCGTCACCGGCAGCGCGAACGCCGCGCTGGCTGGGCTGCTGACGCGGCAGAATCGCCGCCCCGGCCCGTCGTACACGGCCCGCCAGGGCACGGCGATCGGCCGCGACGGCCGTATCGCCGTCCGCTACGACGAAGACGGCACGACATGGATCGGCGGCGACGTCGTGACGGTCGTCGACGGCACCTTCCGGTCGCCTGCCTGACATTCCGCGATGTGCGATGGCGCCGGCTCGTTCGGCGCCCTACGCTTCGCCCAACTATCGCAAAAACGTTCCAGCCAGTAATATCGGGCCTAATCCGTTGTTTCGGACGTCTGTCCATGGTTGCGCATCCCGCGAACGAACAGACGCCGGGATAACCCCAACCCAAGCCAGCCATCCGGACGGATGGCGCACGCGAGCAGGACGCCACCCGCTTCGATGAGCTCCGCCCGGTCCAACCACACGCCGCCGAACCGGCCGCTGCGCACGCCGCGCAAATCGCGCCGGCGGGCGCTATTTGCGATCCCGCTGCTCGGGATGCTGGCGCTCGCGCTGTTGTGGGCCGTGATCATCGCGCGGCTGTCGGTGGAAAAGGACAGCGCGTACAAGGAAGCGGCGGCCTCCGCCGCGATCCTCTCCTCCGCGCTCGAGCAGCATACGGTCAAGGCGATCCACCAGGTCGACCAGATCACCCGCTTCGTCAAGTTCGAATTCGAGAAGTCCCCCGCGCACTTCAACCTCGCGAGCGCCGTCGAAAAAGGCGTCGTGCCGAGCGATACGCTGATCCAGGTGTCGCTGGTCAACGCGAAGGGCATCCTGTTCGCGAACACGGCCGAGCTTCATCCGCAGCCGATCAACCTGTCCGACCGCGAGCACTTCAAGGTCCACCTCGCGCACAACGACGACCGCCTGTTCATCAGCAAACCCGTGCTCGGCCGCGTGTCGAGCCACTGGACGCTGCAGATGACGCGGCGCCTGAACAACCCGGACGGTAGCTTCGCGGGCATCGTCGTCGTGTCGGAAGACCCGAGCTATTTCACCAACGACTTCTACAACAACGCGGCGATCGGCAAGGAAGGCGTGATCGCGGTGGTGTCCGACACGGGTACGGTGCTCGCGCGGCGCACGGGTTCGCTGAACAACGCGCCCGGCGCGTTTTCGGCATCGGGCGTCTACCCGATCGCCGAGCGCGTGACGGGCACGATCATCGACCCGATCGACGGGGTGACGCGCATCGTGTCGTACCGCCACCTCGACGGCTATCCGCTCGCCGTGATGGTCGGGCTGTCGCAGACGGAAGAGTTCGCGGACTACTACCACACGCGCAACGTCTACCTGTTGATGACGAGCTTCATCACGCTCGCGATGCTCGCGTTCTTCGGCGTCGCGACGGGCCTGATCGGCAAGCTGCTCGGCCGCGAGCGCGAGATGACGCAGCTTGCCGAATACGACCTGCTCACCGGCCTCGCGAACCGCTACGCGACGCTGCGCGGACTGCGCAACGACGTGTCGATGCCGGCGAGCCTGTCGCGGCTCGGCCTGCTGTTCATCGATCTCGACAACTTCAAGACCGTCAACGACACGCTCGGCCACAACGCCGGCGACATCGTGCTGCAGATGACCGCGTCGCGCCTGGCCGATGCGGTCGGCGACGAAGGCTCGCTCGCGCGCATCGGCGGCGACGAGTTCGTCGTCGTGATGAAGGGCGACGACGTCGAGCGGCGCGCGGTGCGGCTCGCCGAAGCGATCATCCGGATGTTCGGCGAGCCGTTCGACGTGCGCGGCAGTTCGTTCGTGCTGCATGCGAGCATCGGCATCGCGCTGCACACCGTCGCGAACGAAAGCGAGATCGACCTGCTGAAGAAGGCCGACCTCGCGATGTACAGCGCGAAGGACGCCGGCAAGAACTGCTACCAGTTCTATGCGCCGCACCTGTCGCACCGCGCCGATCACCTGATGCGCTGGGAACAGCAATTGCGCGTCGCGCTCGCCGAGGGGCAGCTGTTCCTCGCGTACCAGCCGAAGATCGACCTCACGCACCGGTACATCACCGGCTTCGAGGCGCTCGCGCGCTGGGATCACCCCGAGCACGGGATCATCTCGGCGAACGAATTCATTTCGATCGCAGAATCGACGGGCCTGATCGTGCCGATCGGCGACTTCGTGATCCGCACCGCGTGCGAGCAGATCGCGCGCTGGCGCGACGAGGGCCACGACACGCTGACGCTCGCGGTCAACATCTCGCCCGTGCAGTTCTGGCGCGGCGACCTGATCGAGACGATCTCGCGCACGCTGCTGGAAACCGGCATCGACGCGAACCGGCTCGAACTCGAAATCACCGAGACCGCGATGATGGAATATCCGGAGCTCGTGTCCGAGAAGATCGTCGCGCTGAAGAAGCTCGGCATCCGCATCGCGCTCGACGATTTCGGCACCGGCTATTCGTCGCTGTCGTACCTGCACCGCTTCTCGGTCGACACGCTGAAGGTCGACCGCTCGTTCGTGCAGGCAATCCCGAACGATCGCAGCGTGTGCGTGATGGTGTCGTCGATCGTGCATCTCGCCCGCTCGCTCGGCCTGACCGTCGTCGTCGAAGGCACGGAAACCGAGGAGCAGATCACCTGGCTGTCCGCGCTCGGCGAGATCGAGGCACAGGGCTTCCTGTTCTCGCGCCCGGTGCCGGCCGACGCGATTCCCGCCCTGATCGCGCGCTTCGGCGTGCGCGGCGACCATCCGAACGTCATCGCCCATCGCGCGACCGGCAGCACGGGCGTCTGAGCGGCGAAACCGCCGCTATCGCGGCGCGCGTTGCGCACCGCCACAATTGTTGCGTTTCCCGATCCGATCGTTTAGTTCATTAACTAGCGTTTTCGCGCATGGCAGTGTCACGATGCGCGGCGGACAATCGGGAGGGCCTACGTGTCGGCGGGCCGCCGGCATGGCCATACGCGAGAGATCCGGCCCTGCGCCAACCACACAACCATGACTACCGTCGAAGTCGAAGCGACCGCTCGTGTCGAAGAGGCACAGGCATCCCTATGGACCTTGTTCAAGGTCGTCGCCGGCATTTCCGCGCTCTCGTGGGGTGGGCTTTCGATGATGGCGCAGCTCGAACGCCACTACGTTGAACGGCTGCAGCGCATCGAACCGCACGTATTCGGCGATCTCGTCGCGCTCGCCTGGCTCGTGCCGGGCCCGGTCGGCTGCAACGTGGCGGTGCAGGTCGGCCAGACGCTGCACGGCCGCGCCGGCGCCTGGGTTGCCGGTATCGCGAGCGTGCTGCCGTTCTCGATCCTGATGACGCTGTTCGCGATCTTTTATCAGACGCCGCTCGTGCGCTCGCTGGCCGCGCCGATGCTGATCAATCACTTCGGGATGGTGCTCGCCGCGCTGATCGGCGTCACGTGGGTCAAGCAGCTGCGCGCGCTCGCGCGCACCCGGCTCGAGCAGGCGATCGCCGCGCTGTCGACGATTCTGCTCGCTTTCGCGCATACTCCCGCCGCTTTCGTCGGGATTCTCTTCGCCGCGTTTGCAGCGGGCTGGCTGACGGGGCCGACCCAGCGCGACGCGGTCGAATTCACGCTGTCGAAGCGCGACCGCAACCTGCTCGTGCTGCTCGGTGTGCTCGTCGCGCTGTTCGCGGTGCCGCTGCCAGGCGATTACCAGGCGCAGCTACTGTGGCCGCGCCTCGCGGGCGCCGGCATGACGCTGTTCGGCGGCGGCTTTTCCGCGCTGCCGGTGCTCAAGACGCTGTTCGTGTCGCCGGCGACGGGCATCTCCGATCATGACTTCACGCTGGCGTTCGCACTGTCGCCGGTGGCACCGGGCCCGCTGCTGAACGTCGTGCCGTTTCTCGGCTACCTGACCGACGGCTGGGTCGGCGCGCTGCTCGCGACGGCCGCGCTGTTCATCCCGTCGGGATGCCTCGTCGTGTTTGCGCAGAACCACCTGTCCCGGCTCAAGCGCCACGCGCGCTTCGAGCACGGCATGCGCCTGCTGCGCGCGGCGACCACGGGCTTTCTCGTCGTCGCCGTCGCGAAGATCCTGCATCGCGAGCCGGCCGACCCGGTTTACTGGCTGACGGGCGCCTTCGCGACGCTGTGCTTCGCGCGCTTCAAGGTGCCCGTCTATGCCGTCTACGGCGCGGTCGCCGTGGCGTGCGGCGTGTGGCTGTGGGCCGCCGCGCACTGACGGGCCCCCGCAGCCCTGCTCCACCGCCCGCCACCGGCGCGCCGCCCCTCCTCAACCGGCCTGCACCGCGACCCGGCGAGCCATCCGGCGGGCCCGCAGCGCGTCATACGCGAGATTGAAGCAGAACGTGTAAGGCAGGAAGAACAGCACGATGCCGAGGTCGAGCAGCAGTGCCTCGACGAGGCTCACGTTCAGCCACCACGCGGCCACCGGCACCACCATCGCGACGAGGCCGAGCTCGAACATGACCGCGTGCGCGATCCGCATGCCGAGCGTGCGCTTCAATCCCGCGCGACGCTCGAAGCGGTCGAACAGCGTGTTGAACGCCATGTTCCACGCCATCGCGATCAGCGACACCATCACCGTCAGCACGCCGACGTGCGACACCGGCATGTCCAGCAGCCATGCACCGATCGGCGCGCACAGCGCGATCGCGACCAGCTCGAACGTCAGCGCGTGCAGCAGCCGTTCCGTCACCGTTTTGTTCACCTGTTTCATGATGCCCTCCTATTCGTTACGTCATGCATGTCGGCCATTTTGATCGGCGATACCGGTTGAATCCAGTTTGTTATCATCGGTTTTACCGATAATAAGAAGTCTGGAGCACCGCATGCACCACGCCCCCGAAGCCCTGCTCGCATTCGCCGAGGCCGCGCTGCTCGGCTCGTTTACGGCCGCCGCACGCAAGCTCGGCAAACGCCAGTCGACCATTTCGGAAGCCATCGCGAACCTCGAAATCGATCTCGGCGTGCAGTTGTTCGACCGCTCGACGCGCGCGCCGACCCTGACCGACGCCGGCCGCGCGCTGTTGCCGCAGGTGCAGCGCGCGCTCGAGGCCAGCGCGGCGATCGACCGAACGGCCGCGCGGCTCGCGCACGGCGAGGAAGCGCGGCTGACGCTCGTCGTGTCCGACACGTACCAGTCGAAACGCTACGAGGAAACGCTGATGGCGCTCGAGCGGCGCTTTCCGGCGCTCGAGCTCGAATGCCAGATCGCCGAACACGAGGACGTGCTCGACCTGATCCAGCAGGGCCGCGCGCAGCTCGGGCTGATGGCCGCGCGCGCGGCCTACCCGGCCGATATCGGCGCGGCGACGGTGGCGGAGGAATCGGAGATCGGGCTGTTCGTCGGGCGCACGCATGCGCTCGCCGAATACGGAGACGCCGAGGTGCCGCACGCGGCGCTGCGCGACGTGCGCGAGCTGCGCCTCAATACCTATGTGAAAACGGAAGGCCGCGGCACCGACGACCGGATCGTCGTCGGCACGCAGCACTGGCTGGCGCCCAGCTACCTGATGCTGCTGGAGATGGCCGTACTGGGGTTCGGCTGGGCGGAACTGCCGCGCTGGATGGTCGAGCACTTCGCGCGCGATCGCCTGTGCGAGCTGCGCTCACGCGGCTGGCCGCGCCGCGTGCGCGTGGATGCGGTCTGGTCGCGCAACCGGCCGCTCGGCCCGGCCGGCGCGTGGTTGCTCGATGCGATGCTGGCCGCGTAGCGGCGCGGGCGACCCGGCCGGCAGCCCGCGGCGAGCGATCAGAACCCGCGCGACAGCACGGCCGCGCCGATCGTGACGACGCCGAGCACGAGATTGACGACAACGAGCAGGCGCACGGCATTCACCGCGCGCGCGCCGTCCGGCCAGTTCTGCGCCTGCACCGCGCGGCGGATGCGCGGGAACAGCGCGAAGCGGATATGGCCGAAGATCAGCATCATCACGACGCCGAGCCCGGCCATCGCGTGCAGCGACCACGTCGCGTGCGCGCCGCCGAATTCCACGAGCAGGAAGCCGCCGGACAGCAGGATCACGATCACGGAACCGGCCACCCAATTGAAGAAACGGCCGAACACGCCTTCGATCAGCGGCAACCGGAGCTGCGGCGACAGGTCGGACAGCGCCGGGCGCAGGCAGAAGTGCGCGAAAACCATCCCGCCCACCCACACGGCAACGGCCAGCAGGTGAAGAAACAGCGCGACGGCAACAGCGTGGGACATGGCGACAATCCTGTGATGAGTGGGGACCAGCGAACGGCCGCGTCGCGCGCGGCATCAAGCGACGTTCGACCGGCCAATTGCGTCCCGGTTCAGACCCCCGGCGCGATTTCACATTATTTTGCAAGTTCCGCGTGACAGCGCCACACGTGGCTTACCCGAATCGCCGCATCCAAACAAAAGGCCGCCCACCCGCCGAAGCGGATGGGCGGCCTGTCGATCGCGGCCGAACCGGGCCCGGCGTCAGCCGAGCAGCGGGCGCAGTTCGTTGACGACCTTGAGCTTCGTCTCCGGCGCGCGGCCCTTGCGTGCGCGCTTGCCGACGTGCGGCGCGAGCCCGGCGTACGACAGCGTCTCGTCCTGCGCCTTGCCGCCGCGGCCGGTACCGATCAGCACGACGCCGGCCGGATCGATCGCCAGCGCCTGCACGAGCGTTTCCTTGTCGTCGAGCGCCATCAGGATCACGCCGCGCCCGCCGCCGGACAGCGTCTTCATCTCGTCCATCCCGAATACGAGCAAGCGGCCGCCGCTCGACAGGCATGCGACCTGCGTCGCGTTCGGCAGGACCGGCATCGGTGCAAGCGGCACCGCACCGGCGTCAATCGTCATGAACGCCTTGCCGGCCTTCACGCGGCTCACCATGTCGCCGACCTTCGCGAGGAAGCCGAAGCCGTTGCTCGACGCGAGCAGCAATTGCTGGTCGGCCGACGCCGCGTAGTAGTGCATCAGGTGCGAGCCCGATTCGAGCTCGATCAGCGACGTGACGGGCACGCCGTCACCGCGCCCGCCCGGCAGCACCGACACGTCGACCGAGTACACGCGGCCGCTGCTGCCCCACGCGATCAGCCGGTCCGGCGTGCGGCACTGGAACGCCGCGTACAGGCTGTCGCCCGCCTTGAACGAGAACGCGGCCGGGTCGAGCCCGTGGCCCTTCAGCGCGCGCACCCAGCCCTTCTGCGACACGACGACCGTCACCGGCTCGTCGACCACCTTCGCCTCGAACGTCGCGCGCTTTTCCTGCTGGATCAGCGTGCGGCGATCGTCGCCGTACTGTTTCGCGTCGGCCTCGATCTCCTTGATCATCAGCCGCTTCATCGCGCTTTCGTTCGCGAGCAGTTCCTCGAGCTTCGCCTTCTCGTCGCGCAGCGCTTCGAGTTCCTTCTCGATCTTGATCTTCTCGAGCCGCGCGAGCTGACGCAGCCGGATTTCGAGGATGTCTTCCGCCTGCCGCTCGCTGAGGCCGAACGCGCTCATCAGCGCGGCCTTCGGCTCGTCCGACTCGCGGATGATGCGGATCACCTCGTCGATGTTCAGGAAGACGATCATCCGCCCTTCGAGGATGTGGATGCGGTCGTCGACCTTCGCGAGACGATGGCGGCAACGGCGCGTCATCGTCAGCTGGCGGAACTTCACCCACTCGTCGAGGATCGTCAGCAGGCCCTTCTGGCCCGGCCGGCCGTCGGCGCCGATCATCACGAGGTTCAGCGTCGCGTTCGACTCGAGGCTCGTGTAAGCGAGCAGCGTGTTCACGAATTCCGTCTGGTCGATCGTGCGCGACTTCGGCTCGAACACGAGCCGCACCGCCGCTTCCTTGCCCGACTCGTCGCGCACCGCGTCGAGCAGGTCGAGCATCGCCTTCTTCGTGTTGAGCTGCTCGGGCGTCAGCGTCTTCTTGCCGAGCTTGAGCTTCGGGTTGGTCAGTTCCTCAATTTCCTCGAGCACCTTCTGGCCCGACGTGCTCGGCGGCAGCTCGGTCACGACGAGCTGCCACTGGCCGCGCGCGAGATCCTCGATCTTCCATTTCGCGCGCACCTTCAGGCTGCCGCGGCCGGTTTCATAGGCCGCCGCGATTTCGGCGTCGCTCGAGATGATCTGACCGCCGCCCGGGAAATCCGGGCCGGGAATCAGGTTCATCAGCTCCGCGTGCGTGAGCTTCGGATTGCGGATCAATGCGACCGCAGCGGCCGCGACTTCGCGCAGGTTGTGCGACGGGATTTCGGTCGCGAGGCCGACCGCGATGCCCGACGCGCCGTTCAGCAGCACGAACGGCATGCGGCTCGGCAGCGTCTTCGGTTCCTCGAACGAGCCGTCGTAGTTCGGCATGAAGTCGACCGTGCCCTGGTCGATCTCGTCGAGCAGCAGCTTCGCGATCGGCGTGAGGCGCGCTTCCGTGTAACGCATCGCCGCCGCGCCGTCGCCGTCGCGCGAGCCGAAGTTGCCCTGCCCGTCGATCAGCGGGTAGCGCAGCGAGAAATCCTGCGCGAGACGCACGAGCGCGTCGTACGCCGACTGGTCGCCGTGCGGGTGGTATTTACCGAGCACGTCGCCGACCACGCGCGCCGACTTCACCGGCTTCGCATCGGGCCCAAGGCCCATTTCGTTCATCGCGAACAGGATCCGGCGCTGCACCGGCTTCTGGCCGTCGCACACGTCGGGCAGCGCGCGGCTCTTCACGACGCTGACCGCGTAGCTGAGATACGCCTGCTCCGCGTAGTTGCCGAGCGTCAGCGCTTCGGCGTCCGGTGCATCGGACCCGGCGAAGAGATCGGAAGTATTGTCGTCCATCAGAATTCCGTATTCGTAAGTGGCGTGAGGCCGGGCCGGGCGTCATGCCCGGCCGCGCGGATGCGTGGCTTAGATGTCCGCTTCGACGTCGTTGCCCTTTTCCTCGAGCCAGCCGCGCCGCGCGGCTGCCTCGCCCTTGCCCATCAGCATCGTCATGCGCGCGACGGTTGCCTCGTAGTCGAGCTCGCCGAGCTTCACGGGCATCAGGCGGCGTGTATCGGGGTTCATCGTCGTGTCCCACAGCTGCTCGGCGCTCATTTCGCCGAGACCCTTGAAGCGGCTGATGCTCCACTGCGTCTCGCGCACGCCGTCCTTGCGCAGCTTGTCGAGCGTCGCCTCGAGTTCGCCGTCGTCGAGCGCGTAGAGCTTCTGCGCGGGCTTCTTGCCGCGCGCGGGCGCATCGACGCGGAACAGCGGCGGACGGGCGACATACACGTGGCCGCGCTCGATCAGCTGCGGGAAATGCTTGAAGAACAGCGTGAGCAGCAGCACCTGGATGTGCGAGCCGTCGACGTCCGCGTCCGACAGGATGCAGATCTTGCCGTAACGCAGGTTCGACAGGTCGACGGTGTCGTCGGGGCTGTGCGGATCGACACCGATCGCCACC
This sequence comes from Burkholderia sp. YHN3-13, assembly GCF_055810675.1. Taxonomy (NCBI): domain Bacteria; kingdom Pseudomonadati; phylum Pseudomonadota; class Betaproteobacteria; order Burkholderiales; family Burkholderiaceae; genus Burkholderia; species Burkholderia sp. YHN3-13. Next base: position 17,756 of record NZ_JBVVNQ010000017.1, on the reverse strand, counting down.
GAGATGTCGTGCACCTCGTTGTTCGCGAACAGGCGGTCGCGCTCGGTTTCCCACGTGTTCAGCACCTTGCCGCGCAACGGCAGGATCGCCTGGTATTCCTTGTCGCGGCCCATCTTCGCGGAGCCGCCCGCCGAGTCGCCCTCGACGAGGAACAGTTCGTTGCGCGCGATGTCCTCGGTTTCGCAGTCGGTCAGCTTGCCGGGCAGCACCGCGACGCCCGAGCTCTTGCGCTTCTCGACCTTCTGGCCCGCCCGCGTGCGCGCCTGCGCCTGCTTGATCACGAGCTCGGCGAGCTTCTTGCCGTGCTCGACGTGCTGGTTCAGCCACAGTTCGAGCGCCGGGCGCGAGAACGACGACACGAGCTTCACCGCGTCGCGGCTGTTCAGGCGCTCCTTGATCTGCCCCTGGAACTGCGGATCGAGCACCTTCGCGGACAGCACGAACGACACGCGCGCGAACACGTCTTCCGCGAGCAGCTTCACGCCCTTCGGCTGCAGGTTGTGCAGCTCGACGAAGCTCTTCACGGCCTGGTACAGGCCGTCGCGCAGGCCGGATTCGTGCGTGCCGCCGGCCGGCGTCGGGATCAGGTTCACGTACGACTCGCGCACGAGCGCCCCCTCCTCGCTCCAGGCGACGACCCACGACGCGCCCTCGCCCTCGGCGAACGAATCGTCGCCCGAACGCGAATCGGCGAACCGCTCGCCTTCGAACAGCGGGATCAGCAGCTCGCTGCCGTTCATTTCGTCGAGCAGGTAACCGCGCAGGCCGTCTTCATACTTCCACGCCTGGCGCTCGCCGGTCTTCTCGTTGACGAGCACGACCTCGACGCCCGGCAGCAGCACGGCCTTCGAGCGCAGCAGGCGCTGCAGCTCGCCGAGCGGCAGGTTCGGCGAATCGAAGTACTTCGGATTCGGCCACACCTGCACGCGCGTGCCGGACTTCTTCTCGCCTCGGCCCGCGGCCTGCGTCGCGAGCGGCTTGACGACGTCGCCTTCGGCAAAGCCGAGCTCGGCGATCTTGCCGTCGCGCCACACCGTCACGTCGAGGCGCGTCGCGAGCGCGTTCGTCACCGACACGCCGACGCCGTGCAGGCCGCCCGAGAACGTATAGGCGCCGCCGGCGGCCTTGTCGAACTTGCCGCCTGCGTGCAGGCGCGTGAACACGATCTCGACGACCGGGACACCCTCTTCGGGGTGCATGCCGAACGGGATGCCGCGGCCGTCGTCCTCGACCGAGACCGACTGGTCGGCGTGCAGCGTGACCGTGATCTGCTTGCCGTAGCCGCCGAGCGCCTCGTCGGACGCGTTGTCGATGACTTCCTGGATGATGTGCAGCGGATTCTCGGTACGGGTGTACATGCCGGGCCGCTGCTTGACCGGCTCGAGACCCTTGAGCACCTTGATCGATGCTTCGCTATAGGCCGCGCTGGGTTTCTTCGTTGACATAGGCGCTGAATTTCGTCATTCATCGGGACGTTGTCCACACCTCGTGTGGATAACATCGTGGACAAAACGTTGAGTTCCGTAAAAAAGCGAATCGAAACAACGGTGTGCTTGGACTGCTCCGAAAGCGGGCGCGCGGCGTGCGCTGCGCGGCCCTGAACGCGCGGTATTTTACTGGTTCCGCGTGGCGCGCCAATCGCGGGATCGGCGCGCGCCGCACGCGTCACGCCGGCTTGCGCTTCGCCTCGAGCGTTTCCCACCGTTCGAGCGCGGTGAGCAGTTCGTCGTCGATCGCCGCGAAGCGCTCGGTCAGGCGCGTGCCTTCCTGCGGATCCTTCGCGAAAATCGAACCGTCCTCGAGCCGCGCATTGATCGTCTTCTGCTCCGCTTCGAGCGCGGCGATCTTCTCCGGCAGCGAATCGAGCTCGCGCTGCTCGTTGAACGACAGCTTCACCGTGCGCTGCGCGTTGCGGCCCGGGGCGCTCTTCGCCGCGTCTTCCTTCACCGGCACCGCTTCCTTGACCGCGCGCTTCGCGGCTTCCTGTTGCGCGAGCTGCTCCGAACGCTCGCTCTGGATCTGCCAGTCGCTGAAGCCGCCGACGTATTCGCGCCACTTGCCGTCGCCCTCGGCCGCGATCACCGACGTCACGACGTTGTCGAGGAACGCGCGATCGTGGCTGACGAGCAGCACCGTGCCGTCGTAGTCGGCCAGCAGCTCCTCGAGCAGCTCGAGCGTCGGGATGTCGAGGTCGTTGGTCGGTTCGTCGAGCACCAGCACGTTGGCCGGGCGTGCGAACAGGCGCGCGAGCAGCAGCCGGTTGCGCTCGCCGCCCGACAGCGACTTCACCGGCGAACGCGCGCGCTCCGGCGCGAACAGGAAATCGCCGAGATAGCTCATCACGTGCTTGCGCACGCCGCCGATCTCGACCCACTCGCTGCCGGGGCTGATCGTATCGGCGAGGCTCTTGTCCTGGTCGAGCTGCGCGCGCATCTGGTCGAAATACGCGACCTGCAGGTTCGTGCCGGTGCGCACGGTGCCCTCGTCGGGCTTCAGCTCGCCGAGGATCAGCTTGAGCAGCGTGGTCTTGCCCGCGCCGTTCGGGCCGACGAAGCCGATCTTGTCGCCGCGCATGACCGTCGCCGAGAAGCGGTCGACGACCGTGCGGCCGTCGTAGCGCTTCGTCACGTCGGTCAGCTCCGCGACGATCTTGCCGGACTTCTCGCCCTGCGCGACGTCGAGCCGCACGTTGCCCTGCGCATTGCGGCGCTCCGCGCGCTCGTTGCGCATCTGCACGAGCCGCGCGATGCGGCCGACGCTGCGCGTGCGGCGCGCCTCGACGCCCTTGCGGATCCACACTTCTTCCTGCGCGAGCAGCTTGTCGAACTTCTCGTTTTCCACGCGTTCGACTTCGAGCTGCTGCGCCTTGCGCGTCTGGTACGCGGAGAAATTGCCCGGGTACGACAGCAGCCGGCCGCGATCGAGCTCGACGATGCGTGTCGCGACGCGATCGAGGAACGCGCGATCGTGGGTGATGAACAGCAGGCCCGCGCGCTGCGAGACGAGCAGCTCTTCCAGCCAGCGGATGCCGTCGAAGTCGAGGTGGTTGGTCGGCTCGTCGAGCAGCAGCACGTCGGGCTGCAGCACCAGCGCGCGCGCCAGCGCGACGCGCTTCTGCATCCCGCCCGACAGCGCGTCGACGCTCGCGTCGCCGTCCTGCAGGCCGATCTGCGCGAGCGTCATCGCCACGCGCGTGCGCCAGTTCCATGCGTCGTGCGCGTCGAGCGACGACTGCAGCGCGTTCATCCGCGCGAGCAGCGCGTCGTGCTCGGCGCCTTCCGGCGTATCGGCGAGACGATGCGCGATCGAATCGTATTCTTCGAGCAGTTCGCGCGTGTGCGCGAGCCCCGACGCGACCGCGTCGAACACCGTCGCGCCCGGTTCGAACTCGGGCTCCTGCGGCACGTAGACGGTCACGAGCTCCTGCTGGCGCGTGATCAGGCCGTCATCGGGCTTCGCGAGGCCGGCGACGATCTTCAGCAGCGACGACTTGCCCGCGCCGTTGCGGCCGATCAGGCCGACGCGTTCGCCGGCTTCCAGCGAGAAATCCGCGTGATCGAGCAACGCGACGTGACCGAACGCGAGCTGCGCGCCGGTAATGGAATAGAGCGACATGGGGAGACGGCGAAGAGAGGAATCGGAAGCGCCCATTGTACCGGGCGCGGAGGCCGGCACCGGCATGGCTGGATGGACGAGCATTGCAACCGGTACGCGAAACGCGCCGGCGCGGTGCGACGCGTGGCTGGCGGCCGGTATCCGGGCCGAAAACCGCCGTGCGGGTTGCGTGCCCGCACGAACGGGCGAAGGCCGGCCCGATGCCCGTGGCCGGCCGATCGGCGATCCCGCGCGCGGCACACCGGGCGCCCGCGCGAGACGTGCGATTACTTCACGTTGACGGTGATCGTCGAGCTGATTTCGGGGCCGTACGAACGGTGGGCGCCGTCGCCGAGTTGCAGCGTCAGCGTGTGCTTGCCGGGTGCCAGCTTCACGTCGGTTTCGGTCTGGCCCTTGCCGAAATGCAGCGAATGGTCGCTCGCCGGGATCACGTCGCCCTTCGGCACCGGCTTGCCGTCGATCAGCAGGTGATGGTGGCCGGTATCCGGCGTCATGTCGCCGGCGGGCTTGAGCTCCATGCCGTCGAGACCGAACTTCACGTGCACGGGGCTCGACACCGTCGCGCCGTCCTGCGGCTCGACGAAGAACACGCGCGCTTCGGCACGCGCGAGCGTCGACACGGCCAGCGCCGCGACACACACCGCACCCGCGATCCACTTTCTGTTGAGCATCGTTTTCCTCCTTCAGATTGACAGGCCCACGAAGCATACACTGCATGCCCGCGCCACGCGATGATGCCCGTTGTTCGCGATGCGTACGTTTAAAACGACGTTGCCTAGGTGTTCGGCGAAATTCCGGTACTATTGCGCCTTTCGTCCGCTGGACAGGGTGCGGACGGCATTACCGAGTTTCCATTTTTCCCGAGCACCACATGAGCGAAGTAACCGAATACCAGAGCTGGGTCTGCCTGATTTGCGGGTGGGTCTACAACGAAGCCGAAGGACTGCCCGACGAGGGCATCGCGGCCGGCACCCGTTTCGCCGACATTCCCGCCGACTGGCGCTGCCCGCTGTGCGACGTGGGCAAGGAAGATTTCGTCGTCGTCGATTTCTGATGGTTCGTTCCGATCGCGGGTGATTCCGCGATACGCGCGTCGGCACGCATTCCGCGCCGCCGACGCGCCGCGCGTTTGCTATACTCTGCGCGCTGTCCACACCGCCGTCCGGTTCGCGTTTTTCGCGTGATCGACTGGATATGGCTCTCCCCGTAGTTCAATGGATAGAACAAGCGCCTCCTAAGCGCTAGATACAGGTTCGATTCCTGTCGGGGGGACCAGACTAGTTCCCAACACTTCCCAAGTTTGCCCAAAAAGTCGCGCACAGCCTTGTGTCGCCTGGACTTTTGCTGCCATCATTGCCCAAGGTTGCCCTGTACAAGCAACCTAACTTGGGGGCATCTTTTGGGACATGCCTCCATGCCCCCAAACTCGATGCCCCCACGCCATGCCGAAGCGCGCCACTCCGCTGACTGAGATGCAGATCCGCAAGGCCAAGCCGGCCCAGAAGCCGTATCGCCTAGCCGACGGCAAGGGCTTGTACCTTGAGGTCATGCCGAACGGATCACGCTACTGGCGGATGAAGTATCGATTCGACGGCAAAGAGAAACGCGCCGCCTTCGGCGTCTATCCGGAGGTGACGCTCGCTGAGGCTCGGCAGGCCTGCCTCAATGCGCGGAAGCAACTCGCCGCCGGCACCGATCCGACGGAGCAGAAAAGGGAAGTCAAACGCACCCGGGCGATCGAAGCTGCGTCGACGTTTGAGGCTGTCGCACGCGAGTGGTTTGCGGCCCAAAAGGATGGGTGGACCGAGGTGTATGCGGGCAAGGTGATCAGTTCGCTCGAGGTCGATGTCTTTCCTAAAATCGGTCATCGCCCGATCCGAGACATCGAGGCGCCCGATATGCTTGAGATCTTGAGGGCTGTCGAATCTCGCGGTGTGCGAGAGACGGCAAAACGCATCCTCCAGCGCTCGCGAGCGGTGTTCCAGTACGGAATCATGACGGGGCGATGCCCTCGCAACCCCGCTGCAGACATTGACGCCGAGACTGTTCTCAAGAAAGGCACCGGCGTCAAACACATGGCACGGGTCAAGCCCGTCGAAATCCCGCAGCTCATGAGAGACATCGCCGCGTACCAAGGCGATCTCGTCACGCGGCTGGCGCTCCGCTTCATGGCACTGACGTTCACTCGGACAACCGAGATGATCAACGCCGAGTGGGATGAGTTCGACGAACGCGCCGCCGAATGGCGGATTCCGCCCGAGCGGATGAAGATGCGCGACCCGCACATCGTCCCGCTGTCACGTCAGGCGCTCGACACCTTGGCCGCGTTGCGCGAGTTGAACAGCGCCCACCGGCATGTGTTCTACAGCGTCCAGGGCCGAAGCCACATCTCGAACAACACGATGCTCTATGCGCTCTACCGCATGGGCTACAAGTCACGCATGACCGGCCACGGGTTCCGTGGTCTGGCCGCGACCGTGCTTCGCGAACTCGGTTATAGCCGAGACGTCGTTGATCGGCAGCTTGCCCATGCAGAGCGAAATCAGGTCACCGCGGCATACGTGCATGCTGAGTTCCTGCCCGAGCGCCGAAAGATGATGCAGCATTGGGCGGATCACCTCGATGCACTCGAAGCGGGTGCTGCGGTCTTCCCGATCAACGTCGGGCGATAAGAATTACAGTAACAAGCGCATGGACAAATTCGAGCTGATATGTAATGAGGCCCTTCCAAATTGAAAGGGCCCCGTCTACACACAAATAGGAGTGCAGCAACGCGCTTTATCGCTATGTCGCATAGTGATGGTCGGCTAGCAGCCTCGCACCGGCCACCGGTTTATGCTGCTCCGGGACGCCGTCAAGCCCACGCTTAAGCTGCACGCTCGACGTATGCTTACCGTCAAACGAGTGATCAATTGCCCATACACGATCTTGAGTCAACGCCTCTCGAAGAGGGAGGCGTCCTTGCAGCAGCGAAGCAACCATGTCTGTATTACAGTGGACCGCGATGTACCGAACAATCCTGTCCTTCGGATCAATCGCGGACGTATACAGCAAGTAAGTTTCGCTTCCCGCACGGGCAGTGAACAAGGTCGGGCCATCGTCCTCATCGAGAACATCCACCACATCGAACTCAGCGAAGAGCCCTGGATTTTCTAAGGTACCTTCTGCAGGCCATAACATGACGATCTCCTGCCTTACTTGAACAATGCGGCCCGATCGATCCCATTACAAGGCCACCACGTATGGTGCGAATCCGGCGCCTTCCTATTTGGGGTCGCAACAACAACGCCGTCTTTCGCGTCCAACGTCCCTTGCGCGACGTGCGTCCCCTTCCACGGATAAAGCTGCACCTTGTTGGCCACATCACGGTGATCAGTATAGACACTCACTCCGTGTGACTGGCATTCCTTACTGGGTGAGACGGCCATCCCGAGTTCAGCATATGTCTGAAGATGGACTGCCGAAACTGGGGGCCCGAAGGTTTGACGGTAGACCGTCAACGACGAAGGTGCTGTAGCGTTCTGCGGCGGGCAGTTAGCCGGAAGTCCGTTGAAGTTCGCCATTCAGCATGTCCCCATTATTTTTTTACACTCAACGCATCTATGCGCCCCGACAGCCTGTCTTTTCCGCAACGCAACTTGACAAGTATGGCGATTCAGGATGTCGAATCTGACTAGCACTTTATCCCGCTGATTCCAGCATGTCCATAGCACATAACGACAAACTGTGACCAAATCTTAGCGTGTCGCGATCCCACCACTGAACGCTGCAAGTTTTGCACCAATGCCCAATCGGCGCCCCTCAAAGCCTCTCCCATCAGGAAGTACCGTGAAAGAGCGACGAATCTGTTGCCTCTGTGAAACGACCGGCGAGCAACGACGAATTAGTGACAGAATATAAGCTCAAAGCATCCCTTGATTTCACGGGATCGTCGCAGGGAACCCAATGAAACTTGACCGCACCTATCAACGAGAGCTACTCCAAGAGCTAGCAGCCTGTTATCCGGATCGAGCGGTCTGGTTCGAGCGCGTCGACTCAATGGACGCAGAGACCAAAGCGAAGTACCTCGCCAATCTGGCTTACTTGAATGAGCACGGCCTCGTCTCCTCAATGAACGACAGCACGCTTCAGTTCGATTTCTCCAGAAGCCCCTGCATCACCGCCAAGGGTATGGACTTTCTCGCCGATGACGGCGGCCTATCGTCGATCCTGGGCGTCGTGACCGTTAAGCTCCACGAGGACACACTGAAGGAGTTGATCGGCCAGCGGATTGCTGAGTCCGATCTGCCCACGCCCGAGAAGTCTCGGCTCCTCGATCAACTCAAGTCGCTGCCAGGCGAAGCAATCAAGCACCTCACACTGAAGCTAGTCGATGCCGGGCTCTCAAATTGGCCAGCGGCATTGCAAGCAATCGAGACATTCGCCCATCGAGCCATCTGACAGCGTTACGGGATTGTCAATGACAGCAGCATTCGATTGGCAGGAATACGAGCTGAAGGTTGAATCGACATCGCGCTTCGTTATTTGCCTGCTTGCGTTGGCGGCCCTCCTACTGATCGCGTTGCTGACTGGTTCGTGTCAGAGGACGGACGCTGCCTACGGCACTTTCCCGACGAAAGTCGATGCATCCCCATGCGCTACGACGACTTCTGCGAGCGACTTCGAAACCTTGGACGATGATAGATCGGCGACGCAGCGCCATGACTCAAGAACGCGAACTTCGCGCCAACCACGATCCATGTAGCGAATACCCCGCGTTGGAACCTTTGCTGCCACACTATTTCTGACCGCCTACGATGCAGGGGCCAATTGGATAGTCTTCGTCAAGCTGTTGCCATCCCGGATGATTGATACCTGGACAAGTTCACCGGCATGGGCGCGAGCAAGACGCAGAAAATCCTCACTACTTCGGACGGGTTCGCCAGCGATCGTCATCAGGTAGTCCCCCTTGAAGATGTCAGCTTTGTATGCGGGCGACCCGATCACCACCACACGAACAACAACACCGGCATTTGTGCCGATTTGCTTGTGCTGATCAGCACTCAACGGCGACACGTTGACGCCGAAAATGGGCGGTTTCATCTTGACCCAGTAGCCAGCGTAGTAGTTTGCCCGATGAATCGTTACCGGAACGTAGGTCGTTGTTGTCCCATAGGTTGTCGTTGCTCCGAATCCGGTCATATGCGTCGCGCCATATGCCGGGTTGAAAGCCGTCCCACCGAAGGATGTGTAGGAAGTAGCAGAATTTGGCGTCGCCATCGGCATAGAGATGATATCTGAGCCGGCATCGCCTTCTGCCAGCACAACTGAATCGGCGCCGATCACTTTGGCTTGAGATACGGCCTTTGATTCCGCGAACCGGCTACGCGGTCCTTGAAAGCTCGACTCTCCTACCAGCGCATATCCATTCTCCGCGAGCAAGTCGCTTTCACTCCGCACATTCGCGGTCACAATCACCTTCGGCTCAACTTCGGCTCGAGCGCCGACGCCAGCCAAAACCTGCTCCCGCGTCATCCCGTGATAGTACTGCGCGAAGCCATTGGCGCACCCGGACAGCAACGCGGCGCATGCAATTAAAGCTACAAGCGTTCTTTTCATTATGTTCCCCATTTAGTGGTAGGTTGTCTTGATCGCAACCTCTCCTACCAAATCATTACCACGTGCTTGATGCGTCGCCCGCCGACGGCATACCTTTGCGAAGCGAAAAACTGCTAAGAAGACGTCCAAATGAAGTTCGCAGCAGCCTGAAACAGTTTTTCTGCCTCAAGTCGGTCCTGCTGATAGAGCGTGGCAAATGACCGAGCGCAGTTCGTATGTGGCGCCTTGTGGGATTGAAAGGCGGTGACAAGGCGATGTGCTACGGCATCGCTTGGATTCTTGGACATTGCTTCCAGTTGAGGCCAGAGTGCAGTAATAATCGACGCACGCTCTCGAAAGAGGTTTTTCCGTTTGATCGGGTCTGCGAGTTCGAAGAACTCAATCGTAGCTAATGCTCGATGCCGATTATGCCCGCTGGCATCTACCGGCTGCGGCGACACGCCCTGAAATTTTATTAAAGCTTCGGGGGCAACATCGAAGTCACCGAGGGGATAAATTAGCAGTGGTTGTTCGGATACGAGCTTCGTCGGATTGCTACCGGCGAACTTGTAGGCACCCACGATGGGAAAGTAATCACTCTTGAGAGTGCTATTGCAGGGCTTGCAGGACGCACTGTAATTAAAGAGATGATAGGGCAATAGATGGTACCCGGGTGCGTTTGCACCAGGATCAGTGATCGTCACGCCCTCGGCGACGAGCGTTGCTGGCAGCTTCCAACGACGCACGTTCCCCTTGGGTCGGAAATGCTCGACGTCTTGTTCGATCAGTCCGCGTTCTTCGCTCTCCAGCTTACGCTCGCAGTAAATGCACTTAGACTCGCCCTGGAGGCGCATATAGACACTCTTCACCTCCGACCAAATACTACTTACCTCGTCGTATTTCCCTGCGGCGCGGAAGTTGGCGGTGCGCTTCTTTGCTCGCGCCACCCATCCCGGCACCTTGGCTTCAATGAGTGTCTCCAAATCCTTATAGGTAATCTTGTAGCCAATCATTCGCCTTGCTCTCCGCCACGAGACATCTCTTCTAGGAGTTGCCTTGCGGCAATCGGGTCACCCTTGCTCGCGCGGAGGCTTAGGGACTTGATCCTTCTCTTCCGTCCCTCTGCCCGAGTCGACTGAAGCCCGAAGAATTCGGTGAGTAGAACCTGGTCGGCGTCTAAGCCGTGTACCGGTTGCGGAATGCGCTTGGCCCGACTTGCTTGGCCAATTGCCGGCTGCATTGTCACGATGTTCATCCACTCAAGCGATCCGACGATTAAGGGACTATGGGAGGTCACGATGAACTGAATCTTCGGCAATGCATTGGCAAGCCTAGGAAGCACATGCATTTGCCACTCCGGGTGCAAATGTAGATCGATCTCGTCGACCATCACGATGCCGCGGTTATCGACCAGCTTCTTGTCCTCCGGACAGGTCGTGACGACGTGATACAACAGATCCCCAACCCAACTCAGAAAGGCCCGATAACCGTCGGAAAGCGCAGGAAAGGGGACGCGCAAGCCTCGGCGCTCGAATAAATACTCGCCGCCCTCCATCTCGCCGGTGAGCCAGTAGTGCCCCTTGCCGACGAGGTCGTTTAGCAGTTTGACGACTTCCCGGAATCGCCGAGGATCTTTTCTATGCTGGTACTCAGGTAGCCAACTGTTCAGCGGAACCAAGGAGTAAGAGTCCTCGAAAAGGCTTTGCACGCGAAGCGCGCGTGCAAACGAGTGTCTCTTGCGACTGCCAGGATCGTACCGCTCCTTCTGTTCGACTCGCCGGGTAGCGCCGTAGCCGACAAAGAAAAGCGCATCGGTTTCCGTGCTGAAAATGGGTTCCCATGCCTCATACTGATCGTGCGACCAGTCCATCTCTTCGAAGTCGCCGAATCGCCTCAACCGCACTTCAGATGCGAGTTGAAACGTTCCCTCAGGTACACGATCCTGATCGTGAGGCGTGAAGGTGGCTTGGATCACTGCCTCCGATACGTCTAAACGCCTGACGCTATGGGAATGTACCGAGCTCGCCGACGCGGTCGGCCTGAGTGGTGGACGGTTGCGAGGTTCTTGTCGTACTAGTCGGTAGGGATAGATACCGGACTTCCCTACAGAGGGGCCCAGACATGCCAGCGCAATGGCTTTCAGGAGCGTGGTCTTGCCTGCCCCGTTGTTGCCAAGCAGCAGGTTAACATTCTTGATCCGTGGCTCCGGAAGTTCGAGCTGACCGAAGTCCCGATCGCCATGCAAGAACTGTACGCTTGTTCTTCGAAAGGTACGGAAGTTCTGCAAGTCTATTCGGTTGATGTACATGTGATCCCTGCTTGGAGAGGCGTCGTACTGATGAAATCCTACATAGCTTAGCCTAGTTGCCTCATACCGGAGCGCGCATGGCTGACCAGGACCCTCACTTTCCCTCAGAACGCTCTTTCTCGCATTGCGGGCGATGCGCGGCTCGCTTATCGGACGCCATTTGGGCGCTATAAGAGCCATCTTTACGTGTCAGTCACCGGCGAATGCTCGTTGTACGCAGTCGTCGTGACAAAATCCTCCGCATATGAGGAAGGTGGATTTCCGCGGGCGGCCATCGGTTCGCTGTATTGCGCCAATCAGCGCGGCTGCCCCGCTCGAAGGATGTTGGACGCTGCATCGGGGCCGTCCTCTGCGAGCGCAGCAAGAGAAGCCACGTTGAGCGCGAATCGTTGCTCGCCGTCGCTTTCAGCGTCTTCATTGACTTGCTCGGCATATTCCCGTAGCTCAGATGCGATCCGAGCACGCTGCTCCGCCGTCAAAGCGAAGCAAATCGCCCGAAGCACGGTTGATACGAGCAGAAAAGGATCATTGTCCGGCGAATAGGATGCTTGCCTCATGGTCACCTCACATCGTGGTTGTTCAGGAATATATCGAGCGATCGGAGCGACAACGAATTCGACACACGTTGCCACTGGCCGCAGCGCGAGTTCAGCCTCGAATATCCGATCCATTCAGGATGAGTTGCACGGGCGCGCTCGAGTCACCCCGGACCGTCAAAGGAAGAACCTTGCCTACCAGCGAGAGAAAGGCCGATGCCGTGCGCGGGTCTTTGGCTCGCTCGACGAGATAGTCGACTCCGCCTGCCTCTTCCAGCGCCTGCCGGATCATTTCCTTGACCTCGACCGTCATCTTGTTCGGTACGCCCTTCTTGCGTCCGGGCCCAGGTGTACCGTCCCCGACGACACGTTTCTTTCCTGTTTGTTTAACGGGGGAAGTCATTTTTAGCGCGCCCTCGGATCATGATGTTCAGCGGCATACCAGTGCGATACGAAGTCCTGGCACTCGCCGAGGTTGGTAAAACGCAGCGCGCGGTCTGGCCGCTCTTCGTCGAACTCTTCGGGGTAGAGCGTGATGACGTAGGCGTCGCCACGATTGCGCACGTTCAGGAGCGCGCCCTTGCGCCAGTCGGACGGCGGTTGGACACGAACATCTGCGGGTGATTCGTCCTGCTCGATCGGCGCTGGCAATTGCTCGCCTTCGTAAATACTGGAAGATGCAATACGACGAACTTTATCGTGCGGCATGGCGCGCTCCCTTCAGAACTGGCGCGAGATCCGTGCGCAAACGAGCAGCGTCCGAAACGAATCCATCCACGTCAGACCTGCAGCCACGCTGAGTGGTCGTGAGCCACCAGTCAACGAATTCGACGGGAAAATAACCGTAGCTCGACCATACTGCCTCGAGACATGGCTTCAGTGCCTCGTCGAACCATTGGGAATCGGCATGCGGCGAGAGCCGCTTGCGAACCGTCTCCTCGGCCGCGCGCCGGTCGCAAGGCACATTATTTCCGTTAACGCTACCGGCCTGTCGATAATCGATCAGCAGTTCCTCGCCCGTCGCGATGTCCCGGATCGCGTACATATCGATGTCGCCATCCGGCGCAGCATCAGTGCGAATGCCTACAATGTTCGGCCGAATCGAGTGATTGATGTATCGGCCCGCAGGGGTGCGATTACGATCGATGCGCGCTGGCACGACAAGTTCGCCGCGCCTAAAACCACGTTTCGCGTAAAGACCCTGCCCGTGTACCGGCGATGCATGGAGCTCCACCCGGGCGGCAAAAGGTGCCGGCATCGCCACTTGATCCGTCTGGCGCGCGAGAAGTGCGTCGATCACATGCTGCGTAAGCCCGAATTCAATACGGAATCGAGAATAGTCGATCTGGTCAGAGCCAATCGTAATGGCCGTCATCGGGGACATATTTCCCCTTATTGTCACGTCATTGAAACTCATGGCGATGCCTTCAGCTTGTTACGCGAGTCGAAAGGGGACAGACTATCGGGCTCGATCAATTCAGCCGCAATCGCATCGAGGTCAGTGCTCTCCCTCCGATGCACGGTCATGCAGGTTGCATCAGTCAACCGCGCCTTCTCGAGTGCGGCAACACGCACGGCGTCGAGTGCACGCTTCTGTAGCAACGAATTGCTGCTCATTTTCGCCACTCCTGCTTCCATGCACCGGAAGCGAGATCCAGATGCCGGCCCGGCGCGTTCGGATCGTCCCTAAGCTGCTGACTCGCTTTGTCGAACCAGAGCCGCGTCGGTCCTTCCCAGGCGAAATGACGCTGCTTCTCGCAGAGCAGAAGCACGTCGGGCACGCGGCGCAGTTCATCGAGCTTGGAGACCCGCTTCGCCTCATCCTGAAGCTGGCGTGCCGCCTGAACGCTGTTCTCCTTGTGCTTGTTCCGATGCACGATCAGCACGTTGTCGACCAAGTCCGTGATCTCGCCGGCGCCCTTGATATCGAACTTGTCCGGCGCGGACTTTTCGGTGTCGCCCTTGCGGATGTGGTGCACGAGGTGAATATGCACACCGGTATCTCGCGCCATCACGCACAGCGAATCGACGAAACGCGCCTGCGCGGCGTAGTCGTCCGGTGCCATACCGCATTTCATGAGGCTGTCGATCACCATGTGGTCGATACCCAACTCCTTGCGGCAGTATCGCGTAACCGCGACCATTCGATCTCTTGTCGTCGCACCACGGTGGGCATACAGCCAGAGGCGTGCGTCGGTCCAGCGATGAAACTTCGTGATGTAGTCGATCGACGGCGACGCGCCACCGGCCGACTGTGCGCACATCCGGCTCATGGTTGCCTGCATCGGCATCTCGAGCGATGCGATACACGCACGGCGGCCGCGCGCCATCGCATCCAGCACCACGTAACCGAGTGCCCCGGACTTGCCGTGTCCGTTCACACCGGCCCATAACGTCACCTCGCCCGAGCGAAACTTCAGGTTGTCACCCAGCGAAGGCCACGGCGACGGATCGCCGGCCACTTCTTCGGTGCCGTGGAACATGCGGATAACGTCGTCCATGAACTCAGATGCCGGGCGCACGTCAGCGCGGCCGTCGTCCGTATCGTTGACGTAGGCGTTCCAGTCGATCGAATCGGGAATCGTACGTGCCATCAGATCATCTCCGAAGTTTTCAGGTGGTTTTCCGCGGCGAGCTGCGCAACGAGCTCGCACGCTTGGTCGTAGGGATTCGGCAGCGTGTCGCCCAGGGCATCGAATAGGCGACGCGCCAACGTGTGCGATGCCTGCCAGCAGATGGGCGCGATCGGCATCGGGAACCAGTCGAAGAGCGCGAAGTCCTCGCCAGGCACCGTGCGCCGCTCGCCGCAATACACGCGCGGGCCTTCACGAAACGTGAGTGTCAGGGTGTCAGGCACCGCGGCCGCGATGTCGGCCAGCGTGCGCAGGAGATCGCTCCAGGGCACATCCGCCGACGCGAATACCTCGACGTCGAGCGCGGCAACAGGACGCCAGTCGAAGGGCTGGCCGGCGATGGCCGCGAGCGTCACGTTGTCGAAGCGCAGCGGCCCTGCGAGCGCCACGAGCACCGGCAGCTCCGGCACACGACCGGCTCGACGCATGGTCGCGAGCGCGGTGCCATTGATGGGATAGTGGAGGCTCATGGCACGGGCGCCCAAGGGTCGAACGCTTGGCCGTTTGCCGCGTCAGCACCAAGCGGCAACTCGTCTTCCCAGCGACGTTGATTGAGGTACGTCAGGGGTGCAGGCTCATAGCCGTCCAGCCATTGCCGCGTCGCTTTCATCGCCACCACATGTCCGATTACCTGCTCGGCGATGGCATCCAGACAAGCCCCTCGCCACTTCTCTCGGCACTTGGCCTTCGCCACCTTCCGCCCCGTGGACGGCCATGCATCCCAGAAGCGACCGAACTCGGATGAGCCATTGGGCGATGCCGAGTCACCGCGAGGTGACGATATGTTTTTTATTGAAGATGAAGATGAAGATGAAGAGCCGTCACCAAAGGGGGGCTTTGGTGCGTCCTTCGATGCGCTGTCGTCGCCCTCACTTTGGAAGCGCGACGATTCGCCGCGAACCGAACGCACGTACTCGTCCTTTACCATCCGCGACGAGTACCAGATCGGCCCCTCTTGCTCGGCAACCAGCGTAACCGGGTTGCCGTCGCGACGGCCGGACCGCGGGACATAGATGCACGCGGCGCACGACTGGCCGTTGTCGGCCCCTTTCAACACGCCCTTGCTGACGATGGCCCTGAGCATCGAGAGTGGCGCGCCGATCGCCTGCGCGATCTCCTTGAGCGGCCAGCGCAGGACGCCATATTCCTCCGAGTCGTGCAGCAGGCACATGACATCGATCCACGCGCCCTTCTCCGAGTGGGTACAACGCCGCAGGTTGCTGTTCGCCTGCCAGTCGCCTGGATAGAACTGGAACGACGGCCGTGTCATGACTGCCACCCGTTCAACGTACCGTGTGGGTGACTACGATCGAGATCTGCGCTGCGAAGGGCATCAAGGATGTGCTGAACCGCAGCCGACGTCATATCGTGAAGGTAGGCCCAGCAGCGACCGTCATTCCAAACGACTGCCGGCCACGTCAGATCCTTGCTGACCATCCATGCGCCGCGCACTACGCTGAAATCGACTGGCGCTCTACCCGGACCACCGAAGCGAACTCGAGCGCGATTGGATTTTCCAACCATGGCGCCCCCTTACGCAGCGATCGACCGGGCTTGATATGCCGCTGGATCTTTCATCCAGCGATGGACTTCCTCGTTGCTATAAACCGTGCAACGTTCTGTCCATCGCTGCGGCTGGGGGGCGCGCCCCTCCTTGACCAGCTTGCGCCACGTTTCGCGGCTAACAGGGATGAATTGTCGAAGCTGCTCCCAGCGAGAAAAACCAATGGCAGGGAGTGTTTGAGGAGCGTTGACGGACGTTTCGCCGCCCCGTTGAGTGTCAGCTGCTTTGCGAGCCATCGCGATGCCTCCTGAGGCGTCGTTTGCAATGGCTAAACTTTGATGCGGCGCGAGCGGGGAAAAATTCAGGGAGATTAAATATCCGCTTTTACCGTTATAGTTCTTTGGACCGTTAGTGCCGCTTTCTCATTCTGAGATTGACGGGCTTGCCCTTCGGATGGGAGTAGTTATCGATGGCCTCGCGGATGCTCACGTCCTGCGAATCCTTCTGGGCTTCCAAATTGCTTACCTCCGGTTCCTCGCGCCAATTCTTCAACATCTTGCGGACCTGGGTGTAGACCGTTTCAAGCATTTCAGCCGCGCGATGCTCCCCAATTTCGCCGTCCCTTTCCCCTCGCGTGACCGAGGGATCGAGTGGTGGCAAACCGATAGCGGCGCGGAGCCGGTTGAGGTTCTCGGGGGCGTTATTGTGCCGCTGAATCGCCGCGATCAACTCCTCGCGCACGGCCCCTTTCATTTTGAGCTTTCGTCCATCTGCCTTTGCCTGTTCCATGCGCTGCTCTACTTGATATGCGAGCGCCGCATAGTTCGACTTTTGAGAGATAGTCACCTTGCCATTTGTGTCCGAGACAAATGCATCACCGTCGTGGCTCGGCCTACCTCGTTTGACGGGCGCCCTGTTATCGCGGTCGAGCCTCGAAGCAAGCTCGATCGCCGCCTGTTTCCACTGCTCTTTTGTCCAGGCTGACTGCGGACGCTCAAACTTTTCCGCAAATTCGTTCAGAACAGACATTGCGCCCTCACGCAAAGCCCCTTATGAGCAGCCGCGCCAGCCGGGTAAGGGAGCCCGGTTTTCGCCCCGTCGAGCTAGGCGCGGTTAATCTGATTATGCCGCACGGATACCATGCGGCATATTGCGGTGCAGCGCTACTTGGAACGCCAGCAATCTGCACCGTCCCGTTCATTGAACGGGTCTAGATGCCCCCGGAAGTGGTGCCCCCTCCTCCGAACATCCTGATATGCAGCCACAGAGGCAGGGCGTCTTCGAACCCTTGTCGCTGGGAACCCTCCACGCTGCCAATAGCACCACGAATCTTCGATGCGGGCTCGGGATACGCCGGAGACAAATAGCGCTTAGCCATGTTGCCCTCCCAGTTCGTCGAGCGTTGCAAGCAGCTCGGCGCATGCAAGGATATGATCCGCCAGCATGCCGAAGATGCGATAGTGGTTACGCTGCGTATTTCGGCGAACGTGATCAGCGATTTCGGTTGAACGTGATCAGTGGTTCCGATTGATGGTGATCGGCCGTTTCGGTCGAAGGTGATCGCTGATCACCGGTTTCCGAAA
>NZ_JBVVNQ010000016.1:0-179115 GCF_055810675.1 Burkholderia sp. YHN3-13 | reverse complement strand
TTCCGTTACGCGCGATCCGCGACCCGTTCGCCCAGCAGGCCCGACGGACGGAACACCAGCACGATGATCAGCACGACGAAGGCGAACACGTCCTGGTAGTTGCTGCCGAATACGCCGCCCGTGAGGTTGCCGATGTAGCCGGCCCCGAGCTGCTCGATCAGGCCGAGCAGCACGCCGCCGACCATCGCGCCGCCGAGGTTGCCGATCCCGCCGAGCACCGCGGCGGTGAACGCCTTCATGCCGGGGATGAAGCCCATGTAGAAGTGCACGTTGCCGTATTCGGAGGCGATCATCACGCCGGCCAGCGCGGCGAGCGCGGAGCCGATCATGAACGTCGCGGAGATCACGAAGTTCGGGTTCACGCCCATCAGGCTGGCCGTATTCGGGCTTTCGGCGATCGCGCGCATCGCGCGGCCGAGCTTGGTCTTGTGCACGAGCAGCAGCAGGCCGCCCATCACGATGAACGCGACCGCGATGATCACGATTTCAGTCACGGAGATCACCGCGCCCGGCGTCGTGTCGGTGGCCTTGATCACATTGATCGGATCGGTCGGCAGCAATTGCGGGAACGGCAGCGGGTTGCGCGACCAGATGATCATCGCCGCCGTCTGCAGCAGGATCGACACGCCGATCGCGGTGATCAGCGGCGCGAGGCGCGGCGCGCGGCGCAGCGGCCGGTAAGCGACGCGCTCGATCGTGAAGCCGACGAACGCGCAGACGACCGCGGCGATGCCCAGGCCGATCGTCAGCGTCGCGACGTTGCCGAGTCCGGGAAAATGGTTCTGCAGCACGGTGATGGCCGACAGCGCGACCATCGCGCCGATCATCAGCACGTCGCCGTGCGCGAAGTTGATGATGCCGAGAATGCCGTACACCATCGTGTAGCCCAACGCGATGATGGCGTAGACACTGCCGAGCACCAGCCCGTTGAGAACCTGCTGGACGAAAATATCCATTTAAAGCTCCTTGGCCCGTGCTGCCGGAGGACGTTGCGCCCCGCGGGTAAGCGAGGAATCGCGCCTTCTCGGCGACACTGCGGGTACTAGTCGATACCGGTAAGGGTGGATCGTCCCGGCGCGCGCCGCCCGGCCTGTACGGCCGGACCTGCCGCCGGGGCGGATACAAAAACGGCACCGCACTGTTCCGGTGCCGTCATGAGTCCCGTCGCTAAATCGTCACGACGTCGAGGACGGTGTTCGTGGCCTCCTTGAAGTCGTGGGGCAGCATGCCGAGACGGCCTTCGTCCGGTTTCCCGGCATCCGTGCCTTGGCCCGT
Organism: Burkholderia sp. YHN3-13; assembly: GCF_055810675.1. Lineage (NCBI taxonomy): Bacteria > Pseudomonadati > Pseudomonadota > Betaproteobacteria > Burkholderiales > Burkholderiaceae > Burkholderia > Burkholderia sp. YHN3-13. The sequence goes on along the minus strand of NZ_JBVVNQ010000016.1, from coordinate 177,840 downwards.
CCGGCGCGACGCAAGCGCCGCCCCCGGACGGATCGGATTCCGCGCCGCGCCGCCCGTCAGGACATGGCGGCCGCCGCACCCGACATTCGTCAGGACTGCGTCGGAATCCATCGTACGAACCAGACCGCGCGCCATGACCGGATCGGTCGTGGCGGCACGCTGTTTCATCGAATTGAAATGAAGGGGGGCCGGTGACATCTGCGCGCTGCCCGCGGCGGCGCGAGCGGCCGGCATCCGTCGAGCGGCGCGACCGATCACCGTCGCGCCGCGACCGGCGGCTTGCCGCGACACGACCGGCATGCCCGCTGCCGGAGCGTTCGTCACGCCAAGCGCGTTGATTTCGTCAATCGTCAAACGTGCCCCGTATTCCTTGTAGTTACCCAATTGCGCGATACGGCACGGCGATGGCGCCGCACGACCGGGTCCGGCGACGCACGCGCCGCTGGCCGGCGGCGCCGCGAACGCCGCAGCCTTCCTGCCCGCCCTGTCGCCGCTCTTTTTGCTGCATCCGGCAAGCATTGCAACCGGTGCGGCGGCGGACTCGGCGTAAGCCAACTTCACATGCATCGAATGGTCTCCCGCGCCTTGCCAAAACCCGATTTCAAAGCCATTCCGGCTTGAAAACGGGCGCATTGTAACTCCATTTATAGGACGCCAATAATCCTGATTCGATGGGGTTTTCCTGCATTGCAACCAATTTTGAGAGACGGCTGGAAACATCGGGAGCAACCGGGTTGCACCATGCTTGCGAATATTGGTTGCGATTATGATTTCGAGGCACCAAAAAAAAGCGCGCCGGGAGGCGCGCTTCGGTGTTCCGCGGGTGCAATGCGGCAATCAGGCGGCAGGCGGCAGGTTCAACCCGCGCGGCAGCGGAAACGACACGTTTTCCTCGATGCCGTCGAGCGCGCGGACATTGCGCACGCCGAGCTCGCGCAGCCGCGCGATCACGGCCTGGGCGAGCACTTCCGGCGCCGACGCGCCGGCCGTCACGCCGATACGGCGCTTGCCGGCGACCCATGCCGGATCGATCTGGTCGGGTGCATCGACCATGTACGCGGCCACGCCGCGCTTCTCGGCCACTTCGCGCAGGCGGCTCGAATTCGAGCTGTTGGGGCTCCCGACGACGATCACGACGTCGCACTGCGGCGCCATGAACTTCACCGCGTCCTGGCGGTTCTGCGTCGCATAGCAGATGTCCTGCTTCTTCGGCTCGCGGATCTTCGGATACTTCGCCTTCAGCGCGCCGATGATCTCCGCGGCGTCGTCGACGGACAGCGTCGTCTGCGTGACGAGCGCGATGCGCTCGGGATCGGCGAGTTCGAGCTTCTGCACGTCCTCGACGCTCTCGACGAGATGCATGCCGCGCTCGACCTGCCCCATCGTGCCTTCGACTTCCGGGTGGCCCTTGTGCCCGATCATGACGATGTCGACGCCATCCTGGCGCATCTTCGCCACTTCGACGTGCACCTTCGTGACGAGCGGGCAGGTTGCGTCGTAAATGCGCAGCCCGCGAACGTCGGCCTCGTCGCGCACGGCCTTCGACACGCCGTGCGCACTGAAGATCACGGTGTTGCCGGCCGGCACTTCCTCGAGTTCCTCGACGAAGATCGCGCCTTTCTTCTTCAGATCCTCGACCACGTACTTGTTGTGGACGATTTCGTGACGGACGTAGATCGGCGCACCGTGCATCGCGATCGCACGCTCGACGATCTCGATCGCGCGGTCGACACCCGCGCAGAACCCGCGCGGCTGGGCCAGCAGGATTTCGGCATCGGCGGCAACGGTTTGCCCGGACAGCGTATCGGTGTTGCTCATGATTACAGGATTCCGATGATTTTCACTTCGAACGTGAGCGCCTGGCCCGCGAGCGGATGATTGAAGTCGAACAGCGCCGAGGTCTCGCCGACCTCCTTCAGCACCCCTGCGTACCGGCCGCCGTCCGGTGCGTTGAACTCGATCAGTTCGCCCGGCGTGAAATCGTCGCCGACCATCCCGTTCTCGCGCAACGTCGACAGCGTCACGCGCTGGAGCATGTCGGGATTGCGGGGACCGAACCCCTGTTCCGGGGCTAGCTGAAAAGTCGAGTGGTCGCCCACCCGGAGCCCGAGCAGAATCTGTTCGAGCGAGGGCGCCAGTTGCCCCGCGCCCAGCAGCAGCGTGGCCGGCTTGTCGGAGAAGGTGTTGACGATGTCGGCGCCGTCGGCCAGTGCCAGCCGGTAATGCAACGTGACGTGGGAACCGGGCTTCACTTCGGATAGATCGATGAGGCTCATGAATTACTCGTTCAGTCGGCGCCCGATACGGCCGAATGGCCCGGCGCAAAGTCAATATTGTAAGTCACCTGAGCGAGCAAGGCGGAAAGTGCGACGACGTCGCGCACACCACCCTGCCGCCAATGGAGTTCCAAGCATGCTGTCACCCTGCCTCGCCCTGCCGCCGGCCGAATGCCGGGACAATGCCGATGCACCGGCCGATCCGCCCGGCCGCGTCATCCCGATTCGCCGGCGCAAGCGCCGCCCGGCCGACTGGCGGCCCGAGCGACCGCGCGAGCGCTTGCTGGAGCGCGGGCCGGCCGCGCTGACCGACGACGAACTGATCGCGCTGCTGCTCGGCACGGGCAAGCCCGGGCACGATGTCTTCATCACCGCCCGCGCACTGGTCGATCGGTTCAGGACGTTGCGCGGGCTGCTCGAAGCGAGCACCGACGATTTCGAGGCGCACCCCGGCATCGGCCCCGCGCGTGCCGCGCGGCTGGCCGCGATCATCGAGATCGCCCGGCGCGTGCTGAACGAGAAGGCGCAGGTGCGCACGCCGATCGATTCGCCCCGCGCCGTCGAGGATTGCCTGCGGCTGAGGATCGGCACGTGTCCTCACGAGGTGTTCGTCGCGGTGTACCTCGACGCGCGCAACGGCCTGATCGACATGGAGGAAATCACGCGCGGCTCGCTCACGCGGATGGCCGTCTATCCGCGCGAGATCGTGCGACGCGCGATGGTGCACAACGCCGCGTCGCTGATCGTCGCGCACAACCATCCGTCGGGCGCCGTACAGCCCAGCGCGGAAGACCGTCGCCTCACCCGCGTGCTGAAAGATGCGCTCGAACTCGTCGACGTGCGGCTGCTCGACCACATCGTCGTCGGCACCGGCGACACTTTTTCGTTCGCACGCGCCGGTTGGCTGTAGACTGTGCCGCGGCAGCCCGCCCCGGGCGCCGCAACGACGAAGCGAAATTAGGTTTGATTTTTCTGAACTTTTTCTGCTAGAATCGTCGTCTGTCTTTTTTCCAACCAGTTCTAGCCATCGAAGGGCCTTGTCTGTAAGGGCTACGGCGTTCTGAGTGCAGCCATGGATCACGTGGCGGTGCGATGGAACCTTCACCGGCGATCGAACCCCGAATTTAGCGTATTAGGAGTGCTCTCATGGCACGCGTATGCCAAGTAACTGGGAAAGCGCCGATGAGCGGCAACAACGTTTCCCACGCCAACAACAAGACGAAGCGCCGCTTCCTGCCGAACCTGCAAAACCGCCGGTTCTGGGTAGAGAGCGAAAACCGCTGGGTGCGCCTGCGCGTTTCGAACGCCGGCCTGCGCCTGATCGACAAGAACGGCATCGATTCCGTGCTCGCTGACCTGCGCGCACGCGGCGAAGCCTAAGCCCAAGGAGCACAATCATGGCAAAAGGCGCACGCGACAAGATCAAGCTCGAGTCCACCGCTGGTACGGGTCACTTCTACACGACCACGAAGAACAAGCGCAACATGCCGGAAAAGATGGCGATCAAGAAGTTCGATCCCGTCGTCCGCAAGCATGTGGAATACAAAGAAACCAAGATCAAGTAATCTCCGGTTTCTACCAGCCTGACGGCGACCGAAAAGCCCCGCTCCTGCGGGGCTTTTTGTTTTGCGCGCACGCTCCGGCCCGACGCGGTATGCTCTTCCCTTTCCGCGGCCATGGCTGCCGGAACGCACAAGATCAAAAGCGTAAACGATGGAGATGCAGCATGAAATTCGACGTGGCGATCGTCGGCAGCGGCCTGGCAGGGCTGTCGGTCGCACTCAACCTGGCCAGCACGCGACGTGTCGCGCTGATCGCGAAACGTTCGATGATGGAGGGGGCAAGCGATAACGCGCAAGGCGGTATCGCGGCGGTCCTCGACTCGGCGGACAGTATCGAGAACCACGTCGACGACACGCTGGTCGCCGGTGGCGGGCTGTGCGACGAAGGCGCGACGCGCTACATCGTCGAGCACGGCCGCGAAGCGATCGAATGGCTGATCTCGCAAGGCGTGCCGTTCACGAAGGACGACGCGGCCGAACTCGGTTTTCACCTGACGCGCGAAGGCGGCCACAGCCACCGCCGGATCATCCACGCGGCCGACGCGACCGGCCATGCGGTGCTCGCGACGCTATCCGAGCGCGCGCGCCAGCATCCGAACATCACGTTCTTCGAGAACCACCACGCGATCGACCTGATCACGTCGGACCGGCTCGGCCTGCCCGGCCGCCGCTGTCACGGCCTGTATGCGCTCGACGTCGACAACGACCGCACGATCACGATCGAGGCGCCGCACACCGTGCTCGCCACGGGCGGTGCCGGCAAGGTCTACCTGTACACGACGAACCCCGACACCGCGACCGGCGACGGCATCGCGATGGCGTGGCGCGCGGGCTGCCGCGTGTCGAACATGGAATTCATCCAGTTTCACCCGACCTGCCTGTTCCATCCGTATGCGAAGTCGTTCCTGATTTCGGAAGCCGTGCGCGGCGAAGGCGGCCTGCTGAAACTGCCCGACGGCACGCGCTTCATGCCCGCGCACGACCCGCGCGCCGAGCTCGCGCCGCGCGACATCGTCGCACGCGCGATCGACTTCGAGATCAAGAAGCGCGGGATCGACTGCGTGTATCTCGACATCAGCCATCAGCCGGAAGCGTTCCTGCGCGAACACTTCCCGACGATCCACGCGCGCTGCCTCGAATTCGGCATCGACATCGCGAAACAGCCGATTCCCGTCGTGCCGGCCGCGCACTACACGTGCGGCGGCGTCGTCACCGATCTCGCCGGACGCACCGATCTCGGGGGCCTGTATGCGGTCGGCGAGACGTCGTGCACAGGGTTGCACGGCGCGAACCGGCTCGCGAGCAACTCGCTGCTCGAATGTCTGGTGATCGGCCGTGCGGCCGCCGAAGCAATCGAGGCGGCCGGCTTCGACGCCGACACGCCGGCGACGCTGCCCGCATGGGACGAAAGCCGCGTGTCGGATGCCGACGAGGAAGTCGTCGTTGCGCACAACTGGGACGAACTGCGCCGCCTGATGTGGAACTACGTCGGCATCGTGCGCACCGACAAGCGCCTCGAACGCGCCAAGCACCGGCTGTCGCTGCTGCGCGACGAAATCCACGAGTACTACGCGAACTTCCGCGTGACGCGCGACCTGCTGGAACTGCGCAACCTCGTCGATGTGGCGACGCTGATCGTGAAGAGTGCGCAATCGCGCCGCGAAAGCCGCGGGCTGCACTACAGCCGCGACTGGCCGCATACGCTGCCGAAGGCATTGCCGAGCGTGCTCACGCCGCGCGCGCGCCGCTGAGCGTATGCCCTTCCCGGTTACGGCCGGGAGCGCCCAGGAAAAAAGCCGCTGGCGTTTGCGCGCCGGCGGCTTTTTTGTCTGACCCGACGACGTTCGGTCAGTCGACGATCCGCATCGAATAGTCGGTCGCGCGCACGTCCTTCGTCAGCGCGCCGATCGAGATGCGATCGACGCCCGTTTCCGCGAACGCACGCACCGTCTCGAAATTGACGCCGCCCGATACCTCGAGCACGGCCTTGCCGGCCGCGACACGCACGGCTTCCCGCATCATGTCGAGCGTGAAGTTGTCGAGCAGCACCGACTGCGCACGATGCGCGAGCGCCGTGTCAAGTTGCGCGAGCGTCTCGACCTCGATCTGCACGGGTACGCCCGACTCCAGCGCAAATGCCGCATCGAGCGCCTCGCCGACCCCGCCTGCCGCCGCGATGTGGTTCTCCTTGATCAGGATGCCGTCGTACAGCGCGAGGCGCTGGTTCTCGCCGCCGCCGACGCGCACCGCATACTTCTGCGCAAGCCGCAGGCCCGGCAGCGTCTTGCGCGTATCGAGGATCTTCGCGCGCGTGCCTTCGATGCGATCGACGTAGCGGCGCGTCGCGGTCGCGACGCCCGACAGCAGCTGCAGGAAATTCAGCCCGTTGCGCTCGGCCGTCAGCAGCGCGCGCGCCGGCCCGTCGAGTTCGCAGACGGTCGAATCGGGCGTCATGCGGTCGCCTTCGCGATAGCGCCATTGCACGGTGATCGACGGATCGATCCGGGCGATCACCGCCTCGAACCACGGCACGCCGCACAGCACGGCTTCCTCACGCACGATGATCCGCGCCCGGCGGCGCCCGCCGGCCGGCACGAGCCGCCCGGTCTGGTCGCCGGTGCCGACGTCTTCCGCGATCGCGTCGGCCACGTTGCGCGCGATCGCGTCGTCGAATGCCGCGCCGTATTGCTCACGAACGCTGTCGAACAGCGGGGATACGGCGTCGCTCATGCGGCCCCCACGTTCGCAAACAGCCCCTGGTCGCGCTGCAGGTCACCGCTCGCCTGCACGCGCTTCTTGTGCGCGGCCGCGAACTCGAGCATCCGGTCGATCGGCAAACGCGCACGCTCGCCGATCGCGGGATCGACGAAGATCTCGTTGTGGCCGCGTTCGAGCACGTCCGCAAGGTTCGCGAGGCCGTTCATCGCCATCCACGGGCAGTGCGCGCAGCTCTTGCAGGTCGCGCTGTTGCCGGCCGTCGGCGCGGCGATGAAGGTCTTGCCGGGCGCGGCGAGCTGCATCTTGTGCAGGATGCCGAGATCGGTCGCGACGATGAAGTGCGTCGCGTCGAACTTGACCGCCGCATCGATCAGTTGCGTGGTCGAGCCGACGACATCCGCCTGCGCGACGACGTTTTCCGGCGACTCGGGATGGACGAGCACCTTCGCGTCCGGATATTCGGCGCGCAGCAGGTCGAGCTCGATACCCTTGAACTCGTCGTGGACGAGGCACGAGCCTTGCCACAGCAGCATGTCCGCGCCGGTTTTCTTCTGGATATAGCTGCCGAGATGGCGGTCCGGTGCCCAGATGATCTTCTCGCCGCGCGCGTGCAGGTCGGCCACGATTTCGAGGCCGATCGACGACGTGACCATCCAGTCCGCGCGCGCCTTCACGGCCGCGCTGGTGTTCGCGTAGACGACGACGGTGCGGTCCGGATGCGCATCGCAGAACGCCGAGAATTCGTCGACCGGACAGCCGAGGTCGAGCGAACAGGTCGCGTCGAGATCGGGCATCAGGATCCGTTTGTTCGGGCTCAGGATCTTCGCGGTTTCGCCCATGAAGCGCACGCCGGCGACGACCAGCGTCTGCGCGTCGTGATCGCGGCCGAAGCGGGCCATTTCGAGCGAATCGGCAACGCAGCCGCCCGTTTCGTCGGCCAGCTCCTGCAGCTCGGCATCCACGTAGTAGTGGGCGACCAGCACGGCCTTTTCACGGGCGAGCAGCGTCTTGATGCGCGCCTTCAATGCAGCGCGCTCCTCGGCGGACGGCGCGTCGGGCACCTTGGCCCATGCCTGCCCCACGCCGCACACGGTCCCTGCCGCGACGGGCCGGTCGTACTCGACGGGTTTGATCGTCGATTGCATCTCCATATCTCCTGTCGATCCGAGTGAGCGCTTTGGTGCTCACTCGGATCCCATGCTTCGCGGTCGGCCGGAGTGGGGTGCTCGGCGCCTGCTCCGCTCCCCCTGCTCGCCCGGGGCACCCGCTCGCCACCGCCCCAAGCTTCATACCAATCCGCCCTGCCGAACGCCCATCAAAACCGGCGGCCCAAATGAAAAAACCCCGCCAACGCGGGGTTTGTGACGTCCTGAGATTCTAATCGATTTCGAATCAGGCGTAGCGACGCAGGCGCGTCGCGAATTCCTGCAGCGCCTTGATGCCGCTTTGTTCCGCGCGATGGCACCAATCCTGCAATTGCGCGAGGAGCTGTTCGCGCGACGCGGTCGAACGATCCCAGATCGCGGCCAGGTCCTGGCGCAGCTGGAAGTACGTATGCAGCTTCTGGCTGTTCGCGAAGATTTCCGGCAGCAGCTTCTTCTGCGGCTCGTCGAGGCCGTCGGCGTCCTTGTGGAACCACTTGCGCGCACCGCGCATCAGCTGGTACTTCTCGCTTGAGCCGAGTTCCTTCAGGTGCGCGAGCTCCTGGCGGTACGCACGCTTCACGGCCTTGCCGTAGCGCGCCATCACTTCGTAGCGGTTCGACAGCACGGCCTGCAGCGTTTCCTGGTCGAGCACCGTCTTCGGCTTGTTCAGGCGCGGCGTCGGCGCAACCTTCTTCACCTTCGCGAGACCAAACGCCGACATGATGCGGATGTACATCCAGCCGATGTCGAACTCGTACCACTTGTTCGACAGCTTCGCCGACGTCGCGAACGTGTGGTGGTTGTTGTGCAGCTCTTCACCGCCGATCACGATGCCCCACGGGAACAGGTTCGTGCTCGCGTCGGCCGAGTTGAAGTTGCGATAGCCCCAGAAGTGACCGAAGCCGTTGACGACGCCAGCCGCCCAGAACGGGATCCAGACCATCTGCACGGCCCACACGGTCAGGCCGATCACGCCGAACAGCGCGACGTCGATCACCATCATCAGGCTGATGCCGAGAATCGGGTACTTCGAATAGACATTGCGCTCGACCCAGTCGTTCGGCGTGCCGTGGCTGAACTTGCGCATCGTCTCTTCGTTCTTCGCTTCCGCGCGATACAGTTCCGCGCCCTCGAGGAACACCTTCCAGATCCCGCGCGTCTGCGGGCTGTGCGGATCTTCCTCGGTCTCGCACTTCGCATGGTGCTTGCGGTGAATCGCGGCCCACTGGCCCGTCAGCATGCCGGTCGTCATCCACAGCCACAGCCGGAAGAAGTGGCTCGCGATCGGATGCAGTTCCAGCGCACGATGCGCCTGGCAGCGGTGCAGATAGACCGTCACGCCGATGATCGTGACGTGCGTGACGGCGAGCGCGAACAGCGCGACCTGCCACCACGAAAAACGCAGGAGCCCGTGGGAAAGAAAATCGAGCAGGGAATTCAACAAGGCAGTTACCCGTGATGAGAGCGACGCCGGCTCGCGCAGGCGTCAGAAAAATGAAAGCATACCGCGTATAGACTTGGATTCTACTTCAACCGTTCCAAGTCTTTGTAAAAAATGAATATTTTCTTGCCCTGGCGCAACCGGAGCAGTCCACGGGCGGACTTGGACGGGCGTGCGATCCGGTTCCGGCCGCGGGGTCAAAGCATTTGACGGCCGGCGCGCGCTATGCAGCCGGTGCGCGCCCGTTCGCCGCGCCGTTCGCGGCCGCCGGATCGGGCCCGGCCGTCGTACCGGCGGCGGGAAAACCGTCCGGCAATCCGACCACGCGCACCTCGCGCTGCGGAAACGGAATCGAGATCCCGTGCTCGCTGAACAACCGCCAGATGTTGCGGTTCACGCTCGAACGCACGCCCGACGTGCCTTTCGCGGAATCCTCGATCCAGAAACCAAGCTCCAGGTCGATCCCGTCCGCACCGAAACTCACCAGATACGGCGTCGGCGCGGGCTCCGCCAGCACGCGCGGCACGTCCTTCGCCGCGTCGGCGAGCAGCGCGAGCGCGTGCTCGACGTCGCTCGTGTACGCGACCTGCACCGCGACCTTCGCATAACCGCGCGTCAGGTAAGACGACTGGTTCTGCACGACGTCGGTGATCAGCTTCTCGTTCGGGATCAGTGTCTCGTTACCGTCGAGGCCGCGCACGACCGTGTAGCGCGTGCGGATCTGCGTGACGACGCCCTGCAGCCCGCCGACGCTGATCGCGTCGACGAGCCGCAGCGAGCGGTCGAGCAGGATGATGAAGCCCGACACGTAGTTGCTCGCGATCTTCTGCAGCCCGAAGCCGAGACCGACGCCCACCGCGCCGCCGAACACGCCGAGCACGGTCACGTCGATGCCGACCAGCGACAGCCCGATCAGGATCGCCGCGAACACGAGCAGCGCGCGGCCGACCCGCGACAGCACGACCTTCAGGTTCGCGTCGAGCGTGCTCGCGCGCGTGAGGCGATCCTCGAGCACCGAGCCGAGCCACATCGCGACCATCAGCGTCACGCACACCCACAGCGCGCCCGAGATCACCGACAGCAGCGTGAGATGCGCATTGGCGACGCGGAACTGCACGCTGTCGAGCCAGCCGAGCACGTCGCGCTGGATCCCGAGCACGGTCAGCACCATCGCGGCCCACACGACGGTCGACACCACCTTCTCGACGATCGACAGCCACGCATGCGTGTGGCCGTCGCGCGCGAACACGCGCCGCGCGAAGAAGAACAGCACGTAGATCAACCCGATGCCGAACAGCGGCACGAGCGCGAGCTGCAGCAGCGACGTCGACATGAACGGGTCGAACGCGAGTTGCGCGGCGCCGACGAAGACGCTGCCGAACAACGGGAACAACGCGCGCTTCAGGCTTTGCGCGCCCGCGCCGGGCGCACGTCCGGCCGCCCGGCGGCGCGCATCGATGCGGCCGTGCACGAAGCGCGCGGTCACCCACGCGAAGCACAACGCGCCGACGAGAATCGCCGCCTGCCAGATCATCACCGGCTGGTGGAAGTCACGAATGACCGATTCCAGCCGGTGCGACAGCAGGCGGCTCTGCAGATTTTCCATCGTCCGTCCGGGCAGTCGTTACTGCGCGGCGCGCCGTTCGAGCACCGCGGCGAAGAAGCCGTCGGTCGCGTGACGATGCGGCCACAGCGACAGGTAGTCGCCCGTCTCCAGCTCGATGCGCTGGTCGGCCAGCACCTTCTGCGCCGGCACCAGCACGAACTCGGGATGATCGGCCAGGAACTGTTCGACGATGCGCTCGTTCTCGGCGTCGAGCACGCTGCAGGTCGCATAGACGAGCCGCCCGCCCTTCTTCACGAGACGCGCGGCGCTCGCGAGGATCGACGCCTGCTTCGGTGTCAGCTCGTCGATCGCCGTGCGCGACTGGCGCCACTTCAGGTCCGGATTGCGGCGCAGCGTGCCGAGGCCGCTGCACGGCGCGTCGACCAGCACGCGGTCGATCTTGCCGGCGAGCCGCTTGATCTTCGCGTCGTGCTCGCTGTCGATCAGCACCGGGTTCACGTTCGACAGCCCGCTGCGCGCGAGGCGCGGCTTCAGCTTCGCGAGGCGCTTCTCCGACACGTCGAACGCATAGAGCCGCCCGGTCGAGCGCATCATCGCGCCCAGCGCGAGCGTCTTGCCGCCAGCACCGGCGCAGAAGTCGACGACCATTTCGCCGCGGCGCGGCGCGACCAGCGAGCACAGCAGCTGGCTGCCTTCGTCCTGCACCTCGATCGCGCCTTCCTCGAACAGCTTCAGGCGCGTCAGCGCCGGCTTGCCGACCACCCGCACGCCGAACGGCGCGAACGGCGTCGCGCCCGCCTCGATGCCGCTCACGCGCAGCGCTTCGATCACCTGGTCGCGCGTCGCCTTCTGCGCGTTGGCACGCAGGTCGAGCGGCGCCGGGTAGTTCAGCGCGGCGGCAAGCTGCGCGAGCTCCTCGCCATCGAAACGGGCCGACAGCGCCTGATGGATCCAGTCGGGCAGGTTCGAGCGAATGCGCACCGGCAGGCTCGCCGGATCGATCTTCGACACGTGCTCGAGCCAGGCGGACTCGGTGTCGGACAGGAACGGCTTCAGCGCATTGCGGCCGACCGTCTGCATCAGGCCGAGCAGCGTCAGGCGCCGCGCCGGCGTACCCGTGCCGCTTTCGGCGAGGTGCGAAAACTCCATTTTCCGGCGCAGCACCGCGAACACGGCCTCGGCGATCACGCCGCGCTCGGCGTGCCCGAGCTTCGGGTGCGCGCGGAAGAACCGGCTCGTCGTCGCATCGGCGGGGCCGGCGAATTTCAGCACCTCGGCCAGCAAAGTCTCGGTCTGGCCAATCAGGAATCCGTGCAGCTTCATACGCCCTCGCTCGTTTCGGTATGCGGTTGATCCGCGAAAATCCAGCGCGCCTCTTCCGGCGCGACCACTGCACGGCCGTTCTCGAGGCGCAGACGCCCCTCGACGAACCAGCGCACCGCGCGCGGATACAGCACATGCTCGACGCTCAGCACGCGCCGCGCGAGCGCGGCCGCGTCGTCGCCGGCGCGCACGGGCACCGCGCCCTGCGCGACGATCGCGCCGCTGTCGAGCTCGGGAATGACGAAATGCACGCTCGCGCCATGCAGCGCGACGCCCGCGTCGAGCGCCTGCTGATGCGTATGGATACCCTTGAAGCTCGGCAGCAGCGACGGATGGATGTTCAGCAGCCGGCCTTCGTATCGTCTGACGAATGCGGGCGTGAGGATGCGCATGAAGCCGGCGAGAACGACGAGATCGGGGGCGAAACGGTCGATCTCGGCGGCGAGCGCCGCGTCGAAGCTGTCGCGGCCGTCGAACGACCGGTGGTCGACCACCGCCGTCGCCACCCCGTGCGACGCGGCAAAAGCCAGGCCGGCCGCATCGGGCCGGTTGGCGATCACGGCGGCAATCTCGGCCGGCCAGCGTTCCTGCGCGCACGCGCGGACGATGGCCTCCATGTTGCTGCCGCGACCGGAAATCAGGATCACGAGTTTTTTCATCCGCGAATTTTACCATTCGCCCCCGCGTTTCCCGCCTTCTCGGCCGCCGGCCCGTCCGAACGTTTATAATCTTCTGCTTTGCGGCATCCCACCGCCCATTCCCCGACCGCTGCATCCGCTATCGTGAAAGTCTTCCGCGGCCTGCCCAACGCCGAGAGCCGTGCCCCGTGCGCGCTGACGATCGGCAACTTCGACGGTGTCCATCGCGGCCACCAGGCCCTGCTCGCGCGCGTGCGCGCGGCAGCGGACGCGCGCGGCCTGCCCGTGTGCGTGATGACGTTCGAGCCGCACCCGCGCGAATTCTTCAATCCGGCCGGCGCGCCGCCGCGCATCGCGATGCTGCGCGACAAGCTCGAGGCGCTGCGCGATCACGGTGTCGACCGCGTCGTCGTCGAGCACTTCAACCATACCTTCGCGAGCCAGTCGCCGCAGGCGTTCGTCGAACGCACGCTGGTGAACGGGCTGCACACGCGCTGGATGATGGTCGGCGACGATTTCTGCTACGGCGCGAAACGCGCGGGCACCTTCGACACGCTGAAGGCGGCCGGCGAGCAGTACGGCTTCGAGGTCGAGCAGATGGGCACGGTGGCCGGCAGCGACGGCACGCGCATTTCCAGCTCGGGCGTGCGCGCCGCGCTCGCGGCCGGCGATCTCGACGCGGCCGCGCAGGCGCTCGGCCACGGCTACGCGATCAGCGGCCACGTCGCGCACGGGCTGAAGCTCGGCCGCGACCTCGGTTTCCCGACGCTGAACCTGCCGATCGCGCACAAGCGGCCGGCGCTCGCGGGCATCTTCGTCGTGCAGGTGCACGGCCTCGGCCCCGACCCGCTGCCGGGCGTCGCGAGCCTGGGCCTGCGCCCGACCGTCGACGATTCCGGCCGCGTGCTGCTCGAAGTGCACCTGCTCGACTGGCATGGCGACGCGTACGGCAAGCTCATCCGCGTCGAATTCCTGAAGAAGCTGCGCGACGAGGCGAAATTCGACGACCTCGAGGCGCTGTCGCGCGCGATCGCCCTGGACGTCGCGAACGCGCGCGCGTACTTCATCGAACGCGACCGGGCGCCGGGCAGCCGCGCCACGGGCTTCTCGACGTCGGCAACCGACCGAATTAGCTGATCCGGACGGCGGCCCCCGGCGCCGCACCCTCGCGCCGCCCACTCGCGCGCATCCCCGATTCACGACGCCCGAGCGTCTCCCGATTTAGATAGCGATCCCATCATGAGCAACAAGAAAGCCGATTCGAAACCGCAGGCCAAGTATCCGGTCAACCTGCTCGACACGCCGTTCCCGATGCGCGGCGACCTGCCCAAGCGCGAGCCGCAGTGGGTCAAGGAATGGGAGGAGCGCGGCCTCTACGAGAAGATCCGCGCGGCCAGCAAGGGCCGCCCGAAGTTCATCCTGCACGACGGCCCGCCGTATGCGAACGGCGACATCCACCTCGGCCACGCGGTCAACAAGATCCTGAAGGACATCGTCGTCAAGTCGCGCAACATGGCCGGCTTCGACGCGCCGTACGTGCCGGGCTGGGATTGCCACGGCATGCCGATCGAAATCCAGATCGAGAAGCAGTTCGGCAAGTCGCTGCCGGCAGCCGAAGTGATGAGCAAGGCGCGTGCGTACGCGACCGAGCAGATCGAGAAGCAGAAGGTCGGCTTCAAGCGCCTCGGCGTGCTCGGCGACTGGGCGAACCCGTACAAGACGATGAACTTCGTGAACGAGGCGGAAGAGATCCGCGCGCTCGGCAAGATCATCGAGAAAGGCTACGTGTACCGCGGGCTGAAGCCGGTGAACTGGTGCTTCGACTGCGGCTCGGCGCTCGCCGAGGCGGAAGTCGAGTACAAGGACCGCACCGATCCGACGATCGACGTGATGTTCGCGTTCGCGGAACCGGAAAAGACCGCGCAGGCGTTCGGCCTGCCGGCACTGCCGCGCGCCGAGGGCGGCATCGTGATCTGGACCACCACGCCGTGGACGATCCCCGCCAACCAGGCGCTGAACCTCCACCCGGAAATCGTCTACGCGCTGGTCGACACCGAGCGCGGGCTGCTGATCATCGCGCAGGAGCGCGTCGAAGCCTGCATGGCCGACTTCAAGCTGACGGGCCGCGTCGTCGCGACCGCGCCGGGCGTGAAGCTCGCCAACCTGCGCTTCCACCACCCGCTCGCATCGGCCCACCCCGGCTACAAGCGTACGGCCCCCGTCTACCTCGGCGACTACGTGACGACCGACACGGGTACCGGCGTCGTGCACTCGTCGCCCGCGTACGGCATCGAGGACTTCATGTCGTGCAAGGCGCACGGGATGACCGATTCGGACTTCATCAACCCGGTGATGGGCGACGGCCGCTACATCGAATCGCTGCCGCTGTTCGGCGGCCTGTCGATCTGGGACGCGAACCCGAAGATCGTCGACGCGCTGAACGCGGCCGGCTCGCTGCTGCGCAGCGAGAAGTACACGCACAGCTACATGCACTGCTGGCGCCACAAGACGCCGATCATCTACCGCGCCACGTCGCAGTGGTTCGCCGGCATGGACGTCACCCCGCGCGACGGCGGCAAGACGCTGCGTGAAACGGCGCTCGAAGGCGTCGACGCAACCGCGTTCTACCCGTCGTGGGGCAAGCAGCGCCTGTTCAGCATGATCGCGAACCGTCCCGACTGGACGCTGTCGCGCCAGCGCCAGTGGGGCGTGCCGATGGCGTTCTTCGTGCACAAGGAAACCGGCGAGCTGCATCCGCGCACGCTGGAGCTGCTCGAGGAAGTCGCGAAGCGCGTCGAGCAGTCGGGCATCGAGGCGTGGCAGTCGCTCGACCCGCGCGAGCTGATCGGCGACGACGCGAACCTGTACGAAAAGAACCGCGACACGCTCGACGTGTGGTTCGACTCGGGCACGACGCACTGGCACGTGCTGCGCGGCTCGCACAAGGATCAGCTGCAATTCCCGGCCGACCTGTACCTCGAAGGCTCGGACCAGCATCGCGGCTGGTTCCACTCGTCGCTGCTGACCGCGTCGATGATCGACGGCCGCGCGCCGTACAAGGGCCTGCTCACGCACGGTTTCACGGTCGACGGCGAAGGCCGCAAGATGAGCAAGTCGCTCGGCAACGGGATCGACCCGCATGAAGTCGCGAACCGCCTCGGCGCGGAAATCATCCGTCTGTGGATCGCGTCGACCGACTACTCGGGCGAACTCGCGATCTCCGAGGAAATCCTGAAGCGCGTGACCGAAGGTTATCGCCGCATCCGCAACACGCTGCGCTTCCTGCTCGCGAACCTGTCGGACTTCGACTTCGCGCAGCACGCGGTGCCGGTCGACGAATGGCTCGAGATCGACCGCTATGCGGTCGCGTTCTCGCAGCAGTTGCAGACGGAGCTGCTCGGCCACTACGAGAAGTACGAATTCCACCCGGTCGTCGCCAAGCTGCAGACGTACTGCTCGGAAGATCTCGGCGGCTTCTACCTCGACGTGCTGAAGGACCGCCTGTACACGAGCGCGGCCGACTCGCGCGCGCGCCGCTCGGCACAAACGGCGCTGTACCACCTGACGCACGGCCTGCTGCGCGTGCTCGCGCCGTTCCTGTCGTTCACGGCGGAAGAAGCGTGGAAGGTGTTCCAGCCGGCCAGCGACACGATCTTCACGGAAACCTACTATGCGTATCCGGACGTCGCCGGCTCGGCCGCGCTGATCGAGAAGTGGGCGCTGCTGCGCGAGGTGCGCGGCAACGTGACGAAGGCACTCGAGGAAGCGCGCACCGCGAACCGCATCGGCTCGTCGCTGCAGGCCGAAGTCGCCGTGCACGCGAGCGGCGCGCGTTACGACGCGCTCACGAGCCTCGGCGACGACCTGAAGTTCGTGCTGATCACGTCGGCCGCGACGGTCGTCAAGGTCGACGACGAAGCGCAGGAAAGCGTCGACGTGGCCGCCTCGAAGTACCAGAAGTGCGAACGCTGCTGGCACTACCGCGAAGATGTCGGCGCGCACGCCGATCATCCGACGCTGTGCGGCCGCTGCTTCTCCAACCTGTTCGAAAACGGCGAAATCCGGAGCGCTGCTTGAATATGGCGAAAACCCTGTCGAAACCGGCCAGCGGCGCGCTTGCGCCCTGGCTCGGCATTTCGCTGATCGTGATCCTGTTCGACCAGCTGTCGAAGATCGCGATCCTGAAAACGTTCGCGTACGGCGCGCAGCACGCGCTGACGTCGTTCTTCAACCTCGTGCTGGTGTACAACCGCGGCGCCGCGTTCGGCTTCCTGTCGACCGCCGGCGGCTGGCAGCGCTGGGCGTTCACCGCGCTCGGCATCGGCGCGACGCTCGTGATCTGCTTCCTGCTGAAGCGCCACGGCCAGCAGCGGCTGTTCAGCCTGTCGCTCGCGCTGATCCTCGGCGGCGCGCTCGGCAACGTGATCGACCGGCTCGTCTACGGCCACGTGATCGACTTCCTCGATTTCCACCTCGGCGCCTGGCACTTCCCGGCGTTCAACCTCGCCGATTCCGCGATCACGGTCGGCGCGGTGCTGCTGATCTACGACGAGCTGCGTCGCGTGCGCGGCTCGCGCTAAACGCGCATACTCGGCGTCGACGGCCGGCTTCGCGCCGGCCGTTCCGTTTGACCCTTGGAGGCCTGAGTTGGCACACGCAGAACTCGCAGGAAAACACCTCGTTCTCGGCCTGACGGGCGGCATCGCCTGCTACAAGATCGCCGAGCTCACGCGGCTGCTCGTGAAGGCCGGCGCGACCGTGCAGGTCGCGATGACCGAAGCGGCCACCCAGTTCATCACGCCCGTCACGATGCAGGCGCTGTCGGGCCGGCCCGTCTACACGAGCCAGTGGGATGCGCGCGTCGACAACAACATGGCGCACATCGACCTGTCGCGCGAGGCCGACGCGATCGTGATCGCGCCAGCATCGACGGACTTCCTCGCGAAGCTCGCGCACGGGTTTGCCGATGACCTCCTGTCGACGCTGTGCGTCGCACGCGACTGTCCGCTGCTCGTCGTGCCCGCGATGAACCGCCAGATGTGGCAGAACCCGGCCACGCAGCGCAACGCCGCGCAACTGCGCGCGGACGGCGTGTCGGTGCTCGGCCCGGATTCGGGTGCGCAGGCATGCGGGGAAGTCGGCGACGGCCGCATGCTCGAGCCCGAGGCGATCTATGAAGCCATCGTCGCGCACTTCGCGCCGAAGGTGCTCGCGCACCGGCGCGTGCTGATCACGGCCGGGCCGACGTTCGAACCGCTCGATCCCGTGCGTGGCCTGACGAACCGCTCGAGCGGCAAGATGGGCTTCGCGCTCGCACGCGCCGCGCAGCAGGCCGGCGCCGACGTGCATCTCGTCGCGGGGCCGGTCGCGCTCGACACGCCGTGGGGCGTGTACCGCCAGGACGTGCAGACCGCGCAGCAGATGTACGACGCGGTGATGCATGCGGTCGCCGATGCCGACATCTTCATCGCGGTGGCCGCGGTGGCCGACTGGCGCGTCGATCAGCCGGCCGAGCACAAGATGAAGAAGACGGCCGACCGCAAGATGCCGGCGCTCGCGTTCGTCGAGAACCCCGACATCCTCGCGTCGGTCGCGGCGCTGCCCGATCCACCGTTCTGCGTCGGTTTCGCGGCCGAAAGCGGCGACCTCGACGTGCACGGCGACGCAAAGCGCAAACGCAAGAACGTGCCGCTGCTCGTCGGCAATCTCGGCCCGCTGACGTTCGGCCGCGACGACAACGAAGTCGTGCTGTTCGAAGCGGCCGGCCTCACGCGCCTGCCGCGCGCCCCGAAGGACGAACTCGCGCATGCGCTCGTCGCGGAAATCGCGAAGCGCCTGCCCGACAACCGCCTGATCTGATCACCCGCGCGGCGGCGCTGGCCGCCGCGCCCTTCCCGACCGATTCGACGACCGCATGAAACTCGACCTGAAGATTCTCGACGCGCGCATGCGCGACTACCTGCCCGCCTACGCGACCACCGGCAGCGCGGGCCTCGACCTGCGCGCGTGCCTCGACGCCCCGGTCACGCTGCGGCCGGGCGAAACGACGCTCGTCCCGACGGGCCTCGCGATCCACCTCGCCGATCCCGGCTATGCGGCGCTGATCCTGCCGCGCTCGGGCCTCGGCCACAAGCACGGGATCGTGCTCGGCAACCTGGTCGGCCTGATCGACTCCGACTACCAGGGCCAGTTGATGGTCTCGACGTGGAACCGCGGCCAGACCGAGTTCGTGCTGAACCCGTTCGAACGGCTCGCGCAGCTCGTGATCGTGCCGGTCGTGCAGGCGCAGTTCAACATCGTCGACGATTTCGCCGAGAGCGATCGCGGCGAAGGCGGCTTCGGCAGCACCGGCCGCCACTGATCGGCATCACACGAAAAAGGGGCCGCGCGGCCCCTTTTTCTTTTCCGTTCATCGTCACTCGCCGGCCGGCTGCGCGATCCGCGCGGGCACCGGTTCGCGCCGCCGCGCCTGCGCGATGCTCGCATAGATCACCATCGCGACCAGCACGCCGAGCAACACGGCCGACGAGCCGACCGTCCCGAGCGCGAGGCCGCCCTTCGCGACCGGCTTCGTCAGCAGGTCGCCGACCGTCGCGCCGAACGGACGCGTGAGCACGAACGCGGCCCAGAACAGCAGCACGCCGGAGATCCGCGTGAAGTAGTGCGCGAGCACGATCACCGCCAGCAGCCCGCCGATCAGCAGCGCGCCGCCGCCGAAGCCGAGCCCCGAGCTGTCCGCGAGGAAATCGCCGAGCGCGGTGCCGAGCGTGTTCGAGAACAGGATCGCGATCCAGTACAGCAGTTCGACCTTGCGCGTGCGGATCAGGTCGACCGACAGCGATTCGCCGCTCAGGCGCCAGACCGCGAAGATCGCCAGCAGGATCGCGACGAGGATCGACGAACCGGCTGCGTAGCCGAGGCCGAGCGTGCGGTCCATGAAGTCGGACATCGTCGTGCCGGCCGTGCTCGTCGCGACGATCACGGCCCAGTAGACCGCCGGGCGATAGCGCGTCGTCCGGAGCTGGGCGCCCAGCGTCACGAGAAAGAAACCGAACAGCAGGATCGAGCTCACCGCGTAGCCGACGTTCAGCGTCATCGACAGCAGGTCGCCGCCGGTTTCGCCGAGCGTCGTCGCGCAGATCTTCATGATCCAGAACGCGAGCGTGATTTCGGGAAGTTTGTTCATTCGAACCCCATTTGCAGGAAGCGGCGAGCCGGCGCGTGCCGGCCCGCCTTGCGGACAGGATCGAATGTAGTCGCCGCCGGCTTAACGGAACCTTAGCGAACGTGAAGCCGGTGCACGAGTACGCCGGCGCCGTCAGCGCGCGTGTTCGTGCCGGTAATGCAGCGCGTACGCGAGCGTCAGCAGCACGGCGAACACGACGCCGACCACCATCGTCATCCGGAATTCGCGCGTGAACGCGGTGGTGAGCAGGATCGCCGCGACGAGCGCCGCGCCGAGCAGGCTGCCGAACGGGTGGCCCCACATCCGGAACGCGAGCACGGGGCCGCGATACCGCGCACGGAAGCGCAGGTGCGTGATGAAGATCATCAGCCACGTGAACAGCGCGCCGAACATCGCGATCGCCATCATCACCGTGAACGCGGTGTCGGGCGCGAGCGCGACCAGCACGGCCGCGACCGCGACGCCGCTGGTCGAGATCCACAGCGCCGCGCGCGGCACGCCGTTCGCGCCGAGCCGGCCGAACACCGCGGGCGCGAGCCGTGCGCGCGACAGGCTGAACATCATCCGCGTCGTCACGTAGAGCTGGCTGTTCATCGCCGACAGCGCCGCGACCAGCAGCACGAAGTTGATCACGCCGGCCGCGTACGGCACATGCGTCGCGGCCATCACCTTCACGAACGGGCTCTCGTCGGTACCGGCCGCCGTCCACGGCACGATCGCGAGCATCAGCGACAGCGTCAGCAGGTAGAACAGCACGAGCCGGAACACCGTCGAGCGGAACGCGCGCGTGACCGCGTGCTGCGGATCGCGCGCCTCGCCGGCTGCGATCGCGACGGCTTCGATGCTCATGTAGCTGAAGATCGCGACGATCACCGCGACCCAGG
This sequence comes from Burkholderia sp. YHN3-13, assembly GCF_055810675.1. Classification (NCBI taxonomy): domain Bacteria; kingdom Pseudomonadati; phylum Pseudomonadota; class Betaproteobacteria; order Burkholderiales; family Burkholderiaceae; genus Burkholderia; species Burkholderia sp. YHN3-13. Next base: position 157,100 of record NZ_JBVVNQ010000016.1, on the reverse strand, counting down.
TGCCCCACGGCCCCTTCGGCATGAAGCCGCCGTGCGCGGTGTAGTTGGCGAAACCGATGCCCGATGCGGCCGGCGCCGACCAGACCAGATACGCGCCGAGCACGATGAACACGACGATCGCCGCGATCTTCAGCAGCGAGAACGCGTATTCGACCGTGCCGTACAGCGTGACGCTGGCGAGATTCACGGCGATCAGCAGCGCGGAGAAGCCGATCACCCAGTACCAGCCGGGTACGGCGGGGAACCAGTACTTCATGAACACGGCGATCGCGCTGATTTCGGTACCGATCGCGAATACGACCGCGAACCAGTACGCATAGCGCACCAGAAAGCCCGCGAGCGGGCCGACGTAGTGCTCGGCATACGCGCCGAACGAGCCGGCCGTCGGGTGCGCGACCGTCATTTCCGCGAGCGCGCCCATCAGCAGCAGCGCGATCAGCGCGCCGATCGCATAGGACACGAGCACGCTCGGGCCCGCGAGCCCGATCGCGAATCCGCTGCCGAGGAACAGCCCCGTGCCGATCGCGCCGCCGATCGCGATCATCGCCATCTGCCCCGACGTCAGCGCGTGGCGCAACCCTTGTTCGCGCGCGACGATATCGTCGAACGACCGTTGTTGTTGTGTCACTGCGTTACCACTCCCCTGCACCACCATCGCGCCGCCGGCGCCGGATAAAACGAAACGGCGCGGAGAACTTCCCGCGCCGTTCGCATGAACAACGAATTATCGCTTACTCGACTTCGACCGTCTCTTCGTTCGGCTTGTGCGGCGGATTCGCCAGCTTGTCGAACGACAACTGCACCTTGTCGTTTTCGTCGACGTCGACCGTCACGTGACCCCCGTTGAGGAGCTTGCCGAACAGCAGCTCGTCGGCCAGCGCGCGCCGGATCGTGTCCTGGATCAGCCGTTGCATCGGCCGCGCGCCCATCAGCGGGTCGAAGCCGTGCTTCGCGAGATGCTTGCGCAACGCGTCGGTGAAGAGCGCGTCGACCTTCTTCTCGTGCAGCTGTTCCTCGAGCTGGATCAGGAACTTGTCGACCACGCGCATGATGATTTCCTCATCGAGCGAGCGGAAACTGATGATCGAATCCAGGCGGTTGCGGAACTCCGGCGTGAACAGGCGCTTGATGTCGGTCATCTCGTCGCCCGTTTCGCGGCGCGTCGTGAAGCCGATCGTCGCCTTCTGCATCGACTCGGCGCCCGCGTTCGTCGTCATGATGATGATGACGTTGCGGAAATCCGCCTTGCGGCCGTTGTTGTCCGTCAGCGTGCCGTGGTCCATCACCTGCAGCAGCACGTTGAAGATGTCCGGATGCGCCTTCTCGATTTCGTCGAGCAGCAGCACGCAATGCGGCTTCTTCGTGACGGCTTCGGTCAACAGGCCACCCTGGTCGAACCCGACGTAACCCGGCGGCGCGCCGATCAGGCGGCTCACCGCGTGACGCTCCATGTATTCCGACATGTCGAAACGGATCAGCTCGATGCCGAGCGTGAACGCGAGCTGGCGCGCCACTTCGGTCTTGCCGACGCCCGTCGGGCCGGAGAACAGGAACGCGCCGATCGGCTTGTCCATCTTGCCGAGCCCCGCGCGCGCCATCTTGATCGAGGCCGCGAGCGCGTCGATCGCCGGATCCTGGCCGAACACGACGCTCTTCAGGTCGCGGTCGAGCGTCTGCAGCTTGCTGCGATCGTCCTGCGACACGCTTTGCGCCGGCACGCGTGCGATCTTCGAGATGATTTCCTCGATCTCGCTCTTGCCGATCGTCTTCTTCTGCTTCGACTTCGGCAGGATGCGCTGCGCGGCGCCGGCCTCGTCGATCACGTCGATCGCCTTGTCCGGCAGGTGACGATCGGTGATGAAGCGCGCCGACAGTTCGGCCGCGGCCGACAAGGCACCCGACGAATACTTGACGCCGTGATGCTCCTCGAAGCGCGATTTCAGCCCGCGCAGGATCGCGACCGTCTGCTCGACGCTCGGCTCCGTCACGTCGACCTTCTGGAAGCGCCGCGACAGCGCCGCATCCTTCTCGAAGATGCCGCGATACTCGGTGAACGTCGTCGCGCCGATGCACTTGAGCGTGCCCGACGACAACGCCGGCTTCAGCAGGTTCGACGCATCGAGCGTGCCGCCCGACGCGGCGCCCGCGCCGATCAGCGTATGGATTTCGTCGATGAACAGGATCGCGTGCGGGCGCTCCTTCAGTTCCTTCAGCACCGTCTTCAGACGCTGCTCGAAATCGCCGCGGTACTTGGTGCCCGCGAGCAGCGCGCCCATGTCGAGCGAGTACACCTGCGCGTTCGCGAGGATGTCCGGCACTTCGCCGCGCGTGATGCGATACGCGAGCCCTTCGGCGATCGCGGTCTTGCCCACGCCGGCTTCGCCGACGAGCAGCGGATTGTTCTTGCGGCGACGGCACAGCACCTGCACGACGCGCTCGACTTCGGGCTCGCGCCCGATCAGCGGATCGATGCGGCCGTCCTTCGCCATCTGGTTCAGGTTCTGCGTGAACTGCGCGAGCGGCGTTTCCTTCTGCGCGTTCGCGTCTTCGCTTTCCGCGTTCGCGTCGGTCGACTTCGCGGCTTCGCCGTTGTTCGTCTTCGCGATGCCGTGCGAAATGAAGTTCACCACGTCGAGGCGCGTGACGCCCTGCTGCTGCAGGTAGTACACGGCGTGCGAATCCTTCTCGCCGAAGATCGCGACCAGCACGTTCGCGCCGGTGACTTCCTTCTTGCCGTTCGACGTCGACTGGACGTGCATGATCGCGCGCTGGATCACCCGCTGGAAACCGAGCGTCGGCTGGGTATCGACATCGTCGGTACCCGGGACGGTCGGTGTGTTGTCGTGGATGAAATTGCGCAGGTTCTGACGCAAGTCCTCGATGTTTGCCGCGCACGCGCGCAACACCTCGGCTGCCGTCGGATTATCCAGCAGGGCCAGCAGCAGGTGCTCGACCGTGATGAACTCATGGCGCGCCTGGCGTGCTTCCATGAACGCCATGTGCAGGCTGACTTCCAATTCCTGGGCAATCATGCTTCCTCCATCACGCACTGCAGCGGATGCCCGGCCTGCCGCGCATGGGTAACGACTTGCTCAACCTTGGTCGACGCGATGTCCCGCGTATAGACCCCACATACCCCTCGCCCTTCGCGATGGACCTTCAGCATGATCTGCGTGGCCGTCTCGCGATCCTTCTTGAAATACTCCTGGACCACCATCACGACGAATTCCATCGGCGTGAAGTCGTCGTTCAGCAGCACCACCTTGTACATCGAAGGCGGCTTGAGCTTCTGCTGCTTGCGTTCCAGGACGGTACTGTCCTGCTTGTCCGGGATAATCGCCATACACCCATTCTAAACAACTCGGACAGGCCCGCAATCCTGCCATAACCCGACCGACCGGCCGGCGCCCTCCCCGGTATCCCGGAACACGCTATCGTCTTCGTGCCATACGAAAGCCGGCTGCGGTGCCGGCTTTCACGCGTGGCGCGGAACACGAACCGTCAGGGGGCAACTGCACCGGAGCGTCGTGTCCGCATCCAGTATCCCACAAGCCGGGACGACTCGAACGCGTGTCACTCGAGCCTGGTATATGAGCCGATTATGCGGCTTTTCAAGCCCCGGCGCTCGGCGGCATGCTGCAAAGCAAAGCCGGAAAAACCCTGAAAATGGGTTCTTTACAACGACCCTCTAAACGTCTAAAAATTCCTCTTGACACTCCAATAAAGAGCGCCAACAATCAAGCTGGCACTTTTTTCAATTCGCCGGTTGGCGAAATGAATGAGGCCGAGGTGAGCTTGTGAGGGGGGAACGGCTGCATTTTCCGGTCGTTTAGCTTTTCGAGCGTGCTCGTGGTAAGTAGCAGCGACTGTGTGACAGGGGAAGTAGGAAATGGCAACTGGTATCGTTAAATGGTTCAACGACGCGAAGGGCTTCGGTTTCATCACTCCCGACGAGGGCGGTGAGGATCTGTTTGCGCACTTCTCGGCTATCACCATGAATGGCTTCAAGACGCTGAAGGAAGGCCAGAAGGTGAGCTTTGACGTCGTCCAAGGGCCGAAGGGCAAGCAAGCGTCGAACATCCAGGCCGTATAAGGCATCGGATATCTGACGAAGAAACCCGGCGCATTGCGCCGGGTTTCTTTTTTTGGAGGCCGGCCATTCGATAATCGATTGGCCGGCCTTTTCGTTCAATCCCGATAATTGAACACACATTGTCTTGTCACACATGCAGATCGGATATCGATCCCGCACGTGAAACATATTCACGACTTCGTTACACGACCTTCAGCGTGCCCATCATGCCGAGATCCTCGTGTTCGAGAATGTGGCAATGAAACATGCGCTCTCCGGGCATGTCTTGCGTGACGAGAATCGACACGGTTTCACCGCTGCGCACGTTCACGGTATCGCGCCATGCGCGCAACGGTTCGGTCGTGCGCGCGCCGCCCGACGCGCGCTCGATCACCTGGAACTGCGTGCCGTGCAGGTGGAACGGGTGATCCATGTCGGTGCCGTTGCGGATCTCCCAGCGCTCGACGTCGCCGCGGCGGCTCGTCAGCGTTGCACGGTGCGCCGCATAGGTTTCGCCGTTGATCATGAAGCGCATGCCGGCCGGCCGGCCGTGCGCCGCGCCCTTCATCATCGCGTCCATGTCCATTTCCTCGCCGAACTCGACCGTCTTGCGCGCAACCGGTTCGCCCAGCGGCGGTACCGTGCGCAGCGTGGCCGGCAACGCGCGCGCGGCGGCGGGCGCGAACGCGACATCGGCCAGTGCCAGCGCCGGATCGGGCGGCAGGCTGCCGTGGCCGTCGTCGTGCGACATCGCCATCTTGCGGCGGTCGTATTCGGCCGCCTGCAGCACCGCGCGCGATGCGCGGTCGCCCGCGCGCACGAGCAGCTCCGCACGCTCGCCCGGCGCGATCAGCAACGACGTCACGCGGCGCGGCGCATCGAACAGCCCGCCGTCGGTACCCACGTGCTCGAACGCACGGCCGTCGTCGAACGCGACGCGCAGGTAGCGCGCGCTGCACGCGTTCCACACGCGCCAGCGCTCGTCGCCCGCGATGTCGATGCGCGGCCGGCGCGCGCCGTTAACCAGGACGAACTGACCTTCGCGGCCGTTCATCCAGTCCATCATGTCGTTCGGCGCAATCGTGCCGTCGCGCGCAAGCTTCAGGTCCGACACGAACAGGTTGCGCTCGGGCCAGCCGGCGAGCGGATCGTCCGCGGCGCGCACGATGAACGGGCCGGCCAGCCCGCGAAATACCTGCTCGGCCGTCATCATGTGCGGATGCGGGTGGTACCAGTAAGTGCCGGCGCTGCCCTTCGGTAGCGTGAAACGGTACACGCGCGACGCGCCGGGTGCGACGGGATCGGACGGATTGCCGTCCTGGTCGGGCGGCACGGGCAGGCCGTGCCAGTGGATCGTCGACGGCTGCGGCAGCCGGTTCACGAATTTGATTTCGACCGTGTCGCCCTCGCGCACGTCGATCAGCGGGCCGACGACGGGGCCTTGCGCGCCCGCGCCGAACTGCCAGAACGTGGTCGGCCGCGTGCCGCGCAGCATCGGGCGCGCGACGGGTTGCGCGACCAGCGTCGCCCGGAACGTACCGGGCTCGCGGCTTTCGTTCGCGAGCGTGCGCAACGTCGCGAGCGGCGCGCCGGCCGGCAGCGCGTCGGCGGCCGCGAGCGCGGCCGGCGCGGGCTTGCCGTGCCCCGCATGGTCCGCCATCCCCGACATGCCCGGCATGTCGTCCATCGAATCCATGCCGGCCATGCCCGCATGACCGGCATGCTGCGCCCACGCGGTGCGCGCGAACAGCGACGCGGCTGCGACGCCGATGGCGCGCGACAGGAAGGTTCTCCGTCTCATCAATCGATCCTCGTTATCCATGCAGCGTCGCACGACCGCCGCGACGCACGCGCCGGCCGGCCGGACCGCCGGTGCGCGACGCGAAACCTGATGCCCGTCATCATAACCGCTGGCTCCGCTCGAACGGCGCCGCCCCGGCCGGGCGGCGATACGCCACAGCGCTGCTGCTTACGGCCCTTCGGCAGCGATCGCCCCAGCCCTGAACCATGCCCGCCGCCGCATCCAGCCGCCCGTTTCGCCCCTACCGTCGGCCACCCAGTCGGCGCGTGTCGCGCCACCCCTCCACGAAACCGCCAATTTTTCACGATGCGGAACAAGTCCCTGCGTTGTAAAAATTCGTGGTGCAGGGCACAAATTTCCCGTTTCGCGATGGCAAAAAACGTTCCGCAATATGGAACATGGAAAATAATCCGTTGTTTTTAAACATGAATTTTTGTTTCGAGAAGCCGTTCTAGTTGCACCATCCAACCGGGTCGCGGACGTAGACTTTGTTCCATGCACTGACGCTTCGCCACGACGTTCGATACGGAACCCGGCGCAAGCAGCCAGTCGGGCCACAGCCGGCCGAGCCGGCAGGCGGCACACCAGAATCGCTTGTGATCAGAAAGGGAGAACGGAAATGAAGGGATTTCGCTTTGGTTCAGCGCTCGGGTCGTTCTACATCCTGCCGGGTAACGGCGGCTGGGAAGCGACGTTCGGCAACGCCCTGCTCGGCGCATTCTCGTGCCCCGAAGTCGCGGCCGACCACATCTCCCGCGGCGACTGCGAACACCTGTCCGAACTGGACACGGCCACGCTCGAGGTGCCGCACGAAATCGCCGAATGGGAAATCGTTCACGTCTGAATGGCAAGCCTGCAACGAAAAACGCCCCGGGCGACCGGGGCGTTTTCATTGGATGTCGGACGGCGAACGGCTAACCGCGCCGCGTAGACATACGCATCGGCTCGCGCGATCGCGCGGCCCGCGTCAGACGACTGCGTCGACGATGCCGTTCAGCGTCGCGCTCGGGCGCATCGCCTGGCTCGTCAGGTCGACGTTCGGACGGTAGTAGCCGCCGATCGCCTGCGCCTTGCCTTGCGCGGCCGCCAGCTCTTCCAGGATGCGCGCTTCGTTGTCGGACAACGACTTCGCCACGCCTTCGAACTGCGCCTTCAGCGCGGCGTCCTCGGTCTGCTCGGCCAGCGCCTGCGCCCAGTACAGGCACAGGTAGAAGTGGCTCCCGCGGTTGTCGAGGCCGCCGACCTTGCGCGCCGGCGACTTGTTCTCGTCCAGGAACTTGCCGGTCGCCTGGTCGAGCGTCTTCGCGAGCACGACCGCCTTCGGGTTCTGGTATGCGTTGCCGAGGTGTTCGAGCGACGCGGCCAGCGCGAGGAATTCGCCGAGCGAATCCCAGCGCAGGAAGCCTTCCTCGACGAACTGCTGCACGTGCTTCGGTGCCGAACCGCCGGCGCCCGTTTCGAACATCCCGCCGCCGGCCATCAGCGGCACGATCGACAGCATCTTCGCGCTGGTGCCGAGCTCCATGATCGGGAACAGGTCGGTCAGGTAGTCGCGCAGCACGTTGCCGGTGACCGAGATCGTGTCCTTGCCCGCACGGATGCGCTCGAGCGAGAAACGCGTCGCGTCGACCGGCGTCATGATGCGGATGTCGAGACCGTTCGTGTCGTGATCCTTCAGGTAGCGTTCGACCTTCGCGATGATCTGCGCATCGTGCGCGCGCGCCGGATCGAGCCAGAACACGGCCGGTGCGCCGGTCGCACGCGCGCGGTTCACCGCGAGCTTGACCCAGTCCTGCACCGGTGCGTCCTTGGTCTGGCACATGCGCCAGATGTCGCCCGACTCGACCGCGTGCTCGAGCAGCACGTTGCCGGCTTCGTCGGTGACGCGCACGACGCCGTCCGCCGGGATCAGGAACGTCTTGTCGTGCGAACCGTATTCTTCGGCCGCCTGCGCCATCAGGCCGACGTTCGGCACGCTGCCCATCGTGACCGGATCGAATGCGCCGTGCTGCTTGCAGTCCTCGATCACGGCCTGGTAGACGCCTGCGTAGCAGCGGTCCGGAATCACGGCCTTCGCGTCGTACAGCGCGCCGTCCGGGCCCCACATGCCGCCCGAATCGCGGATCATCGCCGGCATCGACGCGTCGACGATCACGTCGCTCGGCACGTGCAGGTTCGTGATGCCCTTGTCCGAGTTGACCATCGCGAGGCGCGGGCGCACCGCGTATTCGGCCTTCACGTCGGCTTCGATCGCTTCGCGCGTGTCGGCCGGCAGGTCCTTCAGGCGCGCGTACAGGTCTCCGATCCCGTTGTTCGGGTTGAAGCCGACCTGCGCCAGCACGTCCGCGTGCTTCGCGAGCGCGTCGCGATAGAACACCGACACGAAGTGACCGAACAGGATCGGGTCCGAGACCTTCATCATGGTCGCCTTCAGGTGCACGGAGAACAGCACGTCCTGCGCCTTCGCGTCGGCGATCTGCGCGTCGATGAAGCTGCGCAGCGCGTTGCGGCTCATCACCGATGCGTCGATCACTTCACCGGCCTTCACGGCCGTCTTTTCCTTCAGCACCTTCTTCGCGCCGTCGGTCGTCGTGAGCTCGATCTTCACGCTGCCGGCCTCGGCGATCAGCGCCGACTTCTCGCTGCCGTAGAAGTCGCCTTCGCTCATGTGCGCGACGTGGGCCTTCGACGTCGCCTTCCATGCGCCCATCTTGTGCGGATGCTTGCGTGCGTAGTTCTTGACCGACAGCGGCGCGCGGCGGTCGGAGTTGCCTTCGCGCAGCACCGGGTTCACCGCGCTGCCCTTGATCTTGTCGTAGCGCGCCTTGACCGCCTTCTCTTCGTCCGTCGACGGGTCTTCCGGGTAGGCCGGCAGCTTGTAGCCCTGCGCCTGCAGTTCGGCGATCGCGGCCTTCAGCTGCGGCACCGATGCGCTGATGTTCGGCAGCTTGATGATGTTCGCTTCCGGCTTCAGCGTGAGCTGGCCCAGCTCGGCCAGATCGTCGGAACCCTTCTGCTCGGGCGGCAGGATGTCTGCGAAGGCCGCGATGATGCGGCCGGCGAGCGAGATGTCGCGCGTTTCGACGGCGACGCCGGACGAGCGCGTGAAGGCCTTGACGATCGGCAGCAGCGAATAGGTCGCGAGCGCGGGCGCTTCGTCGGTGAGGGTGTAGATGATCTTGGGCGAAGTGGACATGGTCGATGCGTTGCTACGTGAAATGGGACTGAGGAGCGCCGGCGGGTAACCGGCGGGGAGCGACCAGGTCGGTCGCGAAAGGGGCGCCGGGTTCAGCCGGGCGATGGTGTTGCGAGGGCCGTCATGTTCTACCTTGCAGGGCCTCCGGGCCGCTTCGCGGCGCCGCGGCCCGCATGCCGGACCGCCCTGCCAACAAACCTGCCATCCACGAAACGCTCCGGCGCCGGCAGTCAGCACCGGAGCGGCCGGCATGCGCCGGCCCACCCCGGAAGGGGTCTTACATGTTCTCGATCAGCACTTCGCCGAAGCCGGAGCACGACACCTGCGTCGCCCCTTCCATCAGGCGCGCGAAGTCGTACGTGACGCGCTTCTGCAGGATCGACTTCTCCATCGCGGCGATGATCGTGTCGGCCGCTTCCGTCCAGCCGAGGTGGCGCAGCATCATTTCCGCCGACAGGATCTCGGAACCGGGGTTCACGTAATCCTTGCCCGCGTACTTCGGCGCCGTGCCGTGCGTCGCCTCGAACATCGCGACCGAATCCGACAGGTTCGCGCCCGGCGCGATCCCGATGCCGCCGACCTGCGCGGCCAGTGCGTCGGAGATGTAGTCGCCGTTCAGGTTCAGCGTCGCGATCACGTCGTATTCGGCCGGGCGCAGCAGGATCTGCTGCAGGAACGCGTCGGCGATCGAATCCTTGATCACGATCTCGTTGCCCGTCTTCGGGTTCTTCACGCGCATCCACGGGCCGCCGTCGATCAGCTCGCCGCCGAATTCCTTCTGGGCCAGCGCGTAACCGGCGTCACGGAACAGGCCTTCCGTGAACTTCATGATGTTGCCCTTGTGCACCAGCGTGACCGACTTGCGATCGTTGTCGATCGCGTACTGGATCGCCTTGCGCACGAGACGCTCGGTGCCTTCCGTCGACACGGGCTTGACGCCGATCCCCGAGGTTTCCGGGAAGCGGATCTTCTTCACGCCCATTTCGTCCTGCAGGAACTTGATGACCTTCTTCGCCTGCTCGGAACCCGCGGCCCATTCGATGCCCGCGTAGATGTCTTCCGAGTTCTCGCGGAAGATCACCATGTCGATCTTCTGCGGCTCGCGCACCGGCGACGGCACGCCCTTGAAGTACTGGACCGGGCGCAGGCACACGTACAGGTCGAGTTCCTGGCGCAGCGCGACGTTCAGCGAACGAATGCCGCCGCCGACCGGGGTCGTGAGCGGCCCCTTGATCGACACCACGTATTCCTTCAGCACCTGCAGCGTCTCGTCCGGCAGCCACACGTCCGGACCGTACACCTTCGTCGCCTTCTCGCCCGCGAAGATCTCCATCCAGTGGATCTTGCGCTTGCCCTTGTAGGCATGCGCGACCGCCGCGTCGACGACCTTGATCATGACCGGCGTGATATCGAAGCCCGTACCGTCGCCTTCGATATAGGGAATGATCGGCTGATCGGAAACGTTGAGCGAGAAGTCCTTGTTGACGGTGATCTTGTCACCGCCTTCCGGAACCTTGATGTGCTGATACGGCATGATCGACTCCAGTGACGTGGCTGAGCAGGTGATGCTGGTCGAAGCTGCGCGCGCGGCGGGGGCGCGGCATGGCCACCCCGTGACGGGCAACAGCGAGCCGCTATTCTAGCGCCCCAACCGGGCACTTCGGCATGAACCGCGGCACTGCGTATCAAGACCTCACTTATGTCTTATATAAGACAGAGGACTTGCCGTTCCGTATTATGCATTAAGATTCCGCCATTTGCCATAGACCGCCCGCCTCCGCGTCCCGCGGCGCGCCGGGCGGGCGCCCCGCCATGAACCTAATCGCCCTCAACAAGCCGTTCGGCACGATTTGCCAGTTTTCCGCGCACGAGACGCGCCCGTCGCTCGGCGACTGGGTAAAAACGCCCGGCGTGTATGCGGCCGGCCGGCTGGACGCGGACAGCGAAGGCTTGCTGCTGCTCACCGACGACGGCGCGCTGCAGGCGCGCATCGCGGAGCCGCGCCACAAGCTCGTGAAACGCTACTGGGCGCAGGTCGAGGGCGCGCCCGGCCCGGCCGACCTGAAGGCGCTCGCGCGCGGCGTCGACCTCGGCGACTACGTGACGCGGCCGTGCCGCGCCGAATTCATCGAGCCGCCCGACACGCTGTGGCCGCGCACGCCGCCGATCCGCTATCGCGCAGCGATCCCGACCACGTGGATCGAACTCGCGATCACCGAGGGCAAGAACCGGCAGGTGCGCCGGATGACCGCGGCCGTCGGCTTCCCGACGTTGCGCCTGGTGCGTGTCGGCATCGGCGCGCTGGACATATTTGCGCTCGGCATTGCGCCGGGCGAAACAATCGCACTGCCGCCGCGCGCGCCATGGGACGGTTTCGCGCCCGCCGGATGACGAATTCGGGAGGCACGCATTTTTCGTCATCTTTTTCGTCAACCGCCCGCGAAGATCGCGCGTTAAACCACGCAGATGCCAACCTTAGCTATCCGGCATTGGCAGCCGAACCCGTGTTTGCGTCACGAAAGCGACGTTTTTCTCGAATACGATTCGGCGCCCGCAGCGCAATGAGAAATTTCTCGAAGCGTCTGTCAACCGAAAGGTGGATGGCACCGTTAGACGACATGACTCCTATTGCCGGGTCATTTGGTTAATTAACTAAAGCTGAGGAACACAACATGAACAAACTGATCGCCGCTCTGGTCGCTGGCCTCTTCGCAACGGCTGCTTTCGCACAAGCTTCGGCTCCGGAAGCTGCTCCGGCAGCAGCAGAAGCTGCTTCGGCACCGGCTAAGCACGCTGCCAAGAAGCACCACGCTGCCAAGAAGCACCACAAGGCATCGAAGAAGGCTGCAGCAAGCGACGCAGCAGCACCGGCAGCTGCTTCGAACTAAGTAAGCAAGCTGTAATAACGCAGTCAAGAACACGCAGTCTTGCCGTTCTTACGGCGTTGAAAGGCAGATCACCGCAAGGCGATCTGCCTTTTTCTTTTTTGTGCCCGCCGGCGCGCATCGCGTACCATGCGGGTCTCGTTTTCCAGACAGGAGCCATGCTGTGCAATTCTCCCTGCGCTCGTCGCTCGGCCGCCTAGCGCGCGCCGCCGTCTTTCCCGCCGCGCTCGCCGTCCTCGCGCTCGGCATGCAGGCCGCCGCCGCGCAGGTGCCGCCCGGCGCCAAGCAGCCGAGCGAGTTCCCGCGCGTGAAGCTGCGCGCCGGCATGTACGTGATCGACGCGGCCGTCGCCGCGAACGACGCCGACCGCGAACAGGGGCTGATGTACCGTTCGCAGCTCGCGCCCAACGAAGGCATGCTGTTCGTCTTCAACGAGAACGCCGTGCACTGCTTCTGGATGAAGAACACGCTGATCCCGCTGTCGATCGCGTTCATCCGCGCGGACGGCACGATCACCGACATCGACGAGATGCGGGCGGAGACGACCGACAACCACTGCCCGCGCAACAACGGCGTCTACGCGCTCGAAATGGGCAAGGGCTGGTTCGCGGCCAAGGGCATCAAGCCCGGCATGAAGCTCGACGGCCTGCCGAAGGCCCAGTAACGGTCTTTTCCGCGGCGGCGCGCCGCGCACCGACCGAAGCCGGCCGCCCGCTGCGCGCCGGTTTTTTTTCGCCTGCCGGCGGCAACGCCCCGCTTGATTCCGCCGCTGCTGGCCGCATCTGCAAAAGCCACGCGCAAGCGCTATGCTTGAAGTCTCGCTTGTTCCAGCCCGGGCCGGCCCAGTCGGCCCGCTTAAGATCCGAACCACCAGGAGGTTCACGTGCCCCGCAAAACCCCCATCGAGCGCTATCGCAATATCGGGATCAGCGCTCACATCGATGCCGGCAAGACCACGACGACCGAGCGCATCCTGTTTTACACCGGCGTGAGCCACAAGATCGGTGAAGTGCACGACGGCGCGGCCACGATGGACTGGATGGAGCAGGAGCAGGAACGCGGCATCACGATCACGTCGGCGGCGACCACGGCCTTCTGGAAGGGCATGGCCGGCAACTATCCGGAACACCGCATCAACATCATCGACACGCCCGGGCACGTCGACTTCACGATCGAAGTCGAGCGCTCGATGCGCGTGCTCGACGGCGCGTGCATGGTCTACGACTCGGTCGGCGGCGTGCAGCCGCAGTCCGAAACCGTATGGCGCCAGGCAAACAAGTACAAGGTGCCGCGCATCGCGTTCGTCAACAAGATGGACCGCATCGGCGCCGACTTCTTCCGCGTGCAGAAGCAGATCGGCGAGCGCCTGAAGGGTGTCGCCGTGCCGATCCAGATTCCGATCGGCGCCGAAGATCATTTCCAGGGCGTCGTCGATCTCGTGAAGATGAAGGCGATCGTGTGGGACGACGAAAGCCAGGGCGTGAAGTTCTCGTACGAGGAGATCCCCGCGAACCTCGTCGAGCTCGCGCACGAATGGCGCGAGAAGATGGTCGAGGCGGCGGCCGAAGCGAGCGAGGAATTGCTCGAGAAGTACCTGCACGACCACGAGTCGCTGACCGAGGACGAGATCAAGGCCGCGTTGCGCAAGCGCACGATCGCGAACGAGATCGTGCCGATGCTGTGCGGCAGCGCGTTCAAGAACAAGGGCGTGCAGGCCATGCTCGACGCGGTGATCGACTACCTGCCGTCGCCGGTCGACGTGCCCGCGATTCTCGGCCACGACTTCGCCGACCCGGAAAAACCGGCGGAACGTCATCCGAGCGATGACGAGCCGTTCTCGTCGCTCGCGTTCAAGATCATGACCGACCCGTTCGTCGGCCAGCTGATCTTCTTCCGCGTGTATTCGGGCGTCGTCGAGTCGGGCGACACGGTGCTCAACGCGACGAAGGACAAGAAGGAACGGCTCGGCCGGATCCTGCAGATGCACGCGAACGAGCGCAAGGAAATCAAGGAAGTGCGCGCGGGCGACATCGCGGCGGCCGTCGGGCTGAAGGAAGCGACGACGGGCGACACGCTGTGCGATCCGGCCAAGCCGATCATCCTCGAGAAGATGGAATTCCCCGAGCCGGTGATCTCGCAGGCCGTCGAGCCGAAGACGAAGGCCGACCAGGAAAAGATGGGCCTCGCGCTGAACCGTCTCGCGCAGGAAGATCCTTCGTTCCGCGTGCAGACCGACGAAGAGTCCGGCCAGACGATCATCTCGGGGATGGGCGAGCTCCACCTCGAAATCCTGGTCGACCGGATGAAGCGCGAATTCGGCGTCGAAGCGACGGTCGGCAAGCCGCAGGTCGCGTATCGCGAGACGGTGCGCACGACGGCCGCCGACGTCGAGGGCAAGTTCGTCAAGCAGTCGGGCGGCCGCGGCCAGTACGGCCATGCGGTGATCACGCTGGAGCCGAACCCGGGCAAGGGCTACGAGTTCCTCGACGAGATCAAGGGCGGCGTGATTCCGCGCGAGTTCATCCCGGCCGTCGACAAGGGCATCACCGAAACGCTGAAGAGCGGCGTGCTCGCGGGCTACCCGGTCGTCGACGTGAAGGTGCACCTGACGTTCGGCTCGTACCACGACGTCGACTCGAACGAAAACGCGTTCCGGATGGCCGGCTCGATGGCGTTCAAGGAAGCGATGCGCAAGGCGAAGCCCGTGCTGCTCGAGCCGATGATGGCCGTCGAAGTCGAGACGCCCGAGGAATTCATGGGCAACGTGATGGGCGACCTGTCGAGCCGTCGCGGCATCGTGCAGGGGATGGAAGACATCGCGGGCGGCGGCGGCAAGCTCGTGCGCGCCGAAGTGCCGCTCGCGGAGATGTTCGGCTATTCGACGTCGCTGCGTTCGGCCACGCAGGGCCGCGCGACCTACACGATGGAGTTCAAGCAGTACGCGGAAACGCCGGCCAACGTGTCGGAAGGCGTGATCAGCGCGAAAACGAAGTAAGCGCCGGGCGCGCGCGCCCCGTCGCATGCACGCAAGGCCCGTCCGGTTCCGGACGGGCTTTTTTTTCATCCGGCGCGCGCGGGGTTCGCGGCTTTTTGATCGGCACGCCAGGCATTTTTTTCGCGTGCCACAATGGATGGCGAATTGTCAGATGGAACCCGCCCGATGCCGCCCACCCCTGCCCTGCGCCGCCTGCTGATCCTTTATGCCGGCCTGATCACCGCGAACGTCGCGGTCTGGCTGTGGGCGCTCGCGGTGCTGCGCGACCATCCGCTGCTGCTCGGCACCGCGGCAATCGCGTACGGGCTCGGGCTGCGTCACGCGGTCGACGCCGATCACATCGCCGCGATCGACGTCGCGACGCGCAAGCTGATGCAGGATGGCCAGCGTCCGGTGAGCGTCGGTTTGTTCTTCTCGCTCGGCCATTCGACCATCGTGATCGCCGCGACGCTCGGCATCGCGCTGACCGCGTTCGCGCTGCGCGACCGGTTCGATGCGTTCCGTGAAATCGGCGGCACGATCGGCACGGCCGTATCGGCCACCTTCCTGCTCGTGCTCGCGTGCGTGAACCTGCTGATCCTGCGCGACGTCTGGCGACGCTATCGCGGCGCATCCGGTCACGCGCACGACGATGCGCATGTACACCGCCCTGCCGGGCTCGTCTCGCGACTGCTGCGCCCGCTGTTCCGGTTCGTGTCGAAGAGCTGGCACATGTATCCGGTCGGCGTGCTGTTCGGGCTCGGTTTCGATACTGCAACCGAAATCGGCCTGCTCGCGATCGCCGCCGCGCAGGCGAGCCAGGGGCTGCCGGTCTACACGGTCATGCTGTTTCCCGCGCTGTTCACCGCCGGCATGACGCTGATCGACTCGACCGACAATGTGCTGATGATTCAGGCATACGGCTGGGCGATGGACGATCCGCAGCGCAAGCTGCTCTACAACGCGAGCATCACGTTCGTGTCGGCGGCCGTTGCACTGGCGATCGGCGGGATCGAGGCGGCCGGACTCCTGGCCGACAAGCTGTCGCTGACGGGCCCCGTGCGCGATACGCTCGATGCGCTCGGCGATCGCTTCGGCTCGATCGGCTACGGCATCATCGCGCTGTTCCTCGTCTGCTGGATCGCGTCGATCCTGTTCCATCGCTGGCAGCGCGCAGCCGACGCGCCCGCACGCTGAGCCGCCCGCGAACGCTCAGACGTTTCAATCCGGAAACAAAACACCCCCACGACGTTGCATGCGCCCGTCGCGTGCTCACGTGCGCGTTGCGCGACGGGCACAAGCGGCCGATGGCACGAATCTCGCAGAGAGGGATTCGCACGGCGGGCCCGCGTGCCGATCCGCGTTCGCGGCTGGCGTCAAGCGTCGGCCCGAACGCAATCGGCCGCCGACCGGACAACGAATCCTTGCTGGCCCCCTGCACCACACGTAGATAGTCGCGCGGCAACGAGGCATCGCGCGCATGGGGAGGCCATGATGCATAAGACGAAACAACCGTCCCGCCCGGCGGGACGGCGCCCTCGTGCAACCTTGCTGGCCGCAGCCGCGTTGGCGTGCTGCTGCTCGTATGCCGTCGCACAAACCACCACGCCCGACTCCGGGCCCGACGCGAGCGCCAGCGCGGACACCATCATGACGCTGGTCGCGGACGCTTCGTCATGCGCCGCCAATCCGGCCGCGTGTGCGGGGCAGGTTCATGCCGGTCATGGGATCGGCGGCGGTAAAGGTGCCGGCCCGAGTGGCAGCGGCGGCGGCAGTCCCGGGCCGGGTAACGGCAATGGCAGCGGCAGCGGCAGCGGTGCAAATAACGGGAACGGCGCCGTCGGGCCTGCCGGTGTCGGTGGAGCGACAGGCGGCACATCCGGCGGTACGAGCGGCACGGGTCGCGGAGGCAACGCGTCCGGTAACGGTGGTTCAGGTGGCGGTACTTCGGGCAGCGGTACTTCGGGCGGCGGTACTTCGGGCGGCGGCACTTCGGGTGGCGGCACTTCGGGTGGCGGCACTTCGGGTGGCAGCACTTCGGGTGGCGGTACTTCGGGCGGCGGCACCTCGGGCGGCGGTACTTCGGGTGGCGGTACTTCGGGCGGCGGTACTTCGGGTGGCGGCACCTCGGGCGGCGGTACTTCGGGTGGCGGTACTTCGGGTGGCGGCACTTCGGGTGGCGGCACTTCGGGTGGCGGCACTTCGGGTGGCGGCACTTCGGGCGGCGGTACTTCGGGTGGCGGTACTTCGGGTGGCGGTACTTCGGGCGGCGGTACTTCGGGTGGCGGCACTTCTGGAAGCGGAGGCCATGGCGGACACGGAGGTGGAGGCGACGGAGACGGTGGTGGTCACGGCAATGGTGGCGGCCATGGTGACGGCGGCGGCCACGGCGACGGTGGCGGCCACGGTGACGGCGGTGGTCACGGTGACGGCGGTGGCCACGGTAATGGTGGCGGCCACGGCGATGGCGGTGGTCACGGCGATGGTGGCGGCCACGGCAACGGTGACGGTGGTGGTCACGGCAATGGCAACGGCAGTGGCGGCTCAGGCAACGGCAATGGTGCCGGCGGCAATGGCGGCCATGGCAGTGGTAGCGGTAATGGCGGTTCGGGCAACGGCAACGGTGGTCACGGTAACGGCGGCGGCAACGGCAATGGCGCTGGCGGTAACGGCGGCCATGGCAGTGGCAGCGGCAATGGCGGTTCGGGCAACGGCAACGGTGGCCACGGTAACGGCGCCGGCAACGGCAATGGCGCTGGCGCTGGCGGTAACGGCGGCCATGGCAGCGGCGGCGGTTCGGGCAACGGCGGCGGCAACGGCAATGGGGCCGGCAGCAACGGTGGCCAAGGCAACGGCAATGGTGGCCACGGTAACGGCGGCGGCAATGGCAACGGTAACGGCAGTGGTGGGGCCGGCAATGGCGGCGCCAACGGTGTCGGCAATGGCCACGGTACCGGCAACGGCAATGGCGGCGGTCACGGCAACGGCGGATCGTCCGGCGGCAACCACTGACCGGAAGCGTTACCCGGCCGGGTGCCGTCAGAGCATCTCGAGCGCGCGCTTGCTGCGAGGCGGACGGAAGTACGCGTCAAGCTGCGCGCGCTCGTCCTCGCTCAATTCGAGATCGAGCGCGGCGCGATTGTCGCGCACGTGCTCGATCCTCGACGCCTTCGGGATCGCGAATACGCCCGGCTGCGCGAGCACCCAAGCCAGCGCGACGCGCATCACCGATACGCCGCGCAGCCGCGCGATCTCGTCGAGCGGCGAACGCTTCGGCAACCGTCCGTGGTCGACCGGGCTGTATGCCATCGCCGGGATCCGGTGGTCGGCGAGCCACGGCAGCAGGTCGAATTCCGGGCCGCGCCGCGCGATGTTGTAGAGGATCTGGTTGGTCGCGCAGGCGCCGCCGCCCGCCCCGCCGACGAGTTCCTCCATGTCGGCCGTATCGAAGTTGCTCACGCCCCAGTGACGAATCTTGCCCGCGCGCCGCAGCATCTCGAAACCCTCGACCGTCTCCTCGAGCGGCACCGAGCCGCGCCAGTGCAGCAGGTACAAGTCGAGGCGATCGGTGCGCAATCGCTTGAGGCTCGCGTCGCACGCGGCGACGACGCCGCGCCGGCTCGCATGATGCGGATAGACCTTGCTGACGAGAAAGACGTCATCGCGCAGGCCCGCGAGCGCCTCGCCGACGAGTGCCTCGGTCGCGCCGTCGCCGTACATCTCGGCCGTATCGACCAGCGTCATCCCGAGTTCGACACCTTCACGCAGCGCGGCGATCTCGTCCGCCCGGCGGGCCGGCCGCTCGCCCATTTCCCAGGTGCCCTGGCCGAGCTTCGGAATCGTCTCGCCGTCCGGCAGGACGACCGTGGCGATCGTGTCTGTCATGCGTTCCTCGTTGCGGATTCGTGGCCGCGCACCGCGGCCGAAGCATGGAATACGACGTGTCAGTGTAGTCAATCGGCGCGGCGTCGGCCTATTGCACGGCAAAAACCGGCTATAACGGTGCCGCATGATGACTTAGAATGGCCGCAACCTGATCGATACCCATTCCATGAAGGCACCCACGGACGACCGGTGGCAAGACCTGCGCCCCGACCCCGACAACGACACGCCGCTGTACCTGCAGCTCGCCCGCAAGCTCGGCGATGCGATCCACGACAACCGCTGGACGGCCGGCGAGGCCCTGCCTTCGGAGCGCGTGCTGTCCGATGCGCTCGGCGTATCGCGCATCACCGCGCGCAAGGCGATCGCGCTGCTCGTCGAGCAGGGCTTGATCCGCCGCACGCAGGGCGCGGGCAACTTCATCCAGCCGCGCTACGAGGATCCGCTGTCGCGACTGTCGAGCTTCAGCGAAATGCTCGAGCGCCGCGGCTTCAAGCCGAGCTCGCAATGGCTCGCGCGCGAAATCCAGCCGGCGAACCGCGACGAAGTGATCCAGCTCGGACTGTCGCCGGCCGCATCGGTGACACGCCTGAAACGCCTGCGTCTCGCCGACGGCATCGTGATGGCCGTCGAGAACTCGACGTTCCCCGCCACGCTGATTCCCGATCCGCAGGCGATCGCCGGCTCGCTGTACAGCTATCTCGAAGCGCGCGGCACGCCGATCGTGCGCGCGCTGCAGCATTTCCGCGCGGTCAACGCGACCGACGAGATCGCCGAACAGATGGGCATCGCGCCGCACGACGCGCTGCTGCTGATCACGCGGATCGGCTATACGTCGGACCAGCGCGCCATCGAACTGACCGATACCTACTGCCGCAACGACTACTACGACTTCGTCGTCGAACTGCGCAAGTAACGCCGGCCGCGCAGCCGGCATCTACAGCCAGCGCGCATCGTCGGTGCCGGGCGGCACGGGCGGCCGCGCGAACGCCGGCGGCGTGGCCGACAACCGCTCGGCCGGGCGCACGGTGTCGAGCATGCCGAACGGCGACGCGACGCGATCGATCCGGTCGCGCACGTCGGCAGCCGCGAGATCGGGCGCATGCAGGCCGTCCTGCACATTGCCGAACGACTGCAGCCAGCGCCCCGTCTGCGCGAGCGACATCCGCACGTGCCAGCTTCCGCCTTCGCACGATCGCCGCGCGAGCGCGATCATCGCGCCGAACGCCGCGAGATAGCCGGTCGCATGATCGAGCGCCTGGCAAGGCAGAGGGCGCGGCGCATCCGCATGGGCGGCCTGCTGCTCCCGCCATGCGATCCCGCTCGCCGACTGCACGAGACTGTCGAAGCCGCGCCGTCCCGCCCACGGCCCCGCATGCCCGTATGCCGAGATCGACACGCACACGATGCCGGGCCGCCGCTGCGCCAGCGCCTGCGGCGCGAAACCGCGGGCGGCGAGCGAGCCGGGCCGGTACGACTGCAGGAACACGTCCGCGTCGCGCACGAGCGCGTGCAGCGTCTCGACACCCGCCGTATCGCGCAGGTCGATCCATGTCGAACGTTTGCCGCGCCCGTTGTCGATCACGAGCGGCGCGATGTTCGGCAGGTGCGGCCCGTTGACGAGCAGCGTCTGCGCGCCGTGCGACGCGAGCGTGCGGCCCGCGACCGGGCCCGCGATGATGCGCGTGAGATCGAGCACGCGCACGCCCGCGAGCGGCGGCCCGGCTTCGCCGCGGCCGATCGGTTCGAGCGGCGCATCGCCGATCCGCTCGATGTCGAACAACGGCAGCGACGCGATCGCGCGCGCCTGCTCGTGCGCCGCCCATTCGTCAGGGGTTCTGATCAATGCCGCGCACAGGCCGGCCTCGGCCAGCGCGGTGTCGAGCGCCGCGCCGTCCCATCTGCGGATCGCCGCGGCGACGTCGGCGCGCTGCGCGCCGCAACCGAGTACGGCGAGGATCCCGCGCAGGTGATGCGGGAAGTTCGCATGCAGCTGGATCCAGCGCCCGTCGCCCGTCTCGAAGAAGCCCGTCACCGGATGACGCAACTCCGGCGGCGGGCCGTCGTCCACACGCAGGTAGCGTTCGCTGCGGAACGCGACCAGCGCATCGCGCACCGACACGTCGACGGATTGCGCGACGCCCGTGCGAAGCCGGTGACATTCGGCCGCCGCGAGCCCGGTTGCCGCGATCGTCGCTGCCGCGAGCGTGCCGACATGAAACGTCGACGGCAACGTCGGGTCCCGCCCCGTCACGGTCACGCGGGCGAGCGCGTCGCGATCGCCGTGTGCGCTTTGCCACAGATGCGTCAATGCGAGTTCCGGCGTCATGGTGAAGGGGCGATGGAGGACACGGAATCGAGTCTAGAATTCGCGCCCGGCGCAATCAATCCCGATCGCGCGAATCGATGCGCGGGCGCGCTTCAGGAGGCCGGCAAGCGCGATCGGCGCCAGATCCGTCCGCGGCGCCGGGTACCTCCGCCATCCGCCGCGTTCGCGCAAGCGCCCCGCGCACGCTACATCGGCAGCGACGCGGCCGCGTGGCGCCGGCCGTCCCGCCACGCGACGAGCGGCCGCCACCACGCATGCACAACACGCGCGGCCGGTGCCGCGTGCGGCCCGAACGCGAACGTCGCGCCGCGTGGCCCCGCGCTGACCCATACGCGCACGCCGGGCTCGAACGTCAGCGAATCGCCGGCGCGCAGCCAGTGGTCGTCGAGCCGGCCCTCGACGGTCACCCACACGTCGCCGTCCGCCACCTGCAGTGCGGTGCGATCGACGATCCGCCACCGTGCGGCCGGCTCGTCGCCGTCGATCACGTAAAGTCGCAGTTCGCGCATGGCAGCCTCCTGGTCGCACGGTTTCGATGGCACCAGTATTTCGGACAGTGACAGCACGCGGACAGATACGGCTGCAGACACTTTTAGCTGAACTGTACTGGTCGAGCGACGAGGACGGCATCCGACCGCCGGATTTCGCGTCACGCCGGGTGCCGAACCTGCACGGCCCATCGGGTTTCCCTACAATGTCGGCTGTCCCGCGCCACCGCCCCGCTCCCATGTTCCAGCGCCCGCCTGCCGCCGCCCCCGGCGAAAAAAATCTCACCGTGATGCTCTGGCTCGTTGCGACGGGCTTCTTCATGCAGACCCTCGATTCGACGATCGTCAACACGGCGCTGCCGTCGATGGCCGCGAGCCTCGGGGAATCGCCGCTGCGGATGCAGTCGGTCGTGATCGCGTACTCGCTGACGATGGCGGTGATGATCCCCGTGTCAGGCTGGCTCGCCGATACCTTCGGCACGCGACGCGTGTTCTTCAGCGCGATCCTGGTGTTCTCGCTCGGTTCGCTGCTGTGCGCGAATGCGCATACGCTCTCGCAGCTCGTCGCGTTCCGCGTCGTGCAGGGAGTCGGCGGCGCGATGCTGTTGCCGGTCGGGCGGCTCGCGGTGCTGCGCACCTTTCCGGCCGAGCGTTATCTGCCCGCGCTGTCGTTCGTCGCGATCCCGGGCCTGATCGGCCCGCTGATCGGACCGACCCTCGGCGGCTGGCTCGTGAAGATCGCGTCGTGGCACTGGATCTTCCTGATCAACGTGCCGGTCGGCATCGCGGGCTGCATCGCGACCTTCTACTCGATGCCCGATTCACGCAACCCGGCCGTCGGCCGCTTCGACCTGAAGGGCTATCTGCTGCTGACGATCGGCATGGTCGCGATCTCGCTGTCGCTCGACGGGCTCGCCGATCTCGGCATGCAGCACGCCGCCGTGCTGGTGCTGCTGATCCTGAGCCTCGCGTGCTTCGTCGCGTACGGGCTGTACGCGGTGCGTGCGCCGCAACCGATCTTCTCGCTCGACCTGTTCCGGATCCACACGTTCAGCGTCGGGCTGCTCGGCAACCTGTTCGCGCGGATCGGCAGCGGCGCGATGCCGTACCTGATCCCGCTGCTGCTGCAGGTGAGCCTCGGCTACTCGGCGTTCGAGGCGGGGCTGATGATGCTGCCGGTCGCGGCGGCCGGGATGTTCTCCAAGCGGATCATCACGCGGCTGATCACGCAGCACGGCTACCGCAAGGTGCTGCTCGCGAACACGATCATGGTCGGCGTGATGATGGCAAGCTTCGCGCTGATGCGCGACTCGGTGCCGGTGTGGGTGAAGGTCGTGCATCTCGCGCTGTTCGGCGGCTTCAACTCGATGCAGTTCACCGCGATGAACACGCTGACGCTGAAGGATCTCGGCACGGGCGGCGCGAGCAGCGGCAACAGCCTGTTCTCGCTCGTGCAGATGCTGTCGATGAGCCTCGGCGTGACGGTCGCCGGCGCGCTGCTCGCGACGTTCACGGGCATGCTGCGCACCGTGACGCCGAGCAATACGCTGCCGGCGTTCCACGCGACCTTCATCTGCGTCGGGATCATCACGGCCGCGTCGGCGTGGATCTTCGCGCAGCTCGCCCCCGAGATCCGCAGCACCGCGCGCAAGACCGACCCGTCCGAGCGCGCGTGACGCGCGGCGCGCGCCGTTTCGGGGGCCGCGCCGCCGCCGCGCGCACCAGGACGGTGCAGACCGCCCCCGGCAACGCACGCGCCGATGCGCCCCGTCCCGGCCGCGACGGGCGGCCGCACGCGGCGCGATGCCGTGCATGCTTCTTGCTGGCCTATTCTCTAGGTAAACTGGCAGTCCTCCATCGGCCGACATCATGAGCATGATCGAAATCGATCCCCCCGGCTTTCAGCCGCCCCGCCCCGTCGCCGGCGACGACGGGAACCGGCGCACCGTGCTGTACGGCGGATACACCGTGTTCAGCGTGTTCCAGCCCGTTTTCTCGGTGTCGCACCGCCGCGCGATCGGCTATCACGCGTCGCTGCGTGCGCACGACGAGGAAAGCCGCCAGGTGGCGTCGCACGAGGTTTTCACGCAGGCGGCGCGGCGCGGCGACCTGCTCGAACTCGGCCGGCTCGCCGAATCGTTGCATCTCGGTAACTTCCACGCGTTCGACAGTCACGACGAATGGCTCTTCCTGAGCCTGCATCCGGCCGCGCTGATGGACACCGTCTACGGCGACGCGCTGCTCGCGAACCTGAAGGCGCTCGGGCTGCCGCCGCACCGCGTGGTGCTCGAGGTACCCGAGCAGGCCGGCGGCGAAACGCCGCGCTATGCGGCGATCGTCGACGGGCTGCGCAAGGCCGGCTTCCTGATCGCGCTGGGCGGGTTCGGCGCGAAGCATTCGAACATCGACCGCGTGTGGCACCTGCATCCCGACATCGTCACGCTCGACCGCGGCATCCTCGCGCAGGCGAGCGAGCACTCGCACCTCGAACGCGTGCTGCCGGGGCTCGTGTCGCTGCTGCACGAATCCGGCCAGCTCGTGCTGATGGGCGGCCTGTCGACCGAACGCGACGCGCTGATCGCACTCGAATGCGACGTCGATTTCGTGCAGGGCCAGTATTTCGCGGGGCCGAGCGTCGACCCCGTGCAGCCGCAGGCCGCCGCGGGCTGCATGGATACGCTGTCGGCCGCACTGCGGCTGCGCGTCGCGCAACGCGAACGCACGCAGGCGGAACGGCTCGCGCCGTACGTCGCCGCGCTCGAGGAAGCGAGTCAGAAGCTCGGCGCGGACGCGCCGCTCACCGACGCGGCCGCCGCCGTGCTCGGGCTGCCGGAAACCGCGCGCTGCTTCCTGCTCGATGCATCGGGGCGCCAGATCGGCGACAACGTGCTCGCGCGCGGCAGCGTGTCGCAACGCGCGAAGCGCTTCCGTCCGCTGCTGCATTCCGAAGGGGCCAGCTGGGAGCGCCGCCCGTACTTCATCGACGCGATGCGGGCGCCGGGCCGCGTGCACCTGACGGCGCCCTACCTGTCGATCAACGAGGCGCACCTGTGCGTGACCGCGTCGATCGCCGCGCCCGCGGCGACCGGCATGCAGGTGCTCTGCGTCGACATCAACTGGGAAGCGGCGCTCAACCGCGAATAAGCGCGACGGCGCGCCGCCGTCACGCGGCGCCGCCCGCCTTGCGCACGATCAGCCGGTGTACGCGCTTGCCGGACGACGCGCCGACGACCTCGTGCTCGTCGATCACCTGCACGTCGGCGCCGAGTGCCGCATGCATCCGCGCCGAATCCAGTGCCGTATAGAGTCGGCCGCGCTCGTCGCGCGACGTGCCGTGTCCCGCCACCCGCCAGCTCAGGTACAACGTGCCGCCCGGCATCAGCAGATCGGCCAGCCGCGCGGCCGCCGCTGCCGCATCGGCCTGTTCGAGGTGCATGACGACCGTCTCGCACAGTACGTTGCGAAACGCGCCGGACGGCACACCGGCCAGCGCCGGCAGCGCGGCGAGCTCGAAGCGCAGGTCCGGATGGTGCCGGCGCGCCTCGTCGAGCAGCGCGGCGCTCGCGTCGTAGCCGCGGACGTCGAAACCGCACGACGCGAGCCAGGCCGTGTCGCGGCCGGCGCCGCAGCCGACGTCCGCGGTCGGCCCCGGCGAGAAATATTGCTCGAGCAGCGCGTACATGTCGTCGGGCGCGGCCTGGTCGAGCCAGTCCTGCGCATATCGCGCGGCATGGGCGTCGTACGCGTCGAGCGTCGGGCGATCCACCATGGTGAGTGCTCCGCAAGGGCGTCGTATGACGCACCCCGCATCTTAGCCGTTGCGCGTGGCCTGCGGCGCCGCGCGCGACCCGGCCTACGCGGCCCGCACGTCGCCCGCGCGTGGCGCCCGCGCGATCAGTTCGGCCCACAGCGCGTCGCCGCGCCACGCCGGGCGCACGACCGCGCCTTCCGCGTCGTGGACCAGCGCGCACAGGCGCGCATTGACGGGCGCCTGCGCGCCGAAGCGCGCGGCCAGCCGCACGATCTCGCCGTTGATCCACTCGACCTCCGTCGCACGGCGCGCCGCAAGATCGTCGGACATCGACGAGCGCGCAAGCGGGTCGATCGCCAGCATCCGGCCGCCGAGCACACGGAAAGCCGCGTCGGGCAGATCGAGCATGGCAGGGACCCAGCCGGCCGGCAGCGGCGTGAGCCGCGCCGGCCGGATCGCGGCGCGTGCCAGCCAGTGCAGCGCCTCGCGCTGGGCCAGCGCGACGCAGCGACGGTACGCGCGTTGCGCAAGCTCGTCGCGCAGCGACAGGTTCGCGAGCGCATTGACCGCATTGTTCAGGTTGAGCAGCAGCTTCGCCCACTGCACGGCCCGCATGTCGCGATGCAGCGAGAGTGGCAGCCCGGCACGCGCGAATGCGCCGACGAACGGCTGCAGCGCGGACGACGCGTCGGCCGCGAGCGCGCCGGCCGAACCCTGGTGAAACGCACCGGGCCCGCGCTCGATCACATTGAACGGCACCATGCCGGCCAGCACGGTCGCTTGCGGCAGCGCGTCGCGCAACGTGTCGGCATGGTGCAGGCCGTTCTGGAAGCTGATCACGACCGTGCCGGGCCGCAGCACGCCGGCCAGTTGCCCGGCTGCCTCCCGCGTGGCGGCCGACTTCACCGCGACCAGCACGAGCCGTGCGTCGGCCGCGGCGGCCGGATCGGTCGCGAACGCGACATCGGCCGCCGCGAGCGTCGCGCGATAGCCCCGCCGGTCGGTCAGCGTGAGCCCGTGCCGGTGAATCGCATCGCCGATCCGCGCGCGGCCGACTAGCGTCACGTGCGCGCCGCCCGCCGCGAGCCGGCCGCCGAGATAACAGCCGACGGCACCTGCGCCGAACACGCAGACCGGCGCATCAGACATGCGAGTGCGCGCCGCCGTGCACGGGGCCCGCGCGCCGCTCGACTTCGCGGCGCACCTCGGCGCGCAGCCCCGCGAAGAACGCGACTTCGGCGACGACGAACAGCGGCCCGACCATCAGGCCGACGAGGTCGTCGACGAACGCGGGCTTGCGCCCTTCGAACCAGTGCCCGACGAATTGCACGATCCAGCCGACGACGAACGCGCCGATGCCGATCGCGAGCCATTGCGCGGTCGGCAGCAACGCGAGCGACTGCGCGGCCCACAGGCCGAGCGCGAACAGCGCGGTCATCATGATCCCGAACCGCAGGTCGAGGCGCAGGTAGAACACGACGAACGCGACCGCGAGCAGCAGCGCCGGCGACAGCGCGACGCCGGCCAGCATCCCGACCGCCGGCCGCGACAGCAGCACCTCGACCGCGAACACGATCATCGGGATGCCGACCAGATGCGTCGCGATGTTGCGCGCGTCGCGATGGTAGGCCGCATACTGCGAAAGATGGTCTTCGAGCGTCTTCATCGCGTCTCCTGGTCGGTTATTGAGCGCTATGATGCGCGTCACGCCCGACAACCTCTGTCAGCTACCCGACATCGCGTGCCCATGCCAGCTCTGCTCGCCCCATACCTGCCGCAGATCGAAGCGAACCCGTGGTTCGCCGCGCTGCCGCCCGCGTTGCGCGCGGACCTGCTCGCCGGCGCGGCGCTGCGCCGCCTGCCGGCCGGCCACGCGCTGTTCCGGCGCGGCGACCCGCCGTGCGGGCTGTACGCGGTCCTGGCCGGTTCACTCACGATAGGTGCGGTCGACCCGCAGGGCAAGGAAGCGCTGCTGACGGTGGCCGAGCCCGTCACGTGGTTCGGCGAAATCGCACTGTTCGACGGCCAGCCGCGCACGCACGACGCCATCGCGCTCGACGACGCGCTGCTGCTGCACGTCCCGCAGGCCGCGCTGCTCGCGATCCTCGATGCGACGCCGCAATACTGGCGGCAGTTCGCGCTGCTGATGGCGCAGAAACTGCGCCTGAGCTTCCTGACCGTCGAGGCGATGAGCGTGATGCCGGCCGCGCAGCGGCTCGCCGCGCGCCTGCTGATGATCGCCGAAGGCTACGGCGGCATCAGCGCCGGGCGCACGCGCGTGCGGCTGTCGCAGGAAACGCTCGCGTCGATGCTGTCGCTGACGCGGCAGACCACCAACCAGTTGCTGAAGGCGCTGCAGGCCGACGGCGTCGTGCGGCTGCATGTCGGCGAGATCGAGCTGGTCGACATCGACGCGCTGCGCCGCGCGAGCGGGCTGGGCGACGGCACGCGCTGAGCAGCGCGTGCCGCGCTGTCGCACGCCGCCCCGCCGCCGCCGCGTTGCGCTATCGTGTCGGCTCGTCCGATCTCCCCGCGCCCCATCTTGAATCCATCGACCGCCGCCGCCCCGCCCCGTCATCCGTGGCCCGTCTTCGTCGCGTTCCTGCGGCTCGGCCTCACGTCGTTCGGCGGCCCGGTCGCGCATCTCGGCTACTTCCGCGCCGAATTCGTCACGCGGCGCGGCTGGCTCAGCGAACGCACATATGCGGATCTCGTCGGGCTGTGCCAGTTCCTGCCGGGGCCCGCGAGCAGCCAGGTCGGGATGGCGATCGGCCTCGCGCGCGCCGGCTATGCGGGCATGTTCGCCGCGTGGCTCGGCTTCACGTTGCCGTCGGCGCTGCTGATGATGCTGTTCGCGCTCGGCGTTCACGCGACGGGCGCACCGATCGAAGCCGGCGCGCTGCACGGGCTGCGCATCGTGTCGGTCGCGGTGATCGCGCAAGCCGTCTGGGGGATGGCGCGCACGCTGTGCCCCGATGCGCGCCGCGTCACGCTGATGGCCGCGGCCGCGTGCGTCGCACTGCTCGCGCCGGCCGCGTGGACGCAAATCGCGGTGATCGCCGCGGCCGGTGCCGCCGGCCTCGCACTGTTGCCGCAACCGGCACGCGACGCGCACGAACCGTTGCCGCTTCACGTGTCGCACCGCGCGGGCATGCTGTGGCTCGCGCTGTTCGCGGCGCTGCTCGTCGCGCTGCCGTTCGCGGCCCGCGCGCTCCACTCCGATACGCTCGCCGTCGTCGATGCGTTCTTCCGCACCGGCGCCCTCGTGTTCGGCGGCGGGCACGTGGTGTTGCCGCTGCTGCAGGCGGCCGTGGTCGCGCCCGGCTGGGTCGGCGATTCGACGTTCCTTGCCGGGTACGGCGTCGCGCAGGCCGCGCCGGGACCGCTGTTCACGTTCTCGGCGTTCCTCGGCGCCTCGCTGCGCGACGCGCCGAACGGCTGGCTCGGCGGCACGCTCGCGCTGGTCTCGATCTTCGCGCCGTCGTTCCTGCTGATTGCCGGCACCGCACCGTTCTGGGAGCGCCTGCGCCGCAGCACGCGCATGCAGGCCGCGCTCGCGGGCGTGAACGCGGCCGTCGTCGGGCTGCTGCTCGCCGCGCTCTATCACCCGGTCTGGACCGACACGATCGTCGCACCGCGCGACCTGGCCGCCGCGCTCGTCGCCTACGTCGCGCTGGTGTTCTGGCGCGTGCCGCCATGGGCCGTCGTGCTTGCGAGCACGGCACTCGGCTGGGCGCTCGGGCCGGCCGCCTGATCCGGCACGCGCGCCGCCTGCCCGCGCGACAAAAAACAAAAAAGCCCTCGAAACGAGGGCTTTTTCGGGGTGCTGCGCGCCGTGGCGGCACGCCGGCGCCGGACTTACGCGAAGTTCTTCGCCGCGAAGTCCCAGTTCACGATGTTCCAGAACGCTTCGACGAACTTCGGACGTGCGTTGCGGTAGTCGATGTAGTACGCGTGTTCCCACACGTCGATCGTCAGCAGTGCCTTGTCGGCGGTCGTCAGCGGCGTCGCCGCGTTGCTCGTCGACACGATGTCGAGCGAACCGTCAGCCTTCTTCACGAGCCATGCCCAGCCCGAACCGAACGTGCCGACTGCGGCCTTCGTGAACGCTTCCTTGAAGGCGTCGTACGAACCCCACTTCGCGTTGATCGCGTCGCCCAGCGCGCCCGTCGGTGCGCCGCCGCCGTTCGGCGACAGGCTGTTCCAGAAGAACGTGTGGTTCCAGATTTGCGCGGCGTTGTTGAAGATGCCGCCCGACGACTTCTTCACGATCTCTTCCAGCGACAGGTTTTCGAATTCCGTGCCCGGGATCAGATTGTTCAGGTTCGTCACATAAGCCTGATGGTGCTTGCCGTAGTGGTACTGGATCGTCTCGAGCGAGATGGTCGGCGCGAGTGCGTCTTCAGCGTACGGGAGCGGCGGGAGCGTATGAGCCATGGCGATTCCTTCGTTGAGTATGTAGGGAGGGCGTGTTGGATGCTGCCGAGCGTCCGATTGTAGGCGAGACCGAATAACCCCGCAAACTCGCGGGCCATTTATCCGCGGTATGCGGAAAAGCGATGTTCGCGCGGCGTCCGGCAGGACGAACCCGACGATGCGCAGCATCCGTTCCCGCGCACGATGCGTCCGTTGCGGCGGCCTTCGCCCGCCTTACGGCGATTACGTCAGATCGTATCGGTCAGCCGCGGCTGCACGTCGGCGAGCGACACGTCGGCCGAGCCGTCGGCGAGATGCACGGTCAGGCGCCGCTGCGGCTTCAGCGCGTTCGGCGCGCGCACCGCGCGGCCCGTCTGCGCATCGATCAGCGCCGCATAGCCGCGCTCGAGCGTGCGCTGCGGGCTCAGCACCTCGAGCCGCGCCGCACAGGCCGACACGCGCGCCGTGTCGCGTTCGTGACGGCGCTGCCACGCAACCGCGAGCCGTTGCGACAGCCCCGCGAGCGCCTGGCGCGCCTGCGACGGATCGGGCCGCGCGCGCTGCCAGCGCAGCTGCACGAGCGCGAAACGCGCACGCGCATCGCGCACCGGCCGCGACGCCGCCGACGCGAGCCGCACCGCGAGTTGCTCGACGTGCGTACGCTGCCGCTGCAGCCGCTCGGCCGGGCTCACGAGCCGGCGCGAGAGCCAGTCGAGCTGCTGCGCGCGCTGCTCGAGCCGGCGCGCCATGCCGCGCGCGAGCGCACGCCGGCGGTCGTCGACCTCGCGTAGCAGCAGCGCGCGCTGCGGGCTCGCGAGCTCGGCCGCGCCGGTGGGCGTCGGCGCGCGCACGTCGGCCGCGAAATCCGCGATCGTGAAATCGGTTTCGTGCCCGACGCCGCTCACGACCGGCAATTCGCTCGCCGCGATCGCGCGCGCCAGCGCTTCGTCGTTGAACGACCACAGATCCTCGATCGAGCCGCCGCCGCGGCAGACCAGCAGCACGTCGACCTCCTGGCGCGCATTCGCGGCCTCGACGGCCGCGACGAGCTTCTCGGCGGACCCGGCGCCCTGCACGGGCGCCGGATAGACGATCACCGGAATGTGCGGCGCGCGGCGGGCGAGCGTGGTCAGCACGTCGCGCAGCGCGGCGGCCTGCAGCGACGTGACGATGCCGATCGCACGCGGATGCGCCGGCAGCGGCCGCTTGCGCTCGGGCGCGAACAGGCCCTCGCCTTCGAGCTGCGCCTTCAGCCGCAGGAACGCCTCGTACAGGCGCCCCTGCCCGGTGCGCCGCACGGCCTCGACATTGAGCTGCACTTCGCCGCGCGGCTCGTACATCGTGACGACCGCGCGCACCTCGATCCGGTCGCCTTCGCGCGGCGTGAATTCCGCATACTGCGCCCGGCCGCGGAACATCACGCAGCGCATCTGCGCCTGCTGGTCCTTGATCGAGAAATACCAGTGGCCGCTCGCGGCGCGCGTGAAATTCGACACTTCGCCCGAAATCCACAACAGCGGAAACGAACGCTCGAGCATCGTCGAAATCGCGCGATTGAGCGCCGAAACGGGAATCACGTCGTCGCCGCCGCGCGTCGCGCCGGGTGCGGAAAAAGGGGTGTCGGAAAGCATGGGCGGTCGGATGAATGCTGGCGGCGACACGATAGTCCGACACGCGCGCGGCGTCCAGCGCCGGCCGCATTCGCCGCGGCACGCGGAAGGTGTCCACACTCTGGCAATCTTCCGCGTAAAACGCATTAAAACCGCTGGAAAACCCAGACGATTGACGATAACGCATTGATTTTTATATATTTTTAAATCTTTCGAAATGATTCTCATCCGATTCGATGCCCGCCCGGCGGGCGTTTGAGGTGCTCGGGCGGGGAGTTTTTCACAGAGTTATCCACAGCCCGTCCCGATCCGGCCCCGCGAGCCGCGTCGGCCGGCCGCGCTTGCCGCGGCCGCCCGCGGCGCGCTAGAGTGCCGCCTTCCGCAGACCCCGCGGCACGCGCCGCCCAACGGAGAATCCGCCTTGACGAATCCGTCCCACGCCGCGGCGCACGATGCGCCGCGCCCGGCCCGATGAGCGCGCCCGGCGGCCCGCTCGCGCGGCTCGAAGCGCACCTGACACGCGAATGGCAGCGGCGCGGCGCGCTCGCCTGGGCGCTCACGCCGTTCGCCTGCGTGTTCGGCCTGTGCGCGGCGCTGCGACGCACCGCTTACACGCAGGGCTGGAAAAAGCCGGTCGACGTCGGCGTGCCCGTGGTCGTGGTCGGCAACGTGACCGTCGGCGGCACCGGCAAGACACCGACCGTGATCGCACTCGTCGACGCGTTGCGCGCGGCCGGCTTCACGCCCGGCGTCGTGTCGCGCGGCTACGGCGCGAACGTGACGGCGCCGACCGCCGTCACGCCGGCGTCGCGCGCGAGCGCGGCCGGCGACGAACCGCTGCTGATCGCCCGCCGCACCGGTGCGCCCGTATGGGTGTGCCCCGACCGCGTCGCGGCCGCGCGGGCGCTGCGCGCCGCGCACCCGGACGTCGACGTGATCGTCAGCGACGACGGCCTGCAGCACTACCGCCTCGCGCGCACGGTCGAGCTCGTCGTGTTCGACCACCGGCTCGGCGGCAACGGCTTCCTGCTGCCGGCCGGGCCGCTGCGCGAGCCGCTGTCGCGGCACCGCGACGCGACGCTCGTCAACGACCCGTACAGCGGCACGCTGCCGCCGTGGCCCGACACCTACGCGCTCGCGCTGACGCCGGGCGCCGCCTGGCACCTCGACCAGCCAGCGCTGCGCCGTCCGCTGTCGCAGTTCGCCAACGAGCGCGTGCTCGCCGCGGCCGGCATCGGCGCGCCGGAACGCTTTTTCGCGACGCTGCGCGCGGCCGGTCTCGCGCCGGCGACGCGCGCGCTGCCCGACCACTACGCGTTCGCCGACAATCCGTTCATCGACGACGCGGTCGATGCAATCCTGATCACCGAGAAGGATGCAGTAAAATTGGGCGCTTCCTGGCGCGATGCCCGACTGTGGGTCGTCCCCGTCGAAGCCGCGCTCGACCCTCGCCTCATTGCCCTCGTTGTGGAGAAACTCCGTGGACGCTCGCCTGCTTGAAATCATTGTGTGCCCTATCTGCAAAGGCCCGCTCCACTACGACCGCGCCGCGCAGGAGCTGATCTGCAATGCGGACAAGCTCGCCTACCCGATCCGCGACGGCATCCCCGTGATGCTCGTCGACGAAGCGCGCCAGACCGTCGAAGGCACGCCGGTCGATCCGGCCGGCCGCTAAGCCGCCCGCGGCGCCCCGGCCGGGGTGCCGAACCCTGCCGGCCGCCCGGTTCCGGACGCGCCGCCTGCCCCGTTCTTCTCACCGCTCACCCCGATGACTCACCCGCAACCCTTCATCGCCGTCATTCCCGCCCGGCTCGCGTCGACGCGCCTGCCGAACAAGCCGCTCGCCGATCTCGGCGGCAAGCCGATGGTCGTGCGTGTCGCCGAGCGCGCGCGCGAGGCGGGCGCACGGCAGGTGCTCGTCGCCTCCGACGCGCAGAGCGTGCTCGACGCGGCGCGCGACCACGGCTTCGAAGCGGTGCTCACGCGTGCCGACCATCCGTCCGGCACCGACCGGCTCGCGGAAGTCGCGGCGGCCTTCGGGTGGAGCGACGACACAGTCGTCGTCAACGTGCAGGGCGACGAGCCGCTGATCGACCCCGTGCTGGTGCGCGACGTAGCGTCGCACCTGGCCGCGCATCCGGCCTGCGCGATCGCGACCGCCGCCCACCCGATCCACGACGCGGCCGACGTGTTCAACCCGAACGTCGTGAAGGTCGCGCTCGACGCGCAAAGCGTCGCGCTGTACTTCTCGCGCGCGCCGATTCCGTGGAGCCGCGACGCGTACCAGCCGCACTGGCCGGACGTCGCGGCCATGCCTGCGCCGGCTTTCCCGGTCTATCGGCACATCGGCCTCTATGCCTATCGCGCACGTTTCCTGCGCACTTATCCGTCGCTCGCGCAGGCGCCGATCGAACAGGCCGAGCAGCTCGAACAGCTGCGCGCGCTGTGGCACGGCGAGCGCATCGCGGTGCGGATCACCGAGTCCGCGCCCGAAGCCGGGATCGATACGCCGGCCGATCTCGCGCGCGTGCAGGCCCTTTTTCGGCCGGGTTCAAAATAACCCGTGGCATAATCAGGCGATTGTGCGAGCCGTCCGCGACCAGCGCGTTCTCGCTTGACCCCGCCCGCGGCCTTGCCGGCAGCCGCGCGTCGCCCAAGTCGACGCGCCGCATCAGACCGGCCCGCCGCGCGCCAGGCAAGCCCCGCGCCCGCCGTCGCCGACACCTTTGAGGCTCGCCACACGAATCTACATACTTGGAGATATCACCATGCGTTTGATCCTGTTGGGCGCGCCCGGCGCGGGAAAGGGCACCCAGGCAAACTTCATCAAGGAAAAGTTCGGCATCCCGCAAATCTCGACGGGCGACATGCTGCGCGCGGCCGTGAAGGCCGGCACGCCGCTCGGCGTCGAAGCGAAGGGCTACATGGACGCCGGCAAGCTCGTGCCGGACGCGCTGATCATCGGCCTCGTCAAGGAGCGCCTGAAGGAATCCGACTGCGCGAACGGCTATCTGTTCGACGGTTTCCCGCGCACGATCGCGCAGGCTGACGCAATGAAGGAAGCCGGCGTCGCGATCGACTACGTGCTCGAGATCGACGTCCCGTTCTCGGAAATCATCGAGCGCATGAGCGGCCGCCGCACGCACCCGGCAT
Organism: Burkholderia sp. YHN3-13; assembly: GCF_055810675.1. Classification (NCBI taxonomy): domain Bacteria; kingdom Pseudomonadati; phylum Pseudomonadota; class Betaproteobacteria; order Burkholderiales; family Burkholderiaceae; genus Burkholderia; species Burkholderia sp. YHN3-13. Next base: position 122,543 of record NZ_JBVVNQ010000016.1, on the reverse strand, counting down.
CGGGCCGCACGTACCACGTCAAGTTCAACCCGCCGAAGGTCGAGGGCCACGACGACGTGACGGGCGAACCGCTGATCCAGCGCGACGACGACAAGGAAGAAACCGTCAAGAAGCGTCTCGAAGTGTACGAAGCGCAAACCAAGCCGCTGATCACGTATTACGGCGACTGGGCACGGCGCGGCGAGGAAAACGGCCTGAAGGCACCGCAGTATCGCAAGATCTCGGGTCTCGGCGCCGTCGAGGAAATCCGCGAGCGCGCGTTTGACGCGCTGAAGTAAGCCACGCGTCGCGCATCCGCAGAAGCCGCCCTTTCCGGGCGGCTTTTTTTTCGCCTGGCCGGGATTCGAAGGACCATGCTTGTATCGCCTCCGCGCGACGACGCCCCGTACAATCGGCATCGGACGGAATAACCGCTTTGCATGGGACCTCCCTAGGCGCTAAAGCGCCAAGGGCGGTCGACGCTTTGCATGGGACCTCCCTAGGCGCTGAAGCGCCAAGGGCGGTCGACACGGAGACAGTCATGGAAATTCGCGGCAACGTGTTTCTGATCACGGGCGGTGCATCGGGCCTCGGCGCCGGCACCGCGCGAATGCTCGCGCAGGCCGGCGGCACGGTCGTGCTCGCCGACCTGAACGAAGCGGCCGGCACCGCGCTCGCGACCGAACTGGGCGGCATATTCGTACGCTGCGACGTGTCGAGCGAGGCCGACGCACAGGCCGCCGTCGACGCGGCGACACGCGCGGGCACGCTGCGCGGCCTCGTGAACTGCGCGGGCATCGCGCCGGCCGCGAAAACCGTCGGCAAGGACGGCGCTCATCCGCTCGACGTGTTCGCGAAGACGATCAACGTGAACCTCGTCGGCACGTTCAACATGATCCGGCTCGCGGCCGCCGCGATGGCCGCGACCGCGCCGACCGCGGAAGGCGAGCGCGGCGTGATCGTCAGCACCGCGTCGGTCGCCGCCTTCGACGGACAAATCGGCCAGGCCGCGTACGCGGCATCCAAGGCCGGTGTCGCCGGCATGACGCTGCCGATCGCGCGCGACCTGTCGCGCAGCGGCATTCGCGTGATGACGATCGCGCCCGGCCTGTTCGAGACGCCGATGCTGCTCGGCATGCCGCAGGACGTGCAGGACGCGCTCGGCGCAATGGTGCCGTTCCCGCCGCGGCTCGGCAAACCGGCCGAATACGCGATGCTGGTCCGCCAGATCGTCGAGAATCCGATGCTCAACGGCGAAGTGATCCGCCTCGACGGCGCGATCCGGATGCAGCCGAAGTAAGCGCACAAGAAAAACGCCCGCGATGCGGGCGTTCTTGCTCGTTCCTGCAACGGTGCGACGGCGGCTCAGTCCTCGCCGTCGCGTTGCATCCGCTGCCGCAATTCGGTGACCTGCGATTCGACGACGGTCGCGTCGTCCGCCTCGGGCCGCTCGCCCAGATACTGCTCGAGATCCTCGAGCGCGGGGCGCAGGTAGTCGAGCCGCGCATACGCGAAGCCGCGGTCGCGCACCTCGTCGAGCTGCTCGGGCAACAGGATCACGAGCCGCTGCTGCACCGCGAGCAGCCGCTGCCAGCGTTCCGTCTGCAGATAGATCGTTTTCAGGTTGCGCAGCATCCGCGCGATGATCTCGCGGCTCGTCGCCGGTTGCAGCAGCGCGCGCAACGCGCTGTCGACCGCGCCGGCCGCGCGCGCGACGTACGGCTCGAGCATCTCGACCATCTCGGCCTCGGACAGCGAATGGCCGTTGGTCGGATCGATGATCAGGTCGCCGTCCGGCAGCGTGACGCGCAGCAGGAAATGGCCGGGGAACGACACGCCGCGCGCCGGCACGCCGATCTGCTCGGCGAGCTCCAGGTACAGCACCGACAGCGAGATCGGAATCCCGCGCCGCCGCTTCAGCACGGCGTTCAGGTGGCTGTTATCGGGGTCGTAGTAATCGTTGTGATTGCAGGCGAAGCCGAGTTCGCGGAAGAAGAAATCGTTCAGCGCGGCGACGCGGCCCTTCAGGTCCGCATCGTCGGCGAGCCGCCGGCGCAATCGCGCCGCCAGCATGTCGAGTTCGGCCAGCGTGCCCTGCAGGTCGAGGTCGGGATACGCGTCCTGCGCCAGCGACAGCGCGGTTTCCGTGACGGGCAGACTGTCGTCGTCCGCCACGAGCGTGCTGAAGTAGTCGAGGACGCGGGTCATTGCGGTCGTCACTTTGCGCGCCTTCTGAAGTAAGCGTATTTGAAGCCCATCACCCACAACATACCGAAATATAGTGCAGCGAACAGCACGAGGCACGCCGCCATCAGCGCAATGCGCTCGAGCGGCTGCGTGCGCATCCCGGTCCAGTCGAAGCTGATCGCGCACCAGTGCATCAGGCCCGCGAGCACGAGCGCCGCGCCGACGAGCTGCATGAAGAAGCGCAGCCAGCCCGGCGAAGGCTGGTAGATGCCGCGCTTGCGCAGCCCGAAGAACAGCAGCAGCGAGTTCAGGCACGCGCCGACGCCGATGCTCAGCGTGAGGCCCGCGTGGCCGATCAGCGGCACGAACACGTAGTTCGAGAGCTGCGTGACGATCAGCACGCCGATCGCGATCTTCACGGGCGTCTTGATGTCCTGCTTCGCATAGAAGCCCGGCGCGAGGATCTTGATCAGGATGATGCCGACAAGGCCGATCCCGTAGGTCGCGAGCGCGCGCGAGACCATCGTGACGGTATGCGCGTCGAACTTGCCGTAGTTGAACAGCGTCGCGGTAAGCGGCGTCGCGAAGAAGAACAGCGCGAGTGCGCTCGGCGCCGCGAGCAGGAACGTGACGCGCAGCCCCCAGTCGAGCAGCGCGGAATATTCGTGCGAATCGGCATCGACGTGCGCCTTCGACAGGCTCGGCAGCAGGATCGTGCCGAGCGCGACACCCAGCAGCGCCGTCGGGAATTCCATCAGGCGGTCGGCGTAGTTGATCCACGACACGGCGCCCTGCCCGAGCCGCGACGCGATATTGGTGTTGATGATCAGCGACAGTTGCGCGACCGACACCGCGAACGTCGCGGGCACCATTTTCGCGAGCACGCGCTTCACGCCCGGGTGACGCAGCGCGCGCAGCGGGTTCAGGCCGATCAGCGGCACCATGTCGATCTTCTTCAGCCCCGGCAGCTGCACGAGGAACTGCAGCACGCCGCCGACGATGACGGCCCACGCGAGCGCGTAGACCGGCACCTTCAGGTGCGGCGCGACGAACACGGCCGCGGCAATGAACGCGACGTTGAGCAGCACCGGCGCGAACGCGGGCAGCGAGAAGCTCTTGTACGTGTTGAGCACGCCGGACGCGAGCGTCGTCAGCGAGATGAACACGATGTACGGGAACATGATCTGCGTCATCGTGACCGCGAGCGGAAACGCCTGGCCGTCGGTGTGCAGGCCGGACGCGACCGCGAACACGACCCACGACGCGCCGGCGATCCCGACGACCGACAGCACGGCAAGCGTCCACGCGAGCACGGTGGACATCGCGTCGACGAGCGCCTTCGTCGCATCGTGCCCCTGCTGGTTCTTGAACTCGGCGAGGATCGGCACGAACGCCTGCGAGAACGCGCCTTCGGCGGACAGGCGGCGCAGCAGGTTCGGAATGCGGAAGGCGACGTAGAACGCGTCGGTGTATTGACTGGCGCCGAACGCACGGGCGATCAGCGTCTCGCGGGCCAGTCCGGTCACGCGCGACAGCAGCGTGAAGCCGCTGACCGTCAGCAGGGCTCGGAATAGATTCATGGGGCGCTTATTATACGGACGTTGCGCGACCCGGCCAGCGGCCGACGCCGAAAAGCGCAGCGACAGCCGGCGCCTCGTCCCGCGGGTATCACTTCGAACTTGCCACTCGCTTGATTTTGTTGCTATAATCGCCGGTTTCTGGGCTCGTACATGCGCGGCAACTGCCGTTTTCATGTCCCTGCCTCGGTTAAAATCACCGTTTTTTTATGCGCCCCTGGGCAATCGTTCTCAGGGGACGGATCGAAAAGCAGCGCTTGGCCGTCAGGCTCCAAGCTCTGGAAACAGGACAGGATAAGGAACCGTCATGGCTAACTCCGCACAAGCACGCAAGCGCGCCCGCCAGGCCGCGAAGGCAAACTCGCACAACTCGGCGCTGCGCTCGAAATTCCGTACCGCGATCAAGTCGGTTCGCAAGGCTGTTGAAGCCGGCGACCAAGCAAAGGCTGCCGAGCTGTTCAAGGCTGCCGTGAAGACGATCGACACGATCGCCGACAAGAAGATCGTTCACAAGAACAAGGCCGCTCGCAGCAAGAGCCGCCTCGCCGCAGCCGTCAAGGGTCTGCAGGCAGCAGCGTAAATCCGGTGCGCCCGCTCGCGCGGGCGTTCCTGTTTCCTGCGATCGCAAAAAAGCCCGCCTAGGCGGGCTTTTTTGTTGCCTGTCGCCCGCGCATCACGCGGGGCGGCGGGTCTTGCCGCGGCGGGCGCAGCCTGCGCCCTCGCCTGCCGGCATCACTTCTTCGTATTGTAGTCCGGCAGCTCGCACGCCTCGGTGACGACGAGGTTGTTGTCCTTCGCGAAATTCAGCACGAAATCGAAAGCCATCGGTTCGATGTCGCGCAACCGCGAATCGAGAATCACGCACTTCAGGTCGCCGAGCATCGTCGGGCGCACGTACAGCGAATACTTGAGACGCGCATTCGGCCCACTCGCCCCCGGCCCGAAGCAGGCCATCACACCGGCCAGACGTTCCGACCAGTCGCTCGGGCGAAACTTTTTCCCGTCTTTCGTGATGCCCTGGATGAAGAATTCGGTCGGAGGGGTTTCAGCCATGTGGTTACCCAAGTGACGGCCCGGCGATGTCCAGGCAACAGCGCCTGGATACGCGAACACAAAGCTGGAACGGACGGCGGCACAAGCGTTCCGATATCCCGAAAACGGGACGCCGGTGCGCGCCGCCGGCGGACTGCACCGGATTTGTGCAGCGCACGGCTTGTGTCCGGCAGAGCGCGAAAAGCCTTGCCTGCCGGGCTGGAGAAAACTTTCGGATTATACCGCAGCGCGCCATCGCGCGTCGTCCCGACCGCCCCCTTCCCGCGCTGTCCGCCGCCCGCCTCGATCGTGCCCCGCTTCGCTCCGCGGCTCGTCAAAGCACAGAAAATCCTTTATGCTGCTTTGAGTTATCCACACCCGACGGCGGCGCCGTCCGGCCTCGCTGCCGGGTGAAACCCGCCGTATTTCGCTTCATGACCGCCAAAACCATTCGTCACTACCTGCAGTTCAAGGATTTCTCGCTGGAAGATTACGAGTACGTGCTCGAGCGCACGGGTATCCTGAAGCGCAAGTTCAAGAACTACGAGACCTACCACCCGCTGCACGACCGCACGCTCGCGATGATCTTCGAGAAGAGCTCGACGCGCACGCGCCTGTCGTTCGAGGCCGGGATCTTCCAGCTCGGCGGCCACGCCGTCTTCATGAGCACGCGCGACACGCAGCTCGGCCGCGGCGAACCGGTCGAGGATTCCGCGCAGGTCATCTCGCGGATGGTCGACATCATCATGATCCGCACGTTCGAGCAGGAGGTCATCAAGCGCTTCGCGGACAACTCCCGCGTGCCGGTGATCAACGGCCTGACGAACGAGTACCACCCGTGCCAGGTGCTCGCCGACATCTTCACGTACTACGAGCACCGTGGTCCGATCGCCGGCAAGACCGTCGCGTGGGTCGGCGACGCGAACAACATGCTCTACACGTGGATCGAGGCCGCGCAGATCCTCGGCTTCAAGCTGCGCCTGTCCACGCCGCCCGGCTATGCGCTCGACATGAAGCTCGTGTCGCCCGACAGCGCGCCGTTCTACGAGGTGTTCGACGATCCGAACGAAGCGTGCAAGGGCGCCGACCTCGTCACCACCGACGTGTGGACGAGCATGGGCTTCGAGGCCGAGAACGAGGCCCGCAAGCAGGCGTTCGCCGACTGGTGCGTCGACGAGGAAATGATGGGCCATGCGAACCCGGACGCCCTCTTCATGCACTGCCTGCCCGCGCACCGCGGCGAGGAAGTGACGGCCGGCGTGATCGACGGCCCGCAGAGCGTCGTGTGGGACGAGGCGGAAAACCGGCTGCACGTGCAGAAGGCGCTGATGGAGTTCCTGCTGCTCGGCCGCCTCAAGCACTGATACCGATCCGCCGGAACGCACCCGCATGAAAAAGCGCCGATCGTCGATCGGCGCTTTTTGTTTGGGCGTGCGGGAAACGGCGCGAAGCCCGCGTTACAGGCAGACCGGCTCGGCCTCCAGCTCGACACCGAATTGCGCACGCACGTCGGCCTGGATCGCCTGCGCCAGCGCGAGCACGTCCGCGCCCGTCGCACCGCCGCGATTGACGAGCACGAGCGCCTGGCGGTCGTGCACGGCCGCCGCACCGAGCGCGCGGCCCTTCCAGCCGCAGCGGTCGATCAGCCAGCCGGCCGCGAGCTTCACGTGCCCGTCCGGCTGCGGATACGACACGACCTCGGGTGCGCGGGCGCGCAGCGCCTCGAACTGCGCGGCGCCGATCACCGGATTCTTGAAGAAACTGCCCGCATTGCCGAGCACGAGCGGATCGGGCAGCTTCGCGCGGCGGATCGCGACGACCGCGTCGAACACGTCGCGCGGCGTCGCCGCATCGGGCGCGATGCCGCGTGCGTCGAGCTCGCGCGTGACGTCCGCGTAGCCGAGCCGCGGCGCCCATTGCTTCGGCAGCCGGAACGTCACGGACACGATCGCGAACCGGCCGCGCCCGTCCCGCTTGAAGAAGCTGTCGCGGTAGCCGAACGCGCAGCGCGCGGCGTCGAAGCGCTCGCGGCGCCCCGTCGCCAGCTCGACCGCGACCAGCGAGTCGAAATACGCCTTCATTTCGAGGCCGTACGCGCCGATGTTCTGGATCGGCGCGGCGCCGACGGTGCCGGGAATCAGCGCGAGGTTCTCGAGACCCGGCATCCCGTGCTCGAGCGTCCACGCGACGAACCCGTGCCAGCTCTCGCCGCCGCCGGCCTCGACGTACCACACGTCGTCGTCCTCGCGCACGACACGGCGGCCGGCGATCTCGTCGAGCAGCACGATGCCGTCGAAATCGCGCGTGAACACGACGTTGCTACCGCCGCCGAGCACAAGCCGCGGCAGGTGCGCGACGCGCGCGTCGCGGTGCAGCGCCTCGAACTGCGCCGCATGCGTGATGCGTGCGGCGAAGCGCGCGTTCGCGGCGATGCCGAACGTGTTGTGGGCAGCGAGCGGATGGTCGGGGAGCAGCGACAGGGCGGAATCGTCAGGAGGCATCGGCATTCGCGGTCACGTCGCCCCGGGCCGGCAGACGGCCGGCCTTGGGCAAACGGAGGGGCATCGGTAAAATGGCAAACAGTCCGCAATTATAGCGAGTGCCCGCGCGCCAGCCGGGTGCCCGCACCTCAAGGGAGAATGCCATGCCATCGTTCGACGTCGTTTCCGAAGCGAACATGATCGAAGTGAAGAACGCCATCGAGCAGTCGAACAAGGAAATTTCGACGCGCTTCGACTTCAAGGGCTCCGACGCGCGCGTCGAGCAGAAGGAACGCGAGCTCACGCTGTTCGCCGACGACGATTTCAAGCTCGGCCAGGTCAAGGACGTGCTGATCGGCAAGCTGGCCAAGCGCAACGTCGACGTGCGCTTCCTCGACTACGGCAAGGTCGAGAAGATCGGCGGCGACAAGGTCAAGCAGATCGTCACCGTGAAGAAAGGTGTGACCGGCGATCTCGCGAAGAAGATCGTGCGCCTCGTGAAGGACAGCAAGATCAAGGTGCAGGCAAGCATCCAGGGCGACGCGGTGCGCGTGGCCGGCACGAAGCGCGACGACCTGCAGAGCGTGATCGCGATGCTGCGCAAGGACGTGACCGACACGCCGCTCGACTTCAACAACTTCCGCGACTGATCGCCGGCCGATCCGTCACGTCATCCTGCCGGGCCCCGCGCACGCGGCGCGCCCGGCACGCGGCAGCCGCCGCGCTTTCTCAGGCTTGCCCGCCGTCCTGCGCGCCGCCGTCCGCGGCCGCCTTCTTCTTGTCGCCGATCCGGCTCTCCTGCCCCGCGAGCAGCTTCGCAATGTTGCCGCGGTGACGCCACACAAGCAGCACGCTCATCGCGAGCACGGCCCATGCGACCGGGTTGTGACCCGTGCCGAACAGGAACACGTCGAACACCGGCGCGAACACGGCCGCCACCAGCGCCGCGAGCGACGAATAGCGGAAGAAGAACGCGACGATCAGCCAGGTCAGCGCGGTCGCGAGCCCGAGCACCGGGTGCACGGCGAGCAGCACGCCCGCCGCGGTCGCGACGCCCTTGCCGCCCTGGAAGCGGAAGAACACCGGATACAGATGGCCGAGGAACACGGCGATCGCGACCCATGCGATCGCGACATCGGGCAGGCCCAGGCGCCGCGCGAGCCAGACGGCAATCCAGCCCTTGAACGCGTCGCCGACGAGCGTCAGGATCGCGGCCTTCTTGTTGCCGCTGCGCAGCACGTTGGTCGCGCCGGGATTCTTCGACCCGTACGAGCGCGGGTCGGCCAGGCCCATCGCGGCGCTGACGACGACGGCGAACGACACCGAACCGATCAGGTAGGCAACGAGGGCGGCGAGCAGGATCTGCATGCGGAGGACTCTTCTTTCAACGTATCGGTAAAGGGACGGCCGTGCGCGGCAAGCCGGCGAGCCGAAACGGCGCCCATTCTACCGAACGGGCGCGGGGTGCCACGAAGGTGAAACCCTCAGTCGACGCTCGCGCACTGCACGGGCCGTGCGCCGAGCAGCGACACGAGCACCGCCGGCGCAAGGCTGACGAGGTAGCCGCGGCGGCCGCCGTTCAGGTAGATCGTCGGCAACTCGAGGATCGACGCCTCGACATAGACGGGCATCGTCTTGCGCGTGCCGAACGGCGACGTACCGCCGACGAGATAACCCGAATGGCGGTTCGCGACCTCCGGCTTGCACGGCTCGACGCGCTTCGCGCCGATCTGCCGCGCGAGGTTCTTCGTCGACACGGTGCGGTCGCCGTGCATCAGCACGATCAGCGGCTTCGCGTGCTCGTCTTCCATCACGAGCGTCTTCACGACGCAGTGCTCGTCCGCGCCGAGCTGGCGCGCCGATTCGCCGGTGCCGCCATGCTCGACGTAGTCGTACGGATGCTCGCCGAACGCAACGCCATGACGGCGCAACAGCTGGGTCGCCGGGGTTTCGGACACGTGTCTGGATTTGCTCATGGCGGCATTTTAATGGCGAACGACCAGCAGGCGGGCGGCGATGTGCGCGGCCGACGGTATACTCGCCGCCCGTTTTCCGCCGGGCGGCCGCCTGCGCCGCCGCCATTGCGCCCGTCATCATTGCGGACATCGCGAAGGGCTATTGCCCGATTGGCCGATTGTGGCGCGCGCGCCGTCATGGCACGATCGTTCGCAAACATCGTCAAGCCGCCGCCCGGCCCCTTTTCTGGAGACGCCATGCCCTCGCCCATCCGTTCATCCGAGTCGCTCGACGTCGACGCCCTGCTCGCCGCGCTGCCGCGCCGCATCGCCGACGTGCCCGCGCGCTGGGCCGCGCAGGCGCCCGCGCACCCGGCGCTGATCGAGGATGCGCGCCGACTGTCGTACGGCGAGCTGGCGCAGGCCGTCGATGCGGCGGCCGCGCGACTCGCGAGCCTCGGCGTGCAAGGCGGCGACCGCGTGATGATCGTCGCGGAAAACTGCATCGCGCAGATCGTGCTGCTGTTCGCGGTCGCCCGCCTCGACGCATGGGCGCTCGTGTCGAACGCGCGGCTGTCGGCCGGCGAACTCGACGCGATCGCCGCGCATGCGCGCCCGAAGCTGGTCGCGTTCACGACCGACGCATCGCCCGACGCGCGCGCGCATGCCGCGCGGCTCGGCGCGACGCCCGCCGGCGCGCTGCCGGTCGACATCGGCGCGTGGTCGTATCGCGTCGACGCAGGCGCGCCCGCCGAACCGGTCGCCGCCGACAGCGCCGCGCAATGCGCGGCGCTGATCTATACGACCGGCACGACCGGCACGCCGAAGGGCGTGATGCTGTCGCACCGCAACCTGCTGTTCATCGCGGCTACGTCGAGTGCGCTGCGCCGCGTGTCGCCCGACGACGTCGTCTACACGGTGCTGCCCGTGTCGCACGTGTACGGGCTCGCGTCGGTCTGCCTCGGCAGCCTTTACGCCGGCGCGACGCTGCGGCTCGCGCCGCGCTTCTCGCCGGAGGCCGTGCGCGTCGCGCTCGCCGACGAAGGCGTCACGATCTTCCAGGGCGTGCCCGCGATGCACGCGAAGCTTCTCGAACACCTGCACACGCACGGCCACGCGTGGCACGCGCCGCGCCTGCGCTTCGCGTATTCGGGCGGCTCGCCGCTCGACGCGAACCTGAAGGCGCGCGTCGAGCGCCAGTACGGCGTACCGCTCCACAACGGCTACGGGATGACCGAAAGCAGCCCGACGATCACGCAGACGCCGCTCGACGCGCCGCGCGCCGACGGTTCGGTCGGCGTGCCGATTCCGGGCGTCGAGTTGCGGATCGTCGCGCCGGGCGGCACCGACGTGCCGCCGGGCGAAGTCGGCGAGATTCGCGTGCGCGGGCCGAACGTGATGCTCGGCTACTACCGCAACGCGGACGCGACGCGGGCGGCCGTGTCGCCGGACGGCTGGCTGAGCACCGGCGATCTCGCGCGGCAGGGGGCCGACGGCGCGGTGACGATCGCGGGCCGCAGCAAGGAGCTGATCATCCGGTCGGGTTTCAACGTGTATCCGGTCGAGGTCGAGCAGGTGCTGAACGCCCATCCGGACGTCGTGCAGGCGGCCGTGATCGGCCGCGCGGTCGAAGGCAACGAGGAAGTGCTGGCGTTCGTCGAGCTGGTGCCGGGCGCGAGTGCGGACGAAGCGGTGCTGCACGCGTGGTGCGTGGAGCGGCTCACGCCTTACAAGCGCCCGGCCCGCATCCGCGTGCTCGACGCGCTGCCGGCCGCGTCGACCGGCAAGGTGCTGAAACACAAGCTGCGCGACCTGGCCTGACGCCGGCCGGCGCGCCTGGCGGCACGCACCGCGCGCTAGCCGCGCGGGTGGTGCTGCGCGTGCAGCGTCTTCAGCCGCTCTCGCGCGACGTGCGTGTAGATCTGCGTGGTCGAGATGTCGCTGTGGCCGAGCAGCATCTGCACGACGCGCAGGTCGGCGCCGTGGTTCAGCAGGTGCGTCGCGAACGCGTGCCGCAGCGTGTGCGGCGACAGGTGCGCGCGCACGTCGGCCTGCCGCGCGTGACGCTTGATGATGTTCCAGAACTGCTGGCGCGTCATCCCGTCGCCGCGCGCGGTCACGAACAGCGCATCGGCCGCGCGCGCGCCGAGCAGCGCCGGCCGCGCGTCGCGCAGGTAACGCTCGATCCAGCCGTGCGCCACTTCGCCGAACGGCACGAGCCGCTCCTTCGAACCCTTGCCCATCACGCGCACGACGCCTTCGTTCAGGCCGACCTCGACGGTCTTCAGCGTCACGAGCTCGCTCACGCGCAGCCCGCTCGCGTACATCAGTTCCAGCATCGTGCGATCGCGCAGGCCGAGCGGCGTACCGGTGTCGGGGGCGCCGAGCAGCGCCTCGACCTGCGCCTCGGACAACGTCGACGGAAACCGCGCCGCCTGTTTCGCGGACGTGATCCGCAGCGTCGGGTCGGCGCTCGCGCGATGCTCGCGCACGGCCCACCCGTAATAGCGACGGAACACCGACAGCCGCCGGTTCGACGACGTCGCCTTGCCGTCGCTGCGCGCGGCGATGTAGCCCGTCACCATCGCCTCGTCGGCCATGTCGAGCGGTGCGTCGTGCGTCTCGGCCAGCCATTGTGAAAACAGCACCAGATCGCGCCGGTAGGCGTCGAGCGTATTGCGCGCCAGCCCGTGCTCGAGCCACAGCGCATCGCAGAACACGTCGATCGACGCGCGGCTCGCGAGCAGCGCGAGCGAGGCCGCGGCGACCTCGCCGTCGGCGTCGGAAGTCATCAGGGGTTCGCTCATCAGTACGGCACGCCTTCGTGCGCCAGCAGCCAGCGCTTCACTTTCTGGTAATAACCGTTGTCGTCGTGGTTCGCGAAGCCGCCGAGGCCGCCCGCCGCGACGACGCGATGGCACGGGATCACGAGCGGGAAGTAGTTCGCGCCGCACGCCTGGCCGACCGCGCGCGGCGCACTGCCGATCCGCTTCGCGACCTGGCCGTAGGTCAGCACCGTGCCGGGCGGGATATCGCTGATCACGTCCCACACGCGGTGCTGGAACGCGCTGCCGACTTCGGCGAGCGGCAGGTCGAAGCGCGCCGATGCACGCTCGAAATAACGTTCGATCTGCTTGACCGCACGCTTCGCGAGCGGCGAGTCCGGATCGACCGACTTCACCGATTCGGGCAGATAGACGATCTCGCGCACCACCGCGGCGTCCGTGCGGATGCCGACCTTGCCGAACGGCGCGTCGATGACTGCGTTGAACATTGCCCTCTCCTGGCCGATGAATGCGCGCGTCGCTGCCGCGCGCCGACGACACTTTACGCTGCCTTCACGCGGCACGCAGCGCCCATTCGACATGCTCGCGCACGACCGGCGACGGATCGTCGGCCCGCGCGCGCAACGCGGCGACGATCGCGTCGCGCGCCGGCGGCGCGAGCCGGTCCGCGCCTGCGCGCAGCGCATTGCCGAGCCCGACCGCGAGATTGCGCAGCCAGCTTTCATAACCGATGCGCCGGATCGCACTGCCCTGCATCCGCGTATCGAACGTGTCCGCATCCCACGCGAACAGCTCGACGAGCGTCGCGCGGTCGAGACCGTGCCGCACGTCGAAATCGGCGACGGGCGCGGCCTGCGCGAACTTGTTCCACGGGCAGACGAGCTGGCAGTCGTCGCAGCCGTACACGCGATTGCCGATCATCGGCCGCAGCGCTTCCGGGATGCTGCCTTTCAGTTCGATCGTCAGGTACGAGATGCAGCGGCGCGCATCGACGCGATACGGCTCGACGATCGCGCCGGTCGGGCATGCGTCGATGCAGCGCGTGCAGCTGCCGCAGTGCGCGCCGGGCGTCTCGGGCGCGGCGTCGGGCGCCGTGTGCGCGTCGGTCGGCAGCGGCAGGTCGACGTAGATCTCGCCGAGGAAGAACAGCGAACCGGCATCGCGCTGCAGCAGCAACGTGTGCTTGCCGCGCCAGCCGACGCCGGCCTTCTGCGCGAGTTCGACCTCGAGCACCGGCGCCGAATCGGTGAACACGCGGTAGCCGAACGCGCCGATCTCGTGCTCGATGCGCTCCGCGAGCGTCTGCAGCCGGTTGCGCAGCACCTTGTGATAATCGCGGCCGCGTGCATAGATCGACACGACGGCCGCCTGCGGATCGTCGAGCCGGGCGCGCTCGCGGGCGCGCCAGTCGTGCGGCACGAGCGCGCCGGGCGCGCCGCCGCGCGCATCGCCGGCGAGCGTTTCGGCCGGCAAATAGGCGAGCCGCACGGAAATCACGCGTCGCGTACCGGCCACAAGTTCGGCCGGGCGCGCGCGTTTCATCCCATGTTTCGCCATATAATCCATTTCGCCGTGGTATCCGGCTTCCAGCCAGGCGGCGAGGCCTGCTTCGGCATCCGAGAGATCGGTATCGCTGATGCCGATCGCCCCGAAACCCAATTCGCGCCCCCACGCCCTGATGCGCGCGGCGAGCGCAGTCAACGCCGCATCGTCGAGCGCGCACGGCGCCGCGCCTTCGGCACGAGTCGAAGGCCTGTCGGATGCGGCGAGTTCCGGTAATCGGTTCATCGCACTATTTTACGAGAATGCCAGCCACGTCCCATACGCCTCACGCCACCACGCTGCCCGCCCCGCTCGCGGAGCGCGTGATCGCACTCGCCGACGAAGCGGCGACCGAGGCATTCGGCACCCGCTTCGCGCACGCGCTCGACGCGGCGCGCATCGCGCTCGATCGCGCGCATGCGTTCGACGGGCTCCAGATCCAGCTGGTCGGCGATCTCGGCGCGGGCAAGACGACCCTCGTGCGCGCGATCCTGCGCGGCCTCGGCCATCAGGGCCGCGTGCGCAGCCCGACCTACACGCTCGTCGAGCCGTACGCGCTCGAACGCAGCGATGGGGAACTCGAGGTCTATCACTTCGATCTGTATCGATTCAACGATCCGGCCGAATGGTCCGACGCAGGCTTTCGCGAATATTTCAATTCGAGCGCGATCTGCCTGGTCGAATGGCCGCAACAGGCGGGCGCCCTGCTCGGCGTGCCCGATCTGGTTTTCTCGCTCGACGTGGATGGCGACGGCCGCGCCCTCACCGTCCGGGCGTACAGCGCTTCAGGAAAGGCATGTCTCGAAAGATGTTGATCAAACCGTTCCGCTCGATCGAATCGGCGGCCACCGCGACGCACAACTGGCGGCGCCGCCAGATCCTGCGCGCGGGTGCGTCGACGCTGGTGCTCGGTCTCGTCGCGCCGCGGCTCGCGCACGCGTCGTCGGTGCTCGGCGTGCGCGTGTGGCCCGCGCGCGATTACACGCGCGTCACGATCGAATCCGACCAGCCGCTGCAGAATAGCCAACAGCTGCTGCAGGGTCCCGACCGTCTCGTCGTCGACCTGACCGGCCTCGATCTCGACCAGGCGCTGCGCGACCTCGTGTCGAAGATCGCGCCGAACGACCCGCAGATCCAGTCGGTGCGGGTCGGCCAGTATCAGCCGCACGTCGTGCGGATGGTGTTCGACCTGAAGGGCTCGGTGAAGCCGCAGGTGTTCACGCTGCCGCCCGTCGGCACCTACAAGTACCGGCTCGTGTTCGACCTGTATCCGGCCGTCGCGCCCGATCCGCTGTCCGACCTGATCGCGCAGACGGAACGCAAGGAGCAGGCGCTCAACGACACGACGCGCGCGCAGCAGATGCAACCGCCGACCACGCTGTCCGGCCCCGGCACGCCGCCCTCCACGGGCGACAACAGCGACGCGTTCTTCCAGCGTTTCGCGCAGAACACGCCGGCCGCGCCGCACACGCCGCCGGCCGCCGGCACGCCTTCGGCACCGCCGAAGCCGGCCGTCAAGCCGCCGCCCGTCATCGCGCGCCGCGACGACAGCGACGACGACGGCGACACCTACAAGTTCACCGCGCCGAAATCCGGCAAGGGCGGCACGGTGCGCCTGCTGACGGTCGCGATCGATCCGGGCCACGGCGGCGAGGATCCGGGCGCGATCGGCGGCGCCGGCACGTACGAGAAGCACATCGCGCTCGATATCGCGAAGAAGCTGCGCGCGAAGATCGACGGCGCGCCGAACATGCGCGCGATGATGACGCGCGACGCCGACTTCTTCGTACCGCTGAACGTGCGCGTGCAGAAGGCGCGCCGCGTCGGCGCCGACCTGTTCGTGTCGATTCACGCGGACGCGTTCACGACGCCGTCCGCGCGCGGCTCGTCGGTGTTCGCGCTGTCCGACCACGGCGCGACGAGCGCCGCGGCGCGCTGGATGGCGAACAAGGAGAACTCGTCGGACCTGATCGGCGGCATCAACATCAAGACGGCGGACGCGGCCGTGAACCGCGCGCTGTTCGACATGTCGACGACCGCGCAAATCCGCGACTCGCTGCGCTACGGCAACTACGTGCTGAAGGAAGTCGGCGGCATCAACAAGCTGCACAAGGGCTCGGTCGAGCAGGCCGGGTTCGCGGTGCTGAAGGCGCCCGACATTCCGTCGATCCTCGTCGAGACCGCGTTCATCAGCAACCCCGACGAAGAGCGCAGGCTCAACGACGACAGCTATCGCGACGAGATGGCCGACGCGATCTTCCGCGGTATCAAGCGTTACTTCGCCGCGAATCCGCCGCTCGCGAAGAACCGGATGGCCTGACGGCCGCCCCTTCCCTGCCGCCGGCACGCGTGGCGTGCCGGCGCGTCACGACGCCGCGAAGCGGCGCAGCACTTTCCCGCCGAACACGTTCACGGCGAGCCCGCCCATCACGAGCACGGTGCCGATCAGCTGCGTGCGCGTCAGATGTTCGTCGAGCAGCAGCGCCGACGACGCGAGCCCGACGACCGGCACCAGCAGCGAGAACTGCGCGACCTGCGCGGCCGGGTAACGCGACAGCAAGCGGCTCCACAGCCCGTAGCCGAGCAGCGTCGCGACGAACGCGAGATAGACGACCGCGAAGATCGATGCGCGGTCGAGCCCGGCGAGCGCGGTCGCGATGCGCTGCGGCCCCTCGAACCACA
The DNA here is from genome assembly GCF_055810675.1 of Burkholderia sp. YHN3-13. Taxonomy (NCBI): domain Bacteria; kingdom Pseudomonadati; phylum Pseudomonadota; class Betaproteobacteria; order Burkholderiales; family Burkholderiaceae; genus Burkholderia; species Burkholderia sp. YHN3-13. The sequence continues at coordinate 106,323 of NZ_JBVVNQ010000016.1, read as the reverse complement.
GCGACAGCAGGAAGAACGGCACGGGCGGCACGAGGCTCGCCCACACGACGAGCGACACGAGGTTCGCCTTCCCGACCTTCTTCGTGACGATATTGCCGAACGCCCACATCGCGGCCGAGCAGATCGTCAGCAGGAAGCCCGCGAGCGTCATCGCGCGGCCGCCCTGTGCGGCGATCACGACGAGCCCGCCGGCGGCGATCGCGAGCCCGACCAGGTTCTGCACACGGAGCCGCTCGCCGAGAAACAGCATCGCGAACACGAGCGTGAAGAACGCCTGCGACTGCAGCACGAGCGATGCGAGGCCGGCCGGCATGCCGACGTACATGCCGGTGAACAGGAACACGAACTGGCCGAGCTGGATCGTCGCGCCGTACAACACCAGCAGGCGCCACGGAATCCGCGGCCGGCGCACGAAGAACACCGCGGGCACGGCCGCGAGCGTGAAGCGCAGCGCGCCGAGCAGCATCGGCGGCATCCCGTGCAGGCCGACCTTGATCACGACGAAGTTCACACCCCACGCAAGGATCACGACCAGCGCGAGCAGCAAGTCCTTCGGGGCCATCATCGGCGTCTCCTCGATTCGAATCGTTGTGCAAAGCCCCCGTCCTGTCGCTTCGCGCCAGCCCCCGAGGGGGTCGGGAAAACCTGGGGCGGCCCGGCGTTTTCCGGAGAAGCGCGTCAGTCTACCGGGTTTCGCCGCGCGGCCCGATACCCGCGCGGCGCGCATGGAATCGACGGCGGGCGCCCAGTACAATGACCGGCATCCCCCGCCGCCCCACTGGAGCCGCCATGACCGACTCGATCAAAGCCCTGCTGAAGCCGCACGTGCGCGACATCGGCAACCTGCAGGTGCGCCGCACGCTGCCCGCACTCGCCGCGCGTCTCGTCGGCCCGTTCATCTTCTTCGATCACATGGGGCCGGCCACGCTGCCGGCCGGCACGGGGCTCGACGTGCGCCCGCATCCGCACATCGGGCTCGCGACCGTCACCTACCTGTTCGACGGCGCGATCCTGCACCGCGACAGCCTCGGCTCGCTGCAGGAAATCGTGCCGGGCGACGTGAACTGGATGACGGCCGGCCGAGGGATCGTCCACTCCGAACGCACGCCCGATGCGCAGCGCGCCAGCGGCCATACGGTGCACGGCATCCAGACCTGGGTCGCGCTGCCGCAGGCGCACGAGACGACCGAGCCGTCGTTCGAGCACCATGCGGCCGACACGCTGCCCAAGCGCAACGAAGACGGCGTGGCGCTGACGGTGATCGCCGGCGACGCATTCGGGCTGCGCTCGCCCGTCACGACGTTCTCGCGCACGCTGTACGTCGCGGCCGAATTCGCGGCCGGCGGCCGGCTCGAACTCGATGCGTCGCACGAGGAGCGCGCGGTCTATGTGGTCGACGGCGAACTCGCGATCGACGGCACGCCGGTGCCGGCCGAACAGATGGCCGTGCTCGCGCCGGGCGCCACGGTCACGCTGACGAGCGGCAGCGGCGCGCGCGCGATGCTGCTCGGCGGCGACAAGATCGACGGCGAACGCTTCATCGAGTGGAATTTCGTCGCCAGCAGCCGCGACGCGATCGAGCGCGCGAAAGCAGCGTGGACGCGCCAGGAACTGGGCAAGGTGCCGGGCGAGACCGAGTGGATTCCGCTGCCCGAGTCGAAGCCGCGTTGAAAAAGGGGCGCGCCGCCCCCATCCTGACGATATTCGAACCGAAGAGAACGACATGGACACCACGCTTGCCACTTTCGAGAAAGACGTCATCGAGGCGTCGCTGGACACGCCCGTGCTGGTCGACTTCTGGGCGCCGTGGTGCGGCCCCTGCAAGACGCTCGGCCCGCTGCTGGAAAAGCTCGAAGCCGACTACGAAGGCCGCTGGAAGCTCGTGAAGGTCAACGTCGACGAGAACCAGGAACTGGCCGCGCACTTCCAGACGCGCAGCATCCCGCACGTGATCGCGTTCGCCGACGGCCGCCCGGTCGATCAATTCGTCGGCATCCTGCCCGAAGGCCAGTTGCGCGCGTTCCTCGACCGGCTGCTGCCGGCGCCCGAGGAAGCCGAGCGCCGCGCCGCGCAATACGCGATCGCCGAGCAGCGCTACGACGATGCGCTCACGCACCTCGAAGCGGCGCTCGCGCTGAACCCCGGCTTCGACGACGCGCGCCTCGACCTGATCGAACTGCTACTCGCGCACAACCAGGTCGACGCCGCGCGCGCCGAGACCGAGCGCCTGTCGCCGCAAACGGTGCAGAACGGCGATCCGCGCTACCAGGCGATCAAGACCCGGTTCGACGCGCTCGACGCCACGGCCGACCTGCCGCCGACCGACGCGCTCGAAGCCCGCATCGCGGCGAACCCGGCCGACCTCGACGCGCGCTTCGACCTCGCGCAGAGCCTGATCGCGCGGCGCGCGTACGAAGGCGCGGTGGAGCAGTTGCTGGAAATCGTCAAGCGCGACCGCGCATACGGCGACGATCTCGGCCGCCGCACGTTGATCTCGGTGTTCGAGCTGGCCGGCGATCGCCCCGATCTCGTCGCCGGGTGGCGACGCAAGCTGAGCATGGCGCTCAACTGACCCGATACGGCGATTCAGCCGGGCCGCCACGGCCCGGCCGGACGCCGGATCGCTTGCGGCGCACGACTCGCGCCGCACCCTCAATCGTCGATGCGCGCGCGTCGCGCGCTCAGCCGGCGGCCCGCGCCGCGATCGCGCGCAGCGCATGCGCGGCGGCCGCGAACCCGAAGCTCGCGGTCACGCACACGCTCGAGCCGAATCCCGCGCAGTTGAGCCCCGCGACATGCGCAGCCGCGGACGGCTCGGCACCGTCCTCGAGGTCGCACGCGGCCGCTTCCGGATAGATCAGCGGCTCGTCCGAATACACGGCGCTGACCTTGAAACGCGCCTTCGGCCCGCGCGGAAAACCGTGCTGCTTGCGCAACTGCGCACGCACCTTCGACAGCAGCGGATCCTGGATCGTCAGCGCGAGATCGTCGATGCGGATGCGCGTCGGGTCGAGCTGGCCGCCCGCGCCGCCCACGACGATCAGCGGCTGCCGCTTCGCGACGCACCATGCGATCAGCGCGACCTTCGTGCGCACGCTGTCGATCGCATCGATCACGTAGTCGAAGCCGCCGCCGAGCAGCGCGTCGAAGTTGTCGGGCTCGACGAAATCCTCGATCCGGTTCACACGGCACGCGGGATCGATCAACGCGATCCGCTCGGCCATCGCGTCGACCTTCGGCTTGCCGTAATTGCCGTCGAGCGCGTGGATCTGCCGGTTCGTATTGCTTTCCGCGACGTTGTCGAGATCGATCAGCGTCAGCGTGCCGACCGCGTTGCGCGCGAGCGCCTCGGCCACCCACGACCCGACGCCGCCGATGCCGATCACCGCGACGTGCGCGCGCTCGAACGCGGCGGCCGCCGGCGCGCCGTACAGGCGCGCGACGCCGCCGAAGCGCCGCGCGCGATCCACGTCAAGCTGGATTTGCGGGGTCGGGGTAAGATCAGAAGAACTGGGCGGGGCAGCGTCGGCAGCGGACATGGCAGCAAGGAAAACGTAAGTCGTGCAGCCCTCTATTTTGCCTGAACTCCCCGCTCGCACGCGCCACTGTGCACGCACGATTCCCGCGCGTTCGCTATACTGGCCCCAGATTGAAGCGTTTGCATAACATGACGACTCTCGCCGATCTCCGCATCAACTATTCACGCGCTTCGCTCGACGAAGCCGATGCCGCCCCCAGCCCTTTCGCCCAGTTCGATCGCTGGTTCAAGGAGGCGCTCGCCGCCAAGCTGCCCGAGCCGAACACGATGACGCTCGCGACCGTCGGCGCCGACGGCCGGCCGTCGGCGCGGATCGTGCTCATCAAGGGCGTCGACGAGCGCGGGTTCGTCTTTTTCACCAATTACGAAAGCCGCAAGGGGCACGATCTCGCCGTGCATCCGCAAGCCGCGCTGCTGTTCTACTGGATCGAGCTCGAACGCCAGGTGCGCATCGAAGGCCGGATCGAGAAAACCAGTGCGGAAGAAAGCGACCGCTATTTCGCGTCGCGCCCGCTCGGCTCGCGCATCGGCGCATGGGCGTCCGACCAGAGCACCGTGATCGACAGCCGCGCGACGCTCGAAGCGCGCGAACAGGCCGTCAGCGAACGCTACGGCGACAACCCGCCGCGCCCGCCGCACTGGGGCGGCTACCGCCTCGTGCCCGACTCGATCGAGTTCTGGCAAGGGCGCCCGTCGCGGCTGCACGACCGCCTGCTCTATACGCGCGACGCCTCGACGGCGGCGGGCTGGGCGATCTCGCGCCTGTCGCCGTAAGCGCGGCGCCGGCGCACGCCGGTCGTGTCTCGTGTTGCATCCGGGCGCCCGCTTCGCAAGCGGCGGGCGCCGGTCAAGATACTTGGCTGTATTCGATTCAACGAACAAACGGAGAATCCAAATGTTCTGGGAAAAGAAGCTGGCACAGTGGGCGGACGAAGTACGGGCGAAAGCGAACATACCGGCGCGCCTCGTGCTGTGGAACGGCGAGCAACTCGATTTCGGCACCTTCAGCGCACCGCAGGTCACGCTGAAGGTAAACAGCGCGTCGGCGTTGCCGCTGCTGCTCGAACCGAGCCTCGACAATCTCGGCGAGGCGTACGTGAAGGGCAAGATCGACATCGAAGGCAAGCTGTCGGACATCATCAACATCGGCTACTCGCTCGCCCGCAGCACCGTGACGAGCGCGAGCAAGCTCGCGCGCGTGAAACGCTACTTCAATCATTCGAAGAGCACCGACAAGAAGGCGATCCAGTACCACTACGACGTCTCGAACGCGTTCTACCAGTTGTGGCTCGACGAGAACATGGTGTACTCGTGCGCGTACTTCGAGAACGGCGACGAGGATCTCGCCACCGCGCAAATCAAGAAGATCGACCACATCCTGACGAAGATCCAGCTCGAGCCCGGCCAGCGCCTGCTCGACATCGGCTGCGGCTGGGGTGCGCTCGTGCTGCGCGCCGCGCAGAAGTTCGGCGCGACGTGTCTCGGCGTGACGCTGTCGCAAAACCAGTTCGACCTGGCGACCGCGCGTGTAAAGGCCGCGGGGCTGGAAGACAGGATCGAGATTCGTCTGCAGGATTACCGCGAGATCGAAGGCCAGTTCGACCGCATCACGAGCGTCGGGATGTTCGAGCACGTCGGCCGCAAGAACCTGCCGCTCTACTTCTCGCGCATCCATGACCTGCTCGCCGACGACGGCATCGCGATGAACCACGGGATCACGTCGACCGACGCGGAAAGCGGCGAGACGGCGCTCGGCGGCGGCGAATTCATCGACCGCTACGTGTTCCCGGACGGCGAGCTGCCGCACATCAGCCTCGCGCTCGAATCGGCGCAGCGCGGCGGGCTCGAAGCGGTTGACGTCGAAAGCCTGCGCCGGCACTATGCGCGCACGCTCGACATCTGGACGGAAAACTTCGAGGCGAAGGCCGACCAGGCGAAAGCCCTCGTCGACGACGAAAAATTCCGCATCTGGCGCGTGTATCTTGCCGGCTGCGCGTATGCATTCGAGCACGACGACGTGTCGATCTTCCAGATCGTGTGCCGCAAGGCCGGACGCAGCGCGAAAACGCTGCCGTGGTCGCGGCGCTATATGTACGAACACGCGCTGCCGCGCTAGGCGGCGCTTCACGCTGGGCATGCATGGGTGACGGCAGGACGCGGCGCAAGACGCCGCCGGAACGACAGCAGCGCGACGACACGGACGGGTCGCACGCCGACGGGCAATTCGACCTGTTCGGCGTGCCGGCGGACGCGGCACGCGCGTCGCAGTCACCCACTGACGACCCCCGCCCCGCCCGCACCGATGAACCCGTGACGCCGCAGGCGCAGGACGAAGCGCCGCCGGCACCGCGTGCCCGGGCCCCCTCCCGCGCGGCCGACGACGAACCGGCACCGTCCTCGGGGCTGCTGTGGGACGAACCGTCGCCGCCCGCCGCGCCGCCGAAGAAGGGTCGGCGCAAGCGCGGCGTGCTGCCCGCGCCGATCTCGGCGGACGTTGCCGACGCCGCGGCCGGCCTGCCGCCGAACGTCCGGCTCGGCACGTCGTCGTGGTATTTCCCCGGCTGGAACGGCATCGTCTACGACGGCGATTTCGCGCAGACGAAGCTGTCGCGCGAAGGGCTCGAAGCGTACGGCGCGCATCCGCTCCTCAGGAGCGTGAGCCTCGACCGGTCGTTCTACGGCCCGCTGTCGGTGGCCGACTACCTGCGCTACGCGCAGCAGGTGCCCGACGACTTCCGCTTCGTCGTGAAGGCGCCGGCCTCGGTGACCGACGCGGTGATCCGCGGCCGCCGCGGCGAACCGTCGGGACCGAACCCGACCTTCCTCGACGCCGCGCTCGCGACCCGCGAATTCGTGCAGCCATGCCTCGAAGGGCTCGGCCGGAAAGCCGGCGTGCTCGTGTTCCAGTTCTCGCCGCTGCCCGACCCGTTGCTTGCCGAACCGGCCGCGCTGATCGACCGGCTGACCGCGTTCTTCGCGGCGCTCCCGCCGCTCGCGCCGGCAGCCGACGGCCCGCGATACGCGATCGAGATCCGTGACGCGAGCCTGCTCACGCCGCGCTTCATCCGCGCGCTCGCGTCGCTCGGCGTGCGCTACTGCGTCGGGCTGCACGCGCGAATGCCCGACCCGCTGCGCCAGGCCGCCGCGCTCGCGCTGCTCGACGGCGACGCACCGGGCCCGCTGATCGTGCGCTGGAGCCTGCACGGCGGCTTCAAGTACGAACAGGCGAAAGCGAAATACGAGCCGTTCGACAAACTCGTCGACGAGGATCCGGCCACGCGCTCGGCGCTCGCCGAACTGGCCGCGCGCTACGCGCTGGCCGGGCAGCCGGTGATCATCACGATCAACAACAAGGCGGAAGGCTCCGCGCCGCTGTCGTGCATCGCGCTCGCGCGCGAAATCGCCGCCGCGTGCGCGCAGTGGCGCAACGAGGCGGCGTAACGGAGGGGGCGTAACGCCCGGCCCGGCCGGCTACCCGCTTACGCGCCGCGCAGCGACTTCAGCCGGTGCGAGAACTTCTGCCGGAATTTCGCGAGCTTCGGCCCGATCACGACCGAGCAGTAGCCCTGCCCCGGGTTGCGCGCGTAATAGTTCTGGTGATAGTCCTCGGCCGGCCAGTAGTTGCCGTCGAGCGGCACGACCTGCGTGACGATCGGCTGGCCGAACACCTGCTCGCGCTCGAGCTCGCGGATCACGTCGAGCGCCGTGTCGCGCTGCGCATCCGAATGCGTGAACACGACCGACCGGTACTGCGTGCCGACGTCGTTGCCCTGCCGGTTCAGCTGGGTCGGATCGTGCGTCGCGAAGAAGATCTCGAGGATCTCGCGATACGCGATGCGCGCCGGATCGAACGTCACGTTGACGACTTCCGCGTGGCCCGTGTCGCCTTCGCAGATGTCGCGGTAGCCCGGATTGCGCGTATGGCCGCCCGCATAACCCGACTGGACGGCCGTCACGCCGTCGACGTCGAGAAACACGGCCTCCGTGCACCAGAAACACCCGCCTCCCAAAGTCGCGGTTTCAAGCATCTCGTTCCCCATGAATTCAGACCCTCGTTGATGACGGCCGCGGCACGCCCGTGCCGGCTGCCGCCGTTCCATCCCGCCGCCGCGCGGCCCGCGATGCGGGGCACGGCGACACTCCGGCAAGTATCTCACTCGCGCGCGAACCTGGCAGATTGCACAGGTGCCGCGCGCGACTCGCCGCACGTTTCTCGTCTACACTGAGGCACGCGCGAGCGGCGGCAAACCCGTCGCCGCGCACGCAGCGCCCGATGCATGCCCGACCCTGATGCAAACATCATCTGCCGGAACATCGATATGCACGCCTTAACAGAATTCGCCTGCGTCGCCCGCCTGGCCGGCGTCGCGCCGCGGGCCGCCGCTTCAACCGTACCAACGCCAGGCCACGCGTCCGTCCCGCCCCCGGCGCGGCGCTCCCGCGTATTGCCTTTACCGGCTTTCCCCGCTTTCACGATCTGATGCATGGCAACGCGCGTGGCACCGACACGTGCGTCCGCCTGCCGATCGCATCCGCCGGCACGATGCGCGCCGCGCGGCCATCCCGACCCGCACGCCCGCAACGAACGGCCGTGCGTTCACGATCCGAACCCATCGAGAGGGCATCACCATGAGCATGCGGCCTGACCCGACGTTTCATGCTTCACCCGAGCTTGCGATGCAGGCGCCGGCGGAGGAATTTGCCTATACGTTGTTGCTGAGCCCCGATTTTTCCAGACCCGACGCGCTCGCCGTGATCGACGTGAAGCCCGGATCGCCGACCTACGGAAAAATCGTGCATACGGTGACGATGCCGAACACCGGCGACGAGTTTCACCACTTCGGCTGGAATGCGTGCTCGTCGTCGCTGTCGCCGCTGACCGGCCATGCGTTCCTCGAGCGCCGCTTCCTGATCATCCCGGGCCTGCGCTCGTCGCGCATCTACGTGATCGATACGAAACCGCACCCGACGCAGGCGCGCATCCACAAGATCATCGAGCCCGACGAGATCTTCGCGAAGACCGGCTACTCGCGCCCGCACACCGTGCATTGCGGCCCCGAAGGCATCTACGTGAGCACGCTCGGCGGCGCGGGCAAGGACGGCACCGACGGCGCGCCCGGCATCTTCATCATGGATTGCGAGACGTTCGACGTGCTCGGCCGCTGGGAGATCGACCGCGGCTCGCAGGACAAGCACTACGACTTCTGGTGGAACCTGCCGCGCGACTACATGGTGTCGAGCGAATGGGCGCTGCCGCCGCAGTTCGAGAACGGCATCGTCCCCGAGGACCTGCTCGCGAACAAGTACGGGCACCGGCTGCATTTCTGGGACCTGCGCGCGCGGCGCAACGTGCAGACGATCGATCTCGGCGCGCAGCACCAGATGGCGCTGGAGGTACGGCCCGCGCACGACCCGGCGCGCGAATACGGGTTCGTCGGCGTCGTGGTCGACACGACCAACCTCGAAGGCTCGATCTGGACCTGGTGGCGTGAGGACGGCAAGTTCCATGTGAAGAAGACCGCGACGATTCCCGCCGAGCCGGCCACGGCCGATGAGCTGCCGCCGCTGCTGCAGGGATTCGGCGCGGTGCCGCCGCTCGTGACCGACATCGACCTGTCGCTCGACGACCGCTTCCTGTACGTGTCGTGCTGGGGCACCGGCGAGATGCGCCAGTACGACGTGTCGGATCCGCACAATCCGGTGCTCGCGGGGTCGGTACGCATCGGCGGCATCGCGCGCCGTGCGCCGCACACGAACGGCCGCCGGTTCGCAGGCGGCCCGCAGATGGTCGAGATCAGCCGCGACGGCCGGCGCGTGTACTGGACCAATTCGCTGTATTCGACGTGGGACGACCAGTTCTATCCGGACGGCGTGCCGGGCGCGCAGGTGCTCGCGCATGCGGGGCCGGACGGCGGGCTGACGCTCGCCGACGACTACTGGGTCGAATTCCCCGACGGCTATCGCGCGCACCAGATCCGGCTCGAAGGCGGCGACTGCTCGACCGACTCGTTCTGCTATCCGTCGGTCAGGCGTTGAACGCCGGCCTGCACGCGCAGGTCGCCCTGTGGGCGGCCGTGCTCGCGAGCGGCGTCTATCACGGGCTCAATCCCGCGATGGGCTGGCCGCTCGCGGTATCGAACGCGCTGATGACGCGCCGCGGCACCGCGCTCGTCGCGGCGCTCGGCTATCTCGCGCTCGGCCATGCGCTCGCGGTCTTCGCGGTGATGCTGCCGTTCGGGCTGCTCGCCGCGCTGCTCGCGTGGCAGTCGGCGATCCGGATCGGCGCGAGCGCGCTCGTGATCGGCTTCGGCGCCGTGCTGCTGATCCGGCGCCGGCACCCGCGCGCGCTCGCGCGAATCCCGCCGGCGCGACTCGGCCTGTGGTCGTTCGCGGTCGCGATCGCGCACGGCGCGGGGCTGATGCTGGTGCCGGTCTACCTCGGGCTGTGCGGCTTCGACCGCGATGCGGGCCACCGCGCCGCGACCGTGCTCGTCGATGCGCATCTCGGGATGGCACTCGTCGTCGCGGCCGTGCACGCGGCCGCGATGATCGCCGCGGGCGGCGGGCTCGCATGGCTCGTGTACCGCTATCTCGGGCTGAAGTTCGTGTCGCGGAGCTGGTTCAATCTCGATGCCGTGTGGGCATCGAGCCTGATCGTGACGGGTGCGCTGTCGCTCGGACTGGCGGCGGCGCGATAGCGCGGGAGCGACGGCCGGCGGGATGCGCCGGCGCGGCACCCGAACGGGCACGACGGCCAGGCCGCCCGCCCGCGGCAGCGCATCCCGCCGCGCGACGCAGTGTTCGCTATGCCACCCTGCCCCCGCGATGCGCCGTCCGGCCGGGCCCGCCAGCCCCGATTCCGCTAAAATCGGGCCATGCGCACCCCTTCCCAATCGACCGCCTTGTCGCTTTTCGTCCGCCGTGCCCGCGCCACCCGCGTCGCGCCGCGCCTGCCTGTCTCGTTCCGGATGGTGGCCCGATGAGCCGCGCCAACCCGCCGGATTTCGACGCGACCGCCTTCCGGCAGGCACTCGGCCAGTTCGCGACGGGCGTGACGGTGATCACGACGCGCGCACCGTCCGGGCAGCTGATCGGCATCACCGCGAGCTCGTTCAACTCGGTTTCGCTCGATCCGCCGCTGGTGCTGTGGAGTCTCGCGCACAAATCGGCGTCGACGCCCGTGTTCCGCGGCAACAGTCATTACGTGGTGAACGTGCTCGCGGCGTCGCAGCTCGACCTGTGCAAGCGCTTCTCGACCTACAAGGGCGACCGCTTCGAAGGGATCGCGCATGCGGCCGGCAACTCGGGGATGCCGGTGCTCGACGGCGCGCTCGCGTGGTTCGAATGTCACAACCGCAGCCGTTACGACGAAGGCGATCACGTGATCTTCGTCGGCGAAGTCGAACGCTGCGGCGTGCGTGCGGTATCGGACGCGACCCCGCCGCTGGTGTTCCACGGCGGCGGCTTCCACGGCCTCACACCGCTTTGATCGCCCCCGTGCGCGCCAGCCCGACCGGCGCGCCGGCTTCATCCTTCAGCGTCTGCAGCACGATGTTCGAACGGATGTCCATCACGCCCGGCGCCTTGTAGAGCCGGTTCAGCACGAAATCCGAATAGTGCTTGAGGTTGTGCGCGAGCACGCGCAGCAGATAGTGGCTCTCGCCGGTCACGACGAACGCGCCGACCACCTCCGGCCATTCGCGCAGCGCTTCCGCGAAGCGCTCGTGCCATTGATTCTCTTCGTTGCGCATCGACACCTGTACGAACGCCTCGAGCTCGAAGCCGAGCTTCTCGCGGCTCAGGCACGCGCGATAGTGCTCGATCACGCCCTGCTCCTCGAGCAGGCGCATGCGGCGCAGGCAGGCGGACGGCGAAAGCGAAATGCGTTCCGCCAGGTCGAGATTGCTGATTCTGCCCTCCTCCTGCAGTACCGCCAGAATCCGGCAGTCGGTGGCATCGAGCGTGATCGCGTGCATTTTTGGTCCCCGTTTTCCCTCTCAGTCGAATTATCTGCCAATCCGGCGGATTGTCCATGTTTATTTCGCAAGCACTTTCTGCGAGCGTCCACCTATCATTCGAAGCATCGACTCACCGATTCGTCATGCCATGGACACCCTCTGGGACATCTCGCCGCCTGTCAGCCCCGCCACGCCCGTGTGGCCGGGCGATACGCCGGTTTCCGTCGAACGCGTATGGCGGATGGAAGCCGGCTCGCCGGTCAACGTCGCGCGCGTGACGCTGTCGCCGCACACCGGCGCGCACTGCGATGCGCCGCTGCATTACGACGCCGACGGCGCGCCGATCGGCGCCGTGCCGCTCGACACCTATCTCGGCCCGTGCCGCGTGATCCATTGCATCGGCGCATCGCCGGTCGTGCAACCGGCCGACATCGCGGCCGCGCTCGACGGCGTGCCGCCGCGCGTGCTGCTGCGCACCTGTGCGCGCGCCAGCGTCGAGCAGTGGGACAGCGATTTCTGCGCGGTCGCGCCCGCGGCCGTCGACCTGCTCGCCGCCCGCGGCGTGAAGCTGATCGGCATCGATACGCCGTCGCTCGACCCGCAGGAATCGAAGACGATGGACGCGCATCACCGCGTGCGCGCGCACCGGATGGCGATCCTCGAAGGCATCGTGCTCGACGACGTGCCGCCCGGCGACTACGAACTGATCGCGCTGCCGCTGAAATTCGCGACGCTCGACGCGAGCCCCGTGCGCGCGGTGCTGCGCGCGCTGCCCGCGCATGCTTCCTGATTACCCCGACCCACGACCCCACATCATGATCAAGACCCGTGAAGACGCGCTCGCGCTCGACCGCGACGACCCGCTTGCCCCGCTGCGCGACCAGTTCTCGCTGCCCGACGGCGTGATCTACCTCGACGGCAACTCGCTCGGCGCGCAGCCCCGCGCGTCGGCCGCGCGTGCGCAGCAGGTGATCGGCGCCGAATGGGGCGAAGGCCTGATCCGCAGCTGGAACACGGCCGGCTGGTTCGCGCTGCCGCGCCGTCTCGGCGACAAGCTCGCGACGCTGATCGGCGGCGCGCCCGGCGAAACGGTCGTCACCGATACCATCTCGATCAACCTGTTCAAGCTGCTGTCGGCGATGCTGCGCCACCAGGCCGGGCGCGCGCCCGAACGCCGCGTGATCGTGTCGGAGCGCTCGAACTTCCCGACCGACCTGTATATCGCGCAGGGGCTGATCGAACAGCTCGGCGGCGCTTACGAGCTGCGCCTGATCGACGATCCGGCCGACCTGCCCGCCGCGCTCGGCGCGGACACGGCCGTCGCGATGATCACGCACGTGAACTACCGCACCGGCTACATGCACGACATGCCGGCCGTCACGCAGCTCGTGCACGACGCGGGCGCGCTGATGCTGTGGGATCTCGCGCACTCGGCCGGCGCGGTGCCGGTCGACCTGAACGGCGCGCGCGCGGACGGCGCGGTCGGCTGCACGTACAAGTACCTGAACGGCGGCCCGGGCTCGCCCGCGTTCGTGTGGGTGCCGCAGCGCCATCACGCGCATTTCTCGCAGCCGCTGTCCGGCTGGTGGGGCCACCGCGCGCCGTTCGCGATGCAGCCGGGCTTCGCGCCCGATCCGGGCATCGCGCGCTTCCTGTGCGGCACGCAGCCGATCGTGTCGATGTCGATGGTCGAATGCGGGCTCGACGTGTTCCTGCAGACCGACATGCAGGCGATCCGCCGCAAGTCGCTCGCGCTGACCGATGCGTTCATCGCGCTCGTCGAAGCACGCTGCGCGGGCTTGTCGCTGAAGCTCGTCACGCCGCGCGCGCATCACCAGCGCGGCTCGCAGGCGAGCTTCGAACATCCGCACGGCTACGAAGTGATGCAGGCGCTGATCGCGCGCGGCGTGATCGGCGACTACCGCGAGCCGTACGTGCTGCGCTTCGGCTTCACGCCGCTCTATACGCGCTTCGCCGACGTGTGGGACGCCGTCGAAACGCTGCGCGACATCCTCGCCACCGACGCGTGGAAGGCGCCCGAGTTCGCCGAACGCGGCGCGGTGACCTGACCGTCATTACCCGGCGCGCGCCGCGCGTTCGTCATTCAAATCTGGAGAGAGTCGTGAATTCTGGTCATATGCAGCCACCCGGCGGCGACGCGCCGGCGGGTTGCCCGTTCTCGGGCGCACGCGCCCCCCAACCGGCACCGGCCGCGCACGAAGCGCCGCACGTGCCCGGCGATGCCGGCTGGCACAACGCGCAACTCGATTTCTCGAAGTCGATGAGCTATGGCGACTACCTGTCGCTGAATTCGATCCTCGATGCGCAACATCCGCTGTCGCCCGATCACAACGAGATGCTGTTCATCATCCAGCATCAGACGAGCGAGCTGTGGATGAAGCTCGCGCTGTTCGAGCTGCGCGGCGCGCTCGACGCGGTGCGCACCGACGCGCTGCCGCCCGCGTTCAAGATGCTCGCGCGCGTGTCGCGCATCCTCGAGCAACTGGTGCAGGCGTGGAACGTGCTGTCGACGATGACGCCATCCGAATACTCGGCGATGCGCCCGTACCTGGGCCAGTCGTCGGGCTTCCAGTCGTACCAGTATCGCCAGCTCGAATTTCTGCTCGGCAACAAGAACGCGCAGATGCTGCAGCCGCATGCGCACCGGCCCGACCTCCTCGAACAAGTGCGCGCGACGCTCGAAGCGCCGTCGTTCTACGACGAAGTCGTGCGCCTGCTCGCGCGGCGCGGGTTCCCGATCGCGGCGCAACGGCTCGATCGCGACTGGACGCAGCCGACACGGCACGACGAGACGGTCGAAGCCGCATGGCTCGAGGTGTATCGCCACCCGCAGCAGCACTGGGAGCTGTACGAGATGGCGGAGGAACTCGTCGATCTCGAGGATGCGTTCCGCCAGTGGCGCTTCCGTCACGTGACGACGGTCGAGCGCATCATCGGCTTCAAGCAGGGCACGGGCGGCACGAGCGGCGCGCCGTACCTGCGCAAGATGCTCGACGTCGTGCTGTTCCCCGAACTCTGGCACGTGCGCACCACGCTGTAACGCCCGTCATGCGCCCGCCGTCACGACGACGTGCGGGCCGCCCCCTGCCTTCATGCGGCCGCACGCCGCCGACACCGTTTTCCCATCCGGCCCTTTGCGCGCGCGGCTCCCGCGCCGTGCCCGCGCCGCCGCAGTGCACCATCGAAATGCCGTTTCCCCGCCTTGACTTTCGCTCGCCCGAATACGATCATTCGCTCACATAAAGAGCAAATGATCGTATTCGACTGAGAAGACTGGCACGAACAGGAGACAACGGATGAGCGAATCGCCCTCCGCCCGCGCGCCCGTGCTGCTGCACATCGGCGCTGGCTCGTTTCACCGCGCGCACCAGGCGTGGTATCTGCATCGCGTGAACGCGGCCGTCCCGGCCGACGAACGCTGGTCGCTGACCGTCGGCAACATCCGCGACGACATGCGCGCGACGATGGACGCGCTCGCCGCACAGCACGGCGCCTACACGCTCGAAACCGTCACGCCGCAAGGCGAGCGTGCGTACGAGACGATCCGCGCGATCACGCGCGTGCTGCCGTGGTCGATCGACCTCGCCGCGCTGGTCGACGCCGGCGCCGATCCGGCCTGCCGGATCGTGTCGTTCACCGTCACCGAAGGCGGCTACTACCTCGACGAACACAACCGGCTCGACGTCGCGAACGCCGATCTGGCGGCCGACCTGCAGGGCGCGCGCACGACGCTGTACGGCGCGCTCGCGGCGCTGCTCGCCGAACGCGTGAAGCGCGGCGCGGGCCCGCTCACGCTGCAGAGCTGCGACAACCTGCGCAACAACGGCGCGCGCTTTCGCGCGGGGATGCGCGAATTTCTCGAACGGCGCGGCGAAACGGCCCTTCTCGCGTGGTTCGACGCGCACGTCGCGACGCCGAGCGCGATGGTCGACCGCATCACGCCGCGCCCGACCGCCGACGTGCGCGAACGCGTGCGCGCGGCCACCGGTATCGACGATGCGTGCCCGGTGATGGGCGAATCGTTCATCCAGTGGGTGATCGAGGACCGCTTCGCGGCCGGCCGGCCGCGCTGGGAACTGGCCGGCGCCGAGCTCGTCGACGACGTGCACCCGTACGAGGAAGCGAAGATCCGCATCCTCAACGCGACGCACAGCTGCATCGCGTGGGCCGGCACGCTCGCGGGCTACACCTACATTCACGAAGGCACGCGCGACGCGGCGATCCGCCGCTTCGCGCACGACTACGTGACGCAGGACGTGATCCCGTGCCTGAGCCCGAGCCCGCTCGATCTCGCGCGCTACCGCGACGTCGTGCTCGAACGCTTCGGCAACCCGTACGTGCTCGACACCAACCAGCGCGTCGCGGCCGACGGCTTCTCGAAGATCCCCGGCTTCATCGCGCCGACGCTCGTCGAATCGTTCGCACGCGGCGCGGCGCCGGTGGCCACCGCCGTGCTGCCCGCGTTGTTCCTGCGCTTTCTCGAACGCTGGGCGCGCGGCCTGCTGCCGTATGCGTACCAGGACGGCGTAATGGACGACGACGCCGCGCGGGCGATCGCCGAAGCCGACGACCCGATCGTCGCGCTGGGCGCGAGCCGCGCGCTGTGGGGCTCGCTCGCCGGCAACGCGGCGCTGTTCGAGGCGCTGCGCGGCGCGCTCGCGCGGGTCGACGCATGGCTGGCGCAGCGCTGACGCGCATCCGGGCGAACCTGCCTTGGCACGTGCGCTGCCGCGCGGCTAAAGTAGCGACTCCCCACTGACGGAACGGATCGCTCATGTATCTCGGCATCGACCTCGGCACCTCGGAAGTGAAGGTATTGCTGCTGGCCCCCGACGGCACGGTCGTCGGCACGGCCGGCACGCCGTTCACCGTGTCGCGGCCGCATCCGCGCTGGGCGGAACAGCATCCGGACGACTGGTGGCAAGGCACGCTCGCCGCGCTCGCCACGTTGCGCGAGCGGCACCCGCACGCGTTCGCGCAGGTGCGCGGCATCGGCCTGTCGGGGCAGATGCACGGCGCCGTGCTGCTCGGCCGCGACGATCGCGTGCTGCGCCCGGCGATCCTGTGGAACGACATGCGCAGCGCCGACGAATGCGCGCTGCTCACCGAGCGTGCGCCCGATCTCCATGCACTGGCCGGCAATCTCGCGATGCCGGGCTTCACCGCACCGAAACTGCTGTGGGTCGCGAAGCACGAACCCGACGTGTTCGCCGCCACCGCGTGCGTGCTGATGCCGAAGGACTACCTGCGGTTCCGGATGACCGGCGCGAAAGTGTCCGACCCGTCGGACGCGGCCGGCACGCTGTGGCTCGACGTCGCGCGCCGCGACTGGTCCGACGCGTTGCTGGCCGCCTGCGACATGACGCGCGACCAGATGCCGCGCATCGTCGAGGGCAACGCGCCGTCCGGCACGCTGCGCGCGGACGTCGCACGCGCGCTCGGGCTGTCGGAGGCCGTCGTGGTCGCGGGCGGCGGCGGCGACAACGCGACGAGCGCGCTCGGCATCGGCGCGATCCACGCGGGCGACGGCTTCGTGTCGCTCGGCACGTCGGGCGTACTGAGCGTGGTCGGCGACCGTTTCATGCCGAACCCCGCGTCCGCCGTTCATGCGTTCTGCCACGCGATTCCCGATCGCTGGCAATTGATGAGCGTCGTGCTGTCGGCCGCGAGCTGCCTGCGCTGGGTCTGCAAGCTGACGGGCACCGACGAGCCCGCGCTGCTCGCCGAAGTCGAAGCGCTCGACGCCGACGCGCTCGCGACGGCGCCGCTGTTCCTGCCCTACCTGTCCGGCGAACGCACGCCGCACAACGACCCGTATGCGCAGGGCGTGTTCTTCGGCATGACGCATGCGACCGAGCGCGCGCATCTCGGCTACGCGGTGCTCGAAGGCGTGACGCTCGGCCTCGCCGACGGCCTCGACGCATTGCATGCGGCCGGCGTCGAAACCGACCAGCTGTCGCTGATCGGCGGCGGCGCGCGCAGCGCGTTCTGGGCGCAATTGCTCGCCGACGCGTTGAACGTGCGCACGCGCCAGATCGGCGGCGGCGAAACGGGCGCGGCGCTCGGTGCGGCGCGGCTCGGCTGGCTGGCCGTCGGCGGCGATCCGCACACGGTGCTGACCAAGCCGCCGGTGCGTGCCGAATACGCGCCGGACGCCGCCCGCCATGCACGGCTGCGCGAACGCCTCGATGCATTCCGCTCGCTGTACCGCCACGTGCAACCGCTGTACGAACCGTCGCGCGCGCGGCTCGCGTAGGCGCGACCGCGGGGCAGCGCACGACATGCGTTACAGTGGACGCCGTCGTGCGGCCTGCCGGCCGGCCCGCGGGGCGGCCCCCTGATCCAAACCGAATCGCTATCGTGTCCAAGTCCTCAGAAAAACTCGATCTCGCCACCCGTGCCGCGTGGCTCTACTACGTCGCGGGCGACACGCAGAACGAAATCGCCGAGAAGCTGCAGGTCTCGCGCCCGGTCGCGCAGCGCCTCGTCGCGTTCGCGGTCGAGAAGAACCTGATCCGCGTGCGCGTCGATCACCGGCTCGCCGACTGCCTCGATCTCGGCGCGCAGCTGTCGAAACGCTACGGCCTCGCGATGTGCGAAGTCGTGCCCGTCGATGCCGATGCGCCCGACGCGATCGACCGCAAGCTCGCGGTCGCCGGCGCGCAGGTAATGGAGCGCTACCTGAACGAAACGCGGCCGATGGTGATCGCGGTCAGCAGCGGCCGCACGCTGAAGGCCGCGGTCGCGCAGATCGCGCAGATCGACCGCCCGCAGCACCGGCTCGTGTCGATGGTCGGCGCGATCGCGGCCGACGGTTCGTCGAACCGCTACGACGTCGCGCAGTACATCTCCGAGAAAACCGGCAGCAAGCATTTCCTGCTGCCCGCGCCGCTGTTCGCCGACAGCGACGCCGAGCGCGCGCAGTGGTGCAATCACCGGCTGTACCGGATCGTCGAGGCGCTGTCGGGCCAGGCCGACGTCGCGTTCGTCGGGATCGGCAACATCGGGCCGCACTGCCCGCTCTACGAAGACGGCTTCATCACCGAACAGGAACGCGACGAGATGACCGCGCTCGGCGCGGTGGCCGAGCTGCTCGGCGTGCCGATCGACGCGCAGGGTACGCAGATCACGGTGTCGACCAGCGCGCGCGTGACGAGCGTCGCGCTCGCGACGCCGCCGAAGCTGCCGACGATCGCGTTCGCCGGCGGCCCGAAGAAACATGACGCGGTGATCGCCGCGCTGCGCGGCGGCTGGCTGTCGGGGCTCGTCACCGACGAAACCTGCGCGCGCGCCGCGCTCGCCGCGAAGGCGGCCTGACGCCGCCGGTGCCGCCCGCTCAGGCCGCGCGCGGCGCCGGGAACGCGTGCCGGCGCGCGCGCCACGCGCCGATCCACGCGGCCGCCAGCAGCGCGACGAGCACCCACGGAATCGCGCCGGCGCCCGTCGCGCCGAGCAGCATCCCGCCCGCGATGCCGCCGCCGGCGATCGCGAGGTTCCACACCGTCACGAGCATCGACTGCGCGACGTCGGCCGATTCCCCCGCCGCGTTCGCGGCGGCCGTCTGGAACAGCGTCGGCGCGCCGCCGAACGCGAGCCCCCACAGCGCGACGCCCGCATAGACGATCGCCATCCCGGACCCGGCGCCGAGCATCAGCGCCGCAAGCGCGAACAGCGCGATGCTGGCGAGCGTCAGCCGTCGTTGCGCGGCGCCGATCCATGCGCCCGTCAGCGCGATGCCCGCCAGCGACGCGAGGCCGAACACGAACAGCACCACATCGACCTGCGTGCCCATCCGCACCCCTGCCAGGAACGGCGCGACATACGTGTACAGCATGTTGTGCGCGAGCACGTACGCGAACATCACGGTCAGCACCGGCCGCACGCCGGGCAGCATCATCACGCCAAGCACGGGCTCGCGCGCGCCGGCGGGCTGCCCCGCGTAATCGGGCACGCGCAGGCGGATCCAGCCGATCAACGCGAGCGCCGCCAGCGTGATCAGCGCGAACGCGACGCGCCAGCCGAGCGCCGCGCCCAGCGCGGTACCGGCCGGAATGCCAACCGACATCGCGACCGGCGCGCCGAGCATCGCCACCGCGATCGCACGGCCGCGCAGCGACGCATCGACCATCCGGCTCGCGTAGCCGGCCAGCAGCGCCCACAGCAGCCCCGCCGCCATGCCGGCGACGAAGCGCGCCACGAGCGTGAGCGCGTAGTACGGCGACACGGCCGTCAGCGCGTTCGACACGACGAAGCCGGCGAGCGCCGCGAGCAGCAGGCGGCGCCGGCGCATCGCGCGCGTCGCGGCGACAAGCGGGATCGCCGCGACGATCGAGCCGAGCGCATACACGGTCACGAGCTGGCCGATCAGCGCCTCGGGCACGCGCAGGTCGGCGCTCATCAACGGCAGCAGGCCGGCCGGCAGCGCTTCGGTGAGGATCGTGATGAAGGCGGCGGTGGCGAGCGCCAGCAGGTTCGCGACCGGCAGGCGCTCGGCCGCCTGTGCCGGCAGGCCGGCAACGCGGCTGTCCATCGACGGGCAATCGCTCATGACGCGCTCCCGGTTTCGACGCGACGGGCGGTGACAGGCAGGAATGACATGGCGTGACCTCGAACGGTGAAGGAACGCCCATCGTAGGGAGCCGGCGCGGGAAGAAAAACCGGGGTAGAGTTCCGGACAATCCGGACATCGATGTCCGCAATCGGGAACCGGCATGGAAAATCTGGGCGGCTTCGTCGTGTTCGTTCAGGTCGCGGAAACGCGCAGCTTCGTCGCGGCCGGCCGCGCGCTCGGGCTGTCGGCATCGGCGATCGGCAAGCGCATCGCGCGGCTCGAGGCGCGCCTGAACGTGCGGCTCTTTCACCGCAGCACGCGCAGCATCACGCTGACGGCCGAAGGCGCGCGTTTTCTCGAACGGTGCCGGCGCGTGATCGCCGAGCTCGACGCGGCCGAACAGGAACTGACGCACAGTGCCGAAGCGCCGCGCGGGCGGCTGCGCGTGAGCCTGCCGACGATCGGCACGCTGCTGCTGCCGGTGCTCGCCGATTTCATGGCCGCGTATCCGGAGATCGAGCTCGACATCGATTTCAGCGACCGGCTCGTCGACGTCGTCGACGAAGGATTCGACGCGGTGCTGCGCACCGGCCAGCCGTCGGACTCGCGGCTGTCGTCGCGGCTGCTCGGCCAGTTCCGCCAGCACCTCGTCGCGTCGCCCGCCTATCTCGACCGGCACGGCACGCCGCGCACGCCGGCCGATCTCGCGCGTCACCGCTGCCTGCACTACCGCTTCCCGAGCAGCGGCCGGCTCCAGACCTGGCCGCTGCGCGTGCCGCGTCACGGCCCGCCGCCCGAGGTGCCGGTCACGATGGTCAGCAACAGCGCGGAAGCGCGCCTGTGCTTCGTGCTGCGCGGGCGCGGCATCGCGTGCCTGCCGGAGTTCTTCGTGCACGACGCGCTGGCCGACGGCACGCTGCGCACGGTGCTCGACGAGCACGTCGCGAGCCGCACGCCGTTCCATGTGCTGTGGCCGTCGGGCCGGCACCCGACGCCGAAGCTGCGCGCGTTCGTCGACTACCTGGCCGACCACCTGCGCATCTGAGCGGCGCGGCCGCCGGTCGTCACGCGGCCTTCGCGTGCGCGCTCAGCCGGCGGAACGCGTGGCCTTGCTCGTCGAACAGGTGGCAGTGCTCGGCCTGCGCATGCACGCGCAGCGCCTCGCCGGTGCGGTACGTGTCGAGCGGCGGAATCCGCGCGATCAGCCCGTCCGGCGCGGCGGCCGACTCCGCATACAGATAGGCGGCATCGCCGAGCGACTCGACCGCCATCGTCCGCGCGGCCACCCCGTCCGCGGCGGCGTCGACCAGCAGGTGCTCGGGCCGCACGCCGACGGTCACCGCGGCGCCGCGCTGCAGCGCGCTCGCGTCCACCGCCACGCGCTGCGTCTCGCCGCTGTCGAAGCGCACGAGCACGCCGCCCGCGTCGGCCGATTCGACCGTGCCCTTCAGGAAGTTCATCTTCGGCGAGCCGATGAAGCCCGCGACGAACTGGTTCGCCGGCGCGTGATACAACGTGTTCGGCGTGCCGACCTGCTGCACCGCGCCGCCCGACAGCACGACGATCTTGTCCGCGAGCGTCATCGCCTCGACCTGATCGTGCGTCACGTAGATCATCGTCGTCTTCAGCTCGTCGTGCAGCCGCGCGAATTCCAGCCGCATCTTCACGCGCAAGGCGGCGTCGAGGTTCGACAGCGGTTCGTCGAACAGGAACACCTTGGGCTTGCGCGTGATCGCGCGGCCGATCGCGACGCGCTGCCGCTGGCCGCCCGACAGCTGCTTCGGCTTGCGGTCGAGCAGGTGATCGATGTGCAGGATCTTCGCGGCCTGCTTCACGGCCTGGTCGATCTCGGGCTTCTTCGCGCCCGCGAGCTTCAGGCCGAACGCCATGTTGTCGTACAGCGTCATGTGCGGGTACAGCGCATACGACTGGAACACCATCGCGATGCCGCGCTTCGCGCTCGGCACGTCGTTGACCTTCGCGCCGTCGATCAGCAGGTCGCCGTTCGAAATATCCTCGAGGCCCGCGATCATCCGCATCAGCGTGGATTTGCCGCAGCCGCTCGGCCCGACGAACACGACGAATTCGCCGTCGGCGATGTCGAGGTTGACGTTGCGCAGCACTTCGGTGTCGTCGTAGCGCTTCGCGATGTTGCGCAGGAGCACGCTTGCCATGATCTGTCTCCGTTCGTTCGTGATGCGCCGCCTCGCCGGCGGCGCGCAATCGTTGCTAGTTCGGCAGCACCGCGCCCGTCGCCTGCCAGCGCGCGACGTAGCCGGGCAACTCGTGCATGTCGTCGAATACGTGACGCGCGCCGATCCCGCGCAGCGCGTCGATCTGGGCCGCCGACGCGTGCCCGCCGCCGACGAAGCCGAGCACGGTCATGCCGGCCGCGGCCGCCGCGGTGATGCCCGTCACGCTGTCCTCGACCACGAGGCAGTGCGCGGGCGCCGCGCCGAGCGAGTGCGCGGCCGCGAGGTACACGTCGGGCGCGGGCTTGGGCCGCGCGACGGCATCCGCGCAGAACAGCCGGTCGCCGAAGAAGCGCGCGAGGCCCGTGCGCGCGAGCGCCGCCTCGACGTATGCGCGGTAGCTGTTGCTCGCGCAGGCCGTCGTCAACGGGATCGCGGCCAGCGCGGTGTCGATGCCGTCGACCATCGGCGCATTGACGGCCGCCGCTTCGACCGCGCGGCGGATCGCGTCGATGTCGGCGGCCGACAGCGTGCGGCCGACGGCCTCGCCGGCACCGGCCAGCACGCGCTCGATGCGCAGCCCGAGCAGCGGCATCACGGCCGGCCGCGCGTCGACGCCCGGCCAGCGCGCATCGAGTTCGCGCACGATCACGTCGGCGGCCACGGCCTCGCTGTCGATCAGCACGCCGTCGCAATCGCAGATCAGGACGTTCGCGCCGTGGCCGGCAGCCCCCTCGCCGGCCGCGCTCATTTGACCGCCCCGAACGTGAGCCCGCGCACGAGCTGCTTCTGCGACAGCCAGCCGACGATCAGGATCGGCGCGACCGCGAGCAGGGAAGCGGCGGACAGCTTCGCCCAGAACAACCCTTCGGGGCTCGAGTACGACGCGATGAACACCGTCAGCGGCGCGGCGTTCGAACTCGACAGGTTGATGCTCCAGAACGCCTCGTTCCACGACAGGATCACGAGCAGCAGCGCGGTGGACGCGAGCCCCGGCAGCGCCATCGGCATCAGCAGGTAGACGATCTCCTGCCACGTCGACGCGCCGTCGATGCGCCCGGCCTCCAGGATGTCCTTCGGGATTTCGTTGAAGTACGTGAAGGTCATCCACACCGCGATCGGCAGGTTGATCAGCGTGTAGACGATCACGAGCCCCGATACCGTATCGAGCAGCCCCGCGTTCTTCCACAGCAGATAGATCGGCACGAGCACGCCGACCGACGGCATCATCTTCGTCGACAGCATCCACAGCAGCACCTTCTGCGTGCGATGGTTCGGAAAGAACGCCATCGCGTAGGCGGCCGGCACCGCGAACAGCAGCGAGATCACCGTGACGCCGGCCGAGATCAGCACCGAATTCCACGCGAACGCGAAGTAGTTGCTGCGCGCTAACACCTCGCGGAAGCTGTCGAGCGTCGGCATGAAGAACAGCGTCGACGCGTAGGCCTGCTGCTCGGTCTTGAACGCGGTGATCGCCATCCAGAAGATCGGGAAGAACAGCAGCAGCGCGATCAGCCACGCGAGCGTGCCGGGCAACGCGCGCCGCACGAGGTCGAACACGGCCGGCCCGCGCCGGCCTTCGAAGGTCAGGTCGCTCATTTCTCGTACTCTCCCTTCAGGTTGCGCGCGAGCATCCGCACGAGGAAGAACGACACGACGTTCGCGACCACCACGGCGATGATGCCGCCCGCGGACGCGAGGCCGACGTCGAACTGCTGCAGGCCCAGCGCGTAGATCAGGTAGGACAGGTTGGTCGTCGCGTCGCCCGGGCCGCCGCCCGTCGTCGTATAGATTTCCGCGAAGATCGACAGCAGGAAGATCGTCTCCATCATCACGACCACGGCGATCGCACGCTTCAGGTGCGGCAGCGTGATGTAGAAGAACATCGCGATCGGGCCCGCGCCGTCGATGCGCGCGGCTTCCTTCTGCTCCTGGTCGAGCGACTGGATCGCGGTGAACAGGATCAGGAACGCGAACGGCAGCCACTGCCACGCGACGATGATGATCACCGCGGTGAGCGGGTAGTCGGCGAACCAGTCGATCGGCGTCATCCCGAGCGCGCGCATCGCGTTCGCGACGAGCCCGTACACCGGGTGCAGGATCATGTTCTTCCAGATCAGCGCGGAGACCGTCGGCATCACGAAGAACGGCGCGATCGCGAGCAACCGCGCGACGCCCTGCCCGTAGAACTTGCGGTCGAACAGCACGGCCATCAGCACGCCGCCGACCACCGTGATCGCGAGCACCGCGCCGATCAGCACGAGCGTGTGCCAGATCGCGGGCAGGAACGACGGATCGGTCGCGAGGAAGCGGTAGTTGTCGAACCCGGCAAAACCTTTCACGTCCGGGTTCAGCAGGTTGTAGCGCGAGAACGAATACCAGATCGTCATCGCGAGCGGAATCGACATCCACAGCAGCAGCACCGCGACGGACGGCGACACGAGCCAGCTCGCGCCGCCGCGCGCACGGCGCGGCGCGCCCGGCGGCGACGACGCGTCGCCGACCGACGGCGCGTGGGCGTGACTCAGGGGAAGACGCAGGTGACGCATGATCGGAGTCCCTCCGGTTGATGCGCGGGCGCGAACGGCCTGCCCGCCTTTCGGCTTCGCCGGCCCGCGGTGTGCAACGGCGCACGCCGCGGGCCGCGTGACTGCCGGCGCGTTACTTCTTGTAGCCGGCCTGCCGCACCGCGCGGTCGGCGGCGGCCTGCCCGGCGGCGAGCGCCTGGTCGACCGTCATCTGGCCCGCGACCGCGCCCGCGATCGACTGGCCGACCACCGTGCCGAACGACTGGAATTCAGGAATCCCGACGTACTGCACGCCCGTGTACGGCACCTTCTTCAGCGACGGATCGTTCGGGTCGGCCGTCTCGATCGCCTTCAGCACGAAGTCGGAGAACGGCGCGGCGGCCTTGTACTCGGGGCGCTGGTACGTCGACGCGCGCGTGCCCGGCGGCACCGATGCCCAGCCTTCGTCCTTGCCGACCATCTCGATGTACTGCTTCGACGTCGCCCACGCGATGAACTTGCGCGCGGCGTCCTGCTGCTTCGACGTCTTCGGCACGGCCAGCGCCCATGCCCACAGCCAGTGCGAACCCTTCGGCGTGGCGGCCACCGGCGCGGCCGCGAAACCGATCTTGTCGGCCACCTGCGACTGCTGCTTGTTGTAGAGCATGCCGGCCGCGACCGTCGCGTCGATCCACATCGCGCACTTGCCCGAGGCGGTCAGCGTCAGGTTCTCGTTGAAGCCGTTCGAGCTCGCTCCCGGCGGGCCGTCCTTCTTCAGCAGGTTCACGTAGAACGAGATCGCCTTCTTCCATTCGGGCGACGTGAGCTGCGCGTTCCAGTTCTCGTCGAACCAGCGCCCGCCGAACGTGTTCACCACCGTCGACACGTACGCCATGTTCTCGCCCCAGCCGGCCTTGCCGCGCAGGCAGATCCCGTAGGTGCCCTTCGCCTTGTCGGTGAGCTTGTCCGCGAATTCGGCGATCTGGTCGTAGGTCGGCTGGTCGGGCATCTTCAGCCCCTTCGCCGCGAACAGGTCCTTGCGGTAGAACGTCATCGAGCTTTCGACGTAGAACGGCAGCGCGTAGAGCTGGCCGTTGTACGACAGGCTGTCGCGCGCGGTCTTCACGATGTCGTTCAGGTCGTAGTCGGCGGGCAGCCCGGTGATCGGCGCGAGCCAGCCGCGCTTGCCCCACTGCGGCGTCTCGTAGGTGCCGATCGCCATCACGTCGAACTGGCCGCTGCCGGTCGTGATGTCGGTCGTCGCGCGCTGGCGCAGCACGTTCTCCTCGAGGATCACCCAGTTCAGCTTGATGTCGGGGTTCGCCTTCTCGAACGCCGGCGACAGCTTCTTCAGCTCGATCATGTCGGGGTTGTTCAGCGTCGCGATCGTCAGCGTGCCGGCGGACGCGGCGCAGGCCGCCGTCGCGAGCGCGGCTCCGGCAAGGCAGCGTGCGGCGGCGTCGAGCATCTTTCGTTGCATGGCATGTCTCCTGTGTTTGTTCGAAGTGTCGTCGGTGTTGCGTGTTGCGTCGTTTCCTTCCCGGCCCGTCATGCCGGCCGCTGCATCCCGCACGCGCGCGCATAGTGCGCGATCACGTCGCGTATCCGGTGGCGCACCCAGGCGCGCGGCTCCTGCGCGAGGCCGCCCGCGCGGCACGCCGCGTAGACGTCCGGCAGCCACTGCGCGACGAGCGTCTCCGGCACCGGCTGCCGCGCGAGGTTGCCGAACAGCTGCTCGACCGCGGCCGCGACGGCCGGCTGCAGCCAGTAGTAGCGGATCCGGTCGCTGTAGCTGAACTGGCGCGCGAGCCGCTGCTCGGCCTCGTCGCCGCGGTAGTACGGCGCCCAGTGCTCGGGCTGCGCGCGCATCGCGGCGTCGACGACCTCCCGCAGCCGCGAGCGCTGCGCGACGTCGTCGATCAGCGCCTCCTCGATGAACGTCAGCGCGAACAGCGCCTCGCGCAGCGCGAACGTCAGCGCCGGGCCGACCTTCAGCACCGCGAAGTGGTCGCGCACGAGCGCGGCGAGCGCGCCTTCGGTCTGGTAATCGGTCGAGTGCGCCTCGAACACGAGGCGCGGTGTCTGCAGGATACTCGCGCCGAGCGACGCCGCCTTCGCGCTGTCGTAGTCGAGCACGTGGCGATCGTCGAAGTCGACGCCCGGCTGCGCGACGACCGCGACCACGCGTGTCCATGCGTCGTCGAGGCCGGCCGCCGCGAACGCGCGGCGGTGCGCGTCGAGCGTCGCCGCGACGCTGTCGCTGCGCGTGACCGAGATCCGCGCGATCGCCGCATCGTCCGCTTCGTTCGCGCCGCCGCTCACTTCGCCGCCCGGCGTCGGCACCTCGGTGCCGATCACGTAGACGGGCGCGAGACCGGCACGCGCCGCCGCGTCTTCCGCCGCGCGGCACAGCTCGGCCGCGCGCGCGGCGATCGTGCGATCGTCGAGCCGCACCGGATCGTCCGCGCACGCCATGCTCGCATCGAGGTGGATCTTCTCGAAGCCGGCTTCGACATACGCGGCGACCATCGCGACCGCCTCGCGCATCGCGTCGGCCGCGCGGCGGTGCCGCCACGGGTTCGGGCCGAGATGGTCGCCGCCGAGCACGAGCGCCGACGGCGCAAGCCCGCAACGCGCGGCGATCGCATCGACGTCGCGGCGAAAATCGGCGGGCGTCATGCCCGTATAGCCGCCGAGATGGTTCACCTGGTTGCAGGTCGCCTCGATCAGGAGCGGCGAGCCGTCCGCGCGCGCGGCTTCGCACGCGGCCTCCAGCACGAGCCGGTGCGCGCTGCAGATCGAATAGATGCCGCGCTGCGCGTCGGCGCGGTTCGCGTCGAAGATCATCCGCAGCACCGCGTCCGCGTGCGCGGTGCGCGGACGGTCGGCAAGGGTCGTCAGGCCGGACATGCGATACCTCGTTCGGTCAGGAAACGGTCGATCTCGGCCGCATCGCTGTTGCCCTCCATCGGGCCGCGCCGCGTCACCGCGATCGCGCCGGCCGCGTTCGCGCGGCGCAACGCGGCATCGATCGGCACGCCCGCGACGAGGCTCGCGACGAGCGTGCCGCCGAAGCAGTCACCGGCACCGGTCGGGTCGACTTCGTCGACCGGAAAGGCCGGCGCGTCGACGCGGTTCGCGCGATCGAACGCGACGCTGCCTTGCGCGCCGCGCTTCAGCACGACGCGCTCGAGCAACGGGTGCGTCGCGAGCAGGCCCGCGATCGCGCGCTCGGCCGGTTGCGGCCCGCAGAAGAACGGCAGGTCGGCCTCGCTCGGCAGGAACAGGTGGCACGCGGCGAGCATCTCGTCGAGCGCCGCGCGCATCGGGCGAAAGCTCAGCATCTCGGGGCGCACGTTCGGATCGAACGACACCTTCGCGCCGGCGCGCGCGGCCTCGATCACGCCGCGCTGCACGGCCGCGATCGCCGATTCGCTCGTCAGCGACGAGCCCATCACGTGGAAGTAACGGCAGCCGTCGAACATCGCGGCATCGACGTCGGACGCATCGACGCACGCGGCCGCGCTGGTGGACAGCGTGAAGACGAAGCTGCGCGAGCCGTCGTCGCGGTACGCGACGAACGCGGTGCCGGTCGGGCGCGCGACGCGGCGGATGCGCGCGACCTCGACGCCGTCGCGTTCGAGCCGCGCGACGACCGCGTCGCCGAACGCGTCGCGGCCGACGCAGCCCGCATACGCGACGCGCGCGCCGAGCCGCGCGGCCTGGTCGGCGAAGATCGCCGGCGCGCCGCTCGGGAACGGCCCCGCGAACAGGCCCGGCGTATCGAAGCCCTGGCCGCGCTCGGCGGCGACGAATTCGGCGAGCAGTTCGCCGGCCACGACGATCTCGGCCATCAGGCGTGCCCTCCTCGTCCGACCGCGGCCGCGTCGTCGCGGGCCGGCCGGCAGGTTGCGCGTGCGAGCGACATCACGTCAGCTCATCCAGTTGCCGCCGTCGACGTTCAGCGTCTGGGCGGTGACGTAATCGGCGTCGGCCGATGCGAGGAACAGCGCGGCGCCCGTCAGGTCGCCCGGCACGCCCATGCGGCCGAGCGGCACGGCTTCGCCGACGAGCCGCTTCTTCTCGCCGAGCGGCCGGTTCTCGTAGCGCGCGAACAGCGCATCGACCTGCTCCCACATCGGCGTGTCCACCACGCCCGGCGCAATCCCGTTCACGTTGATCCGGTGCGGCGCGAGCGCGAGCGCGGCCGACTGCGTATAGCTGATCACCGCGGCCTTGGTCGCGCAGTAGTGCGAAACGAGTGCCTCGCCGCGACGGCCGGCCTGCGACGACATGTTGACGATCTTGCCGCCGCGGCCCTGCTCGACCATTCGCTGCGCGACGGCCTGCATCAGGAAGAACAGCCCCTTCACGTTGACCGAGAACAACCGGTCGAACACGTCCCACGATTCGTCGAGGAGCGGCCGCATGTCGAACAGCGCCGCATTGTTGAACAGGATGTCGACGCCGCCGAAGCGCTCGACCGCCGTGGCGACGATCCGCTCGATGTCGTCGCGGCGCGTGACGTCCGCGGTGACGGCCACCGCGCGGCCGGGGTTCGCCTCGATCAACCGCGCGAGCGAGCCGCCGGCGGGCTTCAGATCGACCAGCACGCAGCGCGCGCCCTCGTCCAGATAGCGTTGCGCGACCGCCTCGCCGATGCCGCTTGCGGCGCCCGTCAGGATCGCGACCTTGTCTTCCAGTCTCACTGGCTGTCTCCGGTTTGTTCTGCTGTACGACGGTCGCGAGGTGAGCGAACGCTCGCAAACCGATCAATTGCTCTGTTTGTGATCGAATGATCGGATACGCGATTCACGCTGTCAAGGCGACGCGACGGCTTTCTATGACGCGCTGCGGCACAACCGCGCACGACGGCGGCCCGTCGCGCACGCCCGGCAAGGCGCCGCGCACGCGGTGCGGCGCAGTGGGATCGACGGTGAAGGGGACGGAGCGAGGCAGGAAACGGGGAATTCACGCTGCACGGCGCGACGATACGTTATATCATCGCGATACTGTGTTTCATCGCCCTGCTTTACGCCATGGCTACCTCATCGTCCATTGACGCCCGGCTGTCCCGGGCCGACGCATTCGCCGCCGAGCACGGGCTCGCGTGGACGCCGCTGCGCCGCCAGGTCTACGAGCACGTGCTGGCCGCGCAGCGCCCGATCGGCGCGTACGACCTGCTCGCCGAACTCGAACCGCAACGCGGCCGCGTGCCTCCGACGACCGTCTATCGCGCGCTGGATTTCCTCGTCGAGCACAGCTTCATCCACCGGATCGAATCGAAGAACGCGTTCTTCGCATGCTGCGAGATCGGCGTGCCGCACGAAGGCCAGTTCCTGATCTGCGATTCGTGCGGCGACACCGTCGAGATTCCCGGCGGCGACCTCGCGAAGCAGTTGTCCGCGAGCGAACCCGCGCACGGTTTCGAAGTTCACCACCAGGTCGTCGAGCTGAGCGGCCTGTGCGGACACTGCAAGCGCAAGCCCGCGCAGCGCTGACGCCGAATCGCGCGGCGCACGCGCCGCCCTTCCAACGAGGAGTTCCATGTCCATTGCCCTGAAGCGCCGCACGCCGCGGCGTGCCCTGTCGCCTGTTCGCCGCGTCGCCGCCGCGTTCGCCACGTTCGCCGCGCTGTCGCTCGCGGCGCCCGCGTTCGCGCAGGCCGCGACCGTCAACGTCGTCGCCGCCGAGAATTTCTACGGCGACGTCGCGACGCAGATCGGCGGCAGCCGCGTCGCGGTCACGAGCATCCTCAGCAATCCCGACCAGGATCCGCACCTGTTCGAAGCGAGCCCGAAGACGGCTCGCGCGCTGCAGCACGCGCAGGTCGTGATCTACAACGGCGCCGACTACGACCCGTGGATGGCCAAGCTGCTCGGTGCGTCGAAACAGACGAAGCGCGCGACGATCGTCGTCGCCGACCTCGTCGGCAAGAAGGCCGGCGACAACCCGCACCTGTGGTACGACCCGGCGACGATGCCCGCCGCCGCGCGCGCGATCGCCGCCGAGCTCGGCCGTGCCGATCCGGCGCACAAGGCCGAATACGATGCGAACCTGCAGAAGTTCGTCGCGTCGCTGAAGCCCGTCGACGACCAGGTCGCCGCGCTGCGCGCGAAGTACAAGGGCGTGCCCGTGACGGCCACCGAGCCGGTATTCGGCTACATGTCCGACGCGATCGGTCTCGACATGCGCAACCAGCGGTTCCAGCTCGCGACGATGAACGACACCGAGGCCAGCGCGCAGGACGTCGCCGCGTTCGAGAACGACCTGCGCAAGAAGCAGGTGCGCGTGCTGATCTACAACAGCCAGGCCGAAGAACCGATGACCAAACGCATGCTGAAGATCGCGCGCGACGGCGGCGTGCCGACCGTCAGCGTCACCGAGACGCAGCCGGCCGGCAAGACCTTCCAGCAATGGATGGCCGGGCAGCTCGACGCGCTCGGCGCCGCGCTTTCCGCCGGCAAGCCATAAACGACCGTATCGACATGACCGCCACTCCCCATGCACTCGCCGTCGATCGCGTCACGCTCGAACTGGGCGGACGCACGATCCTGCGCGACGTCAGCTTCTCGATCGAGCCCGGCGAATTCGTCGGCGTGCTCGGGCCGAACGGCGCGGGCAAGACGACGCTGATGCGCGCGGTGCTCGGGCTCGTGCCCGTGTCGGCCGGCACGCTGTCCGTCGGCGGCGTGCCGGTCGTGCGCGGCAACCCGTCGATCGGCTACATGCCGCAGATCAGGAGCGGCCTCGCGAACCGCCGGATGCGCGGCTACGACTTCGTCGCGATGGCCGCCGACGGCCACCGCTGGGGGCTGCCGCACACGAACGCGGCCACGCGTCGCGACGTCGACCGCGTGCTCGATCTCGTCGGCGGCCCGACGCTCGCGCGCCGGCCGCTGTCCGAGCTGTCGGGCGGCGAACGGCAGCGCCTGCTGCTCGCGCAATGCCTGCTCGGCAATCCGAAGCTGCTGCTGCTCGACGAGCCGCTGATCAGCCTCGACCCGAACCACCAGCGCGGCGTCGTCGAGCTCGTGCGCACCGTGCAGCGCGAGCTCGGCATCACCGTGCTGTTCTCCGCGCACGAACTGAATCCGCTGCTGAACGCGCTCGATCGCGTGCTGTATCTCGGCAACGGCGTCGCGGCGCTCGGCACCGTCGACGAGGTGATCACGAAGCCCGTGCTGTCGCGGCTCTACGGGTCGCCGATCGACGTGATGCGCGTGAACGGCAAGATCTTCGTGATGTCGGGCGACGTCGAGATCGAGAAGCACGACCACGAACACGAGGACGACGACGGCCACTCGCACGGCGGCGGCCACGGCCATCACCACCACGGACACGCCCATCCCGGGCATTCGCACGATGTTTGACTACGACTTCATGATCAACGCCTTCGCGGCGTCGGGGATCGTCGCGGTGCTCGCGGGCATCGTCGGCTACTTCCTGGTGCTGCGCGGGCAGACCTTCGCCGGCCACGCGCTGTCGCACGTCGGCTTCACCGGCGCGACCGGCGCGGTGCTGCTCGGCATCTCGCCGATCTGGGGAATGGTCGGCTTCACGCTCGCGGCCGGGATCGGGATGGGCGCGCTCGGCGAAAAGCTCGCGGGCCGCGACGTCGCGATCGGCGTGATCCTGTCGGGCGCGCTCGGCTTCGGCCTGCTGTTCCTGCATTTCTATACGTCGTTCGCGACGCAGGTCACCGCGCTGCTGTTCGGCAACGTGCTCGCGGTCAGCCACGACACGCTCGCGGTGCTCGCGGGCATCGGCGCGGTGAGCCTCGCCGCGCTCGCGCTGATCGCGCGCCCGCTGCTGTTCGCGTCGCTGCAGCCCGAGCTGGCCGAAGCGAAGGGCGTGTCGCTGCGCACGGTGTCGATGCTGTTCCTCGCGGTGTGCGCGCTCGCGGTGGCCGCGGCGACGCAGATCGTCGGCGTGCTGCTCGTGTTCACGCTGCTGGTCGGGCCCGCCGCGGCCGCGCAGAACGTGTCGACGCGCTTGTCGACGGGCGTGCTGCTCGCCGCGCTGTTCGCACTGTTCGAGGCGTGGGCCGGCATCGTGCTCGCGTATCACACCGACTGGCCGACGAGCTTCTGGATCACCGCGCTGTCGGCGCTCGTGTACGGCGCGAGCCTGTTGCGGCGCAACTGACCGCCGCCCGACGCGAAGTCAAAACGCCGGCGTGCCCGAAGGCAGCGCCGGCGTTTTTTATTGCCCGCGAATTCGTGCGGCGCGCCCCGTGCGCGACCGGCTTCCCTCTCCGCTCACCCAACCAGCACACGCGCATGATGCGCAATGTGATCGGCGATGAACGTCGAGATGAAGTAGTAGCCGTGGTCGTAGCCCGGATGACGGCGCAGCGTCAGCGGCTGGCCGGCCTTCGCGCAGGCGGCCTCGAACACGTCGGGATTCAGCTGGTTCGCGAGGAATTGATCGGCCAGCCCCTGGTCGACGAGGATGCCTTCCGCGAACTTCGGCGCATCGGCGCGCGCGACGAGCTCGCTCGCATCGTGCGCCTTCCAGGCGTCGCGATCGTCGCCGAGGTAGCCCGAGAACGCCTTTTCGCCCCACGGGCAGCGCGTCGGCGCGGCGATCGGCGCGAACGCCGACACCGACCGGTACAGGCCCGGATGGCGCAATGCGAGCGTCAGCGCGCCGTGCCCGCCCATCGAGTGGCCGAAGATCCCGAGCCGCGCGCCGTCGATCGGCAGCTCGGCCGCGACGAGCGCGCGCAGCTCGCCCGTCACGTACGACTCCATCCGGTAATGCGCGGACCACGGCGCCTCGGTCGCATCGACGTAGAAGCCCGCGCCGACGCCGAAATCCCACGCATCGGTCTCGCCCGGCACGCCCGCGCCGCGCGGGCTCGTATCGGGCATCACGAGCGCGATGCCGTGCTGCGCCGCGTACTGCTGCGCGCCGCCCTTGATCGCGAACGTCTCGTCGGTACACGTGAGGCCCGCGAGGTAGAACAGCGCCGGCACGCGGCCGTGCGCCGCCTGCGGCGGCAGGTACACCGAGAACTTCATCGGCAGGCCGATGGCCGCCGAATCGTGACGGTAGAAGCGCTGCTCGCCGCCGTGGCACGCATGCGAGGAAACGAGTTCGAGCATGACGGTGCGCTCCCGCTCAGTACAGCACGACCGAACGGATCGACTCGCCGGCCTTCATCAGGTTGAAACCTTCGTTGATCCGCTCGAGCGGCAGCGTATGCGTGATCAGGTCGTCGATGTTGATCTTGCCTTCCATGTACCAGTCGACGATCTTCGGCACGTCGGTGCGGCCGCGCGCGCCGCCGAACGCCGAGCCCTTCCACTCGCGGCCCGTCACCAGCTGGAACGGACGCGTGCTGATTTCCTCGCCCGCCGCGGCCACGCCGATGATGAACGACTGGCCCCAGCCCTTGTGCGTGCACTCGAGCGCCTGGCGCATCAGCTTCACGTTGCCCACGCATTCGAACGAGTAGTCGGCGCCGCCGTCGGTCAACTGCACGATGTGGTCGACGACGTTCTCGACTTCGTTCGGGTTGATGAAGTGCGTCATCCCGAACTTCTTCGCGAGCTCCACGCGCTTCGGGTTGATGTCGACGCCGATGATCTTGTCCGCGCCGACCATCTTCGCGCCCTGGATCACGTTCAGGCCGATCCCGCCGAGACCGAACACGACGACGTTCGCCCCCGCCTCGACCTTCGCCGAGTACACGACCGCGCCGAC
Organism: Burkholderia sp. YHN3-13; assembly: GCF_055810675.1. NCBI lineage: Bacteria > Pseudomonadati > Pseudomonadota > Betaproteobacteria > Burkholderiales > Burkholderiaceae > Burkholderia > Burkholderia sp. YHN3-13. Next base: position 71,845 of record NZ_JBVVNQ010000016.1, on the reverse strand, counting down.
GCCCGTCGTCACGCCGCAGCCGATGTAGCAGATCTTGTCGAACGGCGCGTCCTCGCGCACCTTCGCCACCGCGATTTCCGGCACGACGATGTAGTTCGAGAACGTCGACGTCCCCATGTAGTGGAACAGCGGCTTGCCGTCGAGCGAGAAGCGCGACGTCGCGTCGGGCATCAGGCCCTTGCCCTGCGTCGCGCGGATCTTCTGGCACAGGTTGGTCTTGCGCGACAGGCAGAACTTGCACTCGCGGCATTCGGGCGTATAGAGCGGAATCACGTGATCGCCCTTGCGCACGGTGCCGACGCCGGGGCCGACGTCGACCACCACGCCCGCGCCTTCATGGCCGAGGATCGCGGGGAAGATCCCTTCCGGATCGGCGCCCGACAGCGTGTAGTAGTCGGTGTGGCAGATGCCGGTGGCCTTCACCTCGATCAGCACTTCGCCGGCGCGCGGCCCTTCGAGATCGACTTCCTCGATCGTCAGCGGCGCACCCGCCTTCCATGCAATCGCGGCTTTCGTTTTCATCGTGTCACTCCTGTCTGTCTGTGAGGTCGGCCCGGGTGCGCGCTGCGGCGCCCGCCGGGTTCCATGCAAAGCTGTCGAAGCCGTGCCGCGCGGCATCGTGCGCGGCACCGCAACGGAATCCCGTGCTCGCCATGATCGCCGCTCCCGGCACGCACCGCGTGCGGGAAACGGTCGTCGGCTTGCCACGATGCGTCATGGCTGACGCAAAAGAACAAGTGTTCGAGTTTAAACGCCCGTCGTGAACCATGCATCCGTGCGCGCGTACAGATCGATGAAGCGCGCGTGACGCGCGGCCAGCGAGCGGTCCTCGCGCGGCGCGGCGACGGGCGACGCGGCGGGCGCCAGCGCGCGCAACGCGTCTTCCCGCCAGTGCCCGATCGCGACGCCCGCGAGCAGCGCCGCACCGCGCGTCGCGGCATTCGGGCAGTCGATCGCGTGCAGCGACGCGCCGAGCGCGTCGGCGAGCAGCTGGCGCCAGCGCGGATCGACCGAGCCGCCGCCCGCGAGACGCAGCGTCGTCACCGGGTCGCGGTGGTCGGCATCGCGGATCGCATCGAGCCCCGCACGCAACGCGAACGCGACGCCTTCGAACGCCGCGCGCATCATCGCACCGCGCGTGTCGCCGAGCCCGAGGCCGAGCCAGCCGCCGCGCGCGTCGGGGTTCATCCACGGCGAACGCTCGCCCGTCAGGTACGGCAGGAAGCACAGCCGTTCGGACGCCGGCCGCGCGAACGCATCGTCATACGCGTCGGCCCATCCCGCATAACCCAGCCAGCCGCGAACGGCTTCGAGCGCGAGCCCGACGTTCTGCATCGCGGCCATCGTGTAGTAGCCGCCGCCGGCCGCGGTGCGATAGCGGTGCAGCCCGCGCCGCGCGGGCGGCAGCGTATCCGCGAGCACGACGATCTGGCCGCCGCTGCCGGTCGTCAGCAGCGCGTCGCCCGCGGCAACCAATCCGCTGCCGAGCGCCGCGCACGCCGTGTCGGCCGCGCCCGTCGCCAGCGGCACGCCGGCGGGCAGGCCGAGCGCCGCGGCGGCCTGCCCGCCGAGCGTGCCGCCGCGCGCGGTCGACGCGCGCACCGGCGCGAAGCAGTCGGCCGGCAAGCCGAGCGCCTCGATCAATGCCCGATCCCACGCGCCATCGGGCGTCGCGAGCGCGGTCGCGCACGCGTCGCTCGGGTCGGCCGCGACGTCGCCGCCCAGCGCGATGCGCAGCCAGTCCTTCGGCTGCACGGCCCGACGGGCGGCGCGCAGCGCATCGGGTTCGTGCGCGGCCAGCCAGCGCAGCAGCGGGCCGGCCATGCCGGGCGCGACGGGGTTCGGAGCGACGGGCCAGCCGGCCGCGTCCGCTTCGCGCGCCGCGCGCGTGTCGGGCCACAGCAGCGCGGGCCGCACCGGTTGTCCGGCCGCGTCGATCAGCACGACGCCGTGCATCTGGCCCGAGAAGCCGATCGCCGCGACCTGCGCGCGCTCGCCGGCCGGCAGCCGCGCGGCCGCGCGCACGAGCGCCTGCCACCACGTATCGGGCGCGATCTCGGCCCAGCCGGGCTGCGGCGACGACAGCGCATAAGGTTCGCTCGCGACTGCCCGCTCGACGCCATCTGCATCGAGCGTGACGAGTTTGATGGAGCCGGTGCCGAGGTCGATTCCGAGCAGGCGCATGACGGGTAGGCGAATTCGAATGAACGGATGTCGATGATAACGGGATCGCGATATGCGCCCCGGCTTTTGCCGCCACGCCGGCGCGCCGGACATGCGGCCGGCCGACCGGTTTCACCGGGCCGCAACCCGCACGCAAAAGCGGGCGTTCGCGGGTTAACCCGGCACGAATTTGCATCGGTCCTTTTTGCCACTATGCGGCCCGCCCGATACAGACCATAAAGCAGCCCATATTTGGCACGGGGGTCAGCGCTATTTTGAAGGGCTATAAAACCGGGGAACCTCACTCCTGCGGCAGTTTCCCGATGATCGACACCCTGCTCCATGCCGAAACGGCATATCGAACCAGCAAAGAACGGAATAGTACCCAGCGCTCTTGTTGCGTGGATTCATTCCGCATAACTTCGTATCACCCCGAAAACAAGATCATGGAGTGAGACAGATGCAATCGAACACGGTCCATCCGTGCGATGAGGTGCTGCCGACCGGCAAGCTGGTAACGCTTGGCCTGCAGCACGTCCTCGTCATGTACGCCGGCGCCGTTGCCGTGCCGCTTATCGTTGGCGCCGCACTCAAGCTGCCGAAAGACCAGATCGCGTTCCTGATCAGCGCCGACCTGTTTTCGTGCGGTATCGCCACGCTGATCCAGACGCTGGGCCTGTGGATCTTCGGGATCCGCCTGCCCGTCATCATGGGCTGCACGTTCGCGGCGGTCGGCCCGATGATCGCGATCGGCACGAATCCCGGCCTCGGCATTCTCGACATCTTCGGTTCGACGATCGCGGCCGGCATCATCGGCATCGTGCTCGCGCCGATGATCGGCAAGCTGTTGCGGTTCTTCCCGCCGGTGGTCGTCGGCACCGTGATCGCGGTGATCGGGTTGTCGCTGATGGAAGTCGGCATCAACTGGGCGGCCGGCGGCGTCGGCAACCCGGAGTACGGCAGCCCGGTCTATCTCGGCCTGTCGCTGCTCGTGTTGACGCTGATCCTGCTGATCAACAAGTACGGCCGCGGCTTCGTCGCGAACATCTCGGTGCTGCTCGGCATCGTCGCCGGCTTCGCGATCGCGTTCGCGATCGGCCGCGTGAATACCGACGGCGTCGCACACGCGCCGTGGGTCGGCTTCGTGATGCCGTTCCACTTCGGCCTGCCGCACTTCGACCCGCTGTCGATCGTGACGATGGTCACGGTGATGTTCGTCACGTTCATCGAATCGACCGGCATGTTCCTCGCGGTCGGCGACATGGTCGATCGCCCGGTCAACCAGGAGCGCCTGGTGCGCGGCCTGCGCGTCGACGGCCTCGGTACGCTGATCGGCGGCATCTTCAACTCGTTCCCGCATACGTCGTTCTCGCAGAACGTCGGCCTGATCGGCGTGACGGGCGTGAAGAGCCGGTTCGTGTGTGCGACGGGCGGCGTGATCCTCGTGCTGCTCGGCCTGTTCCCGAAGATGGCGCAGGTCGTCGCGTCGGTGCCGTCGTTCGTGCTCGGCGGCGCGGGCATCGTGATGTTCGGGATGGTGGCCGCGAACGGCATCAAGGTACTGTCCAAGGTCGACTTCGTGAACAACGCGCACAACCTGTTCATCGTCGCCGTGAGCGTCGGCATGGGCCTCGTGCCGGTCGTGTCGCCGCACTTCTTCTCGAAGCTGCCGCCCGCGCTCGCGCCGATCCTGCACAGCGGCATCCTGCTGGCGTCGGCATCGGCCGTGATCCTGAACATCGTGTTCAACGGCGTGAAAGGCGAGAAGGATGCGCGCTGCGAGATCCGCCGCGCCGGACACGACTTCGACGGACGTCCCGCCGACGTGCACCACTGATCGCCCCGCGCCGGACGACGGCGCGACGCGATAACGCAAGACGCCACGGCATGCCGTGGCGTTTTGCTTGTTCCCGGCTGGGCCCACGCGGCCGTGGCGCCGTGGACGCCACGTACGCGCCCCCGCGAGGCGCCGCGCGTCAGCCTCCGTGCAACGCCAGCGCCCGCATGATGTTTCGCGCGCAGGCCTCCGGCGTGGCCGTGCTGGTATCGACGCTCACATCGTAGGTCATGCCCGCATGCACCCTGTCGTACTGCCAGCGCGCGAGCCCCGCGAGACGATCGCCCCGTCGCCGCTCCCGTTCCTCGAGCACCTCCAGCGGACAGTGGACGCCGACCAGGCTGACCGTAAACGGCGCCAGCAAACGGGCGTACTCGGCCTTCTCGTCGCCCAGCAGCACCTCGTCGACGATCAGGTTGTTGCCCTGCTCCGCCAGCGCGACGATCGCGTGGCGCATCCCCTGCATCGCTCGCCGGGCAACCGGCCCGCTGCTGATCGACACCACGTTCCTGCCGTCCTCGACGAACGACGAAAACGTGAATCCGGCCGCGTCGTTCAGATAGCGCGCGGGCAGCATGTCGAGAAACGCATCCATCCGGACGTGCAGGTACGGGCTGGCCAGCAGCGCCTGGAGCGCATGCGCGAGCGACGTCTTGCCTGAACTGCCCGCGCCGTTGAGCAGGATGATCCGGGTCGTTTTCATGCAGCGAGTGTACCTGCGCGTGTTGAACGACGCCGGACGGGTGGGCGGAACGCCGACGCGATTGCCGGCACGTCGGCGCGGACACAAAAAAGAAAACGCCACGGATTGTGGCCCGTGGCGTTCTCGTTTCCGCATACAGCCGGTTCCAGGGACAGGCGCGGCTGGCCGCCCCTGCCCTTCGTTGTACTTACCCGTTCGTCGCGGCCGCCGACGCAGCGACCGGAGCAGCCGCCTTGTCGTAGTCGACCGGCGCATCCGGCGCGCGCGGCGTTTCGCCGGCCCGCTGGATCCACCCGCCGCCCAACGCGCGGTACAGGTCGACCAGGTTCGTCCAGCGCGCCAGACGTGCGCTGATCAGCGTCTGCTGGGCCGAGTACAGGTCCGTCTGCGCCGTCAGCACCGACAGGTAGCTGTCGACGCCGTTCTTGTAACGCAGGTCCGACAGGTCGAAACGACGCTGCTGCGCATGCTCGTTGCGCTCCAGCGCCGCGATCTGCTGGTCGTACGTGCCGCGTGCGGCGAGACCATCCGCCACTTCGCGGAACGCCGACTGGATCGCCTTCTCGTAGTTCGCGATCTCGATGCGCTTCTGCACGTTCGCCAGGTTCAGGTTCGCGATGTTCTGCCCGCCTTCGAAGATCGGCATCGTGATCTGCGGCGCGAACGACCACGCCGCCGTGCCGGCCTTGAACAGGCCGCCGAGCGTCGGGCTGCCGGTGCCGAATGCGCCCGTCAGCGAGATGCGCGGGAAGAACGCCGCACGTGCCGCGCCGATGTTCGCGTTCGCGGCCAGCAGCGTCTGCTCGGCCTGCATCACGTCCGGACGACGCGTCAGCAGATCCGACGGCAGCCCGGCCGGCACGTCCGTCAGCAGGTTCTGCGCGTCCAGCGGCATGCCCGCCGGCAGGTCGTCCGGCAGCGGTTCGCCGATCAGCAGCACCAGTGCGTTCAGCGCCTGCGCACGCGCACGCGCCTGCGCCTGCTGGTTCGCGAGCGCCGTCTCGACCACCGTCTGCGCCTGACGCAGCTCGAGCTCCGAGCCCGTGCCGTTGTCGAACTGCAGCTTCGTCAGGTCGTACTGCGCCTGGGCGGACTTCAGCGTGTTCTCCGTGACCTTCAGCAGGTCGTCGGTCGACAGCAGCGTCAGGTACTGGTCGGCCACGGAAGACACCAGCGAGATTTCCGAAGCCTGCCGCGCGTACGACGTCGACAGGTACTGCGCGAGCGCCTGGTCCTTCAGGCTCTGCACGCGGCCGAACAGGTCGAGCTCCCACGACGCCGACAGCCCGACGTTGTAGGCACGCGAGATATACGGCGCACCGGTCGTCGACAAGCCCTGCGGCACGCGCTGGACGTTGCCCGTGCCCGTACCGTCGAGCGTCGGGAACAGGCCCGCGCGCGTGATCTGGTACTGCGCGCGCGCCGCCTCGATGTTCAGCACCGACACGCGCAGGTCGCGGTTGTTCTTCAGCGCGATCTCGATCAGCCGCTGCAGGCGCGGATCGACGAAGAATTCGCGCCAGCCGATGGCCGTCGCCGCCTGGCCGTTCGCGCTGCGCGCGCCGGCCGCACCCGGCTGCGTCGCGTAGACGCCGCCGGCCGGGTACGCCTGCGCGACGGGCGCATCGGGCCGCTTGTAATGCGGCGCCATCGTGCAGCCCGTGGCAAGGAGCGCGACCGCGATTGCAGTCAAAGCGTGTTTTTGCATCATCACTGTCCCTTGTTGCCTTCGTCGCCGTTGCCCGGCTTCTCTTCGTGGTGCGAGTGCTCCTGAGCCAGGCGCAGCGCCTCGTCGACGTCTTCCTTCTCGCCGCTGAAGATCGCGCGGATCTTCACGAAGAACATCGGGATCATGAAGATCGCGAGGAACGTCGCCGTGATCATCCCGCCGATCACGCCCGTACCGATCGCATGCTGGCTGGCCGAACCCGCGCCGTTGCTGATCGCGAGCGGCATCACGCCGAGAATGAACGCGAGCGACGTCATCAGGATCGGGCGCAGCCGCAGGCGCGCCGCTTCCAGCGCGGCCTCGATCGGCCCCATCTTCTCCGTCATCTGCAACTCGCGCGCGAATTCCACGATCAGGATCGCGTTCTTCGCGGACAAGCCCACGGTCGTCAGCAGGCCGACCTGGAAGAACACGTCGTTTTCCAGACCGCGCATCGTCGCCGCAAGCAGTGCGCCGATCACGCCGAGCGGCACCACCATGATCACCGAGAACGGGATCGACCAGCTTTCATACAGCGCCGCGAGACACAGGAACACGACGAGGATCGAGATCGCGTACAGGATCGGCGCCTGCGAACCGGACTGGATTTCCTGGAACGACAGGCCGGTCCACGAATAGCCGATCCCGACCGGCAGCTTCTTCGCGAGCCCTTCCATCGCGGCCATCGCCTGGCCGGTCGACTTGCCCGGTGCGGCCTGACCCTGGATTTCCATCGCCGACACGCCGTTGTAGCGCTCGAGCTTCGGCGAACCGTACGTCCAATGACCGGTCGCGAACGAACTGAACGGCACCATCCCGCCCGACCCGTTGCGCACGTACCAGACGTTCATGTCTTCCGGCGTCATCCGGAACGGCGCGTCTGCCTGCACGTACACCTTCTTGATCCGGCCGTCGGTGTCGAGGAAGTTGTTCACGTACTTCGACGCCCATGCGATCGAGAACGTCTGGTCGATCGCATCCGCCGTCACGCCCAGCGCATTCGCCTTCTCGCGGTCGATGTCGACCTTGTACTGCGGCGTGTCGTTCAGGCCGTTCGGGCGCACGCCCTGCAGCGTCGGATCCTTCGAAGCCATCCCGAGCAACTGGTTACGCGCGGCCATCAGCGCATCGTGGCCGAGACCGGCGTTGTCCGTCAGCTCGAAGTCGAAGCCGGCCGCCGTGCCGAGTTCGGGAATCGACGGCGGGTTGAACGGGATCACGATCGCGTCCTTGTAGCCCGCGTAGCGCCCGAACATCCGGCCGATCAGCGCCTGCACCTTCTGGTTCGCGTGCTGACGCTGCGAGTAATCCTTCAGGCGCACGAACACGAGACCGGAGTTCTGGCCGCGGCCCGCGAAGCTGAAGCCGTTGACCGTGAACGCCGACTCGACGATTTCCTTCTCGTCCTTCAGCAGGTAGTCGGAAATGTTCGCCAGCGTCTTCGCGGTCGTCTCCTGCGTCGAACCCGACGGCGTCTGCACGATCACGAACATCAGGCCCTGGTCTTCATCGGGCAGGAACGACTTCGGCAGGCGCACGAACAGCAGCCCGACCGCGACGATCACGACCAGATAGATGATGAGCCAGCGGCCCGAGCGCTTGATCACGTGGTGCACGCCGACGTGGTACTTGTCGCGGCTGTTGTTGAACGTGCGGTTGAACCAGCCGAAGAAGCCCTTCTTCTCTTCGTGATGCCCTTGCGGGATCGGCTTGAGGATCGTCGCGCACAGTGCCGGCGTCAGAATCAACGCGACGAGCACCGACAGCACCATCGCCGACACGATCGTCAGCGAGAACTGACGATAGATCGCGCCGACCGAGCCGCCCGAGAACGCCACCGGCACGAACACCGCCGACAGCACGAGCGCCACGCCGACCAGTGCGCCGGTGATCTGGCCCATCGCCTTGCGGGTCGCCTCCTTCGGCGACAAGCCTTCTTCCGCCATCACGCGCTCGACGTTCTCCACCACCACGATCGCATCGTCGACCAGCAGGCCGATCGCGAGCACGAGGCCGAACATCGACAGCGTGTTGATCGAGAAGCCCACCATCGACATGATCGCGAACGTGCCGAGCAGCACGACCGGCACCGCGATCGTCGGGATGATCGTCGCCCGCAGGTTCTGCAGGAACAGGTACATCACCAGGAACACGAGCACGATACCTTCGAGCAGCGTCTTGACCACTTCCTCGATCGACAGCTTCACGAACGGCGTCGTGTCGTACGGATACTTCACGACGAGGCCGTGCGGGAAGAACGGCGAGAGCTCGTCGATCTTCGCGCGCACGGCCTTCGCGGTCGCGAGCGCGTTCGCGTTGGTCGCGAGCTGGATACCGAGTGCCGCGGTCGGCTGACCGTTGTACTTCGTGTCGAAGTTGTAGTTTTCGCCGCCGAGGCCGATCTGCGCGACGTCCTTCAGGCGCACCTGCGAGCCGTCCTGGTTGACCTTCAGCAGGATGTTGCCGAACTGCTCGGGCGTCTGCAGCAGCGTCGATTCGGTGATCGTCGCCTGCAGCACGGTGCCCGGCTTCGCCGGCGTACCGCCGAGCTGACCGCCCGCGATCTGCACGTTCTGCGCGGTGATCGCCGAGCTGACGTCGACCGGCGTGAGGCCGTAGTTGGTCAGGCGGGTCGGGTCGAGCCAGATCCGCATCGCGTACTGCGAGCCGAACAGCGTGACGGTACCGACGCCATTCAACCGGCTGATCGGATCCTTCACGTGCGACGCCACGAAGTTCGCGAGGTCGTACTTGTTCATGCTGCCGTCTTCGGAGTTGAAGGCGAGCACCAGCAGGAAGCTGCTGCTCGACTTCGTCACCGACAGGCCGAGCTGCTGCACGACCTGCGGCAGAACCGGCGTCGCGAGCGACAGCTTGTTCTGCACCTGCACCTGCGCGATGTCGGCGTTGGTACCCGGCGCGAAGGTCAGCGTGATCGTCGCGTTACCCGAGTCGTCGCTTGTCGACGACATGTACAGGAAGTTGTCGAGACCGCTCATCTGCTGCTCGATCACCTGCGTCACCGTGTCTTCCACCGTCTTCGCGGAAGCGCCCGGATAGTTCGCGGTGATCTGGATCGATGGCGGCGCGATCGTCGGATACTGCGAGATCGGTAGCGTGAAGATCGCCGCAACCCCGGCCAGCATCAGGATGATGGCGATCACCCACGCGAAGATCGGGCGATCGATAAAAAACTTTGCCATGAAACAGGCTCCCTGTTATTGCGCGCTCGAAGCAGCGGCAGCACTCGCCGGCGCGGCGCCCGATGCAGCGGCACCGGATGCGGCAGCGGTGCCGGAACCGGCGGCAGCCGGCGCGGCGGAGGCAGCGGCACCCGACGCGGCATCGGCCGCCGGTGCGAGCTGCGCGGGGACCGACTTCACGGTCGCACCCGGGCGCACCTTTTCGCCGCCCTGCACGATCACGTGATCGCCCGCCTGCAGACCGCCTTCGACGATCCAGTTCTGACCCTGCATGCCGGTCGTCTTCAGCGGACGCGGCTCGACCTTGTTGCTGGCGTTCACCACCAGCGCGATCGCCTGCCCCTTCTGGTCGTGCGTGACGCCGATCTGCGGCACCAGGAACGCGTTCTCGTTCACGCCTTCCTCGATCCGCGCGCGCACGAACATCCCCGGCAGCAGCACGCGGCCCGGGTTCGGAAACACCGCGCGGATCGTCACCGAGCCGGTGGTCTGGTCGACCGTCACGTCCGAGAACTGCAGCTTGCCCGCTTCCGAATAGGTCTTGCCGTCTTCCAGGATCAGCGACACCTTCGCCGCGCCCGGGCCGCTCGTCTTCAGGCGCCCGCTCTGCACGTCCTGGCGCAGCTTCAGCCCTTCGAGGCTCGACTGCGTGAGGTCCACGTACACCGGATCGAGCTGCTGCACGGTCGACATCAGCGTCGCCTGGCTCGCCTGCACGTACGCGCCCGGCGTCACTTGCGAGATGCCGACGCGGCCCGTGATCGGCGACACGACATCCGTATAGCCGAGGTTGATCTGCGCGGTATCGACCGCCGCCTTGCCGGCCGCGACGTCCGCCGCGGCCTGGCCCTGCGTGGCCACCGCGTTGTCGTAGTCCTGCTTGCTGACCGCGTTCGCGGCCACCAGCACCTTGTAGCGCGCGACCAGCGCGTTCTGCGTGACGAGGTTCGCCTGCGCCTTCGCGAGCGTCGCCTTCGCGCTGTTCAGCGCGGCGACGTACGGCGCCGGGTCGATCTTGTACAGACGCTGACCGGCCTTGACGTCGCTGCCTTCGGTGAATTCACGGCGCAGCACGATGCCGTCGACCCGCGCGCGCACCTGCGCGACGAGGAACGCGCTGGTGCGGCCCGGCAGGTCGGTGAAGACCGGTACGGCCTGCGGCTGGACGGTGACGACGCCGACTTCAGGTGTTTGCGGCGGCGGTGCCGATTCTTTTTTTCCGCAGGCAGCCAGGAAAACCGCGGCTGCCGCGACAGTGATCAAGCGGTATGGAACCCGTTCGACGCGCATGGAGCGACCTCTGTGTGTAACCAATGGAATAAGTGCAGCACCCGGCGGGAGCGCAACACGGATGCGCCTCGCGGCGCAGATCGAACACCTGAATTACTGGACTGCTGGATACAGCACGTCGGCACGAAACCTCCATGCCGACGGGATGCCGCGAACTGCGGACTGGTACTTTGGCGGGAATCAGCAGAGTGGGATATTAACTGATTGCCACTTGGGTCATTCGATCGTAGGGTGGTATTGTATATACATTCATGGATGTATGTAAAAAGCCCGTTTGTACTCCGCCGACTATCCAGTCTTACAGATTGTTACCCGTCGCAAGCATAGCCCGTCTCAATGATGGCCGCGAGGGGTTGCGGACCCTAAATTCACCTACGATCGATCCAATCAGGCCTGCACATGGTCAGACGTACCAAGGAGGAGGCGCTCGAGACGCGCAACCGCATTCTCGACGCCGCCGAGCACGTGTTCTTCGAGAAGGGCGTGTCGCACACGTCGCTCGCGGACATCGCCCAGCACGCCGGCGTGACGCGCGGCGCGATCTACTGGCACTTCGCGAATAAAAGCGAGCTGTTCGACGCGATGTTCGACCGCGTGTTCCTGCCGATCGACGAACTGAAGCGGATGCCGCTCGACGCACCGGGCGGCGATCCGCTCGAGAAGGTGCGCAAGATCCTGATCTGGTGCGTGCTCGGCGTGCAGCGCGATGCGCAGCTGCGGCGCGTGTTCAGCATCCTCTTCATGAAGTGCGAGTACGTCGCGGACATGGGGCCGCTGCTGCAGCGCAATCGCGCCGGGATGAGCGAGGCGCTGCACGCGATCGACGCCGATCTCGCGATGGCCGTGCGGCTCAAGCTGCTGCCCGAGCGGCTCGATACGTGGCGCGCGACGCTGATGCTGCACACCCTCGTCAGCGGCTTCGTGCGCGACATGCTGATGCTGCCCGACGAGATCGACGCCGAGCAGCATGCGGAAAAGCTCGTCGACGGCTGTTTCGACATGCTGCGCTACAGCCCCGCGATGCTGAAGGACGGCGGCTGACGCGCAGCGGTCGCCGCACCGCCCCGCTGCTGCCGCGTCAGGCCGCCTTCGCGCGTTGCGCGCGGGCTCGCCGGTTCGACGCGGCCACCGAATCGCGCGCCGGCATCGCCGCGCCAGACAGTCCCGCGATCCACGCGTCGGTCGACATCACCGCCGCGAAATTCGACTGGAACACCACCGTGTACGCGCGGTGAATCTCCTCGGCGCTCGCCGTGCCCGCTTCGTTCTCGTAAGGCAGCGCGCCCGTCGCGTCGTTCAGGTACTCGATCTTCAGCCCCGCATGCGCAGCGTGATAGACGGTCGACGCATTGCAGTTGTGCGTCATGTAGCCGGCCACCGCGAGCGTGTCGATCCCGTGCGCGTCGAGCCACGTGCCAAGATCGGTCCCGGCGAACGAGCTCGCCTGCGTCTTCTCGACCAGATGCGCGTACGGCCGGCCGGCGACCACCGCGTGCAGCGCGACGCCGTCGGAGCCGGGCGCGAAGATCGGCGCGCCGGCCGGCGCGACGTGCTGGACCACGATCACGGGCACGCCGGCCGCGTGCGCGGCGTCGATCGCGCGGCCGATGTTCGCGAGCGACACGTCGAGCGGCGGATACTCGATCGGCAGGTTGCCCGTCACGTATTCGTTCTGGACGTCGATGACGATCAGGGCGCGGCGGGCAGCGGGATGAGCAGCGGAAGACGGGACGGCGTTCGAATTCGACATGGCGGGCTCCTGGTCCGGGAGCGCTACCCCGCCCGGAAGGGGGCGGCCGGCAGCGCGATGGGATGCATTGTCGGGCCACGGCGTTTGCCCGGACAGTGGCCCGATAGCCATTCTTCGATAAAATCGGGCCATCCCCATTCCGGAGCCCGTCATGGCCGCTGCCGCGTTGCCCGCCCCGCCTGCGCCGACCGTCGTCGCCGTGATCGCATACGACGGCATCAGCCCGTTCCACCTGTCGGTACCGTCCGTCGTGTTCGGCAAGGAACGCGACGCGGCCGCGTCGCCCGCGTTCGAGTTTCGCGTCTGCTCGGCCGAGCGCGGCGCGCTCGCGACGACGGGCGGCTTCACGATCGCGGCGCCGTACGGGCTCGATGCGCTCGACGACGCGGACATCGTCGTCGTGCCCTCCTGGCGCGATCCGGACGAAGTGCCGCCCGATGAACTGCTCGACGCCGTCCGCGCGGTCGCCGCCCGCGGCGCGCAGCTCGTCGGCCTGTGCCTCGGCGCGTACGTGCTCGCCGCGGCCGGCCTGCTCGACGGCCGTCCGGCCACCACGCACTGGGCATGGGCCGACGATTTCGCCCGGCGCTTTCCGCGCGTGAAGCTCGATCCCGACGTGCTGTACGTCGACGACGGCAATCTGACGACGTCGGCCGGCACGGCCGCGGGGCTCGACTGCTGCCTGCACGTGGTGCGGCGGCGCTTCGGCTCGGATGCCGCGAACCGGATCGCGCGCCGCCTCGTGATTCCACCGCACCGCCAGGGCGGGCAGGCCCAGTACGTGCCGCAGCTGGTCGCCGCGCACCCGCGCGATGCGCGGCTCGCGGGCCTGCTCGACTGGGTGCGCGCGCATCTCGACGCCGCGCATGGCGTCGATTCGCTCGCCGAACGCGTGCTGATGAGCCGGCGCACGTTCACGCGCCACTTCCGCCAGGCGACGGGTACGACCGTCACCGCATGGCTGCAGGCCGAGCGGCTCGCACGCGCGCAGCACCTGCTGGAAACCACCGGACAATCGATCGACGCGATCGCGCAGGCTGCCGGCTACGGGTCGAGCGTGTCGCTGCGCCAGCATTTCGCGGGCGCGCTCGGCACGTCGCCGTCCGCCTATCGAAGGGAATTTCGCGGCGCCGGCGCCTGAACCGGCGCCGACGCGCGGTAAGGCCGCTCAGCCGCCGTTGATCCAGCGTGCCGCGTAGAGCAGCAGCGCGACGAACACGATCATCGCCGCCCAGGCCCAAACCGGCACCGTGCCGGAGCCGCGATGCGGGAGCGCGCTGGCCGCGCGCCCGGTCAGCGCGCCGCCCAGGTGCGGCGGCAGCGCACGCTTCGTCGCGGCCATCAGCGACGCGGGCCGCAGGAACACATGCTGGCGGCGCGGCGCGGCCGAGCGCGCGCGATTCGGCGCGAGGCCGTGCTTCGCCTGCACGACCGCGCAGAACTCTTGGAAGAAATCATCGGTCCACTCGCGCAATGCGTTGTCGATCTGCCGCCCCGGCAGCTCGGCAAGCGGCCCGCTCGCCGTCGCCCAGACCACGTACTCGATGCGCGTCGCGTTCGCGTCGTCATCCGGCATCAGCACGAGTTCGACCTGGCCGCGCAGCGCGCCGAGGCCGTCGGCGCGCGCCTTGAAACTCAGCACACGGCGCGGCCGCCCTTGCGCGTCGCCCTGCTCGGCGGCCGCGTGTGCGCGCACGTCGTAGCGCGCGCGCAGCGGGCCGAGCGGCACCGTGATCGTCAGCGCGAACTCGCCGTGCGCGAGCTTCACGAACGATTCGCAATGGTCGAAGCTCGCCCGCAGCAACGCGAGATCCTCGAACGCCTCCCGCACGACAGGCGGCGCGAGCGCAACGCGTAACGTGTCGTTCAGTTCCATGACGCCTCCCCGATGAACCCGCGCCGCATCAGGACGTCTCGACGAGACTGTCGATCCGCGCGACATCGAAGGCGACGTAGTGCGCAAGCACGGACGCCGCCTCCGTCGGTTCCTCGTAACTCCATGCGGCGTTCTCGATCACGCCGTCTTCCGTCTGCAAGTCGAAATGCACGGCCGGCCCCCTGAACGGGCACGCGGTCGTGAAACCCGACTTCACGAGCCGGCGCATGTTGACGTCGCCGCGCGGCAGGTAATGGATGTCCGGCAGTCCCGTTTCGCGGACGGTCAGCGCGCGATGCGAATCGGCATACGTGATGCCGCGATGGATCACGCGAACGCGATGGCGGTTCGGCACGATTTCGAGTCGAGGGTCGGCTGCATCGGACATCGTTTCTCCTTCGGGCGCCCCGGCAGGCAAACCGGGCGCAGGAAACGAAAAAAAGCCACGGCACGCGTGCCGTGGCTTTCATTATGGGCGAAACTTCGTCCGATTGCGCGACCTGGGCGCGGCCGCGCGCGGCGGGCTACTGCGCGCTCCACTGGAACGCGGTTTTCGCGCCGCCCTTCGCGCCGACCGTGACGGCGCGCGATTCCTCGTTGCCCTGGTACGACGCATGCACCGTATAGCGTCCCGGCGGCACCTTCACGAGCATGTACGGCCCGCGCGCGTCGGTCTTCAGCACTTCCGTGCCCTTGCCGTCGACGATCCGCACGTGGACGTCGGCCAGGAACTCGCCGCCCTTGCCGGTGAAGCGCAGCGCCAGCGGCCACTTCGCCTCGTTGTGCTGGAACGCCGTCGATTCGTCCTGCCCGACGCCGCCGGACACGAAGGTGACGTCACCCTGCTGGCGCGCGGCCGGCAAGCCGTCGGACTGCGCGTACGCGCCGGTCGCACCGGCTGCGAGGCCGGCGGCCAACGCCACGGCGACGGCAAATCGGGACACGTTGCGTGGATATTGCATGGCTCTCTCCTTGGGGTCGGAACACATACGGGGCGCCGCGTCACGCGGTCGAGCGGCGGCGCCCGCCGCGGCCGGCCGAGCCGGCCGTCGGCCATGCCGGTCAGCTCAGGTCGACCGGCACGAAGATCTGCGCATTATCGCGCTGGATCAGAAGAGCAAGACTGTTGCCCGCGCCCTTGACCGCGTCGCGCAACTGCTCGGGGCTCGTGACCGGGCGGCCGTTGACCGCGAGGATCACGTCGCCGGGCTGGATACCCGCATTGGCAGCCGGACCGCCGGCCTGCTGCACGATCAGCCCGTGCGACAGGTTGTCGGCACTGCGCTCCTGCGGCGACAGCGGACGCACCGCGACACCCAGGCGGCCCTGCTCGACCGGCCCGCCGTCGTTCGACGCGAGCTTCGCATCGGCCATCGCGCCGAGCGTCACGCTGATCGACTTCTTCGACTTGTCGCGCCAGATCTGCAGGTCGGCCTTCGAACCGGGCTTCAGGTTCGCGATCTGCGCGGGCAGCGACGTCGAATCGGCGACCGGCGAACCGTTGACCGACAGGATCACGTCGCCCGGCTGCAGGCCGGCCTTCGCGGCCGGGCCGTTCGGGTCGACCGAGCTGACCAGCGCGCCGTCCGGCTTCGGCAGCCCGAACGAACTGGCGAGCGTCTGGTTCAGCCCCTGCACGGCGACGCCGAGGCGGCCGCGGCTCACGTGGCCGGTCTTCACGAGCTCGTCCTTGACCTTGATCGCCTCGTTGATTGGGATCGCGAACGACAGGCCCTGGAAGCCGCCCGTCTGCGAGTAGATCATCGAGTTGATGCCGATCACCTCGCCCTGCAGGTTGAACAGCGGGCCGCCCGAGTTGCCGGGGTTCACCGGCACGTCGGTCTGGATGAACGGCGTGTAGTTCTCGTCCGGCAGCGCGCGCGACTTCGCGCTGATGATGCCCGACGTGACCGTGTTGTCGAAGCCGTACGGCGAGCCGATCGCGACGACCCACTGGCCGACCTTGCTCTGCGCCGGATCGCCGATCTTCACGGTCGGCAGGCCGCTCGCGTCGATCTTCAGCACCGCGACGTCGGACTGCTTGTCTGCGCCGACGACCTTCGCCTTGTATTCGCGCTTGTCGGTCAGCTTGACCGTGACGACGTTCGCGCCGTCGATCACGTGCGCATTGGTGAGGATGTACCCGTCGGAGCTGATGATGAACCCGGAACCGAGGCTCGCGCTCGGCTGGTCGTCGGGCTGCGCGTCGCCACCCATGCCCGGCACCTGGCCGTAGAAGTGCTTGAAGAACTGGTAGAACGGGTCGCTCGGGTCGATCGGCAGTTGCGGCTGCGGCACGCGCCGCGACACCTGCTTCACGACGTGCTTCGCGCTGATGTTCACGACCGCCGGGCCATAGGTCTCGACGAGCCCGGAGAAATCGGGAATGCCGGTCTTGGCGGCCGCTTCGGCCGGCATCAGCGCGGCCTGCGCGGGCGTGATGATCTGCGGATCGGCGCGGCGCGTACCGGCGAAATAGCCGGCTGACAGGGCGGCCGCCACGGCGACCGCGACGGTGCCGCGCGCAAGGAATCGGGTATTCATCGTAGGACCTCCTCTTTGTTAGGACGCAGCGTAACGACCCTGACTTAAAGGAGGCTTAATCAGCCTTAAGCGGGGCTTAAGCGGCCGCCGGCGGCCGCCTGGCGGCACGCGTCACGCGGATTCGGAAGGCTGCGGCGCCTCGGCGGGCATCTCGGCGTCGCGGAACACGACGCTGACGAGCAGGCCGCCCGCGGCCGCGTCGCCGAGCGACACCGTCGCGCCCTGCTGGGCCGCCACGCGCTTGACGATCGCGAGCCCGAGCCCGCTGCCCGCCACGTCGGTGCGCGCCCGCGCGGAGCTGTCGCGGTAGAAGCGGTCGAACACGCGCTCGCGTTCGTCGGCCGGGATGCCGGGCCCGCTGTCGCCGATCTGGACGCACGCGCGGCCGGCCGCGTCGCGGGTCAGCGACACGTCGATGCGGCCGCCGTCCGGCGTGTACTTCACCGCGTTGTCGAGCAGGTTGCCGAACATCACGCGCAGCGCGCCAATGTCCGCGACGACGCTCGCCGCGCGCGTCTCCTCGAAGCCGAGATCGATGTCGCGCCGCTGCGCGAGCGGCGCATGCGCGGTCACGCATTCGGCGAGCAGCGCCTGCAGGTCGACCGGTTCGCGCATCGTCGCGCCGTCCGGCTCGGCACGCGCGAGCGCGAGCAGTTGCTCCGTGAGGCGCGTCGCGCGCGACACGCCGTCCTGGAGATCCGCGACCGCCTCGCGGCGCGATGCGTCGTCCTTCGCGCGGGCGACGAGCTGCGCCTGGATCTGCACGGCCGCGAGCGGCGTGCGCAACTCGTGCGCGGCGTCGGCGACGAACGCCTTCTGCGTGTCGAGCGCGGCCGACAGCCGCGCGAGCAGCCCGTTCAGCGCGCGCACGAGCGGCTGCACCTCGAGCGGCAGGCGCGCGTCGGGCAGCGGATCGAGCGCTTCCGGCCGGCGCGCCTCGACCGCGCGCGTCACGCGGCCGAGCGGCGCGAGGCCGCGCCCGACGATCACCCAGACGGCCGCGCCGAGGAACGGCAGCAGCACGATCAGCGGCCACAGCGTGCGCAGCGCGACGTTCGCCGCGAGCCGGTTGCGCACCGACAGCGGCTGCGCGAGCTGCACGACGTTGTCGCCGACGATCGCGCCGTACACGCGCCATTCGCCGCGATCGGTGCGCTCGGTCGAGAAGCCGAGTTCCGCGCGCGGCGCGATCGGCGCACGCGGATGCGAGAAGTACATCAGCACGCCGTTGCGGTTCCAGATCTGGATCACGATGCCTTCGTCGCCGTTGGTGCGCGAGCCGAACACCTGCGAGAACGGCTCCGACGGCAGCGCCGCGGCGATTTCCTGCAGCTGGTAGTCGAACAGCTCGTTCGCCTCCGCGAGCGCCTGCCGGTAGATGAGCCAGCCCGCGATGCCCACGCCCGCGACGACGATCGCGAGCAGCCAGATCAGCAATTGATGACGAATCGACCTCACGCGTCAGCTTTCCTTGACGACCATGTAGCCGAGCCCGCGCACGTTGCGGATCAGGTCCGAGCCGAGCTTCTTGCGCAGCGCGTGGATGTAGACCTCGACGGTGTTGCTGCCGATCTCCTCGCCCCAGCCGTACATCTTTTCCTCGAGCTGGCTCTTCGACAGCACCGCACCGGGCCGCGCGAGCAGCGCCTCGAGCAGCGCGAACTCGCGCGCGGACAGCGCGACGGGCGCGCCGTCGAGCGTCACCTGGTGCGAAGCGGGGTCGAGCGTCAGCGCGCCGTGGCGGATCAGCGACTCGCTGCGCCCGGCCTGGCGGCGGATCAGCGCGCGCATCCGCGCGCCGAGTTCGTCGAGGTCGAACGGCTTGACGAGGTAGTCGTCGGCGCCCGCGTCGAGCCCCTTCACGCGGTCGGCGATCGCGTCGCGCGCGGTGACGATCAGCACCGGCAGCGACAGCCCGCGCGCGCGCAGCGTGCGCAGCACGTCGACGCCGTCGCGCTTCGGCAGGCCGAGATCGAGCAGCAGCAGGTCGTACGTCTCGCCGCCGAGCGCCGTGAGCGCCGCGTCGCCGTCCTGCACCCAGTCGACCGCAAAGCCGTCCGAGCGCAGCGCCTTGCGCACGCCCTCCGCAATCATTCGATCATCTTCGACGAGCAGTATCCGCATCGGGACAGGTATCCATGGGGCGAGTCAAACACGCCGACCATTGTAGCGCCGCGAATCGCGTGCGCGGCACCGTGCAATGCAACAGTAAGGCGGATTGCAAGGGGCCTGCGCGGACTTGTCTCTACAATGTGCGCTTTGGCGCCGCCGCGCGCCCTGCCCGAGCCCCTGCTTTTCCCGTATTCGCCCATGCCGATTTCCGATCTTTCCGCCCGGTTCGCCCCCCGCGCCCGCCTGTGCCTGCGCGCGGCCGCCGTCGTCGCCACCTGCACGGCCCTCGCGTTCGCACCGCCCGCGCAGGCCCGCAAGAAATCCCACAAGGACGCGCGCAAGACCGCCGTCGTGTCGCCGGCCGCGCGCGCGGCCGGCCTGCCGGCGTCCGTGCTCGTCGCGCTGCAGCGCGCGAAGGTGCCGGCCTCGGCGATGAGCGTCGTCGTCGAGCGCGTCGGCGATCCCGAGCCGCTGATCGCGTGGAATGCGAGCCGGCCGATGCTGCCGGCCTCGACGATGAAGCTCGTGACGACCTTCTCGGGCCTGTCGATCCTCGGCCCCGACTACCGCTGGCGCACGACCGCGTACACGGACGGCACGGTCGATCCCGACGGCACGCTGCAAGGCAACCTGTACATCAAGGGCACCGGCGATCCGAAGCTCGTGCCCGAGGAGCTGATCGACCTCGTCGACAAGCTCCGCAAGGCCGGCGTCAAGCGCGTGGCCGGCGGCCTCGTGCTCGACAAGAGCTATTTCGCGGCGTCGACGCGCGACCTGCCGTCGTTCGACGACGATGCCAGCGCGCCGTACAACGTCGGCCCCGATCCGCTGCTGTACGCGTTCAAGGCCGTGTCGTTCACGGTCACGCCGGGCGACGACGGCAAGGTGGCCGTCGACGTGCTGCCGCCGCTCGCGAACCTGTCGATCGACAACCAGCTCGTCGAAGGCTCGGGCTCGTGCAGCGCGGCCGCCGCGGCCGCGCGCCCGACGCTGTCGGCCGGCGGCGGGATCATGACGGCCTCGTTCGCCGGCGACTACCCGCTGCGCTGCGGCGCGCACACGACCAACCTCGCGATCCTCGATCACACGACGTTCTTCGCGCGCGGCTTCCTCGCGCTGTGGCAGCAGGACGGCGGCACGATCGCCGGCCCCGTGAGCGAAGGCAAGGTGCCGACCACCGCGCGGCCGCTCGCGGTGCACCACAGCCCGGTGCTCGGCAGCATCGTCTACGACATCAACAAGTTCAGCAACAACGTGATGGCGCGCAACCTGTTCCTGACGATCGGCGCGGTCGGCGGCAAGCCGCCCGCGACGCCCGAACAGTCGAGCCGCGTGATCCAGGCATTCCTGCAGAAGAACGGCATCGCGATGCCCGACCTCGTGCTCGAGAACGGCTCGGGCCTGTCGCGCGAAGAGCACGTGAGCGCGCAGTCACTCGCCGCGCTGCTGCAGGCCGCGAACGCGAGCCCCGTCGCGCAGGCCTTCATCGATTCGCTGCCGATCGCCGGCATCGACGGCACGATGAAGAACCGCCTCACCAACGCCGGCGTGCTCGGCAACGCGCACATCAAGACCGGCACGCTGCGCGACGTGCGCGCGATCGCGGGCTACGTCGGCGGCGCCGACGGCCAGAGCTACATCGTCGTCAGCTTCATCAACAACGATCACGCGGAAGCCGCGCGCGCCGCGCACGACACGCTGCTCGAGTGGATCTACGCGGGCGCGCACTGACGCGTTGACGCACCGCACATCGCGCAACGGGCCGCCCTCGCGGGCGGCCCGCGCCGATTTTCCGCCGCGCCCGCGCTCGCCTTTCGCATTGCCCGGTTTGAAACGCCGCCGCCGCCGGCGCACGCCGCACCGCGCGCCGGCCGCGCCCGTAAAACAGGGCCGCACCGCCCGGCCCCGTGCCGCGCGGCTTCCGTAGAAACCCTGTCCTCAGAGGGAACCCTCTACGCTGCCCCCTCGCCTAGCGCGTGGCGATTGCGTAGGCTGTTGGCCTGACCGATATCTACAACGGGCCACACGCCCGGCCTCATGGCTTGCAGGGGAAAGAAGGAGACACGCCCATGCGATTCGACGTCGAATTGCTTCTGCTCGCGCTGGCGCCCGTCTTCCTGCTCTGCATCGCATGGGAGGCCTGGCACCTCGCCCGCACACGTGCGCAAGACCCTGTCTATGCGTGGCGCGACACGCTGTGCAACGCGGCGCTCGCGCTGATGCACCAGGGCGCCGACAAGATCGCGTGGCTGTTCGTGATTCCCGTCTATGCGTACTGCTACCGGCACTATCGTCTTTACACGTGGCACGACGGCTGGCTGTCGTTCGCGGTGCTGTTCGTCGCGCAGGACTTCCTCTACTACGTGTTTCATCGCGCGAGCCATCGCGTGCGCTGGCTGTGGGCCGCGCACGTCGTGCACCACTCGTCCGAGCGGATGAATTTCTCGACCGCGTTCCGCCAGAGCCTGATGTACCCCGTCGCGGGCATGTGGGTGTTCTGGCTGCCGCTCGCGTTCGCCGGCTTTCCGCCGCAACAGGTCGTCGGCATCGTGCTGATCAACCTCGCGTTCCAGTTCTTCGTACACACGCAGGCGATCGGCAAGCTCGGCTGGCTCGAATACGTGCTGAATACGCCGTCGATCCATCGCGCGCACCATGCGCGCAACGCGCGCTACATCGACCGCAATTACGCAGGCGTCCTGGTGATCTGGGATCGCCTGTTCGGCAGCTATGTCGAGGAAACGCCCGACGACCCGCCGCAGTACGGAATCGTCGAGCGGCTCGGCTCGAACAACCCGCTCGTCGCGACGTTCCACGAATGGGTGTCGATGGCGTCCGACGCGTTGCGCGTCGACGGATGGGGCAACAAGCTGCGCGCGATTTTCGGCCCGCCCGAATGGGCGAGCGCTTATCATGCGCAGATTGCCGAGGCCGCGAACCAGGATCCACGCACCGTGCCGCTGGCGGCTGCGCGTGACCGATAAACCGTTTCAGCCAACGGCCGCCGCGCAGCCCGGAACCGAGCAGGCACGCGGCAGATGAGAAACACATCAGGCCATATCTACGAGGAGATCGAACGATGCAGACACAACAACACGCACCTTCCCGCACCCGTCAGCGCATGCTGCGCACCGCGCAGGTCGCGATCGCCGGCGCCGCGCTCGCGCTGCTCGCCGCGTGCGGCGGCGGTGACGACAACAACGGCAGCAGTTCGTCGAACACGCCGCCGTCGGGCGTGAAGATGCAGGTCGTGTCGTTCGGCGACAGCCTGTCCGACGCGGGCACCTACTCGCAGATCAAGCTCGGCTTCGGCGGCGGCCGCTTCACGACCAACCCGGGCCAGGTGTGGACGCAGAACGTCGCGCAGTACTACGGCGACACGCTGCAGCCCGCGAACCAGGGCGGCTTCGGCATCCCGCTGCAGGCCACCGGCGGCCTCGGCTACGCACAAGGCGGCTCGCGCGTGACGCTGCAGCCGGGCATCGGCCACGCGGACGCCAGCGGGCCGAACGCCGACTACGCGCAGGCAACGACGACGCCGATCGCCGACCAGGTCAAGCAGTACCTGTCGCAGCACGGCAGCTTCAACGCCGGCCAGATCGTGCTGATCAACGGCGGCGCGAACGACATCTTCTATCAGGCGCAGGTCGCGCAGGCGCAAGGCAACACGCCGGCCGCGCAGCTCGCGGCCGCGCAGGCGATCGGCCTGGCCGCGCAGCAGCTCGGCGGGATCGTCCAGCAGATCGTCGCGGCAGGCGCGACGCACGTGTTCGTCGCGAACGTGCCGGACATCGGCGGCACGCCGCTCGCACTGCAAGGCGGCACGCAGGCCGCGTTCACGCAACTGTCGGGCCTCTTCAACAAGACGCTCGTCGGCACGCTCGCCGCGCTGAAGGTCGATACGACGAAGTATGCGGTGGTCGATTCGTTCACGTGGCAGGACGGCATCGCGGCCAACTACCAGGCGAACGGCTTCAGCGTGTCGAACACCGACACCGCCTGCAACCTGAAGGCGATGGTCCAGGCCGCCACGCAGTACGGCGTCGCGAACGCAACCGCCTTCGGCTCGTCGCTGTTCTGCTCGCCGCAGACCTACACGGTCGCGAACGCGGACCAGACCTACATGTTCGCCGACACGGTCCACCCGACGACGCGCCTGCATGCGCTGTTCGCGCAGTACGTCGAGCAGCAGATCGCGAAGTCCGGCGTCGGCAAGTAAGCCGCCGGCCACGCGCCCAAACGAAAACGCCCGACCGGTTCGCCGGTCGGGCGTTTTTTCATGCGTGAAGCGCGATGAACGTCAGTCGCGCGCCTCGAACGCGGCAGCCGCGCGGCCGAGGCGATCGTTGACCGCGATCCATTCGACGGTCTCGGGCAGCTTCTCGACGAGGATACGCGCGACTTGCGCACGGTCGAGCGCGCGCAGCATCCCGTACAGGTCGCGCGCATAGGCCCGCGGATCTTCCGGCGCCGCGACGAAATGCACGCCGTCGGCTTGCGCCCAGCGCCCCGCGCGCGATACACGGGCGACGAGCGCGACCCGTTCGCCATCGGTTTGCGCGGCCGCGAGCAGCGGCTCGAGCGCGTCGAACGGCAGCAGCGCGAGCGGCGTGCGCGGCGCGTAATGCGCTTTCAGCGTGCCCGACGCGCGCGGTGCGGTCGCGTCGCTGCCGTCCGGCAGCTTCGGCGCGCGGCCGAGCACGTCGGCGATCTGTTGCGGCGTCACGTGGCCCGGGCGCAGCAGCGCCGGGAAACCGCGCGACAGATCGAGAATCGTCGATTCGATGCCGACTTCGGATGCTCCGCCGTCGAGCACGTGCACGGTGTCGCCGAATTCGTCGCGCACGTGCTGCGCGGTCGTCGGGCTCACGTGGCCGAACCGGTTCGCGGACGGCGCCGCCACACCGCCGTGGCCGCCGCGCCGCGCGCTGAACGCGGCCAGCAGCGCCTGCGCGACCGGATGGGACGGGCAGCGCAGCCCGACCGAATCCTGTCCGCCGCTCACGGCATCCGGAATGCGGGCGTGGCGCTTCAGGATCAGCGTCAGCGGGCCCGGCCAGAATGCATCGATCAACGCGTGCGCGTCGGCCGGTACGTCGTCGGCCCAGTAGCCGGGGTCACCGCCCGGCGGCAGGTGCACGATCACCGGATGGTTCGCGGGCCGCCCTTTCGCCGCGTAGATGCGCGCGACGGCTTCGGGATTGGCCGCGTCGCCGCCGAGCCCGTAGACGGTCTCGGTCGGGAACGCGACGAGCTGCCCCGCGTCGAGCAGCGCGGCGGCCGCGTCGATCTGCGCGAGCGTCACGGAGGTCGGAAGATCGATGGACATCGGCCGGCGCCTCAGTCGAGCGGCACGCGCAGCAGCTGCGCGCACGCGGTGGCCGCGGCAACGGCCTCGTCGCGCGTCTCGGCCGTGAAGTTCACGTGGCCCATCTTGCGGCCGACGCGCGCTTCTTCCTTGCCGTACAGGTGCAGGTGCGCGGCCGGCATCGCGGCGACCGTGTCCCACGGCGGCGTGACGGCATCGGCCGCCGCACCGTGCGGAAACCACACGTCGCCGAGGATGTTCAGCATCGCGGCCGGCGAATGCTGGCGCGGATTGCCGAGCGGCATGCGCGTCATCGTGCGCACCTGCTGCTCGAACTGGCTCGTTGCGCACGCATCGACCGTGTAGTGGCCGGAGTTGTGCGGGCGCGGCGCCATTTCGTTCGCGACGAACGAGCCGTCTTCCAGCACGAAGAATTCGACGCACAGCACGCCGACGTAACCGAGCGTATCGGCGATCCGCACGGCGGCCTGCTGCGCCTCCGCGACGCGCGCGGCATCGGCGGCCGGCGCCGGCACGACCGTCAGCGCGAGGATGCCGTTGTGGTGCACGTTCTGGGCGAGCGGGAACGCGGCCGAGCGGCCGTCCGCGCCGCGCGCGATCAGCGCCGACACTTCGTATTTCAGCGGCAGGCGCTTCTCGAGCACGCACGGCACGCCGCCGAGCGCCGCATGGGCGTCGCGCGCTTCCCGCGCGGTGCTCACACGCACCTGGCCCTTGCCGTCGTAGCCGAGGCGCGCCGTCTTCAGGATGCCCGGCAGCACCGCGCCGAGCGCGGCATCGTCGAGCGCGGCGAGCGCCGCCGGCGATTCGATCACGACGTGCGGCGCGACCGGCACGCCCGACGCCTCGATGAAGCGCTTCTCCGCGATCCGGTCCTGCGCGACCGCGACGCAGCGGCCGGCCGGCGCGACGAACGTCGTGCGTGCGAGGAAATCGAGGCTCGCGGCCGGCACGTTCTCGAACTCCGTCGATACGGCGTCGCACAGGTCGGCCAGTTCCGCGAGCGCGGCTTCGTCGTCGTACGCCGCGCGCAGGTGGCGGTCGGCGACCGTGCCGGCGGGACTCGTCGGATCGGGATCGAGCACGGCGACGCGATAGCCCATCGACTGGGCGGCAAAGCAGAACATGCGGCCGAGCTGGCCACCGCCGACCATGCCCAGCCACGCGCCGGGCAGGATCGGGGAAACGGAATCAGGAGTTGCGGTCATGTCAGTGGTCGGTCGCGGCGGGCGCTGCCCGCCGCAGTGGGAAAGTCAGGCAGCCGCGACGCGCGGCCGCCGGTGCGCCGTCATTCGAGCGGCGGCAGCACCATCGCGTGCGCGGCTTCGTTCTGGCGCACGCGGAACGCGGCGAGCCGGTTCGCGTAGTCGACCGAGTTGCCGGACAGGATCGACACCGCGAACAGCGCGGCATTCGCGGCGCCGGCCTCGCCGATCGCGAACGTCGCGACCGGCACGCCCTTCGGCATCTGCACGATCGAGTGCAGCGAATCGACGCCCTTCAGGTACTTGCTCGCGACCGGCACGCCGAGCACCGGCACCGTGGTCTTCGCGGCCAGCATGCCGGGCAGGTGCGCGGCCCCGCCGGCGCCCGCGATGATCGCGCGCAGCCCGCGCTCGCGCGCCTTCTCCGCGTAATCGAACATCTCGTCGGGCATCCGGTGCGCGGACACGACCTTCGCTTCGTACGGTACGCCGAATTCCTGCAGGATCGCGACCGCGTGCTTCATCACGTCCCAGTCGGAACTCGAACCCATCAGCACGCCGACGAGCGGCGCGCCGTGCGTGTGGGCAGTCTGGACTTCACTCATGTCGTGCATTCCTTCCTTCTCTCAGACGAGCGACTGGCCCGTGATGCGCTCGAGCGCTTCCTGGTACTTCGCGGCCGTCTTCTCGACGACGTCGGCCGGCAGCGCCGGCGCCGGCGCCGTCTTGCCCCACGGCTGCGCCTCGAGCCAGTCGCGCACGAACTGCTTGTCGAACGACGGCGGGTTCGTGCCGACTTCGTACTGGTCGGCCGGCCAGAAGCGCGACGAATCGGCCGTCAGCACTTCGTCCATCAGGTACAGCTTGCCGTGGTTGTCGAGGCCGAATTCGAACTTCGTGTCGGCGATGATGATGCCGCGCGTCGCCGCGTAGTCGGCCGCTTCCTTGTACAGCTTGATCGAGATGTCGCGGATCGTCGCGGCCAGCTCGGTGCCGATACGGCGCTCGGTCTCCTCGAACGTGATGTTCTCGTCGTGCTCGCCCATCTCGGCCTTCGCGGCCGGCGTGAAGATCGGCTCGGGCAGCTTCTGCGCGTTCTGCAGGCCTGCCGGCAGCTGCACGCCGCACACGGCGCCCGATGCCTGGTATTCCTTCCAGCCGCTGCCGGCCAGGTAGCCGCGCACGACCGCTTCGATCATGATCGGCTCGAGGCGCTTGACGACCACGCCGCGGCCCTGCACCTGCTCGACCTCGTCGGCCGCGACGACCGCTTCCGGCGCGTCGCCCGTCAGGTGGTTCGGCACGATGTGCGCGAGCTTGTCGAACCAGAAGTTCGCCATCTGGTTCAGCACGCGGCCCTTGTTCGGAATCGGCTCGCCCATCACCACGTCGAACGCCGACAGGCGGTCGGTCGTGACGATCAGGAGCTTGTCGTTGCCGACCGCGTAGTTGTCGCGGACCTTGCCGCGACCGAGGAGCGGCAGCGAGCGGAGCGTGGATTCGTAAAGGGTAGACATCGTCTTTTCGCAGATAAGGAGCCAAACAAAAAGGGAAACGCCGTTCCCCGCGGCAGGCGGGAACGGCGGTCTTGCAATGCGTCGGCGAACCGGCGGGCGACGGCGCCCGGCGGTTGCCGGCCGGCCCTTGTTCGGCCGGACGGAGCGGCTACCGGGGCCGGATCGAATCCGGCAACCGGGCGGCCAGCCCTTGCCCGGCGGCAGTACCGGGCGGGGGCAATCGTACTACAGTCTCAGCGCACGACCTGCGCGAGCGCGCCGGACTTGTACTGCTCGGCGATCTTGTCGAGCGCCACCGGCTTGATCTTGCCGGCCTGGCCTTCGCAGCCGAACGCGAGGTAGCGGTCGACGCAGACCTGCTTCGCCGCTTCGCGCGCGGGCTTCAGGTAGTCGCGCGGATCGAACTTGCCCGGGTTCTCGAACAGGTAGCGGCGGATCGCGCCGGTGATCGCGAGACGCAGGTCGGTGTCGATGTTGATCTTGCGCACGCCGTGCTTGATGCCTTCCTGGATTTCCTCGACCGGCACGCCGTAGGTTTCCTTCATGTCGCCGCCGAATTCGCGGATCTCGGCGAGCAGCTCCTGCGGCACCGACGACGAACCATGCATCACGAGGTGCGTGTTCGGGATGCGCGCGTGGATTTCCTTGATGCGCTGGATCGACAGGATGTCGCCCGTCGGCTTCTTCGAGAACTTGTACGCGCCGTGCGACGTGCCGATCGCGATCGCGAGCGCATCGCACTGCGTGAGCTTCACGAAGTCGGCGGCCTGCTCCGGATCGGTCAGCAGCTGCTCGCGGGTCATCGTGCCTTCCGCGCCGTGGCCGTCTTCCTTGTCGCCCTTCATCGTCTCGAGCGAGCCGAGCACGCCGAGTTCCGCTTCGACCGTCACGCCGATCGAGTGCGCCATCTCGACGACCTTGCGCGACACGTCGACGTTGTACTCGTACGACGCGACCGTCTTGCCGTCGGCCTCGAGCGAACCGTCCATCATCACGCTCGTGAAGCCGCTGCGGATCGCCGCCATGCAGACCGCCGGCGACTGGCCGTGATCCTGGTGCATCACGACCGGGATGTGCGGGTAGGACTCGACGGCTGCTTCGATCAGGTGGCGCAGGAACGGCTCGCCCGCGTACTTACGCGCGCCGGCCGATGCCTGCATGATCACGGGCGCGCCGACCTGGTCCGCCGCCGCCATGATCGCCTGGACCTGCTCCAGGTTGTTCACGTTGAAGGCCGGCAGGCCGTAACCGTGCTCCGCCGCGTGGTCCAGCAATTGACGCATTGATACGAGAGGCATTGTGGAACTCCTTGGAATGAAAACCGGTGCGCCCTGACGCCGGCGCGGCATCCGCCCCCGTTCGACCCGGGGCGAGGCGGCGCGGCTGAGCGTCGAATAGCCGCATTTTATCGCGAAGCGCCTCCGATTCCGACCGCCCGGTGGCGCTCACTCGCAATTTGTTACGTTCGCACGGCACAATGCGGGCAAAAAAGAGAAAAAAAGCCGCGCGGGGCTTCGAACCCCACGCGGCTTTCGCGTGAAAAACGGTGCCAGACCAGCTTCCAGCCGATCTCGGCGGCCGGCCCGCCAGGCCGGCCCGATGCTCAGCGGGCGCTCAGTAGTGTTCGCCGACCCGCACGATCTTCAGCGTGTTGGTGCCGCCCGCCTGCCCCATCGGCTCGCCGACCGTCAGCACGACCATGTCGCCGTGCTGCACGTAGCCCTGCTTGACGACGATCTCGAGCGCCGCCTGCAGCGCCGAATCGCGGTCGCTGTTGAAGTCGACGTGCAGCGGCGTCACGTTGCGGTACAGCGCCATCGTGCGCTCGCTGCCGACGCGCGGCGTCAGCGCGAAGATCGGCACGTGCGTGTAGTGACGCGACATCCACAGCGCGGTCGCGCCCGACTCGGTCAGCGCGATGATCGCCTTCGCGCCGAGGTGGTACGCGGTGAACAGCGCGCCCATCGCGATCGACTGGTCGATCCGCGTGAACGTGCGGTCGAGGAAATCCTTGTCGAGCTCGACATGTTCCGACTTTTCCGCTTCGACGCACACGGCCGCCATCGTCTCGATCGTGACGACCGGGTACTTGCCGGCGGCCGTCTCGGCCGACAGCATCACCGCGTCGGTGCCGTCGAGCACCGCGTTCGCGACGTCCGACACTTCCGCGCGGGTCGGCACGGGCGCATGGATCATCGATTCCATCATCTGCGTCGCGGTGATCACGAGCTTGTTCGACTCGCGCGCCATCCGGATCATGCGCTTCTGCAGCGCCGGCACGGCCGCGTTGCCCACTTCCACCGCGAGGTCGCCGCGCGCGACCATGATGCCGTCGGACGCGTCGAGGATGCTCTGCAGCGCCGGAATCGCTTCCGCGCGCTCGATCTTCGCGATCATCTTCGGCTTGATGCCGTACGGCGCGCCCGCGATGTTCGCGAGCTGGCGCGCCATTTCCATGTCGGTCGCGTTCTTCGGGAACGACACCGCGACGAGGTCCGCGCCGAGCGACATCGCCGTGCGGATGTCTTCCATGTCCTTCGCGGTCAGCGCCGGCGCCGACAGGCCGCCGCCCTGGCGGTTGATGCCCTTGTTGTTCGACAGCTCGCCGCCCACCTTGACGATCGTGTGGATCTCGTCGCCGAGCACGCGCTCGACGGTCAGCACGATCAGGCCGTCGTTCAGCAGCAGCAGGTCGCCCGGACGCAGGTCGCGCGGCAGTTCCTTGTAGTCGAGGCCGACGCGCTCGTCGTTGCCGAGCTCGCAGGCGGCGTCAAGGATGAACGGCTGCCCCGGCACGAGCGTGGTCTTGCCGTTCTCGAACTTGCCGACGCGGATCTTCGGACCCTGGAGGTCGGCCATGATCGCGATCTCGCGGCCAACCTTGCGGGCGGCCTCGCGCACCATCTCGGCGCGCTGGCGGTGATCGTCGGCCGTGCCGTGCGAAAAATTGAGCCGCACGACGTCGAGGCCCGCCTGCATCATCTGCAGCAGAATCTCCGGCGAACTGGAAGCCGGGCCGATCGTGGCGACTATCTTGGTGGCGCGCTGCATGAAACTCCTCATCTGGATCAAGGTGGATGCGCTGGGTGAAACGCTGCGAGAGCCGGAAGCGGCGGGCCCAGCGGCGGCCGTTCCGGGGGGCGTGCCGGTGCTTGCGCCCGGCATCGCTTTGTTCTGAATCTCGTGGTGCTGGTCGGCCGCGTCGCCGGCGGCCGCCGGTGCGCGCGGGGCGGTGTTCGCCCGCGCGGGCGCGCGTTTGCGCTTGCCCGCGCCGGCCGGCGGCTCCGCTTTCGCGGAGCGCGCGGCCTTCGTCACCCCTGCGCGCGCCGCCACGCTCAGGCCGCCCGCGTTTCGAGCACTTCCACCGCCGGCAGCTTCTTCCCCTCGAGGAACTCGAGGAAGGCGCCGCCGCCCGTCGAGATGTAGCTGACCTGGTCGTGGATGCCGTACTTCGCGATGGCCGCGAGCGTGTCGCCGCCGCCCGCGATCGAGAACGCGGACGATTTGGCGATCGCTTCGGCGAGCGTCTTGGTGCCGTTGCCGAACTGGTCGAACTCGAACACGCCGACCGGGCCGTTCCACACGATCGTGCCGGCCTTCTCGAGCTGGCTCGCGAGCGCCTTGGCCGTATCGGGGCCGATGTCGAGGATCATGTCGTCCGCTTCGATGTCGGCGACCTGCTTCACCGTGGCCGCGGCCGTCGGCGCGAATTCCTTCGCGGTGACGACGTCGGTCGGGATCGGCACCGACGCGCCGCGCTCGCGCGCCTCGTCGATGATCGCCTTCGCCTCGGCGACGAGATCGGCTTCCGCGAGCGACTTGCCGATCGACAGGCCGGCCGCGAGCATGAACGTATTCGCGATGCCGCCGCCGACGATCAGCTGGTCGACCTTGCCGGCCAGCGACTTCAGGATGGTGAGCTTGGTCGATACCTTCGAGCCGGCGACGATCGCCACCAGCGGGCGGGCCGGATTGCCGAGCGCCTTGCCGAGCGCGTCGAGCTCGGCGGCCAGCAGCGGGCCCGCGCACGCGACCGGCGCGTACTTCGCGATCCCGTGCGTGGTCGCTTCCGCGCGGTGCGCGGTGCCGAACGCGTCGTTCACGTACACGTCGCAGAGCTTCGCCATCTTCTGGGCGAGCTCGTCCGAATTCTTCTTCTCGCCCTTGTTGACGCGGCAGTTCTCGAGCAGCACGACCTGGCCCGGCGCGACGTTCACGCCGTTCTCGACCCAGTTCGACACCAGCGGCACGTCGCGGCCGAGCAGCTCGGCGAGGCGCTTCGCGACCGGCGCGAGCGAGTCTTCCGGCTTGAATTCGCCTTCGGTCGGACGGCCGAGGTGCGACGTGACCATCACGGCCGCGCCGGCGTCGAGCGCGGCCTGGATGGCCGGCACGGACGCGCGCACGCGGGTGTCTTCGGTGATGTTGCCCTGGTCGTCCTGCGGGACGTTCAGGTCGGCGCGGATGAACACCCGCTTGCCGGCGAGCTGGCCGGCGGCGATCAGGTCGGTAAGACGCTTGACTTGGCTCATGTTGAACAGATTGAAGTAGTGGATGGGGAAAGGGGGTTCACGCTGGACGTGCGCGGGCTGCCGCGAAAGGGCGCCGGATGCGGCCGTGGCTGGCGGTTCGCATGACGCGCACGGGTAAAAAATCTCGAACGGGCATTCTAGCCGATCCACCCGGCAGACTGACCCGCGGGCGGCGAATTCCGCCTATTTGGGATCGCGCGCGCAAACCGGCACATTGCCGCGGCGCAGCAATGGCCGCCCGCGGGCGGCCCGTACCCGGCAGGCCGGAACGACGATTCATCAGAAGATCAGGCGCAGCACGGTGAACACGACCATGCCGACCACGATCGTGCCGAGCATGCTGCGGCGCCACAAAAACCAGCCGAGGCCGGCGAGCGCCGCGTAGAACGGATGGTTGGACAGTGCGAACGACAGCCCGGCCGGCGTTTCGAGCACGTCGGGCAGCACGACGGCGACGAGCGCGGCGGCCGGCGCGTAGCGCAGCGCGCGCTGCGCGCGTTCGGGCAGCACGGTGCGCTCGCCGCCGATCAGGAACAGCGCGCGCGTGACCGCCGTGACGATCGTCATCCCGATGATGACGATCCAGATCTCCGTCGCGCTCATTCGATCTCCTTCTCGTGCACGGTTTCGGTGCGGATGCGCCGCCAGTCGGCCCGTTCGACGAAGAAGTCGGCCGTGCAGCCGGCCGCCAGCGCGGCGAGCACCGCGAGCGGCAGCGCGAGCCGGTACGGCAGGTCGAACGCGATCAGCGACACGATGCCCGCGACCGCGACGGCCGCGAGCGTCGAGCGGTTCGCGACCGCCGACACCATGATAGGGATCAGCGCGAGCGTGCCGGCCAGCTCCAGCCCCCAGCTCGCGGGAAAGAAGCTCGCGAGCAGGATGCCGGCGAGCGACGACACCTGCCACGACACCCAGCTCGCGAGCGCCATCCCCCAGAAATACGCTTCCTTGCCCGGCACGTGGCCGTAGGCGAAACCCTGTTTCTGGAACAGCAGGTAGATCACGTCGCCGTTGAAATAGCCGATCGCGAGACGCCGCCACAGCGGCAGGTAGGAAAAATGGGGCGCCAGCCCGGCGCTGAAGATCACGAAGCGCGTGTTGACCATCGCGGCCGTGAGCAGCACGGTCCAGATCGGCAGCTTCGCCGCGAGGAGCGGCAGCACCGCGAGCTGCGACGAGCCCGCGTAGACCAGCAGCGACATCGCGCTCGCCTGCCCGAGCGTCATGACCGACTTGCTCATCGCGATGCCGGTGACGAGGCCCCAGGACAGGATCGCCATCAGTGTCGGGGAATAGTCGCGCGCGCCCTGGATCAGCGCGAAGCGGTCGGTGGCGGACAATCGAGCGAGCATGGGAAAACGGGCCGCAGCGGGCGGTTCGTCGGAACGCCGGCGCCTCCTGCCGATGCATCCCGTCATTATTGGAATCGGTACCGGCCGATTATAGCGCCGGCCCCGCGCCGACCGACCGGATCGCCTTCAAATGACGCTAAAATATGCGTCTTTCCGGCTCAACGCTGCATACAACCGCATCCCAGGAGAAATCTATGTCAATGGCCGACCGCGACGGCAAGATCTGGATGGACGGCAAGCTGATCGACTGGCGCGACGCCAAGATCCACGTCCTGACCCATACGCTGCACTACGGCATGGGTGTCTTCGAGGGCGTGCGCGCGTACAAGACGGCCGACGGCAGCACCGCGATCTTCCGCCTGCCCGAGCACACGAAACGTCTGCTGAATTCGGCGAAGATCTTCCAGATGGACGTGCCGTTCGACCGGGAAACGCTCGAAGCCGCGCAGCTCGCGGTCGTGCGCGAGAACAAGCTCGAGTCGTGCTACCTGCGCCCGATCATCTGGGTCGGCTCGGAAAAGCTCGGCGTGGCCGCGAAGGGCAACACGATCCACGTCGCGATCGCCGCGTGGCCGTGGGGCGCGTACCTCGGCGAGGACGGCCTCGCGAAGGGCATCCGCGTGAAGACGTCGTCGTTCACGCGCCACCACGTGAACGTGTCGATGGTCCGCGCGAAGGCGTCGGGCTGGTACGTGAACTCGATCCTGGCGAACCAGGAAGCGACGGCCGACGGCTACGACGAAGCGCTGCTGCTCGACGTCGACGGCTACGTGTCGGAAGGCTCGGGCGAGAACTTCTTCCTCGTGAACAACGGCAAGCTGTACACGCCCGACCTGGCATCGTGCCTCGACGGCATCACGCGCGACACGATCATCACGCTCGCGCGGGACGCCGGCATCGAGGTCATCGAGAAGCGCATCACGCGCGACGAGGTCTACACGGCCGACGAAGCGTTCTTCACCGGCACGGCCGCCGAAGTCACGCCGATCCGCGAACTCGACAACCGCACGATCGGCAGCGGCGCGCGCGGCCCCGTCACGGAAAAGCTCCAGTCGGCGTTTTTCGATATCGTGTCGGGCAAGAACGCGAAGTACGCGCACTGGCTGACGAAGGTCTGAGCGCGCCGCGCCACCGACCGCCCCACACAAGAGTGATAAGAGAAAGTCTCATGAGTGAAATCAAGGAAATGCCGCTGGTCGAGCTGACGGCCAAGGATCTTCCCGCCTACTGCCCGAACCCGGCGATGGCACGCTGGAGCGCGCACCCGCGCGTCTTCATCGACGTGTCGCACGGCGAGGCGCGCTGCCCGTACTGCGGCACGCGCTACAAGCTGCGCGACGGCGAAGTCGTCAAGGGCCACTGAGCCCGGCCGGCTGGGCCCGCGGGCCCGCCGACCGCAAGGCGGCGCAGCCGGACAGCCGGCGCGCCGCCCTTCCCCATTCTGGCAACCCGAACGCGGCGCGACGCGCGCCGTGCTTCATTACGACATCGGAAGTCCACCTGATGCGTCGAGCGCTGGTTATCGCACCGAACTGGATCGGTGACGCATTGATGGCGCAGCCGCTTTTTGCGCTGCTGAAGAAACTACATCCCCGCATCGCGATCGATGCGGTCGCACCCTCATGGGTCGCGCCCGTGCTCGAGCGGATGCCCGAGATCCACGATGTCTACGCGACCGATCTCGCCCACGGCAAGCTGCAGCTGCTGCGCCGCTGGCAGCTCGCGAGCGACCTGCGCGACGTCGGCTACGACGCGGCGTACGTGCTGCCGAATTCGCTGAAATCCGCGGTGATCCCGTGGCTCGCGAACATTCCGCTGCGGATCGGCTACACGGGCGAGCACCGCTACGGGCTGCTGAACGTGCGGCACGCGAATCCGGCCAAGTCGGGCGAACGCCCGCCGATGACGACCCACTACGCGGCGCTCGCGTACGCGCCGGGCGCGAAGCTGCCCGAGTCGATGAAGACGCTGCCCGCGCCGCGCCTCGACGCGGACCTGAACGAGACGGCGCGCGTGTCCGCGCGTTTCAATCTCGATACGCGCAAGCCGCTCGTCGTGTTCTGCCCGGGCGCCGAATACGGCCCGGCCAAGCGCTGGCCGCCCGAGCACTTCGCGACGCTCGCGACGATCGTCCACCAGTCGTTCCCGTATACGCAGATCGTCGCGCTCGGCTCGCAGAAGGACGCGGCCGCCGCGCAGGCGATCGCCGACCACGCGCCGAACGTGCGCAACCTGTGCGGGCAGACGTCGCTGTCCGAGGCGTGCGCGCTGATCGCGCGCGCGAACGCGGTCGTCACCAACGATTCGGGGCTGATGCACGTCGCGGCCGCGCTGCGCCGGCCGCTCGTCGCGCTGTACGGATCGACCGATCCGCGCCACACCCCTCCGCTGTCGGACCTGGCGAAGGTACAATGGCTGCATCTCGAATGCAGTCCCTGCTTCGAACGCGAGTGCCCGCTCGGCCACCTGAAGTGCCTGCGCGAACTCGGTCCCGAGCAGGTATTCGGCGATTTGCGCGGCATGCTCGTCGGGCAGCGCTGACCCTGACCGGCAGCGTCGCACGGCGCGCCGGGCAATCCGATTCACCGGTGTACGGCGGCTCCATCCGGGCCGCCGTGCTGAATACGGCGCGCGACGCGCGCGAGAGATAACCCCGATGCCACGTTTTGCCCGCCTTTTCGAAGCCGCTGCCGATACGCTCAACGCCTACTACCAGGCCGTCGCCGATGCCAATCTCGACGCGCTGCTGGCGTTGTGGATCGACGAGGATTTCGCCAGCTGCGTATGGGCGGACGGCGAGCATCTGCACGGCCTCGACCAGATCCGCAGCGGGCTCGCGAACCGGCTCGCCACGCGCCCCGTGACGATCGAGCCGCTCGACATCCGCGTGTACGACAGCCTCGGCACGGTCGTCTATACGATCGCCGAAGCGCATCAGCAGGCCGACCTGACGGCCGAACCCGACATGGTTTTCGCGACGTACGTGATGATTCACGAACGCGGCGAATGGCGCATCGCGCACATCCACGCGAGCCCGATTCCCGAACAGGCGGCCGGGCAGTTCGCCGCCAAGATCCGTCACGGTCAGGGTCCGCTGCACTGACGAAAAGACGAAGCAACGCATACGCGGGGCGATCATGAGTACGGCTTCTCCGCCCACCTCGCCGCTGACCGGGGCTCCGGCTCCGGACAACGACACACTGCGCTATCGCGCACCGCGCTGGCTGCCGAACAGCCATGCGCAAACCATCGTGCCCGCGCTGTTCGCGCGGCGTCCGGTCGTCGCCTACCGACGAGAGCGATGGGAAACCCCCGACCACGACTTCATCGATCTCGACTGGGTCGCCCATCTCGACAGCGCGGCGCCCGCGCCCGACGCGCCGCTGTTCGTACTGTTCCACGGCCTCGAAGGCAGTTCCGGCTCGCACTACGCGCTCGCGATGATGGCCGCCGCGCGCGCGAAGGGCTGGCACGCCGTCGTGCCGCACTTCCGCAGCTGCAGCGGCGAGCTCAACCGCCAGCCGCGCTTCTACCATCTCGCGGACAGCGCCGAAGTCGACTGGATCCTGCGCCGGCTCGCCGCGCAGCATCGCGGGCCGCTGGTCGCCGCCGGCGTGTCGCTCGGCGGCAACGTGCTGCTGCGCTGGCTCGGCGAGCATCGCAGCGACACGTCGATCCTGCGCGCCGCCGCCGCGATCTCGACGCCGATCGACGTGCACGCCGGCGGCCGCGCGCTGTCGCAGGGGTTCGCGATGGTCTACACGCGCAGCTTCCTGAAGACGCTCAAGCGCAAGGCGCTGGCAAAGCTCGACCAGTACCCGGGGCTGTTCGACCGCGAAGCGATGCTGCAGGCCGTGACGATGCGCGACTTCGACGAGGTCGTGACCGCGCCGCTGCACGGCTTCGCGGACGCCGACGATTACTGGACGAAGGCGACCACACGGCCGCTGCTCCCCGCGATCGACGTGCCGACGCTGATCCTCAACGCCCGCAACGACCCGTTCCTGCCGGAATCGGCGCTGCCCGGCCCGGCCGACGTGTCGCCGGCCGTCGAGCTCGACCAGCCGGCGGACGGCGGGCACGCGGGCTTCATGACCGGGCCGTTCCCCGGCCGCCTCGACTGGCTGTCGGCGCGGGTGTTCGGCTATTGCGCGAAATTCGTCGACCATGGATGACATCGTCCGGCAGGCGCTCGCCAAATGGCCCAACGTGCCGCACTGTACCGGCTGGCTGCTGCTCGACCGGCGCGGCGAATGGCGGCTGCGCGACGACGCGGCCCAGGCGGCCGGCGAGCTCGGCTCGCCGATCCGGCATGCGGCGCTGAACGCATTCATCGGCCGCAACTACGAATGCGACGCGCAGGGCCGGTGGTTCTTCCAGAACGGCCCGCAGCGCGTCTACGTCGAGCTCGCCTATACGCCGTGGGTCGTCCGGCTCGCCGAGCGCGACGGACAACTCGTGCTCGCCGACCAGACGGGTGCGCCGTTCGAGCCGGACGAAGCGTGGCTCGACGATGCGGGCGGCGTGCTGTTTCGCGACGGCGGCACGCGGCGCATCGCGGCGCTGCACGATCACGACCTCGGGCTGTTCGCCGATCACGCGGATTTCGATGCGGAGCCGCCCGTGCTGCGCTGGCGCGACGGCCGCACGCTGCCGCTCGGCAGCATCGCCTGCGCGGACGTGCCCGCCCGGTTCGGCTATGTCGCGAGCCCCGCCCATGACGCAGGACAGGCGGCCGGCAGCGGCAACTGACGCACCGCCGTCTCGCCCACGCAAGCCGCACAAGCCGCGCGACGGCCGCTATCCGCGGCCGTTCTTCTCGTCCTCGCGCTCTTCCTTGTAGCGCGCCTCGAACTCCAGCAACCGCGCGCCGATGATCGACTGCTCGTAGAACGACACGTCCTTCGCGTCGCGGGCTTCCTTCAACTGCCGGATCGCCGACGGCCACGCGCCGTCGAGCGCCAGTTTCTCCGCGAGCGCGCGGCGCCGCGCGAGCACGTCCCCCTTCCCGTCGCTCGCCTTCGCGAGATAGTCCCACCAGTCGGGCTGCTCGGGATCGGCCTTCGCCTGCGCCCGCGCGAGCGTCTGCGCGTCGGCAAAGCGGCGCGCGGCGATCAGCGCCTGCAGATGCGCGACGATCGCCGCGTGCGACGCCGGCCAGCGCCGCTGCGCGAGCGCCGCGAGCCGCACCGCGTCGTCGGTCCGGCCCGCGCGGCGCGCGATCTCGGCGGCCAGCACGTCGAGGCTCGGCGAACTCGTGTCCGGATCGTTCTCGCGCCGCTCGCGTGCATCGAACGCCGCGCGCGCCGACGCGAGTGCGTTGCCGGCCGCGTCGTATTCGCCGAGCAACAGGTCCGCGAGCGCGATGCCGTACCAGTTCGCCGCGACGTTCGGCGCCGTCCGGTCGTCGATCTCGAGCTGCATCCGGCGGGCCTCGGCCGAGATGTCGGTCGGCGCGCGGTTCTGCAGGATGCGCAGCCGCGCGCGCACGAACCCGTATTCGGCCGACTGGCGCGGTTGCCGGTACGGCGCGCGGCGCGCGCGATCCTCCATGTCCGCGATCCGCTCGCCGGTCAGCGGGTGCGTACGCGCGTAGGCCGGCACGCCCGCGTCGCCCGTCGACGCGCGGTCGAGCCGTTCGAAGAAGCCCGGCATCCCGTACGGGTCATAACCCGCGCCCGCGAGCAGCTGGAAACCGACGCGATCGGCCTCGCGCTCGGCCGAACGCGAGAAGCGCAGCTGGTTGTCGACCGCGTACGCCTGCCCGCCCATCGCGATCGCGCTGCCGAGATCGCCGCTGCGCGCGAGCACGCCGGCCAGCACGCCGAGCAGCATCGTCGCGAGCGCCGTGTAGCCGCTCTTCTCGCTCGCGCCGATCATCCGCGCGATGTGCCGCTGCAGTACGTGACCCATCTCGTGGCCGACCACCGACGCGAGCTCCGACTCGGTCTGCGTCGTGACCACGAGCCCGCTGTTGATTCCGATGAAGCCGCCCGGCATCGAGAACGCGTTGATCTGCGGATCGCGCACCGGGAACAGGTCGAAATCCGGCGTGTAGCCGCCTATGAAGCGCGCGGCGGCGGCCGCCGCGAGCCGTGCCGCCATCGCGTTCAGGTAGTCGCGCACGAGCCAGTCGTCGAGATAGTCGGGATCGCGCCGCACTTCGCGCATCACGCGCTCGCCGAGCCGGCGCTCGGCCTGCGGCGTCAGCGAACCGCCGGAACCGTCGCCGAGGTCGGGCAGCTCCAGCGCACGAAGCGGCGCGCGCAGGCTCGCGGCCGGCGCCGACGCGCCGCCGGCGCCCGAGAACCGGCTCTCCGCGCCGCCGTACGTGCCGAACACGCCGGTCGCGATGCCGGACGGCACGGTGGAAATCGCCGGGGAGCCGCCCGTCGCCGGCTCGAGCGGGGGCGCGGGCGTGCTCTGCGCATGGCCGCCCGGCGGCAGCGCGATCGCGGCCGACAGCGACACGGCAAGCAACTGTTTGACACGCATGGCAGGATGAAAACGACGCCGTCCCGCGCGCCCGGCGCGCATCGCGGCGTCTGGTCTGAATATTCGGGTCATTGTACCGGCGCGGCGGCCACTGTCCCGTGCCGCGCATGCGCCATCTGCGCCCCCGAGGACGCGAACGCCGCTGCTATGATAAGCGCCCGTTGAGACGGAGCATGACATGTCAGGACTCACCCATTTCGACGCCGCCGGCCATGCGCACATGGTCGATGTCGGCGACAAGCAGGAAACCCGGCGCATCGCGATCGCGCGCGGCACGATCCGGATGCTGCCGGCCACGTTCGCGCTGATCCGCGACGGCAAGGCCAAGAAAGGCGACGTACTCGGCGTCGCACGCATCGCGGCGATCCAGGGCGCCAAGCGCACGGCCGACCTCATCCCGCTGTGCCACCCGCTCGCGCTGACGCGCGTGGCCGTCGACTTCGAACTCGACGACGCGCTGCCGGGCGTCCACTGCGTCGTGCAGGTCGAGACGTTCGGCCGCACCGGGGTCGAGATGGAAGCGCTGACCGCCGTGCAGGTCGGGCTGCTGACCGTCTACGACATGTGCAAGGCGGTGGATCGCGGGATGGTGATCACGGAGGTGAGCGTGCGCGAGAAGCGCGGCGGGAAGTCGGGGGACTGGAAGGCGGGAGACGCGGCGGAGTGAGCGCCCGGGCGCCGCCTGCCCGTTATTGCGAGATAAAACCGTTTATCTCATACAATTACCGGATTCCGCACGAGAGAGCGTGCGAACCAGCACAACAAAAGCGAGCACTGGTGATGAATTCGCAAGCGTTAAGAAGCGCCTTGTTGGCCGGACCGGTCCAGCATGAGCGCCTGGTCAAATTGGATACTCCGCTCGGCCCCGACGTCCTGCTGCCGCATCGCGTCACGGGGCGATCACGGCTCGGACGCCATTTCGAGTTCACCGTCGATACCGTGTCGGTATCCGATAACCTCGAACTCAAGAAACTGATCGCGCAGCCGGTGACGCTGTGGATCCAGCAGACCGATCGGTCGTACGCGCCGCACAACGGCTACGTGCATGCGGCGCGCCGACTCGGCTCGGACAGCGGCGTCACGCACTATCAGATCGCCTTTGCGTCGTTCCTCCACTTCCTGAAGTTCCGCCGCGACCAGCGCATCTGGCAGAACCGCTCGGCGGACGACATCATCGCCGACGTGCTGAACCAGCACCCGCAGGCCAAAGGCCGCTTCACGTTCAAACTCTACCAGCCGCTGCCGTCTCGCTCGTTCTGCATGCAACACGAGGACGACTGGAATTTCGTGCATCGCCTGATGGAATCGGAAGGCCTGTACGGTTTCTGGGAACAGGACAAGGACGGCAAGTCGCACCGGCTCGTCATCGTCGATCGCATCGACGCGTTGCCCGCGCTGTCGCCGCGAACCGTGCGCTTTCATCACGCGGGCATGGGCGACGAAGCCGACACGCTCGTCCAGTTCACCGGTACGCGCACGCTGCGAAGCGTCGCGCGCACCACGCGCACGTTCGACTACAAGCAGCCGCCCACCGCGTCGAATCCGAAAGCCACCCATACGCCGACGATCGCCAACCAGGGAGATTTGCCGCCGCAGCTCGAAGTCTACGAATATACGGGTGCCTACACGTATCCCGAGCAGTCACGCGGCGACCATCTGTCGAAGATCTGGATGGAAGAGCAGGAATCGCACGCCAAGCGCTTTCACGGTGTCGGCGGCGTGCGGCGCATGGACGCGGGACGTACGTTCGAGTTCACCGAACACCCCGAACACGACAAGGACGACGCCGGCCAACGCGAATTCGCCGTAATCGAGACGGCGTGGGTCATCGTCAACAACCTGCCTGTCGCGGACGGAAGCGCCCATGCCACATTCCCGCATAGCTTGCGGGCCGAAGTCGACGGCATCACGCAGGCACGCGCCGGCGACGCATCGCGCGTTCGCCATTCCGACGGCAGCGAGGGCTTTTTCCAGGTCAGCGTCGAAGTACAGCGCACGACCATCCCGTTCCGCAGCCCGCTCGAGCATGCGAAACCGCCGATGCAGCTGCAATCGGCGATCGTCGTCGCGCCGCAAGGCGAGGAAGTCCACACCGACGAGCTCAACCGGGTCAAGGTCCGCTTCCACTGGGACCGCCTAAACGACGGCGACGAGCGAGCGTCGTGCTGGCTGCGCGCCGCGACGGCGGACTCGGGCAACGGTTACGGCGCCGTCCACCCGCACCGCGCCGGCGAGGAAGTGCTGGTCGATTTCCTCGGCGGCGACTGCGATCGCCCGATCGTCGTCGGCAAGCTGTACAACGGCGCGACGAGCCCGCAGTGGCACAGCAACGGCATCTTGTCCGGATACCGGTCGAAGGAATACGCGGGTGCCGGCTACAACCAGCTGGTGCTCGACGATGCGACCTCGCAGAACCGCGCGCACCTGTACAGCAGCCAGACCAACGCGCATCTGCATCTCGGCTACCTGATCGACCACACGGGCAACAACCGCGGCAGTTATCTCGGCAGCGGCTTCGACCTGCGCTCGGACGCATTTGGTGCGGTTCGTGCGAACCGCGGCCTGTACGTCACGACGTATCCGAAACCGCCGACGAGCCAGCCACTCGACGTCCAGGAGACGCAGCAGCAGCTCGTCAGGGCGGAAGGCCTGATGGAGGCCATGTCGGAAGTCAGCGCGCAGCATCAGGGCGAGTCGCTCGACCCCGGCCACTCGGCGCTCAAGCAGTTCACCGACGCGACGCAGAACAGCGTGAGCGGCGGCACGTCGGGCGGCCGAACCGCCGGCGGCGGGACCGGCAGCGCCAATGCGTTCAAGGAGCCCGTGATGCTGTTCGGCAGCCCAGCCGGCATCGGGATGTCCACGCAGCAGTCCGCGCAACTTGCCGCGGACCAGCACATCAACCTCGTCAGCGGGCAAAGCACGCACGTCGCCGCCGGGAAATCGCTGATCGCGAGTGTCCTCGACCGTATCAGTCTGTTCGCGCAGAACGCGGGGATCAAGCTGTTCGCCGGCAAGGGCAAGGTCGAAGTGCAGGCGCAGGCAGACAACATCGAGCTGACCGCGCAGAAGGCGCTGAAGTTGATCGCCGTCACGCAATCGATCGAAGGCGCCGCGGCAAAGGAGATCCTACTGACGTCCGGCGGCGCCTACATCCGCATCGCGGACGGCAACATCGAGGTGCACGCGCCCGGCACGATCGACATCAAGGGCGCGCAGCATGCGTTCAGCGGCTCCACGCACCTGTCGCAAACGATGCCGACGCTGCCGAACTCGTCCGGCAACTACGACCAGGCCTTCATCGCGCACTGGGCCGGCACCGACATTCCGGTCGCGAACACGCGGTACCAGATGTTCTCGAACGGCAAGCTGCTCTCGGAAGGCGTCACCAACGCGGCAGGCGAAACCGGGCTCACGCAGAGCCACGTGCCGCATGACGTCGTCGTCAAGTTTCTAGGGAAATCGAATGGCTGACGGACAACAGGAGAAGGTGCTCGGCACCGGTGCGGGGATGCTAACCCCGACGGGATATCAGGATCGGCCGAAGGTGCAGATCAACATCTGCGACAAGCACGTAACGCCGGCGGCCGATTCCATTATCGGAACCTGTCCATACTACTACCGGCCACTGCATGGCGAGTACTGGGAAACGGTCGAAAAGGTCAGCAAATCGAGTATCTGGGCGACCGTCAAGAAATTCGCCACGTCATGGGATCCGTGGAAAGACACGAAAGTTGCCCGTGAGTTGCTGCATCGGCGGGAGAATCTGATAGAAGCCGCAAGCACTGATTCCGACTGGTCACGCCACGGTAATTTCATGATGCGTCATATCGGGTGCGGACATAAGCCGCCGGGATACTATGTCAGCTATGGTTACTACTACTGCTCGAATTACGGTAAATACCTGCTTCCAGAGTTGAGCGACAAAGGCAAGGCATGGCTGGCAAGCGCACGCTGGTTCCTGCAGCACTATCTGGAACAGGGTTTGCAGCAGAACATGCGTGGCGACACCATTTCCATCAGGGGCAAGAAGCCGAACAGCGGCGCCTGCGTGATGAACGTGCCGCAGTACACGCTCGAACTGGACGACGAAACGTTCAAGACATACGCGTTCAAGACCCATCCTCTCGCCTATCTCGACGGTGGTCTGGCCGGGCTCGGGCCTGTCGATATGTTCTATATCCTGAAGCAACCCAACACTCAGGAATGGGGGGATGTCAGAACGCTCTACCAAGCATTCGACAGTGGTGTCGGCGTGGGCAAACAATACGTCGACAATACCGTGGAATACGCGAAAAAAGCAGGTGATGCGGTCAACGAACATGTCATCGACCCTGTTGCACAGGCAATCGAAAAACTGATGCCGAAATGAAATGACGAGAAAACTCCTGAAGCTGTCGCTGGGTGCGGCAGTCGCGCTCATTGTATTGATTGTCGGGTACTCATATATGTCGAATGACTGGCAGGTCGTTTCCAACACTTTCATGAAGAACAGCAAGCCCTATGGCGGGGGCGACTTCGCGATATCGGGAAACGAGGCGATCACGCTGAAGATCAGCGATCCTGAAATCACCTTCAAGCCATACGCCGAATGGAAGGACAAGGAAAAGGCCGAGCCGACCGAAGCCTGGATGAACGACAGCCGTGAAACGCTGAACCGGACGTCGGTCGAATTCTGGCGGGGCCCGGTAAACGGTGACATGACGCGCCATTTCAACCAGGCAG
This sequence comes from Burkholderia sp. YHN3-13, assembly GCF_055810675.1. Classification (NCBI taxonomy): domain Bacteria; kingdom Pseudomonadati; phylum Pseudomonadota; class Betaproteobacteria; order Burkholderiales; family Burkholderiaceae; genus Burkholderia; species Burkholderia sp. YHN3-13. Next base: position 27,501 of record NZ_JBVVNQ010000016.1, on the reverse strand, counting down.
GCCAGAACGCCGCCTGGTGGCACGCGAAGGATTGGACGGTCGAATTCATCAGCACCGGCTGGATGGACTACAAGTCCCCTCAGCCTGCCGACGGCCTGACGCCGCAAGTGACCAAGCTCTGGAAGTCATCCAACGGCGGACGCGACTGGGTGCAGCTCGCGTGGCCAGAAGACCGGAACATCGGTCGCCTGTTGTTTCTCGATCCGCAGCGCGGCTATGCGATCGGCTGGGGCCCGCACGTGTGGCGCACGTCCGACGGCGGTCAATCGTGGCGGGAAGTCGAACTGCCGCCGGGCGCCGCGGAGGCCGGCAAACCTCGCCGCACATTTGACGGCATCGACCTCGGCCCGGACGGTACCTTGCGCGTGGCATACCACGTCGAGAAATCCGCGCACGCTTTCGCCGGAAGCGTCGTCTATCGGCTCGGTTGGGAGCAATCCGCGTTCGCCCTGGATGCCGTTTTGCCTGAACAGGTGATCGTCAACCTGTCCTCGTCACCGGTCGCGTCGAATCGCTATGCGCTCTACGCCCTGTCGCGCCTCGGTGAACCGCTCAATTCCGGCAATCCCGCCGACAAAGGACAACGCGTCGGTGCCATTTCCACCTGGACGAACAGTGCACCCGAGCAGGTTCAGCAGTTGCATACGTTTGACGACAAGCTGACGCTCGATAGCCTGAGCGTCGGCCGGGACGGATTGCTGCTCGTCTACGCAACCGACTCCAGCCGCAACGGCACACCGCTCGATCTCACGTTCGTCAGCAGCGACGCGGGAAAGACCTGGAGCTCGAGCACGGAGAAACCGACTCAGGGAGGATATTTCAACGCCCAAACGAACACGCTGTATTCGCTGGTCGCCTATACGCTCAAGAAGCGGCAGTTCTGACCGTCCCGATGCGGTTACCGCGGGGCCCCCGTCGCGATTCGGGCGTCGGCTCCGCGGCCGGCTGGGGCCCCGCATATGGCGGGCTTCGGACGGCGGAAACACGTGGCAAGCGATCGATCCGCCGGCCGACGCGCACGTCGGCAGCGGAACGCGTCAGAATTTCAATGCAATCAGCCTCGGCCCGGACGGTGCTCTGCGGATCGCCTACCCTGTCGCACAGACTGCCGAAGCACCGGCTCACAGCTCGGTCGACCGGCTCGACTGGGGGCAGCACGCATTCGTGACGGATACCGTGATGCCAGGCCAGGTCATCACAGCGCCCGGCACCACGCCGAAGGGATCACGTCATTCAGTGTACGCGCTGTCGCATCTCGACGAGCCGCAAAACGGCAAGGGGCACGACAATGGCCACCGGACGGGCGCCATTTCCACGTGGACGACCGACCATCCCAAGGTCGTGCAGCAACTGCGCACGTTCGACGAGAAGCTCACGCTCGCCAGTATGAGCATCGGTCGCAACGGCCTCCTGCTCGTCCACGCAACCGATCCGAACTCCGGAAGCGGCGGTACCGGCGGCGGCGTACCAATCGACCTGACGTTCAGCAGCACCGACGCCGGCAAGACTTGGAATAAAACGACCGACAAGTCCGCACGGGGCGGCTACTTCGACGCACAGACCAACTCGCTGTACTGGCTGCACGGATTCACGCTGAAGAAGCGGACCTTCTGAGCGCGTGCTGGGGGCGTTGCCGGCCAGTCTGCGCCGATACGGCGAGCCGGCCCGCTACGGCTCGCCCGAGATGCTGCGCACACGAACCGCGAGCGCTCGGCACCCCTACCGCGTATATCGACTTTCGATAGCCACGCATAACCGGTGCAGCCGCCGACGCACGACGTGCACTGCCCGCGCTTCACTGGCCGCGTGACGGCTCGAACACGAACGGTTGGGTCAGCAGGAACGGATTCGCGGTCGCGCCCGTCTGCACGCAGGTCGCGTGTGTCATCGCGTCGACGGCCGCGCGATCGGCCGCCGCGTTGCGGCTGCTCGTCGTCACGGTGACGTTCTGCGCTTCGCCGGACGTCGTCATCAGCGCGCGCACGAGCACGGTCGCCGGGCGGGTGAGCGGCTTCGCGGTATCCGGATAGACGGCGCGCGGGATGTGACAGGTCAGCTTGCTCTCCTGCGACGACGACAGCATCGCGCAGCCGGAAAACAGCATCGCGACGGCGGGCAGGATCAGGTAGGTCGAGCGAATAGCCATGGTCGAATATCGTTCTGGGTATTGTTCCGTTCCGGACGAACGCGCCATCCCGCGCAAGCGTGCCCCGGGCCGCATCACGTGCGTCACACTGCGCCGCGGCCAGCGGACCGGCGCCCCGTTACGGCCGCGCGGCCGACGATGCTCGGCCGCGATCCTGTCCGGCGGCGCTCCCGGATGACCGGGATGCTGCCTGTCTTCCCGCCGGCCAACCCCGACGGCCGCGGGCACGCGAGCGCTTCCGCGCATTGTGCACGCGCCGCCCGGTCAACGGCGGCAATTTGACAATGGTTGACGCGAATCGGCGCGCATGCAGCCGGAATCCACACGATTCGCGACGTAATCGACATGCGGCGGGCTTCGCCCCGTTCGTCCCGTTTCCCCGGGCCGCCCCGCCCGATGCCCGCCGCCGCCGCATCACACTGCGGCACGCGCCGGCGTGCGCCGCGCACCTCAATCCGAATCGTCGTCGTCCGAATCGTCGGCCGCATCGGCCGGCACTTCCCCGTACTTCGCGACGACGGCCGCCTTGAACGTCTTCAGCGCCGGCTGCTGGTCGCAAAGCTTGTACAACAGCGCCAGTTGCTGCGGCCAGTCCTTCAGTTCCTTCGCGAACACGTGCAGGCGTGCGACGGTATCGAGCGCGTCGGCTTCGCGGCCCGCCAGCGCCTGCAGCGCCGCGAAGCGACGCAGCACCGTCTCGCCGGGCAGCAGCGCGATCGCGCGCTCGTGCGCCGCGAGCTTGGCCGGCAGGTCATCCGCCGAAATCGGCAATAGCGTGGCCGCACCGTACTCGCCCCACGCGCCGAACAGCCGCGACGGCGCCTCGCGGTACTGCGCGGCCGGATCGCTGCCGTAATAGAGCACTTCCGCGCGCTGGTAGTCGCGCAGCACGGGTACCGCCGCCAGCACGCCGCCGAACGACAGCACCGCGAACAGCCCGAACGCGGCGCGGCCCGGCAGGATACGCAACGGCTTCACGTCGAGCAGCCCGATCACGAACATCGCCGGCAGCAGGAAGAACATGTACTGCTGCGGATACTCGACCAGCGCGTGCATCAACAGGATGCCGATCAGCGCGAAGCCAAATACGCGCATGCTCGACTGCGGCGCGCGCACCGCCCGCACGAACCACGCCACGAGCGTGACGACGAGGATGCCGAGGCCAACGAGGCCGGACTTCGCGAGCAGGTCGATGAAGATGTCGTGCGAGTTGTTCGCGATCTCGACGCCGCCGAGCGTGCGCACGAGCGCGAACTGATGCGACGGGAATTCGCCCCAGCCGACGCCGAGCAACGGATGCTCGCGGAACATCGCAAGCCCGTACTTCCACAGCGCGAGGCGCGGCGCGATCTGCCCCGCGTCGCGCATGCGGTCGGCCGCCGATTCCGCGAGATTCAGGTGATAGTGCACGTTCGCCCAGCGCACCGCGACGTTCACCGCGATGAACGCGACCGCGAGCACGACCGGGATCAGCCACGCTCGCGCATTGCCCGGCGCGCGGCGCGATTCGAGCCACGCCATCCAGAAGCCCGCGACGACCATCACCGCGACCTGCAGCCACGGCCCGCGCGACACCGTCAGCGCGAGGCCGACCGACAGCACCAGCGACAGCGCGAGCCATGCCCACACCGCGAGCCGGCGCGTCTGCACGAGGTACAGCGCACCCGCGAGCGCGAACGCGATGTAGCTGGCCAGGTGGTTCGCCTGCGCCATGTTGCCGTACGGACGGCGGTCGACCGCGATGTTGTACATCACGACGAACGGCGAAACGGACGATTCGAGGTGAAACAGCTGCACGATCTGGGTGCCGACCGCGAACACGCCGCCGACGATCAACGCGCCGGCCATCATCCGCGACACCGCTTCGGCCAGCCCGTCGCGCGCGAGCGCATACCCGGCCTGCATCGCGACCAGCGCGGCCGCGAGGTAGCCGACCGCCAGCCAGTTCATCGACGGCACCTTGAGCGGGATCAGCGCGGTCTGCGCGATCAGCACGGCGGCAAACCCGAGCGGCACGACGAACGCGGCCGGCGCGGCAAACGGCTCGGCCGGCCGGTCGGTGCGCGTGAGCAGCACGACGGACAGCCCCACCAGTAGATACAGCACCAGCGCGGAAAACTCGGAATAGAAGGTCGGGATCGGATACGTGTGATTCGTGATCGCGTACGGCACGATCAGGGCGACAGCCAGCGCAACGAGCGACAACGAACGGGAAAAAGTAGAAGGCATGAGCGAACCGGATGTCAGCAACCGGCGCACTATACAAAACTTTCCCCCCTCTGTGCGGGGCCGTCGCGCCGCAGCCGGGCGCGAAACGACGCCCCCGGCCGGCCGAAGCGGCGGCCCGCGCGCCGTACGCGCCGCCGACCGCCGCCTCCGGCGCTATGCGCGGCACTCCGCGGGCGCGAATTTCGCGGGTAGCGTCGCGGTGGCGCTCGGCAACGGCCCGGCCCCCGGCGCCGGCAGCGACGACGCGTCCTTGCCGGCGGCGAAGCACTCCCACGCAATCGCACCGGCCTGCATCGCACCCTTTTTAAGCGCCACGCGCGCGGTGGGCGCATCGGTCTTGTCGGGTACGGACGGCACGAGCACCAGCGTATTCGCGCCGGCCGCGGCGACGCGGGGGGTAAACGCGACGGTGATCTGGCCGGTGTTGCCGTCGATGGCCACCGATTCGACGTTGCGGGTCGCGGCCGGCGGGCCGTAGCCGCCATCGAGGCTCGCGCCGCTCGCCGCGTTGTCGGCCACCGCGAGCCGAGCGGACGACGCAAGCGCAAGCCCCTCGCCGACCCGGGAACGCGCGAGGTAATCCTGATACGCGGGAATCGCATAGGCCGCGACGACGCCGACGATCGCCAGCACGATCATCAATTCGATCAGCGTGAAGCCGGCCGGCCGCCAGCGCGGCGCGGGCCGGTTCGCGCGCCGCAGATCGGCGGCCACGCGACGGAACAGGGAAACGGAAAAGGCTTCGAACATGGCAGGCTCCGGAAACGAAAAACGCCTGCCGATCAAGGCAGGCGTTTCGATCGTAGCCAGCGGGCCGTGAAGCCGGCAGTCGGCCGGACGGCCAGTCAGCGCGCGTGCGGCGCGCCGTGGCGCTTCCTGAGTGCGTAGCCGATCGCCACGACGAACAGCGCGCCCGCGATGCTCGCGCCGTAGAGCACCGGCTGTGTATCCAGCACCGCCCAGCGGTCGCCAACCGGGTCGTTGACGATCAACCCGCCCGCGATCCAGCCGAGCAGTCCGGCGCCGAACGCCACGACGATCGGGAAGCGGTCGAGCAGCTTCAGCACCAGCGTGCTGCCCCACACGATGATCGGCACGCTGACGACGAGCCCGAAGATCACCAGCGCGATCCGGTGCGACGGATCGGCCTGTTCGGCCGCGCCGGCGATCGCGATCACGTTGTCGAGGCTCATCACCGCATCGGCGATCACGATCGTCTTCACGGCGTCCCACAGCCGGCTGGCCGGCTTGATGTCGTCGTGCGCGTCGGCGGCCGGCGCCATCAGCTTGATGCCGATCCACAGCAGCAGCAGCCCGCCGCCGAGCTTCAGGAACGGCACGTCGAGCAGCGCGACCGCGAAGGTGATCAGCGCGACGCGCAGCAGGATCGCGCCGGCGGTACCCCAGACGACGCCGCGCAACCGCTGGTTGGCCGGCAAGTTGCGGCAGGCGAGCGCGATCACGACCGCGTTGTCGCCGCCGAGGAGGATGTCGATGACGATGATCTGGAGAATGGCGCCCCAGTGCAGCGATGTCAGGAATTCGAGCATGGCGGTGAGGACAGGACAGCGGCCGCGTCGCAGGCGGCCCGGTTCATCGCCGGCACATGCGCGACGCATGCCCGGTGCTTACGAATTCATTGCGCGAGCATAACAAAAAACGCCGGCAAAGCCGGCGTTTTCTGCAGGACGAACCCCGGGGAAATATTACAGCGCCTTCTTCAGCAGACGGCCCATTTCCGACGGGTTGCGCGTGACGGTGATGCCACACGCTTCCATGATTTCCAGCTTCGCTTCGGCCGTATCCGCACCGCCCGAGATCAGCGCGCCGGCGTGGCCCATGCGCTTGCCCGGAGGCGCCGTGACGCCCGCGATGAAGCCGACCACCGGCTTCTTCATGTTGTCCTTGATCCACTCCGCCGCATTGGCTTCGTCCGGACCGCCGATTTCGCCGATCATCACGACCGCATCCGTGTCCGGATCGTCGTTGAACATCTTCATCACGTCGATGTGCTTCAGACCGTTGATCGGGTCGCCGCCGATACCGACCGCCGACGACTGGCCGAGGCCCAGTGCCGTCAGCTGCGCGACCGCTTCATACGTCAGCGTGCCCGAACGCGACACGACGCCGATGCGGCCCTTGCGGTGGATGTGGCCCGGCATGATGCCGATCTTCAGTTCGTCCGGCGTGATCGTGCCCGGGCAGTTCGGCCCGAGCAGCAGCGTCTTGCGGCCTTCGCGACGCATGCGGTCCTTCACTTCGATCATGTCGCGCACGGGGATGCCTTCCGTGATGCAGATCGCGAGATCGAGGTCGGCTTCGACCGCTTCCCAGATCGCGGCCGCCGCGCCTGCCGGCGGAACGTAGATGACCGACACGGTCGCGCCGGTTTCCGCCTTCGCTTCCTTGACGCTCGCGTAGATCGGAATGCCTTCGAAGTCTTCGCCGGCCTTCTTCGGGTTCACGCCCGCGACGAATGCTTCGCGGCCGTTTGCGTATTCACGGCAGGCGCGCGTATGGAACTGACCGGTTTTGCCGGTAATGCCCTGCGTGATGACCTTCGTGTCCTTGTTGATCAGAATCGACATGTATTTTGACCTCTGTTCGATGGGCGTCGCGTGCAAACCGCGCCGCCCTACGTGTTCATTAGCGCGTGCTTACTTGCCTGCGGCAGCCGCGACGACCTTCTGCGCAGCCTCTTCCATGCTGTCGGCCGAGATGATCGGCAGGCCCGAATCGGCCAGCATCTTCTTGCCGAGGTCTTCGTTCGTGCCCTTCATGCGCACGACGAGCGGCACGTTCAGGTTCACGGCCTTCGAACCGGCGATCACGCCTTCCGCGATCACGTCGCAGCGCATGATGCCGCCGAAGATGTTCACGAGGATCGCCTTCAGGTCCGGGTTCTTCAGCATCAGCTTGAACGCTTCCGTGACCTTCTCGGTCGTCGCGCCACCGCCGACGTCCAGGAAGTTCGCCGGCTCGCCGCCGAACAGCTTGATGGTGTCCATCGTGGCCATCGCGAGGCCTGCGCCGTTCACGAGGCAGCCGATGTTGCCGTCGAGCGAGATGTACGCGAGGTCGAACTTCGACGCTTCGATTTCAGCCGGATCTTCTTCGTCCAGATCGCGGTAAGCGACGATTTCCGGGTGGCGGAACAGCGCGTTCGAGTCGAAGTTGAACTTCGCGTCGAGTGCGGTGACCTTGCCGTCGCCGGAGACGTTCAGCGGGTTGATTTCAGCCAGCGATGCGTCGGTTTCCCAGAAGGCCTTGTACAGGCCTTGCAGGATCGCGCGCGCTTGCGGGATCGAAGCAGCCGGCACGCCGATCTTCGCGGCGAGGTCGTCGGCCTGGGCGTCGAGCAGGCCCGTCGACGGCTCGACGATGACCTTGTGGATCAGCTCCGGATGCTTCTCGGCAACTTCCTCGATGTCCATGCCGCCTTCGCTCGAACCCATCAGCACGATCTTTTGCGAGATGCGGTCGACGACGAGGCTGACATACAGTTCCTGCTTGATGTCGGCGCCTTCCTCGATCATCAGGCGGTTGACCTTCTGGCCTTCCGGACCGGTCTGGTGCGTGACGAGCTGCATGCCGAGGATCTGGTTCGCGTATTCGCGCACCTGCTCGATCGACTTCGCCACCTTCACGCCGCCGCCCTTGCCGCGGCCACCCGCGTGGATCTGAGCCTTCACGACCCATACCGGGCCGCCGAGCTCTTCCGCCACCTTGACGGCTTCGTCAACCGAGAACGCCGGCTTGCCGCGCGGTACCGCGACTCCGAATTTCCGCAGGATTTCCTTACCCTGGTACTCGTGAATCTTCATGCGTGATTCCCTTCAGTCTGAGAGTTGGATGAAAAGTCGCTTAAGACGCTTCTTCGAATGATTTCCGTTCATTCCTTCGTGCTGCCGTCACCGGGCATATCCGGCCGAATCGGGCCGTACCAGCGCGGGTAGTACTGCCGCACGACCTCGCCGTCGAACCGCAGCGCACGGCAGCGGCCGAGCTGGAACGGCGGTTCGGCGGGCGCGCCGTCGTGATCCGGCCCTTCGCCGCCCTCCTCGCGCACGTTCCACACGTCACCGGCGAACGCCTGGATCGCCGCCGTCGGCAGCACGGCGCACAGTTCGGTGAGATGGGAGCAGCCTGCGACGCCGGCGAGCAGCCGGTTCGCGTTGCGGCGGAAATTGCGGAAGAGATTGAGCCCGATGAGGGCCCGGTAGGCAGGCGGGGCGGATTGACAGTGACCGGGATACGGCACCCATTCCGAAGACGCTTCGGCGTCGACGACATTGAGTTCACGATCGATAGTCACGCGCAGCCAGAGTTCGTGGATCGGCAGGCCTTGGGGCCGGATGCCCGACGCAAGCGCGACATCGCGCGGCTTGTGGTCGGTCAGGCAGGCTTCGATGTCCCACAAGCCGTCGCCGCGCTCGTAAGCTTCCGCTCGGATTGCGCGTCGATGTCGCAACTGACGGGGCACGGGCTCGGATAGCGGCATGCTGGAGGTTGAGGCCGAAGAGGAAAACCCATGGATTTTAGCATATTGGGTATTTGAGACAGTTTGACGCGACGGCGGGTATTCCCGCCTGTCCGGAGGCGGTTGCATTGCAGCAAAATCGCGCGCCACGCGCGCGACCGACCGGTCAGTCGTCGATCGGGAAATCGTCGCCGACCTTCAGCAACTTCACGATGGTCGCGCTCGAGAAGCCGCGCGCGGCAAGAAAGCGGGCCTGCTTCGCACGCTCGGCCGGCGTTTGCGGCAGTGCACCGAATTTCTTGCGCCAGACGGCCTGCGCACGGGCCCATTCGGTCTCGCGCAACTGCGCGTTCACTTCCTCGACGAGCGTGTCGCCGACTGCGTGACGCTTCAGCTCGCTGACGATGCGCGCGACGCCGACGCGCGATGCGCGGCGATGCACGAGGCTCTCGGCGAAGCGCGCATCGGACAACCAGCCGTCCTTTTCCAGCGCATCGAGCACCGGCTCGACGGATTCTTCTTCGCCGACGTAAGGCGCGAGCTTGCGCGCGAGTTCCACGCGACTGTATTCACGCCTCGACAAATAGCCGAGCGCACGGCCCTTCAATGAACGTGGCGGTTTCGACGACTTGCGTTCGGCGGTCCCGGGCGTGTCGCCGGATGAAGTACCGGAAGACGCACCGGACGCACGGCGCGTGCGGCGCGGATGCTGGCTGCTACGGGTATAGACGTCTTCCCGTGCCGGCGCCGACGCATCGGCTGCGCGATCGCCCGGGAAGCGGACACCGGACACGCGACGGCGTGACCGGTCGTGCGCGTCGAACGATTCGTCGTCGTCGAACGGATCGTCGGGCGCGGCAATCTCAAACGAAACGAGGGCATCGCCGGATGCCCTCGTCACGGTGCGGTTCGCGGCATCGCTGCCCGCGGCCCGCCGATCGGCGCCCGAGGATCCGGCTCGCCGGCCGGAGCGACCCGCCGCTTCGGGCGCGTCGCTCTCCGCCGGCTCGCCAGCCTGACCTCGGCGCGCAACCATCACTCTTCTTCGTCCACCGCCTCGGCTTCGTTGCCGACTACGCCATCGGGCATGCTGGCGACACCGAGCGATTCACGGATGCGGTTCTCGATCTCGCGTGCGATTTCCGGATTTTCACGCAGGAATTCACGCGCGTTGTCCTTGCCCTGGCCGATCTTCTCGCCGTTGTAGCTGTACCAGGCGCCCGCCTTGTCGACGATCTTCGCCTGCACGCCGAGATCGATGATCTCGCCCTGGCGCGAAATGCCTTCGCCATACAGGATGTCGAAAATCGCTTCGCGGAACGGCGGCGACACCTTGTTCTTGACGACCTTCACGCGGGTTTCGTTGCCGATCACCTCGTCGTTCTTCTTGATCGAGCCGATCCGGCGGATGTCGAGACGCACCGACGCATAGAACTTCAGCGCGTTGCCGCCCGTCGTGGTTTCCGGGTTGCCGAACATCACGCCGATCTTCATCCGGATCTGGTTGATGAAGATCACGAGGCAGTTCGTGCGCTTGATCGTGCCGGTCAGCTTGCGCAGCGCCTGCGACATCAGGCGGGCCTGCAGACCCGGCAGCGAATCGCCCATCTCGCCTTCGATTTCGGCCTTCGGCACGAGCGCCGCGACCGAGTCGATGACGATCATGTCGATCGAGCCCGAGCGCACCAGCGCGTCGGTGATTTCGAGCGCCTGCTCGCCGGTGTCCGGCTGCGAGATCAGCAGTTCCGGCACGTTCACGCCGAGCTTCGACGCGTATTGGACGTCGAGCGCGTGCTCGGCGTCGATGAACGCCGCGGTGCCGCCCAGCTTCTGCAGTTCGGCGATGACCTGCAGCGTGAGCGTGGTTTTACCCGACGATTCCGGACCGTAGATCTCGACCACCCGGCCGCGCGGCAGGCCGCCGACGCCCAGCGCGATGTCGAGACCCAGCGAGCCCGTGGAGACGACCTGGATGTCCTCGGCCGCTTCGCCGTCGCCCATCCGCATGATCGACCCCTTGCCGAACTGCTTCTCGATCTGCGCGAGTGCGGCCGCCAGCGCCTTGCTCTTCTCGGCGGTCATCCCGGAGCCCTTCTTGCTATCTTCCATGAATCGTCCTTTGCTATGATGAGCAGCGTCTGTTAAAGGCGCGCCCGCTTTCAAGCGCCGCCCACGAATGCAGACACTGTATAAAAAAACAGTAGTTTATGCAAGCCCGCAATGCGGGGCGTTGTACACGAATAACTCCGGAGACAGCCGCGTCGGCGCGAACGCCTCGCCGGCCATCGGTCAGCAACATGCGAATCCTCATCGCCGAAGATGACAGCATACTCGCGGACGGCCTCACCCGGTCACTCCGCCAATCGGGCTATGCGGTCGATCACGTGAAGAGCGGCGTCGATGCCGACACCGCGCTGTCGATGCAGACTTTCGACCTGCTGATCCTCGATCTCGGGCTCCCGAAAATGTCCGGGCTCGAAGTGCTCAAGCGCCTGCGCGCGCGCAACTCCAACCTCCCCGTGCTGATCCTGACGGCCGCCGACAGCGTCGACGAACGCGTGAAGGGGCTCGACCTCGGCGCCGACGACTACATGGCCAAGCCGTTCGCGCTCAACGAGCTCGAGGCGCGCGTCCGCGCGCTGACCCGGCGCGGCGCGGGCGGCGGCCCGACCGTCGTGCGCCACGGCTCGCTCGCGTTCGACCAGGTCGGCCGCATCGCGTACGCGAACGATCACGTGCTCGATCTCTCCGCGCGCGAACTCGGCCTGCTCGAAGTGCTGCTGCAGCGGATCGGCCGGCTCGTGTCGAAGGAGCAGCTCGTCGATCACCTGTGCGAATGGGGCGAGGAAGTCAGCAACAACGCGATCGAAGTCTACGTGCACCGGCTGCGCAAGAAGATCGAACCGAGCGGCGTGCGGATCTCGACCGTGCGCGGCCTCGGCTATTGCCTCGAGAAGGCCGCGCCCGCCGCGCCGGCCGATACGGCAGCGCCCCAGCCCGCGACGGCCGGCACGCCGCTGCGCTGACGGCGGGCGGCGCCGCGATGGCCACGCCGGCCCATTCCCGCCATCCGACCGGCGCGCCGTCGTCGGCCGCCGACGAGGCGCGCGACGCGCGCTACGAGAACCCGTTCGCGCCGCCCGACGAAACCGAATCGCCCGAGGCGCCGCGCCCGCGCTCGCTGTTCGGCGAGATCCTCGACTGGATGCTCGCACCGCTGCTGCTGCTGTGGCCGATGAGCATCGCCGTCACCTACCTCGTCGCGAAGACGATCGCGAACGGCCCGTTCGACCGTGCGCTCGAAACCAACGCGTACGTGCTCGCCCGGCAGATTCATCCGGTCAACGGCGTCGCCGAGCTGACGCTGCCGGAGCAGACGCGCGACTTCCTGCGCGCGGACAACGTCGACAGCGTTTACTTCCAGGTGCTCGGCACGCGCGGCGAACTGGTCGCCGGTGAAGCCGACATGCCGCTGCCGCGCGACGAGGACCGCCCGCCGCCCGGCGTCGTCGTGTTTCGCGACGACCTGCTGCGCGGCAACGACGTACGCGTCGCCTATACGACGGTCGCCCTGCCGCAATCCAGCGGCGCGCAGCCCGTGCTCGTGCAGGTCGGCGAGACGCTCGACAAGCGCAACGCGCTCGCGAACGACATCATCAAGGGCGTGATCCTGCCGCAGTTCGTGATCCTGCCGCTCGCGATCCTGCTCGTGTGGTTCGGGCTGTCGCGCGGGCTCGCGCCGCTCAACGCGCTGCAGGCGCACATCCGCGCGCGGCGGCCCGACGACCTGTCGCCCGTCGAGGCGCAGCGCGCGCCGCCCGAGATCGAACCGCTCGTCACGTCGTTCAACGACCTGCTCGCGCGCCTCGAACAGAACATGGCGCTGCAAAAGCGCTTCATCGCCGACGCCGCGCACCAGATGAAGACGCCGCTCGCGGGCCTGCGCACGCAGGCCGAGTTCGCGCTGCGCCACCCGGTCCCGCCCGACGTGCAGCGCTCGCTCGAACAGATCGCGACGAGTTCCGAGCAGGCCGCGCGGCTCGTCACGCAGCTGCTGGCGCTCGCGCGCGCCGAGAACCGCGCGAGCGGCCTCACGTTCGAGCCGGTCGAGATCGCCGCGCTCGCGCGGCGCGCGGTGCGCGACTGGGTGCAGGCCGCGCTCGCGAAGCGGATGGATCTCGGCTACGAAGGGCCGCCGGACGACGCGCCGCTCGACGTCGACGGCAATCCGGTCATGCTGCGCGAGATGCTCGGAAACCTGATCGACAACGCGATCCGCTACACGCCCGAAGGCGGCCGCATCACCGTACGCGTGCATGCCGACCCGGCGGCGCGGCTCGTGCATCTCGAAGTCGAGGATACGGGCCCCGGCATCCCGGCCGCCGAACGCGAACGCGTCGTCGAGCGCTTCTACCGGATCCTCGGCCGCGAAGGCGACGGCAGCGGCCTGGGGCTCGCGATCGTGCGCGAGATCGCCACCCAGCACGGCGGCACGCTGACGCTCGACGATCACGTCTACCAGCAGGCGCCGCGCCTGGCCGGCACGCTCGTGCGTGTCAGCCTGCCGCTGACCGGCACGGCCCCGGATTAACCCTGACGCGCGCCGCCGGCGGCCGGCGCAAATGCGTCGAAACCGGCGATTTACCGGACGATCGCGCCACAATCGACGCGTGTAGCGGCCGATTCGGCACGGGTTAACGTGCAGTCGTTTTGTGCGCGCGAGTCAGTCCGCCGTAAGTTTCCGTGCCAATAATCGTCGTCAGGCCCGCCCCTCCCAAGGCGGCCGCATATCTATATCAAGGGACTTGGAGACGATTCATGGCAACGTTAGGCGGGCAAATTTCGCACTCGCCGATGACGGGCGAAGAGAAGAAGGTGATCTTCGCGTCGTCGCTCGGCACCGTGTTCGAGTGGTACGACTTTTACCTGGCCGGCTCGCTCGCGGCCTACATCAGCAAGAGCTTCTTCTCCGGCGTCAATCCGACCGCCGCGTTCATCTTCACGCTGCTCGGCTTTGCAGCCGGCTTCGCGGTGCGGCCGTTCGGCGCGATCGTGTTCGGCCGGCTCGGCGACCTCGTCGGCCGCAAGCACACGTTCCTCGTGACGATCGTGATCATGGGCGTCTCGACGTTCGTGGTCGGCTTCCTGCCCGGCTACGCGTCGATCGGCATCGCCGCGCCCGTGATCTTCATCGCGATGCGGCTGTTGCAGGGCCTCGCGCTCGGCGGCGAGTACGGCGGCGCGGCGACCTACGTCGCCGAACATGCGCCGGCGAACCGTCGCGGCTTCTACACCGCGTGGATCCAGACGACCGCCACGCTCGGCCTGTTCCTGTCGCTGCTCGTGATCCTCGGCGTGCGTACGTTCATCGGCGAGGAAGCGTTCGGCAGCTGGGGCTGGCGCGTGCCGTTCGTCGCGTCGATCCTGCTGCTCGCCGTGTCGGTGTGGATCCGGATGCAGCTGAACGAATCGCCGGTGTTCCTGCGCATCAAGGCGGAAGGCAAGACGTCGAAGGCGCCGCTGACCGAAGCATTCGGCCAGTGGAAGAACCTGAAGATCGTGATCCTCGCGCTGATCGGCCTGACGGCCGGCCAGGCCGTCGTGTGGTACACGGGCCAGTTCTACGCGCTGTTCTTCCTGACGCAGACGCTGAAGGTCGACGGGGCCAGCGCGAACATCCTGATCGCGATCGCCCTGCTGATCGGCACGCCGTTCTTCCTGTTCTTCGGTTCGCTGTCGGACAAGATCGGCCGCAAGCCGATCATCCTCGCGGGCTGCCTGATCGCGGCGCTGACCTACTTCCCGCTGTTCAAGGCGCTCACGCACTACGCGAACCCGCAGCTCGAGCTCGCGACGCAGAAGGCGCCGATCACGGTCCTGGCCGACCCGGCCACCTGCTCGTTCCAGTTCAACCCGGTGGGCACGTCGAAGTTCACCAGCTCGTGCGACATCGCGAAGAGCGCACTCTCGAAGGCCGGCCTGAACTACGAGAACGTCGCGGCACCGGCCGGCACGCTGGCCCAGATCAAGGTCGGCGACACGGTGATCCAGACCTACGACGGCAAGGCGGCCGACGCGAAGGCGCAGGGCGCGGCGTTCGACAAGACGCTCGCATCGACGCTGAAGGGAGCCGGCTACCCGGCGAAGGCCGACCCGGCGCAGCTCAACTGGCCGATGACGATCGTGATCCTGACGATCCTCGTGATCTACGTGACGATGGTGTACGGCCCGATCGCCGCGATGCTGGTCGAGATGTTCCCGACGCGGATCCGCTACACGTCGATGTCGCTGCCCTATCACATCGGCAACGGCTGGTTCGGCGGCTTCCTGCCGGCGACCGCGTTCGCGATCGTCGCGGCGAAGGGCGACATCTATTCGGGCCTCTGGTATCCGATCGTGATCGCGCTGGCCACCTTCGTGATCGGCCTGCTGTTCGTCAAGGAGACGAAGGACTCGAACATCTACGCGCAGGATTGAGGTTGTCCGGGCGGGCGGATGCGGGTTGCCGGACGGGTGTTCCGGCGACCGGCAAACCGCCCTGCCGCGAGGGCGTCGTGGGTCATCCGGCAACTTTTTTCACGGGAGATGGAAAAAGCTGTTGACAGCCAGGCGGCCGACCGACATAATTCAATTCTTCACGGCGAATTAGCTCAGTCGGTTAGAGCGACGGAATCATAATCCGCAGGTCCGGGGTTCGAGTCCCTGATTCGCCACCAATAAAAACAAGGGCTTAGCAGCGCTGCTAAGCCCTTGTGTCATTCCGGTTCAGTCGAATATTAGACGCCGTCTAAAAAGCATCGCCCTCGCCGCACTCCAGCGCGCACGTCATATAGCAACGTTGCCTACCTTTCGTAAAGTGTCTCCACCGGGGCACTGACACATATTCATTCTTTCTCGCTGCCCTGAGCCGCGCACCACCAGCGTCATCGTCCCGCCCAAACGTTCTCCTACAACCAAAACCGAAGACGCGCCGCAGTTGGTCCGGCCGGCCTACAAGAGCAACGACTTGCTCGACGCTCACTTTACTCAGCACCGCAGCATAGATCGCGTGGGAGGAATTTGCTGCAGGGAAGCTGCACCAGGCGATGCGGTCGCGCATGCTGCGGCTACTATTTACGGGAATTTTGCGATTTTCGAACGGCATCGTTGAGTTGTGCTGCAATGACATGCTCGCACCCAACCCGATTCAACGCAAATCACAATTTTCTTCACGCATCTCCATATGTGATTTTTGTTCATGTAATCTCGCGCATCACGAAGGCGAATCTAACACCAAGCCATAGCATCCAATCAGCCGTGCGGACCCAGCTTCTTGGAGAAAATTTATGAGCGCAGTCCATAGATTAGCCGCAGTCTTTATGATTTTTTATTATTATCGTCAGCCTAGCGCGATCACTTCCGCGAAAAATAAAAACTTCTCCCAAATATGCTCTTTACGGGGCACAATTATTAGTGACAGCCATCACCGCCCCAGTTATGCTCGACTCATTAAATTCACGAAATAAAATGTAGACATAATTGAATAATATTATTAAATCAAATCATTGTGTTTTTAAACATATTTCATGAGTGCGGCAAATTCAGTGTAGAACCGTTCCGCAGCGTTCGCCTGGAGGGCGAACTGCGTCAGAGAAAGATTTGGACGGGGCTGCACAACCCCGCCCAAATCCAACTTTCCCCGTGAACGGGGAGGTTTTTACCAGAAAAGCCTTTGATAAATAAGTGTTCACGAGAAACTGGTTTGAAATTTGGCTCCATAGCCAGCCAGTAGATCGGCCAGTTCAGCGTCGATGGTTTCCTTGGCCCAGGTGACGAAGCGCCGCCATCGGCATTTCAGTTGCCGCCATACGATCTCGATCTTGTTGAGTTCGGGACTGTAGGCGCGAAGATAGAACAGGACAGCTTTGTGATCGATCAGCCACCGATCCCGTGTCGTTTCGTCGATACCGTGATGGATGCTCGCGTTATCGAGCACGATCACGGTCGGACGGTCATCGTCCACCGCGAGCAGATCGTCGATAAAGCGGACAACGGTTGGGCCTTTGATGCTGCGGGCATGGGTAGCGTGGATCAGCAAGTTCGGGCCGTAGTCCAGGGCGCCAAGAACACTACGGCGGCAGTGTGTGTTCGGTTCGATCTCGTGAGGCAAGCCTCGTGGTGACCAGCTACGCTGAACCGGCGGCGATCCGCAAAAACCTGCCTCGTCGAGGTAGAGCAGGCGAATGGCGTTCTCGCGAGCGGCCTGCTGCAGCTTGTCGAGCGTGGCTTGTTTCACGGCGAATGCCTCTGGGTCGCGCTTTTTTTGAGCGACAGGCGGTTGCGCTTGAACGTAAAGCCCTCCCGCTTGAGCGCCACGCTCAGTGTATCGAGATGCCCGAACGGCAACGGACCGAATTCAGCCTCGAGGCGCTGGACGATTTGCTCGCGCGTCAGCGGTTCGACCGAGGCCATGCGCACGACTGCGGCGATCATCTCGTCACTCAACGCGCGAGGCCGTCCGCCTTTATGACCGATCTTGACCAGCAGCCCGATCACACCCGGTTCGCGCCACGTGTGGGCCCAGTTGTAGACCGACTGACCGCTCACACCGAGCTTCGCGCCGACGGCCACCGGACGCAGCTTGCCGCTCGCAAGCATCAACAGAGCGGCTGCCCGCATGCGCATGTCCTGGTACGGATGGTTGATCGACAACTGCTGCAACGTCTGCTCCTCGGCTTCAGTCAGTACAACGACGCACTTCATGCAGGGCTCCGGCGTATGCGATTCGCCGAAGTTAACAAACTTCAAACACGTTTACCAGCAACACTTAACGCCTGAAAATGCGGGGAAATTTATTATGGAAACGATATGAATAAAGCATTCAAAACATCAGTTGACTACCTTTGTGTATTAATTTCCATTATTTTTTTATGCATTGTTGCATACCGAGCGGATTTTCCGGAGAGGACGAAAGGGGTTGCGTATTCATATTTATTCCTAGCGACAATTTTTCCAATGTCCTTCAGTGTGATATGGTGCGCATTTCGTATAGGTAAAAGTCGCCCTGAATTAATTCGAAAATTAATTTTCAAAAGAGATGGAAATTTATCCTCTTTAAGGATTTTTTTATTTGGTGCATTTGTTGGCGGCCCATCGGTGGTGATTTTAATAAAAATATTTGAAATTTTACTGAAGAGGTTCTAATATATGACCATCTCTGGATTGGTGAATGGGGTGATCAGCTTTTTTGTGGTTGGGGACAATGCAATCTCAGCCGAAGAGGCGGGAAAAAATAACGGTGCTCAGATAGTCTCCGCGTCCGGCCAAATAATCGCGACGATTGCCTCCATTACCCCGACCGGTGCAATTGCAACGACTCCCGGTGCGGCAGTCGTAACTGCAATGAAAATCACCATTGATGTTCAGTCGGGAAACGGTGTTTCTTGGTCGGACGTCGCCTCGTTGATTGGTAATGTCGTTTCTTTTGTAGGTGGCGTGGCTTTTTTTGTGCCGGGGGGGCAAGTTGTTGGCGGTCTGGCACTTGCGGCAGGTCTATTTTTCAATTCGGCGGGCTTGTATCTTGATCGCCAACAGATTTTAAGTACAGTCCAAGGTCTCTTTGGCGCGGCCGCTCAGCAATCGAGCCCACTCGAGCTAGACTTGACTGGCAATGGCGTGCAGACAGTTGGGCAATCGGCCGGCGCGCATTTCGACTATACCGGCAGCGGATTTGCCCAGGCGACCGGCTGGGCCGCGCCGCAGGACGGCATTCTCGTGATGCCCGACGCGAACGGCCGAGTCACCAAGGGTAGCGAACTGTTCGGTAACAACACCGTATTGCCAAATGGAACCCTCGCCTCGAATGGCTTTGTCGCGCTCGCCGCTCTCGACAGCAACCATGACGGCGTGATCGATGCGAAGGATCCCGCGTTCAGCCAATTGCGCCTCTGGGTCGGTGGCAATGGTCAGCCGGGCTCGGGTCAATTGCTCACGCTCGCCCAGGCGGGCATTCAGAGCCTGAATCTGAGCTATACGACGCAAAACTTCACCGATGCCAACGGCAACCAGATTCGGCAGTTCGGCTCCTATACGCTGACCAACGGCACGACACGCGCCATGGACGACGTCTGGTACAGCATCAACAGCGCCGAAACTATCAACGTCAGCACGCCCGTGGCCGTGAGCGCTACCATCGCCGCCCTGCCGAACCTTATCGGCGCCGGTAACCTACACGGCCTGCAACAGGCGATGGCGCTCGACACCAGCGGCAAATTGACGGGTCTAGTGCAAGCATTCGCCTCAGCGGCGAACACCATGACGCTCGCGCAGGCGCGTACCTCGGCAGAGGCGATCCTGCTCGACTGGACCGGTGCCGACAAATATTCCGCGACGAGCCGTGGCCCGTATATCGACGGGCGCGATCTCTACGCGCTTGAAGCCTTCATGGGTCAAGGATACCTCCAGAAGGGCTCCAGCCAACCGGCCCAAGATGCTGCGGTGTATCTACAGCAAGCGTATGGAAAACTGCTGGACTGGACCACCGCTCAGCTGCTCGCGCAGACGAAATTTGCGCCTTGGATCAACGAGGTTGCGCTCACATGGAATGCCACAACCAACAGCTTGGGTATGGACGTGAGCAAGGTCGTTGCAACATTGAGCGGACTTTATAGCAGCGCTCCGACTCAGGGCGCCGCGTGGATGAACGAATTCGCACAAAGCCTCAAAGGCATGGGCACCGCCGGCACCCAGATCCTCACGGCACTTCACCAGCAAGGCAGCGTGAGCGGCACGGGATTTAGCCTTGCCTTGGCGACAATGGGCTACACCCTGGTGAACGGAAGCGCAACGAACGGTACCCTTAGCGGTGTGCTGAATCAGGATTCGATGCTACTGGGCGTGTCTGGCGAATCGCTCGTTGGTGCTAATGGCAACGACCTGCTGGTGGCGGGCGGTGGCGTAGAAACCTTCACCGCGGGCACGGGTAACGACACGTTCATGTTCAACAAAGGCAGCGGTCAGCTTTTGATCAAGCCGAGCTACCAGAAGACCGCAACTACGGATCAGGACGTTGTCAGGCTGGGAGTGGGCCTGACGCCCTCCGGTACGACCATGACGCGCGACCGGTCAAATAACCTGATTCTTAACTTCGGCAATGGCGACCAGATCACCATTTCGAGCTACTTCATTAACGTGCTCAATCAACCGGCTATTGTGTTCGCCGATGGTACGACTTGGAACCCAATCGCGCTCCCGGGCAACCTGTCTCTGCAAGATACGAGCGCAGGGGGCAATACGCTGAATGGCGCAATCGGACTCAACGACACGATTGTGGGTGCGGCAGGCGACACGATTAACGCCGGCAATTTGAACGATACGATCACGGCAGGCAAGAACAGCACCATTAATGCCGGCGCAGGTGTCGACACGATTCTTTACAACGTCGGTAGTGGTCTGGTCGTGCTCAACGAGGCCAACAGCAAGATCGCCGGCACAACGATCAATCTCGACGTGATAAAACTGGGTACTGGCATCACTGCGGCCGCCACGCAAGTCACACGAGATCTGTCGAACAACCTCATTCTCGGGTTCGGTAACGGCGACCAGCTGAAAATCCCCAATTATTTCGACACCGCGCTCAACCAGCCGTCGTTCGTGTTCACGGATGGCACCACATGGAGCCCCTCATCCATCATGAATCAGGTTGTGCTCGTCGACACAACCTCGGGTAACAGATCGCTATACGGCCAGAGCGGCGTGAACAACCATATCGTTGGTGCCGCTAACGATACGATTCAGGCCGGCAACCTGAACGACACGATCACCGTCGGCAAGAACAACACGGTCTATGCGGGTGCTGGCGTCGATACCTTCGTGTTCAATGCCGGCAGCGGCCTCATGGTGCTCAACGAATCGAGCAAGACCGCAGGGACGAATCAGGATGTCGTAAAACTCGGACCGGGTATTACCGCAGCGTCGACAACCATTACCCGAGATTTGTATAGCAATTTGAACCTCGGTTTTGGCAACGGCGATCAGCTCAAGCTAACGGGCTATTTCTACAACACAACGTCTCGACCGACGGTGGTGTTCGCCGACGGTACTACGTGGAATTATGCGGCCATCACGAACCAACTCGTGTTTGCCGATACGACATCGGGCGGCACCTATCTAAACGGCCTATACGGTGTGAACAATCGGATCATCGGTGCGGCCAACGACACAATCACTGCCGGCAATCTGAATGACACGATCACCGCAGGCAAAGGCGATACGATTTTCGGCGGTGCGGGCATCGATACGGTCATCTACAACGCCGGAAGCGGGCTGGTTACACTCAACGAAACCTACACGAGTAAGACCAGCGGCACCAATCAGGACGTCGTTAAACTTGGGGCGGGGATCACCGCAGCAGCCACGCAAGTCTCTCGCGATCTATCGAACAGTCTAATCCTGAGTTTGGGCAATGGCGATCAAATCAAGATCGTCGGTTACTTCAACGGTGCCTCGAATCAGCCGTCAATCTCGTTTGCGGACAGCACTCAATGGAACTACACGAGCATCGTCAGCAAGCTCGTGTTTGCCGATACGACTTCGGGGGGCACACGATTGTATGGCCTGACGGGGGTGAACAACAACATTGTCGGCGCTGCCAATGACATGATTGTGGCGGGCAACCTAAACGATGCGATTACGTCCGGTAAGGGCGATACAATCTACGCGGGAGCCGGCAACGACACGTTCAAGGTCGGGTCCGGGACTGGCGCAGTCACGATTAACGAAGCAACGAAGACCGGTGGCGCCAATCAGGACGTGTTGCAGCTGACCGGCGCGAAATCGAATCAGCTCTGGTTCCGCGCCGTGGGCAACAATCTGGAGATTGACGTGCTGGGCACGACGGACCACGTAACGATTAACAATTGGATGAGCGATCCGACGACACACGTACAGCAAATCCAAGCAGCGGACGCCACTATGTCGCCGGCCGCTAAATCGGTCGCGTTGATGGTTCAGGCGATGGCGTCGTTCGGTGCGCCGCCGGCAACCCAAACAGCCTATACGCCAACCGAACAGGCTGCGCTTGCGCCGCTGCTTGCCTCGAGCTGGCATCACTAAAACGCCCAATAACCCGTGCCACCAAGGGGGCCAAACCCCGGTGGCCGGGTGCATTGAGGCCTTCCTGCCAAACGTAGCCTGTAGGCAGTGCAGGCAAGAGACTGCATAACCAAGGCGCATAAAACTGCATAGCGAAATCCGACTGTCGATCGCCACGCGGGGCGCGCCGGACGGCCCGGCGCGCCCCGTGCATGTCTGCATAAAATTCATTCGTTTTTGCGGGCAGGTGGGGCGGGGTCACAACTGCGCGCGCCGGGTCGAAACACGCATCCTTCGAGGCAGCAGGCCGTGTGCCGCATGGCCACTATGACTTGACAGCGAGCCCATCACGCGGCTGCCGTGTCGGGGCTATCGGTTGCCGATCAAAGTGACTGCAGAGCCCCCCTGCGCTCGCTTACATCGCGATCAGCGATACGCAGAGCTACGGCTCCACGACGAACGAGGTCAATTTGAATCTCGGTAGAACGGGAAGCGCACGCGAATACGCCGGCCGAACCGGTCGGACGTAACGACATAGAGAGGAAGATAAATTGATCAAGCAGGAACGCCGGGCGAGCGTTATTGGGCTGTCGCTACTAGCTGCTGCATATGGCACGGTATTGCTGTGCGTGTCGGTAGCGGGCCTTTTACACAAACCGCCGAACGCCGACCATTGCGCCGCAAATACGTTCGGACAAGCCACACCCACTTCCGTAGCCGACGGAACGCTGAAGAAGGCCGGCGATTTCTACTATGTTCACAACGATGGAAGCGACGACGTGTTCGTAGCCGCTTGCATACGGAACAAGGGCGACGCCGAATGCCACGGGCCTGTGGCATTCGTCCAGGGTCACGTAAACGAATCAGTTCACGTCGAGTTCTGTGGCAAGAGTGTCACCCGACTCATTCTTTCGGGACACGAGGTGTCATTCTCTCTTCCGACCCAAAGTGCGTTGAATGCGAGTGATGCCAAGAAAAAACAGGTTGATTGGGTAATTTTCGGAATTGCGATGCTTGCAATCGCCGGGGGCGCAGTTGGAATCCGTGCCGCGACGCGAAAGCCATAGTCGCAAGCCCGCTATCGTGAAATAGATGGGCCAGCGAACCCAGTATCGTCCCCCACACTACTCGATATCGGCGCGGCGAATTTTTTGTTAGCCCGCCAGCGGAGCGTAGTCGCGAAACCGCACGACCTCGGTCCCGAGCCAGCCGTTCAGTTCGCGCAGCCGTGCCTTCAGCGGTTCGATCTCGAGGTCGTTGAATACCCCGGCCGCCTTCTCTACGTCACCGAACCCGCCCGCGTTCGACGGGATGATCCCCATCAGTTGCGGCGGCACGCGGTGCGCCGCGAGCTGATCCTCGATCGTTACCTTTTTGATGTTCCAGAACTCGTCCTTCGCCGCAACCTCGCCGATCGGCAGGAGCTGAATGCCGTCCTTCTTCCCTTTCGGCGCGTACATGAACAGGTTCCGGAAATTGCCCGGCCCCTTCGCGTTCTTCAACGCCGAGCGCAGGTTGTCGACGTCCTCTTGCTTCTCAGCCGCGTCGGTCATGTACAGGATGAAACCGGCATGGCTACCGTTTTTGTAGTAGCGCCGGCGAAACAGCGTCGCGCTTTCGTTCAGCCAGGTCGAGTTCAGCGCCGACAGGTATTCGGGTAGCCCGTAGATCTCCTGGTTCAGGTCCGGCTCGTACAGGTGATAGACCGAGCCCCTCGGGAACTCGTACGGCTCGCGCACGTTCGTGACGAACCAGTATTGATCCGGCTCGACGCCGACCCGTGTGTACTTCGCGAGCGACGACTTCAGCGCGATCGGCTTGCCGAGCTGGTTCGTGCGCCGCTCGAGGTAGCTGTTCGCGAAGACCAGGTACTCGAGCACGAACCGGCTGAAGTCCGCGCGCGGCAGCAGCGGATGCTCGATGTACGACTGCACGAGGATGTTGCGCTTCACGTAGATGGCCGAGCTGTGGTGTGGCGCGGCCCGAAACGAGCGCGCGAGGCCATCCAGAGGCAGGGGCGGCTCGTACCAATTTCCCATCCGCATGCACTCGACATATTCGAGCAGCTCGCGCCGGTCCATTACCTCGATCGGATCACCAAACGAGAACACCTCCGCGCGCGGCGCCGGTACGGATTCGGCGGCCTGCTCGGCACGGCCATGCGTTCGGCGCCCGGCGCCGCGTGGAATCTTGCGTGACATCAGAAAAGCTCCATAAATCCAGTATTGGTGCTCGTCGCGCCCTCGAGCGGCTCGTTCGCGAGCGCATGCATGCACGCCCAGGCCAGGTCGCCGTGGCTCGCCTCTTCGGATCGGCTCGCCTTGTACGTGACCTGCAGCCCGCTGGGCGTGATCGTTTTCTTGATCGCCATGAATGCGGCGGCGAGATCCTTCCAGCCCGTGTCGAACTCGAGCCGGCCTTTGCGGATCACGTTCTGCGCCTTCATCACGAGCGCGGTCTTGATCTCGACCGAGTAGTGGAACGGCGTCGCGGCCGGGAAAAACTTCGTGACGAGCTGATAGACGCCCTGGCCGATCCCCGTCGTATCAATGCCGATGTAGGTCACGCGGTAGCGCAGGGTCAGCGCCTCGATCTGCGCTGCCTGCGCTTCGAAGTCGAGGCCGTGCCATTGGAACCGCTCGAGCACGCGGAACTTGCCGCCGGGACACTTCGGTGGCGCCAGGACCACGCAGCCCGCACTGTCGCCCGTGTGCGACGGGTCGTAACCGATCCACACCTCTTCATCGCCGAACGGGCGCATGTACAGCGGCTTGAAGTCGTCCCATACCTCCCACGTGTCGACCATGCACGTCTGCAACGTCGCGAGAGGAAAGACCGACAACGAATCGTCAATGAACTGGCACAGCAGCAGGTTCGCGTATTCGTCCGCGCTGTATTCGAGCTTCAGGCGCTCGAGGTCGAACAGGTTGCAGCCGCCGCGCACGGCGTCCTCGACGGTCACGATCTGTCGATACTGTCCGTCCGCGCACGCGCGGCCGGTCGCGAGCGCCGCGTTCGAAATGTCGATCGAAACGCGCTGATCCTTCGGTCGACCGCGGTTGAACAGCGCACCGGACCAGAATGGGTATGCGTCGTGCGCAAGGCTCGACGGCGTCGAGAAATACGTCTGCCGCCACTGCGAATGAATCGCCATGCCGGACGCAACCTTGCGCAGGTCCTGGAAGCGCGGAACCCAGAAGTACTCGTCGAAATACAGGTTGCCGTGATAGCTCTGTGCCGTGCGCGCATTGGTGCCGAGGAAGTACAACGTCGCACCGTTCGGAAGCACCATCGGATCGCCCTTCAGCTCGACGCCGACCGCGTCCTTCGCGAACTGGACGATGTACTGGCGGAATACGTGCGCCTGCGCCTTGCTGGCCGACAGGAAGATCTGATTGCGGCCCGTGGTCAGCGCGTCGAGCAGCGCTTCGCGCGCGAAGTACCAGGTCGCGCCGATCTGCCGGCTCTTCAGGATGTTGCGAATCCGCTCTTTGAAGCCTGCCCGATACCAGGTGCGCTGATAGTCGAAAATCGATTCGAGGAACGCATCGTTCAGCTTCTCGATCTGCTCTTCGCTGAACGCGTTGCGGTCGTCCGAGCTGCGTGATCGGCGCGTGCCGCCCCCGCCCCCGAATTCGCTCACCTTTGCGTCGTTCGCTGGTCGCGACCGCAACCGGTCGAGCTGACGCGTCAGCAGGTCGATCTCCTTGAAGTCGCGCCCTTCCTTCGCCTCCTTCGTGACGAGCTTTATCAGTTGCGCCTCGATCGTCATGTTGACGCGATCGACCGGCTCAGTCTCGTCCCATCCATCGCGCTTTTTCCAGCTGTAGAGCGTGGCCGGCTTCACGCCGAGCAGCTCGGCGATACGTGCGATGCGATACCCCTGCCAGTACAGGTCGCGTGCGCGTCGACGTGGATCAACGTCGGATGAATCGATGGGAAGTGCGGTCATGCAGCAAGGCTACCGACGCGCGCGCGTAGGCCCTACTGCGCACGGTTGTATCGGTTGCTCGCACAACCAACATGCGTTGCGACTCCGGTTCGAACTGCCGAAACTGGAATCCCTGATCACAGCCCCCTCTCAGCGGATTCGCACATGGCACAGGACGCAAAGAAGACGAAGTTTTTCCGGATCGCGACCGAAGGCGCGACGACGGACGGCCGCACGATCGATCGCGCGATGCTCGAACAGATGGCGAGCAGCTACGACCCGAAAACGTACGGCGCACGCATCAACATGGAACACATTCGCGGCTACACCCCGGATAGCACGTTCCGCGCGTATGGCGACGTGATCGCGCTCAAGGCAGAAGAGCAGGACGGAAAAATGCGCCTGCTCGCGCAACTGTCGCCGACCAAAGACCTGGTCGCGCTGACCAACGAGCAGCGGCAGAAGGTCTACACGTCGATGGAAGTCGATCCCGATTTTGCCGGCACGGGAGAGGCGTACCTGGTCGGTCTCGCCGTCACCGACAACCCGGCAAGCCTCGGCACGGAAATGCTGCAGTTCAGTGCGAAACACAAAGCGTACGACGCACGGAAGCAGCGCCCGGAGAACCTTTTCAGCGCCGCCATCGAAGCCGACATCGCGATCGAAGACGAGGACGCACCGCCGCGCACCGGCGATGCCGGCAAGTCGCTGTTTTCGAAGGTACGCGATCTGCTGAATCGCAAGGGTGCGACCGACGACCAGCGCTTTTCCGACCTCTCGCAATCGGTCGTCGCGCTCGCGGAAAACCAGAGCCAGGTGCTCGAGCAGCTCGAGAAGTTCAACACGAACGTCGACGAGCTGAAGCGCGCGCAGCAGGAAAGCGACAAGCGCCACAGCGAGCTGGTCCAGAAGCTTTCGCGCACCGACAGCAGCTCGCAACAGCGGCCGACGTCGACGGGCAGCGACAACGGGGCGCAGACCGACTGCTAACCCGCCCTCATCCCATTTCCCCTAGACGGAGAACCCATGCGGAACACTACCCGCGAGCAGTACAACCGGTATCTGGCTCGCATCCAGGAACTGAACGGCATCAGCGATGCCACGAAGAAGTTTTCGGTCGTGCCGAGCGTGCAGCAAACGCTCGAAACCAAGATCCAGGAATCGAGCGCATTCCTCGGCCGGATCAACATCCACGGCGTCGAAGAAATGGAGGGCGAAAAGATCGGCCTCGGTGTATCCGGCCCGATCGCGAGCCGTACCGATACGACCAAGCGAGCGCGTGAAACGCGCGACGTCTCGGCACTCGACAATCAGAAGTACCGTTGCGAGAAGACGAACTACGACACGCACATCCGCTATCAGCAGCTCGACGCGTGGGCGAAATTCCCGGACTTCCAGGCGCGTCTGCGCGATTCCATCATCGTGCGTCAGGCACTCGATCGCATCATGATCGGCTGGAACGGCGTGAAGGTTGCGGACGATACCGATCTCGCCGCGAACCCGCTGCTGCAGGACGTGAACATTGGTTGGTTGCAGCAATACCGCAACAACGCGAAGCAACGCGTGTTCTCGGGCGTGAAGATCGGCAAGGGCGAAGAATTCAAGAATCTCGACGCTGTCGTTTCGCTCGCGCGCAACGAGTTC
>NZ_JBVVNQ010000015.1:0-182953 GCF_055810675.1 Burkholderia sp. YHN3-13 | reverse complement strand
GAGCAGTACGGCGCCGGCTGCGTGGTCGAGGGCATCCAGTTCGCCGACGCTGCCCCGGCCGCTCCGCAGGGTGGCGCATGACGAACCCGTTCCGCCAACACTTCCAGCGCACCGTCGCGGCCACGGCCGCGCGCGGTACGCCGGCGAGTGTCGGCGGGCTGCGCGACGACTCGGCATATACGCTGATGCTCGCGCAGCTCGACGAACACCGCCGTGCGCTGAAGGCTGTCGAGTCGCTCGAGCGCAAGGCCGATCTGAAGCGGCAGTTCCTGCCTGCATACGACGCGTGGGTCGCGGGCGTGCTCGACGGCGCAGCCGGCGCCCAGGATGACGTACTGATGACGATCATGGTCTGGCGCATCGACGTCGGCGATTACCAGGGCGCGCTCGAGATCGGCGCGTACGCGCTGCGGCACGCCCTCCCGCTGCCCGACCAGTACAAGCGCAGCACGCCGTGTCTGCTCGTCGAGGAATTCGCCGAGGCCGCGCTGCGCGCTCATCGCGCCGGCGACGCGATCCAGGTCGAGCCGCTCGTCGAGATCGAGCAGCTCACGGCGACGGCTGACATGCCCGACGAAGTGCGCGCGAAGCTGAACAAGGCGATCGGCTACGGCCTCTCCGCTTCCGATCCCGCGCGTGCCCTCGAGCACCTACGCCGCGCGTTGCAGCTCTTCGCGAACGTGGGCGTGAAGAAAGACATCGAGCGGCTCGAGCGCGAGCTGAAGAACTCCACCAACGGGGGCCAATCTGGCCCCGGTGGCTGACACCGAGCGTACCCCGCGCACCAGGCGGCACGGGGCCGTAGCCGGCACTGTCCGCGCGAAAGCCCCGTCCACCGCCTCACCCTCTCAACGTGACGAACCCGACCATGTCCTTTGTCTCGACCCCGCCGCTGCCGCGTGCGCCGGCGGATGCGGAACCCGCCAAGCCGATCAAGAACGACCCGTTCTATCCGGATGTGTCGCTCGAGCACGCGCGCGACACGATGCGCCTCGACGGGTCGATCACCGATGCCCGTCTACGGCACGAGCTGCTCGCCGCGATCGCCGAGGTCAACGACGAGCTGCGCACCGCACGCGCGGCGTGGCGCGATGCCGGCATCACCTGCCTGGCCGACGCGCCGGCCGACCAGCTCGACGGCGAAAGCGTACGGCTGCAGCACTACCGGCGCGCGGTGTATTGCCTGGCGAAGGCGACGCTCATCGAGCGGTACCGCGACTACGACACGACAGGCGACGGCGCACGCCGCGCAGACGAGCTCGAGCCCCAGGGCGACGAGCTGCGCCGTGATGCTCGCTGGGCCATCAGCGACATCATCGGCCGCCCTCGCGTAACGGTGGAGCTGATCTGATGGAAGTGCGGGCGCTCCAGGGCGAAACCATCGACGCGCTGTGCTGGCGCGTCCTCGGCCGCACGCGCGGCGTCGTCGAAGCGGTGCTCGACCTCAACCGGGACCTGGCGCAGTACGGCCCGATCCTGCCTCACGGGCTGCTCGTCGAGCTGCCCGACGAAGTACCGCAAGCGGCGCAATCCGGCGCCGAGCGGCTCCAGTTATGGGACTGAGAATGGCTGAACCTATTTCCACGTCGTCCGCGACGGTCGCGGCGCTCGGCGTCGCCACGCTGTCGCTGTTTCCCGGCGTCGACGCCAACGTCGTCATGGGCGCGTTCGCCGGCTCGCTGCTGTTCGTGATGACGGCCGCTGACCCGTCGATTCCGAAGCGCATCGCGTTCTTCGTGATCTCGTTCGTCGCCGGCTGCCTCACGGCCGAGCTGTTCGCCGCCGCGCTCGACGCCGTGCTGCCGGCCCGCGTCGAGGTACACGCCGGCATCGGCGCGCTGATCGCATCCGCGCTCGTCGTGAAACTGCTGCTATGGCTGATCGCCCAGGCCGATGCGCCCGATCGGCTGCTGAACGTGTTCAAGGGGAGGGAAAAGTAATGATCACGACCGTCTACGTGCTGCTGTGCGCGGCGCTCGCGCTGCGCCTCGTGACCTTCCGCCGTGGCACGAGCGCCCACCGGCCGCTCGCGGCATGTCTGGCGTACACGATCGCGGTCGCCGCCGGCGCCGCGCCAATCCGCGCCGCGTTCGGCATGCTGCCGCCGGCGAATCTTGCCGACACGGTGCTGGTCGGCGTCCTGTGCCTCGCCGTGTACGGCGTTCGCGGCAACGTCGTCGAGCTGTTCCACCGTGGCAACCCGCGCGACTCCGTGATCGCGCGCGTGCTGCAATTCAAGGTATGGGGGCGCCATGTATAAGACCCTGCGCCTCGGCGACCGCGGCGCCGACGTCAGCCACCTGCAGCGCCAGCTCATCGCAGCCGGCGCGCGCCTCGACACCGACGCGATTTACGGCAGCGCAACCCGTAACGCCGTGGTGGCGTTCCAGGCCACGCACGGGCTGGTCGCAGACGGCATCGCCGGCCCGAAGACCTGGTCGACGCTCTCGGCCGGCCGGCGCGATCCGCGTCACCTCACCGACACCGACCTGCAGTACGCGGCTGATCGGCTGCAGGTCGATATCGCGGCCGTGCGTGCCGTCAATGAGGTGGAATCGAAAGGCGCCGGGTTCCTGCCTGACGGCCGGCCCGTGATCCTGTACGAGCGGCACATCATGTATCGCCAGCTCGCGGCGGCCGGCCTGGACGCGGACGCGCTGGCGGCGAAATATCCGGCCCTGGTCAACCCGAAGCGCGGCGGCTACGCCGGCGACGCGGCGGAATATGCGCGCCTGGCGAGCGCGTCGCAAATTTCGGCCGCATGCGCGCTCGAAGCGACGAGCTGGGGCGCGTTTCAAATCATGGGCTTCCACTGGAAGGCGCTCGGCTATCCGGACGTGTTCGCATTCGTCGACGCGATGAAGGTCAGCGAGGCCGAGCAGCTCGAGGCATTCGTCCGCTTCGTCCTGGCTGACAAGGTAATGCTCGCCGCGCTGCGCGGTAAGAAGTGGGCGAAGTTCGCCGAGCTGTACAACGGCAAGGCTTACGCAGAGAACCTGTACGACATGAAGCTCGAACGGGCTTTCGATCGCTACAGCCGGGCGGCCGCGTGACGACCGGCGCCCGTGTCTTCGTTGTCGGCGCGATCGCGCTCGCCGTAGCTACCGTCGTCATCGCGATCCAGCATGCTCGCCTGGTCGACGCCGGCCAGCGCGTCGACGGTCTCGCGCGCGACGTGCGCGATCGGACCGCCGAGCGCGACGCGGCACGCCGCGACGTGAAGGTCGTCACGCAGTACGTCGACCGTGTCAAGGTCGTCCACGAGAAGGGCGACACCATCATCAAGGAGGTTCCCGTCTATGTGGATCGCGAAGCGGATCGCGCCTGCGTTGTTCCTGTTGGGTTTGTGCGCGTGCACGACGGCGCCGCCGCCAACGTGCCGGTGGGCGATCCCGGAAGCGCTGATGCGGCCCCCTCGGGCATTGCACTCTCTGCCGTCGCCGAAACCGTCGCCAGCAACTACACCACCTGTCACGAAAACGCCGAGCAACTGATCGCGCTGCAGGCCCGAGTGCGCGAGACGGGGGAACCGGCGCCGTGAAGAAACCCGACAGCCTGCGCGCGGCGCTCACTGCCGCCCTGCCCGAGTTCGCGCGCGATCCCGACCGGCTGCACGTCTTCATCGAACACGGATCGATCGCCGTCACCGCTGCGAAGTCGCTGTCGTTCGAATACGCCTACACGCTCGACATCGTCGTGACGGACTACGCCGGCGACGCGGATCACCTGATGGTGCCGATCATCGCCTGGCTGAAGATCCACCAGCCCGAGCTGCTGCTCAACCGCGACCTCTGCCGCGACGGGTTCAAGTTCCAGGCCGAGCTGCTCGACAACGGCAAATCGGACGTCGAGATCCTGCTGAAGCTGACCGAGCGTGTCGGCGTGGTGGAGGGGACGGACGGCTACGAGATTCGCCACTTCGGCGAGCCGCCGATCGCGGGGACCTGATGGTCAATCGACTGTCCCGCGCCGAGGATTGGGCGTCCGGCTTGCTCGGCCAGCTCACGGCCGCGCAGCGCGCGGTTCTGGCGAAAGGGCTGGCCGCCGAGCTGCGCCGACGCCATTCACGGCGCATCGCCGAAGCCCGCAACCCGGACGGCAGCCGGTACGCGCCACGCAAGCCACAGGCCCGGCGCAAGAAAGGTCGCATCCGGCGCGCGATGTTCGCGAAGCTGCGCACCGCGCGCTTCCTCAAAACCGCGTCGACCGCCGACGCATCGGTGCTGCATTTCACACGCCAGGTCGAACGCATCGCGCGCGTCCATCAGGAGGGCCTACGCGATCGCGTCGAGCGCAACGGGCCGGTCGTCCAGTATCCTGCACGCGAGCTGCTCGGCTTGGCCGACGCCGACGTTGCCGCCATTTCCGCCCTCATCCTCGATCACTTGGCGAGATAGGAACATTGGAAAAACCGCATGCCATGCCTCGACTTAATAGGTGTGGTACTTTTTTGGTGGGCAGGCCGGGCTGACGCAACAGGTTGGCCGACCTTGCTGACTGATAAGGAATATCTCGACAATTGCCATTTTCGGCTTTTGAAAGGGCCAGGCATTCACCTCGTCATGAACATACGTTCTTTGCTCCGTATGGCAATTCAATACGGATTGTGCGTCGCTTAACGAATCAAGGAGTGCCTGCACTATCCTTGGGCTTATTAATTGCTGAATTGATTGGGCAGTACTCACGATTGATGCCCTTTCATTGTTGCGCCGCCTGGACCTTTAGCACCCATGGTTACCAGCTCTTGCTCCATTAACCGCCGAGCCATTTGAGATCCGACTATCGACGCGAGATTGTTCTCGTCCCAATTTTTCGCCGCAGCGAGCGCCACTCTATTGATTTCGGCCTGTTGTTGTTCGTTGACGTCAAGCGAAAGCGTAACGGCGCGTAGAACCGCCCGCTCGCGCAGCTCAAGTAATTGATGCAGTTTCATGACTCGTCTCCGGCTCGACACAAAGTATTCATAGCCTACCAATAAGACGGCTGGGACAAGGCTCAAGTTGAGCAGCATCCGAGTCGTCAACGTTATGCTGAACCAGAAAGAATGGTTTTTGTAGAGATATTTCCAGTCGTCCGGCCACGTCGCCCCATCAAGAAGCTCGACCCAAGGGCGCATGCTTTCAGCAAAATTACAAATAAACAGGGTCAGGATTGCGAATGCAATGAAAAGAGCGGCCGCGCTACATTCGCGCCATTCCTGGAACGGCTCCGGCACCGCTATATCATCAGATGATTTTTGTTTCGCCACCGTAGCTCTCTTTGTTGACTTCGTCATTCTTGGACTGCTTCTGTCGTTTTACGGCGATCGGGTTAGAAATCAAGTGGTATTTGCCCACAAGGTCCGTTGGACATAGGAACGGAGGTAGTGCGTTGTGAGTTCGCGACGCCTTTGCCGAGCCGTAGCTCACCGCGAACATAACGACCGTCAGCGGGCACAGTGCTACGAGCGGCCGGGTTTGTGTTGTGGCCCAACACGGCACAACTCCGAGCACGTGACCCTCTCCCGCGCGCGCGGCATCCTTGCCGCATGGATGATTTTGCTGACCTGAACCGCCGCATCGAGAGCCTGCTTCGCGAAGGCACCGTGATCGAAGTCGATCACGATGCCCGCCGGATACGCGTGGAATCCGGTGGCCTGCAAACCGACTGGATTCGCTGGCTCGCGCATCGCACCGGCGACAGCATCACGTGGGATCCGCCGTCCGAGGGCGAGCCTGGGCTGCTGTTCTGTCCGTCCGGCGAACCGACGACGGGTCTCTTTCTCCCGGGCGTGTATTGCGACGGCCACGACTCGCCCAGCTCGAGCCCGACGCAACACGTGCGCGTCTACCGCGACGGCGCACGCGTCCAGTACGACTTCGCCGCCCACGCGCTCACCGCCACGCTTCCGGCCGGCGCCACCGTCCAGGTCATCGCGCCTGGCAGCGTCACGGTCGAAACCAAAACCGCAACCGTCAAGGCGAAATCCGTCACGCTCGACGCCGACGATACGACCGTGACGGGCTCGCTGCTCGTGAAGGGACCGCTCACGTTCGAATCGGGGGCGACCGGCAAGGGCGGGGGCGGAGCCGGCGGGGGCGGCCCTGTAATCGAGATTCAGGGCAGCGCGCACTTCACTGACACCGTGACTGCTGACGTCGACGTGAAGTCGCGAGGCGTCAGCCTTGTAGAGCATCCGCACCAGGCGCAGGGCGAATTCGCCAAGACCACGAAGCCGATCGCGGGTGGCGCATGATCGGCATGAACGCGCGCACCGGCCGCGCGATCGCCGGCCAGGCCCACATCGAGCAGTCCGTCGCCGACATCCTGTTCACGCCGCTCGGCACGCGCGTGATGCGCCGTGAATACGGTTCGCTCCTTCCCGAGCTGATCGACGGCCCGGTCAATCCCCTGATGCGCATGCGCGTCATGGCGGCGTCCGTGATGGCGCTGGCCCGGTGGGAACCGCGTATCCAGGTCAACCAGGTGGATTTCGGCAGCACCGGCATCGACGGTGGCGCCGTGCTCGAGCTGCAAGGCGAGCGCACGGACGGCCCGCGCGCGGGCGCTGCCTTCTCCATGCGCCTGCCGGCGACGAACGGGCGAGGTGCTGCATGAGAACGACGCCAATCGATCTGTCACAGCTCCCCGCACCGGACATCGTCGACGAACTCGACTACGAAACGATCCTGGCCGAGAAGAAAGCCCGCTTGGTCTCCCTGTACCCGAAGGACCAGCAGGACGAGATCGCGGCCACGCTCGAGCTCGAATCGGAGCCGATGGTGAAGTTGCTGCAGGAGGGCGCGTACGAAAAGATGCTGCTGCTCGCGCTCATGAACGAGAAAGCGCGCGGCATCCTGCTCGCGTACGCGAAGGGCAGCACGCTCGAGCACATCGGCGCCCTCTTCGACGTCGACCGTCTGCTGATCTCGCCGGGCGATCCCGACCACGGCATAGATCCTGTCTACGAGGACGACGACAGCCTGCGCGAGCGCATCCAGCTCGCGCCGCGCGGTTTCTCAGTCGCAGGCCCCGACGACGCGTACGTGTTCCATGCGCGTGCCGCAGACGGGCGCGTGAAGGCGGCGACCGCGTATAGCCCGTCGCCTTGCGTGATGATCGTCACGGTTCTGTCGCGCGAAGGCGACGGCACCGCGAGCCAGGAACTGATCGACATCGTCAAGAAGGCGCTCGAGAAGAAGCGGCCGCAGGCCGATGAGGTCATCGTGCAAAGCGCGAAGATCGTGCCGTACGCGATCCGCGCGACGCTGCGCTTCTTCAACGGCCCGGATCGTGCGGTTGCGCTCGCCGAAGCGCGGAAGAAGACGCAGCAGTTCACCGACTCGATGCACCGGCCGGGTTCCGAGGTCACGAAGGACGGCCTGTACGCGTCGATGCGCGTTGCCGGCGTCCAGAAGGTGCTGCTCGACACGCCGGCCGAAGGCGTGCCGATCGCGATCGACCAGGCGCCGTACTGCACGGGTATCGAGCTGACGGACGGTGGGGTGGCCGATGATTAAGCCGGCCGTCTCCCTGCTGCCGCCGAATGCGACCGTGCTTGAGCGACGCCTGGCCGAAGCCAACGCGGACGTGCTCGACATCCCGGTCGAGATCGACACGCTGATGGACCCGGATCGAATCCCGTTGCGCTTCCTGGCCTGGCTTGCCTGGCACATGGGCGTCGATACCTGGCGCGATGAGTGGCCCGAGCAGGTAAAGCGCGCACGCGTGAAATCCGCGATTCGGATCGCCCGCAAAAAGGGCACGGCCGATGCCGTGCGCGACGTGTGCGCGTCGTTCGGTGCGAACGTGGTGATGCGTGAGTGGTTCGAGAAAACGCCGCGAGGCGTGCCCGGCACGTTCGAGATCGTGATGACGGTCGGCGGGCGTGACGGCGTGCCGGCCACCGCGCAGTACGTCAACGACATCCGCGCCGAGGTCGATCGCGCGAAGCGCGGCACCGCCCACTACACCTTTACGCAGGGCTTCAGCATGCACGGCGCGATCGGCATTGCATGCGGCGTGCGCGCAGCCGTCTATCGCCGCCTCTCTCTCACGGACTAACGAATATGGCTGGAAACCTCATCTACATCACGGACGCCGGCCGCGCCGCACTGGTAGCGCCCGGCAACACCGGAACCACCGCACGCCAGGTCACGCAAATCGGCCTCGCCACGGCATCCTTCGCGTTCAAGCCGGACATGACCGCGATGCCGAGCGAATTGAAGCGCATCACCACCTTCGGCGGCGATACCGTTGCGAAGGACACGATTCACATCGTGATCCAGGACGACAGCGCGGACCAGTACAAGCTGTTCGGTTTCGGGCTGTACCTGGACAACGGCGTGCTGTTCGGCGTCTACGTGCAGAACGACCCGATCCTCGAAAAGGCGCCAGCCTCGATGCTGCTGCTGGCCGCGGATACCGTGTTCGCCTCGATCGACGTGACGAAGCTCGTGTTCGGCTCGACATCATTCCTCAATCCGCCGGCGACCACCGAGCGCCAGGGCGTTGTCGAGCTGGCGACGCAGGCCGAAGTCGACGCCGGTGCGGATAGCGTGCGCGCCGTGACGCCGAAGACCGCCGCCGCACGATATGCGCCGCTCGTGCGCCCGCAGCTCACCGGCCCCGTCAGCATCACGTCGACGTCGACGGACCAGGACGCGCAGCTCACCGTCGCGGCGGCCTCGGGCGCCCTCAATCGCGGGGCGAAGCTCCGTTTCCTCGGCACGTTCGCGGCCGGCACGGCGGACACCAATGCACGCTATGTCGCATCGATCCGCGCAGGCTACGACGGCGGCACATGGGGCCGTGAGTACCTGGACTTCTGGATTAACCGCGCCGCGAACGATGCGAACAGCGACACCAATCAGGTGCGCGCGTTGCGAATCACGTACGGCGGCCGGGTCGTCGTCGGCAATCGCGAAGATGACGGAAAGACCGCGTTCCAGGTCGGCGGCGACGGCGCGTTCACGGGTGGCATTTCGTCGTCAGGGCTCGACGCCGGCGGCGCCAATATCCGGCTGCGCAACGGCCGCGATGTGCTGCTGCGCAACGACGGATCGAACTTCTACCTGCTGCTGACCAACAACAGCGATCCGGGGGCATCGTGGAACGCGTATAGGCCGTTCACCATCAACATGGCTACGGGCGTCTTGTCGCTGGATGACACGGGCGCTGGGGCGTACTTCGGCGGGCAAGTGAACGTCCGGGGCATGCTGAACGTCAGTAACGGCGCAAACGAGGCGCGCATGCTGATCGGACCGAGCGGCGGCTACTTCTTCGGGACTAGCAACGCTGCCGGGTTCTATCTCCCGTCTACGGGCGCGATGTTCGCATTCGATTTCGCGAAGAAGAATCTGACCGTCGTCGGCAACGAAGTGTGGAATGCGGGCAATCTGCCAAACCCGGCGCAAACGAGCGGCATCACGATGTCCGGGCAGATTCTGGCCGCCGAAGGCACTGTGACGCGACCCGGCTATTCGTTCGTGAACGACGGCGCACCGGACACGGGCTTTTTCCATATCGCGGATGGCGTGTTTGCTGTCACGAACAACGGGCGAGAAACGATGCGGTTCCTTGCCGTCGACGGCAGCTACCAAAATAATCGCGTCCTGATCGGTCAGCCAGCCGACGACGGCAGCATGTTGCAGGTAGCGGGCAACGCGACCACGCGCGGTTTGCATCGGTTCGGCGAGGGCAAGACGACTGCTTGGGCCAACTGCGGTAGCGATTGGGCTTACTTCCGCTCGAACGGCCACATCTCGATCGGCAGTGAAGGCGCTGCCGGTGTCCTGCAACTGATTGCGGGCAAGGCCGAAGCGGCCCGCTTCTTTCCGGGCGGTCGGATGACGCTGGGCGGGCTCGATGACGACGGATCGAATCGGCTGCAAGTTGGCGGTAATAGCCGCACCTATGGCACGTCATTTTCTGGCGGCGCAGGCTCGGTTACAGCATGGGTATCGGCTGACGCGAATTACGGATACTTCCGCACGGCAGGCAACGCTACTGTCGGGTCGGTGAACGCGAACGGTTATTGCGATCTGTTTGCGGGCAATGCCGCACGCCTTCGCGTGATGCCGTCCGGTCGCGTCCTGATTGGCACCGCCAACGACAACGGCGGAGATCTCCTGCAAGTCGCGGGCACGGTAAGGGGCACGAACAGCGTCGGCGCTCTGGTTGCATCGAACGGTTCCGGGGCGGGCCAAACGTCGATCATCCTGCGCCGTGAAGGTGGTGCGACTGACCAGAAGCAATGGGAGCTATTGCACGACGGTGGCGGCGGCTTTGGCATCCGCACGGTAAACGATGAGTACTCTGCTTCGCAGAACGTTCTGACCGTTTCGCGCGGTGCGGGCTATGCCGCCGGAAACATGTACCTGATGCCGAGCGGCGGGCGCGTACTGGTCGGCGGGGCGAATGACGACGGCTCGATTCTCAACGCGGAAGGGCTCGTGCGCGGACGCGGATACGCTGTCGATGGTGGTGCGTCATGGGCGACGATCTATTTCAAGAACGGCGCCAAGACGCGATTCGCGATCGGCAAAACCGACACCGACGATTTCGCAATGACGGCATGGTCCGATGACGGCACCACGCAATCTAAGGTGCTGGACATTGCCCGTGGCACGCAGGTTGTTTCGTTCGCGAAGCGCCCGACATGGGCGGGCGGGGCCGTACCGTATGACACCGGGAATTTCGATCCGAATTCGAAGGTGAACAAGGCCGGCGACACCATGACCGGCGACCTGCGCGTCAAGCAGCCGAACAACACGGACGCGCGAGGTTTTGTCGCTGCGCGCGCCGACGGTACTGCTCAGGCGTGGATTCACGCCACGATGAACGGCAACTATTCGGCATGGGCGACCATGAAAGCGGACGGCAACTGGCAGTCGAACGTCATCGTTGTCTACAACGACGACAACCGCGTCCATTTCAACTCGAATATCCATGTCACGGCGCTTTCGCGCTTCTACAACCGCCCCACCCTGAACCGTGACGGTTGGCAGGCGGACATCGGCCTGCGCAATAACCGGCCCGGCTTCGACTCGTGGACGTACCTGCGCGCACGCGATAACGGCGGGATGGAAATCATCAACAGTGCGTACAACGCAGTCACGTGGGCCGTCGACGACTGGGGAACGATGTTCATGCGCGGCCAGCAGATTCTCAATACTGATGGGAACCTGTACCTCTCGTGGCGTGGCGTGTGGCTGTCCGATCAACTGGCCGCCATCGACAACGCACTCGGCAGTAAAGCCAACGCCGGCACTGGCGTCGTGCGCACTGATTTTTTCGAGATCGGGTACATCGACGTCAACACAGCAAACATCGAAGTCACCGCGCCCGACAACGCAGTTATCACGGGATTGGTTTCACAAGGCGGCACGCGGCGCATCTATGTCCGCTGCTCACGTTTGAGGATCTGAAAATGAATCGCTTTGAATGGACTCACGATTTGATGGTCCGCACGCTTGAAACGATGTATCCAGGCAAGAAACACGGACCCGACTTCATCGTCGGCGTGCCGGTCGGCCCGAATGGAAAGCAAGCGGGCAACCCGCTGATCATGCAATGGAAGGGCGCTGACCCCGAGCCGAAGTACGCCGACGTGTATGGCGCCTTCAAAGCACAGGAGCGGTCGATTCGAGAAGCGGATGCTCGTTCCTTGCGCGACGACATTTTGCGGAATACGGACCAGTTCGCGCATGCGCCCCCGGATGCGCCCGACGCGGTCCGGGCGAAGGCGGAAGCCTGGATCGCGTATCGCGAAGCCCTGCGCGCACTCCCCGAACAGCCGGGATTCCCGTTCGATATCGACTGGCCGCTGTCCCCCGCTTAAACGACGTTACCAACCCCTTCTCCAAGGAAATTGAATGGCAATCAAGAAAAGTGTTGTTCTCGCATCGACCGGCGCAACGGCCGGCTACCACGTAATCGGTAACGTCACGCTCGACGTGTTGGGCGGTACCACGGTTGCGTCGATCAACAGCTACGTGTCGGAAGAAACGTATAAGGCGGGCAAGCAGCCGCTGCAGCTGTCGTCGACCATTGTCGTCGAAGGCGTACCGGAAGAGAACGAGGGTGCGGTGCCGTACATTCACCGACGCCTCGTCGAAGCGAAACCGGATGACGAGCAGCCGGCCGGCGATCGACCGACAACGATGTACAACGCGCTCGACCGCTACATGCTCGCGGGCGGCGAGATCGTCGCGTAAGGCGACATAGGAAGGAAAGGACGCGGCGACGTGCACGATGCAGGAACATCGCGCACGCCCCGCACCAGCAGAGCAGACCTGCAGGATTGGCCAGGGCCGCGACACCTCTCGAGAGGCGCCGGCATCCTAGCACAGGCAGGAATCACCCCATGCAGGACATCCGATGCGGTAGCTGTAACCGCAAGCTCGGCGCCGGCGAATACGTCCGGCTCACCATCAAATGCCCGCGTTGCGGCGCTATGAATATTCTGAGGGCCACGAGCCCCCTACCCGCAGGCCACCGAGCCTCCGATACAAGGGATTCGCCCCATGCAACACACCATTTCCGCTGATCTGATCAACCGCGTGCACCAGGCCGACGCCTTGAGCATCATGCGTGCGCTGCCCGATGCCTGCGTCGACCTGGTCTTCACCGATCCGCCCTACTCGTCAGGCGGAACGCATACGGCTACGCGCACGCAAGCGCCGTCGAAAAAGTACCTCGTCAGCCAATCGCAGGAGCTATACCCGGAGTTCCACCACGACAACAAGGACCAGCGATCGTGGACGTTCTGGTGCATGACCTGGCTGGCGGAAGCCTACCGCATCTGTCGCAACGAGGCGCACGTGGCTT
The DNA here is from genome assembly GCF_055810675.1 of Burkholderia sp. YHN3-13. NCBI lineage: Bacteria > Pseudomonadati > Pseudomonadota > Betaproteobacteria > Burkholderiales > Burkholderiaceae > Burkholderia > Burkholderia sp. YHN3-13. Next base: position 170,143 of record NZ_JBVVNQ010000015.1, on the reverse strand, counting down.
GCTTTGTCGACTGGCGCCAGTTGCCGAGCCTCACCGATGCGATCCAGGCTGCCGGCTTCACCTGGCGCGGCGTCGCCGTGTGGGACAAGACTGGCGGCCGCACTCGACCGCGCGCTGGCGGGTTTTCGCAGCAGAGCGAGTTCCTGGTCTGGGCCACGAAGGGCGCCGTGCGCCGCGCCGACGTGTATCTGCCTGGCGTGTTCTCCGAGCGCCTCGCGCATCCGAAGCGCCATATGACCGAGAAGCCCGCGCAGCTCGCGCGCGACGTCGTGCGTCTGGCGCCGGCCGGGGGCGTCGTCCTGGACCCGTTCGCCGGGTCCGGCACGTTCCTCGCCGCAGCGAAGGAGGCCGGCTTGAACTGGATCGGTTGCGAGCTCGAGCCGAGCTATCACCAGATCGCGACCGCGCGCCTCGCCGAGCTGGACGTGCTGCCCGTCGCCGCGTAGCGACACCCTGCAGCGGCTTAGGTTGTGCCCTGCCGCTGCACAACCTCCCGCGCGTGATCTCCGCGCGCGCGGAAGGCAATCTTTCGGAAGGCTCACTTCCGGGAGAAAAGCTTGCCTTCTGATTACCACCACGGCGTACGCGTCATTGAAATCAATGACGGTACGCGCCCCATCCGCACGGTCAGCACAGCCGTGATCGGCCTGGTCAGTACCGGCGACGATGCCGACGCTGCCATGTTCCCCGAAAACCGCGCCGTCCTCATCACGGACGTGCGAGCCGCGATCGGCCGCGCTGGCACGAAGGGCACGCTCGCGCGTTCGCTCGACGCGATCGCTGCGCAGACCTCGCCGCTGATCGTCGCCGTGCGCGTGCCGACCGGCAAAGACGCGGATGCAACGACCAGCAACGTGATCGGCACGACGACAGCGGACGGCCAATACACCGGCATCAAGGCGCTGCTCGCTGCGCATACCCGGCTGGGCGTCAAACCGCGCGTGCTCGGCTGTCCGGGCCTCGACACTCTGCCGGTCGCGACCGAGCTGGCGACGGTCGCTCAACAGTTGCGCGGCTTCGCATACGTCAACGCCTTCGGTGCGAAAACGAAAGAAGAGGCCGTCGCCTACCGCGCGAATTTCGGTCAGCGCGAGCTGATGACGATCTGGCCGGACTTCGTGAACTGGAACACCACGACCAACGCCGAGGACATCACCTGGGCGACGGCGCGGGCGCTCGGCATGCGCGCAAAGATCGACGAAGAGACGGGCTGGCACAAGACGATCTCGAACGTCGTCGTCAACGGCGTCACCGGCATCAGCCGCGACGTGTTCTGGGACCTGCAAGACCCGAACACCGACGCCGGCTACCTGAACAGCCACGACGTCACCACGATCGTGAACGCGAATGGTTACCGTCTGTGGGGATCGCGCACCTGTTCCGAGGACAAGCTGTGGGCGTTCGAGAACTACGTACGCAGCGCCCAGGTGATCGCCGACGCGATGGCCGAAGCGCACCTGTGGGCGGTCGACCAGCCGATGAGCCGCACGCTGATCCGCGACATTGTCGACGGCGTGAATGCGAAGTTCCGCGCGTGGAAAACCGCCGGCTACCTGATCGACGGCGAGTGCTGGTTCGATCCGGCCGCCAACGAGAAGGATTCGCTCAAGGCCGGTCAGGGCTTCCTTGATTACGACTTCTGCCCGACCCCGCCGCTCGAGAACCTGACGTTCCGCCAGCGCATCACGGATCGCTACCTGCTCAAGTTCGCGGAAAGCATCGCCGTTTGACGGCCCGCCACTCACCATAGGAAAACGCAATGGCTCTGCCATCCAAACTCAAGAATTTCAACGTGTTCGAGGACGGCGTCTCGTTCGTCGGCGAGGTGCCCGAGATTCAGTTGCCGAAGCTCACGCGCAAGATGGAGGCGTATCGCGGCGGCGGCATGAATGCCGAGGTCGACATCGACCTCGGCATGGAGAAGCTCGAGCTGGGCCTCACGATGGGCGGCTTCATGAAGGAGATGTTCAAGACGTGGGGCACGTCGAAGATCGACGGCGTCTCCGTACGCTTCGCCGGCTCCTATCAACGCGACGACACCGAAGAGACCGACGCGGTCGAGGTGTACGTGCGCGGCCGCTACAAGGAAATCGACCCCGGTAAGGCTAAGGCCGGCGACAACGCCGACCAGACCGGCACCATGTCGCTGTCGTATTACCGCCTGGTCGTCAACGGCGAAACCTTGATCGAGATCGACATCCCGAACTTCGTCGAGATCGTCGGCGGCGTCGATCGACTCGCCCAGCAGCGCCGCGCGCTCGGCCTGTAACCACCCTCCCCTTCACCTCTCTAAGGAATGACCATGTCCCTGAAACAAACCGACACGCTGCGCCTCGATACCCCGATCGCGCGCGGCGACCAAAAGATCGATGCTGTCACGCTGACCATGTCGGGCAGCGGCGCTCTCCGCGGTGTCACGCTCACCGATGTCCTGCAGCTCGACGTCATCGCCCTGTCGAAGGTGCTCCCGCGCATCAGCAATCCGATGCTGACTGAGCAGGACGTGCTGCGCATGGACCCGGCCGACCTGGTCAAGCTCGGCACGGAGCTTGCCGGTTTTTTGGTACCGAACTCCGTGAAGCAGGACGCATCCCTCGATCCGTCGACGAAGTGATGGCCGACATCGCCCTCGTTTTCCACTGGACGCCTGACGTGATGAACGCCATGTCGCTGGATGAACTGATGACCTGGCGCGAGCACGCGCGCGTCCGCTACGAACGGGGCGATGAATGAGTGACCGTTCCCTGCGCCTCGAGGTCGTCCTCAAGGCGCTCGACCAGGCGAGCCGGCCGATCCGCGAGATCGCCACCAAGAACCGCACGCTCGTGAAGGAGCTGCGGGACTCCCGCGCGCGGCTCAAGGAACTCAACGATACGCAGCGGCGCGTCGGCGAGTTCCGCGAGATGCGCACGGGGCTCGCCAACACCGCGACGAAGCTCGCGGACGCACAGAAGAAGGTCAAGGAACTCGCGACCTCGTTGCGAGCGTACGGGCCGCCGTCGCAACAGATGGTTGCCGAGCTGGCGAAGGCGCGGCAAGCCTCGTCGAAGCTGGGCGCCGCGTTCAAGAAGCAATCCGCCAGCGTCGACGAGCTGCGCACGCGGCTGACCCGCGCCGGCGTCGACACGGGCAAGCTCTCCCAGCACGAGCGCACGCTGCGGACCGACATCGCCGCAACGACCGGCGCGATCGACGCCCAATCGCGCCGGCTCGACGCGCTGAACATCCGCCAGAAGCGCATCGCGGACGCGCGCGCCAAGATGGGCGCCGCGCGCGGCGCAGCGGCAGAAATGGCGATCGGCGGATATGCCGCGCGTGCGACCGGCTCGCACATCCTCAATGATTTGCGCGAGCCGCTCGCCGAGGCGAAGAAGGTCCAGAACGAACGCGGCCGCATCCAGGGGCTCGGCCTCGGCGACCGTGCGACGCAGGATGCCGAGCGCTACGTCCGCGCGATGAAATCGCCAGGCGTGGCGATCGCAGAAAACATGACACTGATGCGCGACGCGATGTCCATCTTCGCGGACGAGCATCACGCGCAGATGGTGATGCCGACGCTCGCGAAGATGAAGTTCGCGAATGAGGCGATGTTCGGTGCCGGCCAGGGGCACGAGAACGAAGAAAAGTTCATGAACATGCTGAAGGTGATCGAGCTGCGCGGCGGCACGAAAAGCGAGGCAGCGTTCAAGGGCGAAGCGAACATGGTCCAGCAGGTGCTGACCGCCACGGGCGGCCGCGTCGGCGGCGACGAGTGGCGCAACTTCATCCAGACCGGCAAGGTCGCGGCGAAGCAGATGCGCCAGGACGCGTTCTACTACCAGATGGAACCGCTGATCCAGGAAATGGGCGGGCATGCGGCCGGCACTGGCGTGCAAGCCGCGTACAGCAACCTGATGCAGGGCAAGACGACCGTGCGTGCCGCGAAGCGCCTGGTCGAGCTGGGCCTGGTCGATAAGAAATCGGTCGAATACAACACGATCGGCAACGTGAAGCGCATCAAGCCCGGCGCGTTGATCCAGGGCGACCTCTTCAACGCATCGCCGTTCGAGTGGTTGGAGAAAGTGCTGTTGCCGAAGCTGAAGGCCAAGGGCATCACGTCCGACGCGAAGATCCTGGAGGAATTCTCCACGATCATGACGAATGGCAACGGCGCGAACCTGTTCGCCACGATGTACATGCAGCGCGAGCAGATTCACAAGAATGAAAAGCTGAACCGTGGCGCGTACGGCATCGACAAGCTGCACGAGCTGGGGCAGAAGCAAACCGAAGGGAAGGAGCTGATCGCTCTCGAGAAGGTGCGCAACCTGCGCACCGTCATCGGCGAGCAGGTGCTGCCCGTGTACAACCGCGCGCTCGAGCTGACGACGAGCGTGCTCGAGCGGCTGCTCGGCTTCGCGAAGGAATACCCGAATTTCACTCGTGCGGTCGCGATCGGCGCGGCCGGCCTCGGCGTGCTGCTCGCCGTACTAGGCACGCTGACGATCGCGCTCGCGGGTATCCTCGGGCCACTGGCGATCGTGCGCTTCAGCATGTCGATGCTCGGCATCCAGGGCGGCGCCTTCGTCCGCGCGCTCGGCGCCGGCGCCGGCGCGCTGCGCGGCATTTCCCGCGCGGCGTCCGGCGCAGCCGCCAGTGTCACGTCCGCCGGCAAGGGCACGCAGTCCGCAGCCGGGCGCATCCGCACGGCACTGTCGAGCGCATGGCAGGCGTCGTCGCCTCGTGCTGCTGCGTCGTCGCTGCGCGCCTACATCGCGTCGCTCGCGCAGCGCGTGCCGGCCGCGTGCCGGGCCGCGATGGCGTCGATCAAGCAATGGGGCGTGTCGGCCGCGACCGCGATGAAGGATGGCGCCGGCGCCGCGCGGCAGTACACCGTCCAGGTGTGGCGCGCCGTCGCCGCGCAGGCGGCTGCGGCACGCGCGGCTGCGGCGTCGCGCTGGACCGCAGCCCGGCAGTACGTCGGCCGGCGCGGTGCGGCCGGCATTGCCGGCGACGCCGCGCGCGGCGGCTTCAACCTGGTCAAGGGCGGCACGATGGGCGCGATCAACGGCGTGCGCGCGGCGCTCGGCGGGCTCGCGCAGACGCTGCTGTTCGTCGGCCGCGCCGCGATGATGAATCCGATCGGACTGGTGATCACCGGCATCGCGCTCGCCGCGCTCTTGGTCATCAAGTATTGGGAGCCGATCAAGGCGTTTTTCTCGGGCTTTTGGCAGGGGCTGACGGACGGCTTGCGTCCGCTCGCACCGATCTTCAGCGGCGTGCTCGCGACGCTCGGCGCGGCCTTCTCGCCTCTGAAGCCTGTGTTCGACTGGCTGGTCGGTGCCGTGAAGAGCGCATGGGACTGGATCACGCGTCTGTTGGGACCGGTCGACGCAAGCAAGAAAAGCCTCGACGCGGCGGCCAGCGCCGGCAGGGGGTTCGGCGCGTGGCTCGCGGATGTCGTCGTTGTCGCGGCGCAGGCTGCTGCGCGCTTCGTCGACTTCGGCGCGAACCTGATGTCCGGTCTGGTCAACGGCATCAAGAACGGCCTGGGCGCGGTGAAGGATGCGATCGAGTCGGCCGGCGGCAGCGTGATTGGCTGGTTCAAGGAAAGGCTCGGCATCCATTCGCCGAGCCGCGTATTCGAAGCGCTCGGTGGCTTCACGATGGCCGGCCTCGAGCAGGGCCTGCGCGAGGGCCAGGACGGGCCGCTGTCGACCGTGCTGGAAGTCGGCAAGCGGATCGTTGCCGCCGGCGCTGGCATCGGCATCACGGGCGCGGCGCTCGCCGGCGGCGCACCGCTCACGGTCGACAACCGCCCGCCGCTCACGGTTGCGTCGGCCGCTGCCCGCGCGCCGGCCGCGCCGGCGCCGATCACGATCCAGGTGTATGCGGCGCCCGGCATGGATGAACAGGCGCTCGCGCAGAAGGTGCTGCAGGTGATGCGCCAGGAACAGGCCACGCAGGCCGCGCGCGAGCGCTCGCGACTGCGCGATCGGGATTGAAGGAGAGGTTCGCATGATGATGGCGCTCGGGCTGTTCGTGTTCAGCCTGTCGACCCTGCCCTACCAGGAGCTGAAGCGCCGGCGCGGCTGGCGCTTCGCCAGCAACAACCGCGTCGGCAAAAAGCCCGCGCGGCAGTACGTCGGCGAGGACGACGAAACCATCAGCCTATCGGGCGTGCTGCTGCCCGAGCTGACGGGCGGCGATATGTCACTCGCCGTCATAGAAGCGATGGCCGACCAGCACACCGCCTGGCCGCTGATCGAGGGCACCGGCCACATCTACGGCATGTTCACGATCGACAACATCGAGACGACACGCACGCTGTTTTTCGACGACGGCACCGCGCGGCGCATCGAGTTCATCATTGCCCTGACGCGCAACGACGATCTCGACATGCTCGGCATCGTGACCGACGCCATCAAGGGGGCGATCTCGCTATGAACCTGTCGGACATCCCTGGCGCCGACCTGGTGCAGAAGGTCGTGATCGCCGACGATCGCGTACCGCGTGCGATCTACTCGATCACGCTCAACGGCAAGAACATCACGAAGAAGTTCGACGGCCGGCTGATCTCGCTGACGCTGCAGGACAACCGCGGCTTCGAAGCGGACCAGCTCGATATCAGCCTCGACGATGCTGACGGCGCCCTCGAGATCCCGAGTCGCGGCGTCACGCTGAAGCTGGCGATCGGCTGGGCCGGCGCGGCGAACGGCCTGGTCGACAAGGGCGAATTCATGGTCGATGAGGTTCGGCACACCGGCACGCCGGACGTGTTGACGATCCGCGCACGCAGCGTCGATCTGCGCGCGGGCCTGTCGATCAAGAAGGAGCGCTCCTGGCACCGGCAGACGGTCGGCGCGATAGTGCGCGCAATCGCCAGTCAGAACAAGGTCGAGGCGCGCATCAGCAAGGCGCTCGACGGGCAGTTCGTCGACCACATCGACCAGACGGCCGAGTCCGACGCCAATCTGCTGTCGCGCCTGGCGAAGATGTTCGACGCGATCGCCACCGTTAAGAACGGGCTGCTGCTCTTCATCAAGGCCGGCGAGGCCACCACGGCGAGCGGCAAGCCGCTGCCGGCCGTCACGATCACGCGCGACGTCGGCGACCGTCACGAGTTCGGCGTCGCCGATCGGGACACGTACTCGGGCGTGCAGGCGTTCTACCTGAACACGCGCACCGCGAAGAAGCAGTCGACCACCGTGAAGCGGCGTCGGCGTCGCACGACAGCGAAGAAGAAGCCGATCGACAAGAGCGGCGACGTGTTGTTCGGCACGGCCGAGAACGTGAAGACGTTGCGGCACACGTACGCGAACAAGGCGAACGCGACGCGCGCGGCGAAGGCGGAGTGGGAGAAGTTGCAGCGCGGCGTTGCTGAATTCAGCATTGTGCTGGCGCTCGGCCGCCCCGAGCTGATGACCGAATTACCTGTAACCGTGCGCGGTTACAAACGTGTCATTGATGATTGCAACTGGATCATTGCGCGCGTTACACATTCGATCGACGGTAACGGCGGATTTACATCGGACCTCGACCTAGAGGTCAAGGCCAGCGAGGTGCCGGAGATCGACACCCCGGAGGCGGGCTGACGTTACGTCAGTAGCAGGTCGCGGATGTTCGATAGGCTCAACATCGCACTTGTCACCTGCGCGAGCAGCGCCGCTCGCTCACCGGCCGACAAGTCGCGCACTGCGCGCGCCTCGCGGTTCCCGGATACAGTTGAGCTGGCGCGCCCACATTGGGCGGCTATCGTGGCTTCGGTACAGCGTCGGATTACCCCGTCCTCGGCTGTTTCATTTCGGAATTGCGGCTCTTGCGGCTTGTTACTCACAACGGCTTCCTCTTCGGATATTTTGAGAGGCGCTACGACGTGAAACGGCATTCACGCGTGCTGTAACGCGGCCCCATTTTCATGTTTTTTTCAGACAAATGGAATGAAGGAGAAAGCCCGATGAAAGTTAGGAAAACGCCTAACTTTCGCGGCCTTTCTCCCGACCACTCGTCCCCGCCACTGCGACGCGCGCATTACGGCAACAACAACTACCGCTCGAATCATGGTTTCCCGGACGACTTCCCCTCGGCTCAACTGGAATCTGTTGCGCGCATACAGTGAGATCACGCGCTATCGCAGCATTTCGGAAGCGGCGCAGGCTATGGGGGTGCAGCGACCGACCGTCAGCGAGAAAGTGTCTGAACTCGAGCGCGCACTAGGCCGGTCGCTGATGGAGCGTCGTTCCGGAAGTGATGGGTTTCGGCTGACGGAATTCGGCGCGCAGCTCCGCGCCGTCGTAGCCCGGTTTGACCTTGAACTCGGTGCGTTGTGCGAACTGTCCCGTGAGGAATCGATCGGCATGACGACGATCGACGTGCTGGGCGAAGTCGAAACAGCGATGGCGGCGCTTGAGCGCGCCGCAGAGACACTCCGTCAGTCCTGATCTTTCATACCGCTCTTACGCGGCGAACGCGCGCCCTTCGTGCGCACTGCGTCTGCCTGTGCATCTTTGAGCGCCTGCAGCGCCGCAGCATCCAATTTCGCTGCTCGATTTTCAGCAAGACGCGGAAGCCGCTTCGCCGGCGCGCCCGAGATCGTCATCGTGCCCGCAAGCAGGAAGCCATTGATCGACGCCTGAACGGCCGTGCGGCCGATGTCGTTCAACTGGCGAAAGCCGTCGAGCAGCTCGGCCTCATCGTCTGGGACCGGCGCCCCCTGTGTGCGCTCGCCGGTGATGACGTACAGCACGTCGACCCCGACCTTCGAAAGCGCCGCCAGGTAGTTCGCATCGGGCGATCGGGCATCGGCTTCGTAGTTGAACTCTGCCTGTTTTCCGAGCCCGCCGAGCGCAGCGAATTCCGCCTGGCTCATGCCAATGCGCATCCGCTCCTCTCTCAGTCGTAATCCGATTGTTGTATCCGACATCTTGCGTAATCGTTTTGAGTAACTTACACTTCACTTATCCCTAGTGAAGCACTATCGAAATTGAGTATACCCGCCATGACTACCCACAAAGGCCCGCGGCGTGCGCCGCCGGGCGTCATGTCCAGCAAGACCGTTTCGCTGCGCCTCCTTCCCGCAGAGCGTGCCCAGCTCGAGCAGCTCGGCCGCCAAGAACGGCGTTCGCTGTCGAGCCTCGCGCGTCTCATCTATCTCGAAGGGCTCCCCCTCTACCTCGCCAAGATGTCCTCGTTTGAGGACACCACGGGCAACGTTTCCGCAAGCTGAACCCGAGGTGACCACCATGTATCCGGATCCCAAACGCGTCCGCGACAACCGCCTAATGGTGCGGTTCGACGACTACGAATACGCCCTCATCACCGCGCTCGCCAACTACCAAGGCGAGGCCGCCGCAACGCTGATTCGCCAGATGGTTTTGCGCGAAGCCGCTGAGGCTCTGATACCAGCGTGCAATGTAGCCCACGAGCACGGCTGAAAACAGCAGCCCTAGAGCAGCCGATCCAATGCCCGAAATCGAACTCACATTCACCGAGCAAGAAGCCGAACTACTCGAACGCGTCCGACAGCAGGAAGGTCTTGCGACGATCCAGCAAGCGGCCGAATGGCTCGTGAAGCGACGACTGCGCAACGGTGCGCGTCGCCTCACCGGACGAAACCGGGCGCTTTACGCCGTAACCAACAGCCGTAACTAACGCGGCAGTCTCCGACAGGAAGTCACGATGAAATTGAAGTGTCACCACTGCGGCAGCCGCGCCGTCATTCGAACCAGCCGCACGCTGTCCGCTCTCGTTCGCGAGGCGTACTGCCAGTGCACCAACATCGAATGCGCGACGACCTACAAGATCCACGTCGCGACCGTCCATACGATCGCGCCGAGCCTCAACCCGAATCCGCACGTGTACGTGCCGATCGGCAAGGTTGATCGGCTTCCGACCGATTCGCGACAGCTCCCGCTGCTCGACGCCTAAGCCCTAACCCGCTGTTTCGCTGAACACCCATCACGCCCGCTCTGCGGGCGTGAGGGACTCCTTTTGCCTGAAATTTCTTGGAGGCCGTATGCAAACGCTGATCCACGTCCCGCTCGCCGCGCTCGCTGCATCGATGTCCTACGACGAACGCGTCGCCTACCTCAAGAAGATCTCCGTCGCCGACGTGCGCGCCGACGTGTTCGTGCGCTCGGCGACCGCGCTCGGGTTCCGCGTCACCTGGGACCACGCGAACGGCACGCCGATCCTCGCATGGCTGCACTGACCGTCCACGCGATGCGCCCCGCCCTCACCGAGCTCGAGCTGCGCGCGACATGGCACCGCCTGCACATGGTCGGCGACTTCGACTCACTTCACCCGGCCGCTCGCCGCGCCTTCGAATGCACGGCGAGCGTGTGGCGCGATCGACAGCCCGCGCCCCCGCCCGTCGACGGGAAACGCCGCGCTGCAAACGACTTCGACTGACCCATCCGCGCCGGCCGCCGGCGCACACACCTGGAATCACACCATGAAGCCCTACGTTTTCGGCATCGGCGTGCTGCTGATGCTCTCCTTCTCCCTCACTGGCGCATACAGCCTGGCTGCCGACGTGCTGCGTCTGTTCGACGTTCGATACGCCCGTTCGATCGCTTTCGTGATCGGCGCAGTCGCGATGATCGTCCTGGTCGCAGCGTTGGCCTGGTCCGTTCCGCCACGGGGGTAATGCGATGACGTCCAACGCAAAGCAGTCCTCTTTCCGGTTCGTCAGCGCCGCCTACGGCGAAGTGCTGTTCACCATCCACCACGACGGCCGCATTACGATCGCCGACCACCTGACCGTCGACGCCGCGGCTCGTGAATTCTGGGCCGCCGTACGGCGCACGAGCCCCTTCCTGCCGACGCTGAATCGCGAGCAGCGCGTCCGCATCGTCGTCGGGAAGCTCATGGCGTACGCCGGCTACGCGCAGACCAATCCGAACCAGGACGTCCTCGAGCTGCAGAGCCCGCGCGCCCGTGCCTGGGTGGCGCTGGCCGACGCAATCGTCGGCGCATTGTTTCCCGGCCAGGAGGGGTGACCCGTGAAGCACGAAGCCACCATCCGCTACGAGTTGCTGACGCCGGCCGGCCTGCGCACGGTTGCCGGGGATCACGTCGTCATCCCGAACTGCGCCGATGCGACGTTCGGCATCCATGCCGAGTCGCACCTGCACGACGGCCATCCCGAAAAGTGGATCGTCACACACCTGATATCGGGCATGCGCATCGGCCACGGCGCGACGCGCACTGCGGCGCTCGCGAACGCGACGTCGAACGTCGATCGCAATCGGCGCCGGCTGCGCGAAATCCTCGAGCAAGCGACGGTCTCGCGCTACGAGCTGCAGCACGCGGTCTACCGCCTTCAGCAGAACCACCACGACATCCTCGGAGGCGCCGCAGCATGACGCACACCATTACCCCTCACGACGCCGCGCTCGCGGCCTCCATCGCGGCAGCGGCCGACGCGCTCCGCTTCGACCACGAACCCGGCGGCCTGCAGCGCGTCGCGGTGCTCGCGCTGTTCGTCAGCGTGCTAGGCGATCGCCTGGCGCTCGCCTTCCCGGCGTCGGCCGGCGCGCTGCGCGCGCTCGTCGACAGCCCCGCGACACCCGGCAACCCGGCCGCTCTTTCCCTGCATCAATCGCAACAGCAATAACGATGGCCACGATCGACGAACTGAAACAACGCATCGACCTGCACGACCTCGCCGACCGCCTCGGCTTGAAGCGAGGTCGCGGCGGCGACCGCGCGCTGTACCACTCGCCGCAGCACGACGACAAGAGCCCGTCCCTGTCGATCTACGTGAACCACCCCAAGCATGGCACCGGCTGGCGCGACCACAGTGCCGACGTAGGCGGCTCGTGTATCGACCTGGTCATTCACGCGCGCGGCGGCACCGTCGCCGACGCGGTGCGCTACCTGCACGACGCGTACGGCTTTCCGCTCGATCGGCCGGCGCCGGCCGAGCGCCGCGAGAAAACGACCGTCGAATACATCGCCGATCGGTGCTTGGCCGAGCGCGACCAGGTGCGTGACTACCTCGGCGGCCGTGGCATTTCCGCCGCCGCGATCGACGCGGCGATCGCCACGCGTGCGCTCGGTTTCAATACGTGGACAAGCTCCAAGGTCGCCGTCGGCGAAGTCGGTCACGCCGGCCCGGCTGCTGCATTCATCGTCCGCGCACCGGGCGACGCGCGGGTCGTCGCCGTGGACATGCGCTACGTCGATCCGGCGCTCAACGGCGGCGTCAAGACGCAGACCCAGGGCGACAAGGCCGGCTACGGCTGGACCGCCGACCTTCGCCGGCTTGACAAGGCGAAGCGCGTGTTCATCGTCGAAAGCGCGATCAATGCGCTGTCGATCGATACGTGCGCGATCCCTGGCGCCGCTGCCCTGGCGCTACGCGGCCTGGCGAACGTCGACGGCATCGACTTCACGTTCCTGCGCGGCAAGCAGGTCGTGATCTGCCTGGACAACGACGAGCCGTTCGCGGACGGTCACCCGCGCGCCGGCCGCCGTCCTGGTCCCGAGGCTGCGTGGGCGCTCTACGAACGACTGACGGCGCTGAACATCAGCGCGATGCTCGTCGACCAGGCCGGCTGGCTGGCCGACCTCGCGGACGGCGAGAAAACCGCGAAACCGATCAACGACGTCAACGACTACCTGCAGCTGCGCGGCCCGCTCGAGCTGTCGCGGGCGCTCGAGCAGCTCGAGCCCTGGCTCATCGCGGGCCTCGCCGGCGACGCCTCGCGTCGCGGCCGGCCGCGCATCTTCCTGCCCTCACACGACTTTGCGCAGTACTGGCGCTTCCGCGTCCGGCCGGACTTCACCAGCTACATCACGAAGATGGACCGTAACGAAGAATCGGGCGTCGAAACGCCGGTCATAACGGATCTGTGCGGTTTCCGTATTGCCGGCATCAGCCGCGTGTCGGTCGCGAGCGCGACGTCGACGATGACGGGCGACGCCGACCAGGCGCCCACCGTCTACTTCGCAGTGTCGGTCCAGGCGCCGCGCCACGGCGCGCAGCTCACGCGTCGCGTCATGCTCGACGATCAGCTGCACAACGTCGACCAGTGGGGCAAGTTCGGCCCGATCTGGGCGCCGGCGCCGTTCAAGCGCATGGTGAACATCCTGGAACGCGGCGCAGACCTCGGCGCGCGCCAGGCGGCGAACTTCGTCGGGCTCGCCTGGCGCGACGGCCGTCTGATCGTCAACGAAGGCCCCGATTGCTACTTCACCGAAGCTGACAAGCAGTGCCCGTATCACAACCTCACCTTCCCGACCGGGCCGGCCAGCGACGCGCGCCGCGTCATCACCGCGTACCAGGCGACGTTCAAGCAGAACGCCGCGACGATCCCGCTCGTCTGGGCGCTCGGCGGCCACCTGAAGGCGTTGCTCGGTTTCTGGCCGCACATCACGATCCAGGCGAACAAGGGGGCGGGTAAGTCGACGCTCATCAAGCGCCTCGAGCGCACGCTCGCGTTCACGATGTTTTCCGGGCAGTCGCTGCAGACCGAGTTCCGCCTGCTGACCAGCATCAGCCACACGAGCCACCCGGTCGGATGGGAGGAGCTGTCGGCGCGCCGGCAAGACGTGATCGACAAGGCCGTCGGCCTGCTGCAGGAGAACTACCAGTACACCGTGACACGGCGCGGCACCGACATGACGGAATACCTGTTGTGCGCGCCCGTCATGCTGGCCGGCGAGGACGTGCCCGTGCGCAGCCTGCTCGGCAAGCTCGTGCGTACGACGCTGACCGGCAAGCGCGGTCCGCTGATGCCGGACGACCTGCCGCGCTTCCCGGTTCGCCAGTGGCTCGAATTCCTCGCCGGCCTGGACAAGCGCGCCGTGGCCGACCAGTACACGACGTTGCGCGACAAGGCGCTGGCCAACTGCCGCGCGAGCGGCGAGGACGACGGCGCGAAGCGGATGGCTGGCAACTATGCGGCCGTCGCTCTCGCCTGGCGCTACCTGTGCGAGTTCGCCGGCATGGACCCGACCGAGGGGGACTTCCCGCGCGACCTGCTCGCCGAAATGAACGGCCACATCGCCGAGACGAGCGCCGATCGCGAGCCGTGGGTCTGGATCATGGAAACCGTGCTGTCGGAGATCGACGGCGGCAACTACAAGCACCCGTTCACCTTCGATACCGTCGACGGCGAGTTCTGCCTGCTGCTGCGCACCGGGCATGTGATGGACCACATCGCCCACACGAGCGCGCTGCGCGACAAATGGAACGGCCTGCCGGTCAAATCCGACCGCGTGTTCAAGGCGCAGCTCAAGCACGCCGGCGTCGTGGTCGGCGAGAAGGAAGTCGAGCGGCGAATCTACACCCGGCGCGTCCCGTACCTCACCCCGATCTCGCTGGACCGCCTGGCCGGCTTCGGGCTGCACGTGTCGATCCGTGAGGACCTGGCGACCGACGCACGGCAAGGGGTCGCAGCGTGACGCCCTCTCAGCCGACGCGGCCGCCGTGCGGCCGTACCCCTTCCCTCATTCCTTCCGGCCGCGTAGCGGCCCTGTATTCGGGTTTCCGGTGCGTGCGTCGATGCGCGCAGCAGTCGGCGCACGCTGTCACACGGCCGCCGTGCTGTCCGGTTCCCCCCGTCCCCCCCGCAAGTCGAAACGGCCGGGGAACTGCGCTCGCCTTGAAGAAGGGGGGCCGCGCGAGCCCGTTTTTTCACAGGGAACGGGCAGGCAGCGCACGTGAATCGTGGTTTTCGGGTCTGTCCGCTCGTAAGTCTTTGATTGTTGAGAAGAGTGCCGCCGTGAATCGCATTCGAATTGCCACTAGTCGAGGTGTTTTTGCCACTAGTCCGGTTTTTTCGCCGGCCGCCGCCGTCCCTTTTTCTCCTCTCTCTAATTCATTGAAAAAGAAGAAGAAAGAATACGAAGAAGGGCAAGAAGTCAGCCGAAAAGCCGTGCCACGAGTCGGGCGCGTTTTGCCACGAGTCGCGGACGCTGCCTATTTTTTAGGCCACGAGTCGGAAGGGGGTGCCACGAGTTTTTCGTGGCAAATGATGGCAAGCAAAAACCTTACAAATCAGCCAGTTACCCATGAAAAGCAGGGGGTGCCACGAATCCACGAGTTGTTTTGCCCCTCCCCCCGCCGCGTCGCGCTCGGGGGATAGCCCGATGAACACCGTGAACCTCGAACAAGCCGCTACGCTGCTCGGCGCGCACCCCGAAACGGTGCGCCTGAAAGCGAAGGCCGGCGCGCTGCCTGGGCGGAAGGTCGGCAAGCGCTGGATGTTTTCGACGGTTGCCCTGCAGCGTTACCTCGCCGGAGAATGGATTCCGCGAGTTGTGCAGGGCGACCCGCAGGAGAAATTTGAATCATGTCGCTCTATAAACGCAGTAACAGTCCCAACTGGTATTACCGTCTCACCCCGCCTGGCGGCGGTCCGGTCGTACAAGGCAGCACTGGCACCAGCAACAAAGCCCAGGCGAAAGAACTGCACGATCGGCTGAAAGTCGATCTGTGGAACCAGGCGAGGCTCGGCCACAAGCCGCGCTACACCTGGAACGACGCCGTCGTGCGCTACGTCAGCGACCGCGAGGGGCTGTCGAGCCTGGAAACGTCGAAAACGCACCTGCGCTGGCTTGACCAACACCTGTCCGGCGTCGCGCTGGCCGACATCGACCGCAACCGCATCGACGCGATCGCCCTCGCCAAACGGAGGGAACCGAAGGTGATCCGAACGAAGCACGGGCTCGTGGCCACCGACGAGTGCGTCAGCGCCGGCACCGTGACGCGCGTAATCGGCGTGCTGAAAGCCGTGCTGAATGCGGCCGTCGAGTGGGAATGGTTGGACCGCGTGCCGGCCACGAAGCGCACGAAGGTCGTGCAGAAGCGGATTCGCTGGCTCACGCCGGCCGAGGCCGAACGGTTACTCGCCGAACTGCCGGATCACCTGGCGGACATGGCGCGCTTCGCGCTCGAGACCGGCTTGCGCCGCTCGAACGTGACCGGGCTGCAGTGGTCACAGGTCGACATCGTGCGGCGCGTTGCCTGGATCCATCCGGACCAGGCGAAGGCGAAGAAGGCGATCACCGTGCCGCTGTCCGACACGGCGATCGCCGTGCTGCTGCGCCAGCGGGCGAAGAAGCGCGCGCCCGAGTTCGTCGACAGCGTGTTCGTCTACCACGGCCGGCCGGTATATCAGACCGTGACCGAAGCCTGGCGCAAGGCGTTGAAACGCGCCGGCATCCGGGACTTCCGCTGGCACGACCTTCGCCACACCTGGGCGAGCTGGCATGTGCAGCGCGGCACGCCGCTGCAGGTGTTGAAGGAGCTGGGCGGGTGGGAAACGCTGGAAATGGTGCAGCGCTACGCGCACCTGTCAGCGGACCACCTGACGCAGTGGGTGCAGTCGCACACGCAGGCCGCCGACCTGCACGTCGTCGCCGGCTGACTGTAATTTCACTGAAGTGGGAGAAACCGATGAAGTAGCGAAACTGCTGAGAGCCTTACTAGGCTTGGCGCGCCCGGCTGGGATCGAACCAGCAACCCCTGCCTTCGGAGGGCAGTACTCTATCCATTGAGCTACGGGCGCGTGAGACAGTGAAGCGACCCCATATACAGGCCGCCCACGTTTGGCAAGACGGCAAGGATACCCGGTTTCCCATGACGCGTCCACCTTACCCGCCGAATGGCCGCCGGGCCTTGCTGCGTGCGGGTAAACACGCGCCATCGCATCGCTCGCCGTGATGTAAACGTTCCGTCTATAATCGTCCGTGCTTCATTGGACTGCCATTTTGCCGTTGCACCGCGCTCACAATTCCTATTCATGGAGACGAGGCAAGCATGAGCGAAGCACCCCACGAATCTCCCGTCAAAACCCCCGGGCAGCTGATTGCCGTCATCATCGCGTCGTTCGCGATTCCGATCATCCTGATCGTCCTGTTCGCCAACTATGCGAACCATGCGTTCCGTTCCGGCGCCGGCACGGATGCGCTGTCCGACGAGCAGGTCGCCGCGCGCATCGCGCCACTCGCGAAGGTCGACGTGAAGGACGCCAACGCGCCCCGCACGTACAAGACCGGCGAGGCGGTCTACAAGGCCGTCTGCGTGACCTGTCACGGCACCGGCGCCGCCGGCGCACCGAAGTTCGGCAACAAGGACGACTGGGCGCCGCGCATCTCGCAAGGCTTCGACACGCTGCTGAAGACGGCCCTCGCCGGCAAGGGCGCGATGCCGCCGCGCGGCGGCACGAGCCCCGACGACGTCAGCGACTATGAAATCGCCCGCGCGATCGTCTACATGGCGAACAACGACGGCGCGAACTTCCCCGAACCGGCCGCCCCGGCCGCCAATGCCGCGCCCGCCGCCGGCGCCGCCGCATCGGGCGCCGACGCGTCGAACGCGCAGGCCGCCGCCGCCATGGCCGCGATCGCCGCGATTCCGAAGGCCGGCGAAAAACCCGCGGCCGCGCCGGCCAGTGCCGATGCGGCAACGGCCGGCAAGGCGCTGTACACGTCGACCTGCCAAGCCTGTCACGCGGCCGGCGTGCTCGGCGCACCGAAGTTCGGCAGCAAGGAGGACTGGGCGCCGCGCCTGAAGGACTCGATGGACACGGTCTACAACTACGCGCTGCACGGCAAGGGCGCGATGCCGCCGAAGGGCGGGTCGACCGCGTCGGACGCCGACGTGAAGGCGGCCGTCGACTACATGGTCAACGCGTCGAAGTAATCGCGCCGGGCCATCCGTAAAAAACCCCCGCGACGCACACGCATCGCGGGGGTTTTGTCTTTCCGGTCCGCCGGACTACCGCATTACTTCTGCAGCAGCGCCTTCAGGCTCGCGAGCCGGTCCTTCGGCGACATCGGCGCTTCTTCCGGCGTCGGCGGCGGCGCTTCGTCGAGCCCCATCTCCGGGATGAAACGCGACGGCTCGCACACGACCGTCTCGCGGGCCCGCTTGCGCTTCTTGCACCAGTTCAGGTGCAGGCTGCGCTGCGCGCGCGTGATCGCGACGTACATCAGCCGGCGCTCCTCCTCGATCCGCTCGCTGTCGATCGGGCCGTCGTCCTCGCTGCCGCCGCGGTGCGGCATGATGCCTTCCTCGACGCCGACCAGGAACACGTGCGGATACTCGAGCCCCTTCGATGCATGGACGGTCGACAGCCGCACCGCGTCCGGATCCTCGTCCTTGCCCTCGAGCATCGACATCAGCGCGACGGTCTGGATCAGGCCGAGCAGGTTCTTGCCCGTATCGGCGAGCCCGTCCGCGTTGTGGAAGCCTTCGGCCTCGCCGTCGACGGCTTCCGTCTCGGGCTTGGTGCCCTTGCGCTTCAGCCATTCGAGGAATTCGAGCACGTTCTGCCACTTCGACTGCGCCTGCCGCTCGTCGAACGCGTCGTACAGGTACGCCTCGTAGTGGATCGCCTCCATCATGTCGTCGAGCACGACGGTCGCGGGCTCCTTGTCCGCGCGCTCGGTCAGGCGCTGGATGAAGTCGCAGAACATCCGCAACGGCTCGATCTGGCGCGCCGACAGCCGCGCCTCGATCCCGCCCATGTACACGGCCTCGAACAGCGATACCTTCGCCTGCCCCGCGAACGAGCCGAGCGCCTCGAGCGTCGTGTTGCCGATCCCGCGGCGCGGCGTCGTGACCGCGCGGATGAACGCGGGATCGTCGTCGGCGTTCGCGATCAGCCGCAGGTAGGCGCACAGATCCTTGATCTCGGCCTTGTCGAAGAACGACTGGCCACCCGACAGCACGTACGGGATCCGCTCGCGCCGCAGTACCTGCTCGAAGATGCGCGCCTGGAAGTTGCCGCGGTACAGGATCGCGTAGTCGCGGAACTGCGCGCGCCGCTCGAACTTGTGCGCCGACAGCCGGAACACGACCGATTCGGCCTCGTGCTCCTCGTCGTTGCACGGCGTGACGGTGATCGAATCGCCCATCCCGTGCTCGGACCACAGCTTCTTCTCGAACAGCTTCGGGTTGTTCGCGATCACGTTGTTCGCGGCGGTCAGGATCCGCACCGTCGACCGGTAGTTCTGCTCGAGCTTGATCACGTGCAGCTTCGGGAAATCCTTGCCGAGCTGCGCGAGGTTCTCGAGCGTCGCGCCGCGCCAGCCGTAGATCGCCTGGTCGTCGTCGCCGACCGCCGTGAACGCGGCGCGCGGGCCGGCGAGCAGCTTCAGCAGCTCGTACTGGCACGCGTTGGTGTCCTGGTACTCGTCGATCAGCAGGTAGCGCAGCTTGTTCTGCCAGCGGTCGCGCACCTGCTCGTTCTTCGCGAACAGCTCGGCCGGCAGGCGGATCAGGTCGTCGAAGTCGACCGCCTGGTACGCGTGCAGCGTCGCGACGTAGTTGCGGTAGACCAGCGCGGCCTGGTGCTCGTCCTCGTTCGCCGCGATCGCCATCGCCTCGTCGGGCATGATCAGGCCGTTCTTCCACAGCGAGATGATGCTCTGGATCTTGCGGATCAGCCCCTTGTCGGTCGTGCCGAGCTGCTCCTGGATCATCCCGAAGCAGTCGTCCGAATCCATGATCGAGAACTGCGGCTTCAGCCCGACGTGCTCGGCCTCCTGGCGCAGGATCTGCACGCCCAGCGAATGGAACGTGCAGACGGTGAGCTGGTTGACGGGCACCTTGCGGCCTTCCTTGCCGGGCGTGGTGAGCGTCTTGCCCTCGAGCAGCTTCGACACGCGCTCGCGCATTTCGGCGGCCGCCTTGTTCGTGAACGTGACGGCGGCAATATGGCGCGGCTCGAAGCCTTTCGCTTCGATCAGGTGCGCGATCTTCTGCGTGATCACGCGGGTCTTGCCGCTGCCCGCGCCGGCGAGCACGAGACAGGGACCGTCGAGGTAGCGCACCGCTTCGTTCTGGGCGGGATTGAGGCCTGCGGACATGATGACGGATGGTGTTGCGGTTGACGGCGGAACGCCGGGAGGATGCCGTGCGCGACAGGCTGGCGAAGCAGGCGGACACGCGGGCAGGACGCGCATGTTAACACGTCGGCGGCGCGCATTTCGGGCATGCCGCCGGACGGGCACCCCCTGTCCGTCCGGCGCGGTCGTCCCTGCCCGTTCGGCCAATCCGGCCCCGTTCGCGCGGCGATCGGACACAATACCTACTCCCCGGCGCCACCCGCGCCGGTCCGATTTCATTCGTCTGAACCAACCACCGGATCGACCTCATGGGCTACCCGTTCGCCACCGCCGCCCTCGGCCCGCTGCTGTTCGCGCAGGGGCGCTACGTGCGGCGCGTCACGCCCCGGCTGCCCGAAGCGGCCGGCCCGCGCGACGGCGTGGCCGGCGACGGCCCGCCGCTGCGCGTGCTGGTGGTCGGCGATTCGGCCGCCGCGGGCGTCGGCGTCGCCACGCAGCGCGACGCGCTCGCCGGGCAACTGGCGCACGCGCTGGCGGCCACGCACCGCGTGAGCTGGAAGCTGCTCGCGCGCACGGGCCTCACCACCCGGGAGCTCGTCGAGTGGCTCGCCGCCGAGCCGGCCGAGCTGTTCGACGTGGCCGTCACGTCGCTCGGAGTCAACGACGTGACGGGCGGCGTGGCGCCCGCGCGCTGGCTGGCGCAGCAGGCCGAGCTGGTGCGGCTGCTCGCCGCCCGCTTCCGGGTCGGGCACGCGATCCTGTCGGCGGTGCCGCCGATGGAGCGCTTCCCGGCGCTGCCGCAGCCGCTCGCGTGGTATCTCGGGCTGCGCGCGAAGCGGCTCAATGCGGCGCTCGCCGGCTGGGCCGGCACGCAGCCGCACTGCACGTTCCTGCGGGTCGACCTGCCGCTCGAGCGCCACCTGATGGCCGCCGACGGCTTCCATCCCGGTGAAGCCGCGTGCGCGGCGTGGGCTTCTCAGGTCGCAACGGCCGTGCGGCAACGGGCAGCCGCATGACGCGGTGTGTGGGCCGCACGCCGCCCGTTCACCGCTCAGCCGGGCAGCCCGCGATGCCGCACGCGGCGCACGGCCTCGCGCAAAATGCCGGCCTTCCTTGCGCATGTGCTGCGTCGCGTCGCGCATTTCGCCCAACGTGCCTGTGCAAGCGGCGGCGCCATGCCAAAATAGCCGGTCGTCTTCGCGCCGTTTCGGCGCGCCATCCTTTAGTTTCCTTCGCAGCCAGGAATTGCCATGTCGTCATTGCTCAGGATTGGTTTGATGGGTTTCGGTTTCGCCGGCGCGACGTTTCACGCGCCGGTGATCGCCACGAGCGGCCGCACTGAAGTCGCCGCGATCGCGACGGGGCAGCCCGATCGCGCGCAGGCCGCGTATCCGGGCGCGCGCGTGGTCCCCGACCTCGACGCGCTGCTCGGCCTCGACGATATCGAGTGCGTGGTGATCGCCACGCCGAACGACACGCACTTCACGCTCGCACGCCAGGTGCTCGAGGCCGGCCGCCACGTGGTCGTCGACAAGCCCGTCACGCTCACCGCCGACGAGGCGCTCGCGCTCGCGCGGCTCGCGAACGCGCGCAGCCGGCTGTTCGCGCCGTTTCACAACCGCCGCTGGGACGGCGATTTCCTCACCGTGCGCGACATCGTCAAATCGGGCGAGCTCGGCCGCCTCACCTATTTCGCGTCGCACTTCGACCGTTTCCGGCCGACGCCGCGCACGCGCTGGCGCGAGGAACCGGCCCGCGGCGGCGGCCTGCTGCTCGACCTCGGCCCGCACCTGATCGATCAGGCGCTCGCGCTGTTCGGCCTGCCGGAAACGGTGAGCGCGACCGTCAAGACGCGCCGCGACGACGGCACCGCGCCCGATTTCGTCCACCTGCTGCTCGGTTATCCGGACAAGGAGGTCGCGCTGCATGCGAGCGCGCTGTCGGCGATCGAGCCCGCGCGCTTCACGCTGCACGGCACGCGCGGCAGCTACCAGAAGTTCGGGCTCGACACGCAGGAAGACCAGCTCAAGGCCGGTCTCACCGCGGACGACGTCGAATTCGGCGGCGGCAACCCGCCCGGCCTGCTGCGCGTGCTCGACGGCGACGTCGAGGTCGAGCGCCCGATCCCGACGCTCGACGGCCAGTACGCGGAGTTCTACCGCGCGCTCGCGGCGTCGATCCGCGACGGCGCGCCGTTCCCCGTCACCGCGCAGGACGCCGTCGACGTGATGACCGTCATCGAGCTTGCCGCACAAAGCGAGCATGACGGCCGCCGGGTACCATTCGTGCGCCGCACTATCTGACGGGCCGCGCCGGGCCGGCACCTCCCCGGCCGCAGCCACCGTCCCGCGTCGCTCGCGGGCAGCGGCCCTGCGCGGGCTGCCACGCCAGCCCGCCGGCACGGTCCGGAACATTCCGTTACAAATGGTGCGGGAACGAAAGTCAGCGGTCGTCCGGTCTGACGCGTTTCTCAAAAAGTCGATCCGACACCAAACCGTCAGGAGAATGTGATGCAACGGTTGATTCGCGCAGCGGCATGCTGCGTCCTGGTTTCCACGCTCGCGGCCTGTATCGTGCAGCCGCAGCGACCGGTCCGGCAGGCACCGCCGCCTCCGCCGCGACCGAATCCGCAGGTCGTCGCGAACGACCGCATGCAGGAGGTCCAGGGCCGGATCGACAACCTGCACCGCCGGATCGACGCGCGCGTCAACAACGGCTACTACCCGCCGCCGTACGGCGCGCAACTGCACCACCGCCTCGACGTGATCCGCCAGGAAGCGAACGACATGTCGGCCCAGCACAACGGCGGCCTGTCCGGCGACGAGCAGCGCGTGCTGAACCAGGAACTCGACACCGCCGCACGCGCGATCGGCGAGTAATCCCGGCAGCGCCGCCCCTTCCCGGTGTCGGCGAAAGCGGCGGCCCCTCACGCCGCCGCTTGTCGCGAAGCGACATTATTTTGCCCAAATTGACAATGCCCATCTGCTCGCGTACAGTCGCCCGCACGCGTCGGGAGAGCGTGTAACCGGGTGGTTTCGACACCGGTTGCGCCGCCGAAGGGGCACACCCGCAAACTCTCAGGCAAAAGGACCGACCGCGTCGGGGAATCGCGTCCGCGCACTGCGCGGGCCATACGCTCCCCGCACTCTGGAGAGCGGCAGTAGCCCGCAGCGCACTGGTTGCGCGGGCAGGCTGCCCACCGAAGGGGCGCGCGCCGGCCGGGCTTTGCCCGCCGCGCAATCTCTCAGGTATCGAGGACAGAGGGGCATGTACCGGATCGCTCGGGCCATCGGCCGCGGCGGTCGGCACATGGCCGTTCTGATCCGCGCGCAAGCGCCTTGCCTGAGGCCTCGATGACTGCACTGAATCACACCCCGCTCAACGCCGCGCACCGCGCGCTCAATGCCCGCATGGTCGACTTCGGCGGCTGGGACATGCCCGTCAACTACGGCTCGCAGATCGAAGAACACGCAGCCGTGCGCACCGACGCCGGCATGTTCGACGTGTCGCACATGTGCGTGATCGATTTCACCGGCAGCCGCGTGCGCGCGTTCTTCGAGCACGCGATCGCAAACAACGTCGGCAAGCTCAAGACGCCCGGCAAGGCGCTTTACTCGTGCCTGCTCAACCCGCAGGGCGGCGTCATCGACGACCTGATCGTCTATTACTTCACCGAGGAATTCTTCCGCGTCGTCGTCAATGCCGGCACGGCCGAGAAAGACATCGCGTGGTTCAAACAGCTGAACGAGCAAGGCGGCTTCGGTCTCACGATCGCGCCGCGCCGCGACTTCGCGATCGTCGCCGTACAGGGCCCGAACGCGCGCGAAAAGGTGTGGACGACGGTGCCTTCCGCACGCGCCGCGACCAGCGAGCTGAAGCCGTTCAACGCCGCGCAGGTCGCCGGCACGCCGTTCGGCGACCTCACCATCGCCCGCACCGGCTATACCGGTGAAGACGGTTTCGAAGTGATCGTCCCGGCCGTGCACGTCGAAGCGCTGTGGGCCGCGCTGCAGCAAAACGGCGTGCGTCCGTGCGGGCTCGGCGCGCGCGACACGCTGCGCCTGGAGGCCGGCATGAACCTGTACGGCCAGGACATGGACGACACCGTCTCCCCGCTCGACGCGGGCCTCGCGTGGACGGTCGACCTCAGCGCGCCGCGCGACTTCGTCGGCCGCGCCGCACTGGAAGCCAACGGCACGCGCGCCGCGTTCGTCGGCCTGATCCTGCAGAAGGAAAACGGCAAGGCGGGCGGCGTGCTGCGCGCGCACCAGAAGGTCGTCACGCCGCACGGCGAAGGCGAGATCACGAGCGGCACGTTCTCGCCGTCGATGCAGGAATCGATCGCGTTCGCGCGCGTGCCGGCCGCCGTCCAGATCGGCGACCTGATCCAGGTGCAAATTCGAGACAAGAATCTTCCCGCGCGCGTGGTAAAACTGCCGTTCGTACGCAACGGCAAGGTCCTCGCTGCGTAACGGCCGGGAGGCGTGCCTCCCGGTAAGCCGGGAGATGGCGCCCGGCGCAACCCTACCCGGCGTGCCATGGCGGCGCGCCAGAAGAACGAATCACACCCTTTTATCCAGGAGCAACCGATGAGCAACGTCCCGGCCGAGCTGAAATACACCGACGAACACGAGTGGATCCGCACCGAGGCAGACGGCACGCTGACGGTCGGCATCACCGATCACGCGCAGAACACGCTTGGCGACATCGTGTTCCTCGAACTGCCGGCAGTCGGCAAGCAAGTGAAGGAAGGCGATGCCGTCGGCGTCGTCGAGTCGGTGAAGGCGGCATCCGACATCTACTCGCCGGTGTCCGGCGAAATCATCGCCATCAACGAAGAAGCCACCGACGCACCGGAAGCAGTGAACAGCGACGCGTACGGCGTGTGGCTCTTCAAGATCAAGCTCGCGGCCGGCGCATCGACCGACAAGCTGATCGACGCAGCCGCCTACGGCAAGCTGATCGACTAATTTCCCTACCCGAACCGCGCGGCGCCGACCTCGGCCCGCGCGGGACCAGAGTCACGCCATGAAGCTCGAACACCCGGACCGCCTGATGAACCGCACGCCCCTCTCGCTCGCCGCGCTCGAAACGCACGACGCGTTCGCCGAACGCCACATCGGCCCCGACGCCGCCAGCCAGCAGGCCATGCTCGACACGCTCGGCTTCGCGTCGCGCGCCGCCCTGATCGACGCCGTGATCCCGGCCTCGATCCGCCGCGCCGAAACGCTGCCGCTCGGCCCGTTCGCGCAGCCGAAGAGCGAGGCCGAAGCGCTCGCCGCGCTGCGGGTTCTCGCGGACAAGAACCAGGTGTTCCGCTCGTATATCGGTCAGGGTTACCACGACACGCACACGCCGGCCGTGATCCTGCGCAACGTGCTCGAAAACCCGGCGTGGTACACGGCCTACACGCCGTACCAGCCTGAAATTTCCCAGGGCCGCCTCGAGGCGCTCCTGAACTTCCAGCAGATGGTCGCCGACCTGACGGGCCTCGCGATCTCGAACGCGTCGCTGCTCGATGAAGCGACCGCCGCGGCCGAAGCGATGACGCTGCTGCAGCGCACCGGCAAGCCGGCGTCGAACGTGTTCTACGTCGCCGACGACGTGCTGCCGCAAACGCTCGAAGTGATCCGCACGCGCGCGCTGCCGGTCGGCATCGAGGTCAGGACGGGCCCGGCCGCCGACGCGGCGCAGGCGAACGCATTCGGCGTGCTGCTGCAATACCCGGGCGTGAACGGCGACGTGCGCGACTACCGCGCGCTCACCGAAGCGATCCATGCGGCCGGCGGCCACGTGGTCGTCGCGGCCGACCTGCTCGCGCTGACCGTGCTGACGCCGCCCGGCGAATGGGGCGCGGACGTCGCGATCGGCAACACGCAGCGCTTCGGCGTGCCGATGGGCTTCGGCGGCCCGCACGCCGCCTATCTCGCGGTGCGCGACGAATTCAAGCGCCAGATGCCGGGCCGCCTCGTCGGCGTGACGGTCGACGCACAGGGCAAGCCCGCGCTGCGCCTCGCGCTGCAGACGCGCGAACAGCACATCCGCCGCGAGAAGGCGACGTCGAACGTGTGTACCGCGCAGGCGCTGCTCGCGATCATGGCCAGCATGTACGCGGTCTACCACGGCCCGCATGGCCTGAAGACGATCGCGCTGCGCGTGAACCGCATCGCGGCGCTCTTCGCCGCCGGCGTGAAGCAGCTCGGTTTCGCGACCGTCAACGACACGTTCTTCGACACGCTGACGGTCGACACCGGCACGCGCACCGCGCAGGTCCATGAATTCGCGAAAGCCAAGCGCATCAACCTGCGCCGCGTGAGCGACACGCAAGTCGGCGTGTCGGTCGACGAAACCACGACGCGCGACGACCTCGCCGACCTGCTCGACGTGTTCGCGCAGGCCGCGGGCGGCACCGCACCGGCCGTCGACGCGCTGGACGCGGGCCTCGCCGGCGTCGCCGCGCTGCCGGCCGGCCTCGAGCGCACGAGCGCGTACCTGACGCACCACGTGTTCAACCGCCACCATTCCGAAACCGAAATGCTGCGCTACCTGCGCAGCCTGTCGGACAAGGATCTCGCGCTCGACCGCTCGATGATCCCGCTCGGCTCGTGCACGATGAAGCTGAACGCGACGTCGGAAATGCTGCCCGTCACGTGGCCCGAGTTCGGCGGCATCCATCCGTTCGCACCGGCCGAGCAGACCGTCGGCTACCGCGAGATGATCGACCAGCTCGAGCAGATGCTCGTCGCGGCCACCGGCTACGCGGCCGTGTCGCTGCAACCGAACGCCGGCTCGCAGGGCGAGTACGCGGGCCTGCTGATCATCCACGCGTACCACGCATCGCGCGGCGAAGCGCATCGCGACGTGTGCCTGATCCCGGCATCCGCGCACGGCACGAACCCGGCGTCGGCGCACATGGCCGGCATGAAGGTCGTGGTCGTCGCCTGCGACGCGCAGGGCAACGTCGACATCGCCGACCTGAAGGCGAAGGCCGAAGCACATTCGAAGGACCTCGCGGCGATCATGATCACGTATCCGTCGACGCACGGCGTGTTCGAGCAGAACGTCCGCGAGATCTGCGAGATCGTGCACGCGCACGGCGGCCAGGTGTACGTCGACGGCGCGAACATGAACGCGATGGTCGGCCTGACCGCGCCGGGCCAGTTCGGCGGCGACGTGTCGCACCTGAACCTGCACAAGACCTTCTGCATCCCGCACGGCGGCGGCGGCCCGGGCGTCGGCCCGGTCGCGGTCGGCGCGCACCTCGCGAAGTTCCTGCCGAACCAGCGTTCGACCGGCTATGCGCGCGGCGAAGAAGGCATCGGCGCGGTGTCGGCCGCCCCGTACGGCTCGGCGTCGATCCTGCCGATCTCGTGGATGTACATCGCGATGATGGGCGCGAAGAACCTGACCGCCGCGACGGAAACCGCGATCCTCAACGCGAACTACATCGCGAAGCGCCTCGCGCCCCACTACCCGGTGCTGTATTCGGGCCCGGGCGGGCTGGTCGCGCACGAGTGCATTCTCGACCTGCGCCCGATCAAGGAGTCGAGCGGCATCAGCGTCGACGACGTCGCGAAGCGCCTGATGGACTACGGCTTCCACGCGCCGACGATGAGCTTCCCGGTGCCGGGCACGCTGATGGTCGAGCCGACCGAATCGGAATCGCAGGAAGAACTCGACCGCTTCATCGCCGCAATGATCGCGATCCGCGAGGAAATCCGCGCGGTCGAGGAAGGCCGCGCCGATCGCGAGGACAACCCGCTGCGTCACGCGCCGCATACGGCGGCCGTCGTCACCGCGAACGAATGGCCGCACGCGTACTCGCGCGAGCAGGCTGCGTACCCGGTCGCGTCGCTCGGCACGAACAAGTACTGGCCGCCGGTCGGCCGCGCGGACAACGCGTACGGCGACCGCAACCTGTTCTGCTCGTGCGTGCCGATGTCGGAATACGCGTAACGCACGCCAGCCCCGGCGCCGCCCGACCATGACCGCACCGCACGCAACCCGGGGTTGCGTGCGGTTTTTGCGTTCGCCGGGCGAACCGGTTCACGTTCCCCCGCCAATCCGGCTAACATCACACGCGATCCAGCCAATGAAGGAGTTCCGCATGGTGCGTCCGATGTTTCCGGGCCATGGTGCAAACAGGACGCGGCCGCACGCGCGTGCCGGTCGTTTCGTGCCGATGCTCGTCGCCTCGCTGTCGCTTGCCGCCGCCGGCCTCGGCGCGTCCGGCGGCGCGCGCGCGGCGATGAATTTCTGCGCGGCGCCGGCGCTGCAGGCGAGCGAGACGACGCAGGCCGAGCCGGGCGTGCAGGCGCTGATCCGCAGCGTCGACGCGCGCATCGGCGAGCAGCCGAAGGCGATGGCGCGCGTGCACACCGAGGGCACGCTGCCGCACGAAGGCATCTACGACCAGAGTGCGGCCGCGCTGAAGGACATGGACCTGATGCGCGACGCGGCGCTCGCGTGGCGCGTGACGAACGCGCCGCGCTACCTGCAGCTCGTCGACCGCTTCCTGTCCGCGTGGGTCTCGACCTACCAGCCGAGCTTCAATCCGATCGACGAAACGCGCTTCGAGAGCCTGATCGTCGCGTACGACATGACCGCGAGCGCGCTGCCGGTAAAAACGCGCAACGCGACGGCCGCGTTCATCGCGAAGCTCGGCGCCGGCTACGTCGCGCAGATCGACGCGCAGAAGCGCCCGCTCACCGGCACCTGGCGCAACAACTGGCAGAGCCACCGGATCAAGCTGATCGCGCTGTCCGCGTTCACGCTCGGCGACCGCAAGATGATGAACGCCGCGCAACGGCTGTTCGTCGAGCATCTCGCCGACAACATCGGCCCGGACGGCAAGACATGGGACTTCGAGGAACGCGATGCGCTGCATTACGCGGTCTACGACCTGCAGCCGCTGGTGACGGCCGCGCTCGCCGCGCGCCGCTTCAACCGCAACTGGCTGCGCGAACGCGGCGCGAACGGCGCGACGCTCGCGGCGGCGCTCGACTGGCTCGTGCCGTACGCGCTCGGCGAGAAAACCCACGAGGAATTCGTGAATTCGCCGGTGCCGTTCGACGCGAAGCGCCGCGAGGCCGGCTTGCCGGGCTACACGGGGCAGTGGGACCCGAAAAACGCCACCGAACTCTTCCATCTGGCCGCGCGGCTCGACGGGCGCTATGCCCGCGTCGCGCAGCAGCTTTCCCCAACGCCGCCCGCATGGCTCGCCGCGTGCCTGCCATTGCAGGCGCGCTAGCACTACTCTTAAAGCAAGGCAGGTATCGAAATGGCAGTCAGCGTGTTTGACCTCTTCAAGATCGGCATCGGTCCGTCCAGTTCGCACACGGTCGGGCCGATGCGCGCGGCGCTGATGTTCGTCCAGGGCCTCGAGCGCGACGGGCTGCTCGACGCGACGACCCACGTGAAGGTCGAGCTGTACGGCTCGCTCGGCGCGACCGGCAAGGGCCACGGCACCGACCGCGGCGTGATGCTCGGCCTGCTCGGCGACGCGCCCGACACCGTCGATCCCGACACGATCGACGCGCGGCTGGAAGACGTCCGCCAGTCGAAGAAACTCGCGCTGCTCGGCACGCATCCGGTGCCGTTCGTGCTGAAGGAGAACATCGCGTTCTACCGCCAGGCGCTGCCCGAGCATCCGAACGGGATGAAGCTGCGCGCGAGCGACGCGAACGGCGCGGTACTGGTCGAGCGCACCTACCTGTCGGTCGGCGGCGGCTTCGTCGTGACGGCCGGCGCGCCGAACACGAAGGTGCTGAGTGCGGCCGAGCAGATGACGCACCCGTTCCGCACCGGCGCCGAGCTGCTCGCGCTTACCGCATCGACCGGCAAGTCGATCGCGCAGCTGATGTGGGAAAACGAGCGCGCGTGGCACACCGAGGAAGAAACGCGCGACGGGCTGCTGAAGATCTGGGCCGTGATGCAATCGTGCGTGTCGCGCGGCTGCGGGATCGGCAACCCCGACGCCGACGGCAACCTGCCCGGCCCGTTCCAGGTCAAGCGCCGCGCGCCGCAACTGTACCGCACGCTGACCGGCAGCCCGGAGCGCGCGCTGCAGGATCCGCTGTCGATGATCGACTGGATCAACCTGTATGCGATCGCGGTCAACGAGGAAAACGCGGCCGGCGGCCGCGTGGTCACCGCGCCGACCAACGGTGCGGCCGGCATCATCCCGGCCGTGCTGCACTACTACACGCGCTTCACGCCCGGCGCGAACGAGCAAGGCGTGATCGACTTCCTGCTGACGGCCGCCGCGATCGGCATTCTGTACAAGCTCAACGCGTCGATCTCGGGCGCGGAAGTCGGCTGCCAGGGCGAAGTGGGTGTCGCGTGCTCGATGGCGGCCGGCGCGCTCGCGGCCGTGCTCGGCGGCACGCCGCAGCAGGTCGAGAACGCGGCCGAGATCGGCATGGAACACAACCTCGGCCTCACCTGCGACCCGGTCGGCGGGATGGTGCAGATCCCGTGCATCGAGCGCAACGCGATGGCGTCGGTGAAGGCCGTCAATGCGGCGCGCATGGCGCTGCGCGGCGACGGCTCGCACTACGTGTCGCTCGACTCCGTGATCAAGACGATGCGCGAGACCGGCGCCGACATGAAGACGAAATACAAGGAAACGTCGCGCGGCGGGCTGGCGGTGAACATCGTCGAGTGCTGATGCGGGTTCCGGCGGCCACGCGGGTCACGATGTCCCGCATGGCCGCCGGGCGCTAACGGGCGTGCATCAGTCGTTCAACCCGCTCTCGAGCCGCAAGCCCGGATAACCGGCGAAGTCCCGCTCGTTGTGGGTCACGAGCACGACGTCGAGCGGCACAGCGTGAGCGGCGATCGGTTTGTCGGGATGATCTTCTTCCGCTCGCGGGCGGGGTTCATGCACACCGCGACAGGCTCGATGCAAGCCAGGTATCCGCATGACGCCATCACGGCCACTGCCGTCGCGCATGCAACACGCGAAGAATTGCCACGATGTGCTCGGTGGGTCGAATGCGATAGACGAGCACATGGTTCGGCGCAATCACCAGTTCGCGCGTACTTGCCACGCGCCCTCGCCGATACAGTTCCGCGCGCGCCGGCAACGCCGCTGCCTTCTCCTCCAGCAGTTCGTCCAGTTCGAGCGCGGCCAGCGGATCGTCCTGGCCGATATGGTCCATGATCGCGGCGCGATCCTCGCGCGCCTTGGGATTCCAGTACAGCGCGAGGGTCAAGCAGCGCCACCCCGCTTGCCCGCGGCACTTTTCAGCGCCCGGCAAACGGGCGTAAGCTGTACGTCCCGCTACCCAGGGAGACGGCAGCCCATGTCGCATGCCAAGGATCTCGAGCCGCGCGCCACCACCGGTGCGCGACTGCTCGTCGATGCGTTGCTCGCCAATCACGTCGAACGCGTCTTCTGCGTGCCGGGCGAAAGCTTCCTCGCCGTACTCGATGCGCTGGCGGACGACACCGCGCGCATCCAGACGGTCGTCTGCCGACACGAGGCGGCCGCCGCGAACATGGCCGAAGCGGTCGGCAAGCTGACCGGCCGTCCCGGCATCGCATTCGTCACGCGCGGGCCCGGCGCGACCCATGCGTCGATCGGCGTGCACACCGCGTTCCAGGATTCGACGCCGATGATCCTGTTCGTCGGCCAGTGCGCACGCGAGCACCTCGACCGCGAAGCCTTCCAGGAAATCGACTACCGCCGGATGTTCGGCCAGATGGCGAAATGGGTCGCGCAGATCGACGACCCGCGCCGCCTCCCCGAATACCTGAGCCATGCGTTTCACGTCGCGACGTCGGGCCGGCCCGGCCCGGTCGTGCTCGCGCTGCCGGAGGACGTGCTGTCCGAAGCGTGCGCGTCCCAACCCGTCGTGCCGGCCGCGAAACGCGTCGCGGCCGCGCCGTCGGCCGCGCAGCTCGACGAGCTGCGCGAGCGGCTCGCGCGCGCGCAGCGGCCGTTCGCGATCGTCGGCGGCAGCGGCTGGACGCCCGACGCGTGCGCGAACCTGCGCACCTTCGTCGAACGCTGGCAACTGCCGGTCGCGTGCGCGTTCCGCTTCCAGGACACGATCGACAACGCGCACCCGAACTACGCGGGCGACGTCGGCCTCGGGATCAACCCTGCGCTCGCGAAGCGCATCCGCGACGCCGACCTGCTGCTCGTGATCGGGCCACGCCTCGGCGAAGCCACGACCGGCGGCTATACGCTGCTCGACATCCCGAAAACGCGCCAGACGCTGATCCACGTGCACCAGGGCGCCGACGAACTCGGCCGCGTGTATGCGGCCGACCTGCCGATCGTGTCGGGAATGCCCGAGATCGCCGCGCCGCTTGCCGCGCTCGAGCCGCCCGCCCGTCCGGCATGGGCCGGCGCGGCCGCCGACGCCCATCGCGCGTACCGCGAATGGCATGCGCCGCTGCCGATGCCCGGCGACGTCCAGCTCGGCGACGTGATGGTGCAGTTGCGCGAGCGCCTGCCGCACGACGCGATCCTGACCAACGGCGCCGGCAACTATGCGATCTGGCTGCATCGCCACTTCGCGTACCGGCACTTCCGTTCGCAGCTCGCGCCGACCAGCGGCGCGATGGGCTACGGGCTGCCGGCCGCGCTCGCCGCGAAGTCGCTGTACCCGTCGCGCGCGGTCGTCGCGCTGGCGGGCGACGGCTGCTTCATGATGGCCGGCAACGAACTCGCGACCGCGATGCAGTACGGGCTGAACATCGTCGCGATCGTCGTCAACAACGGGCATTTCGGCACGATCCGCATGCATCAGGAGCGCAACTATCCGGGCCGCGTGCACGGCACGGGGCTCACGAATCCCGATTTCGCTGCCTATGCGCGTGCATTCGGCGCGCATGGCGAGACGGTCGAGCGCACCGCCGAATTCGCGCCCGCGCTCGAGCGCGCGCTGACCTGCGGGTTGCCCGCGGTGATCGAGATCCGCATCCCGCAGGACGCCAGCACGCCGGCCGCGACGCTCGAACAGATCCGCGAGCAAGGCCGCCGGGCGCGCGGCGGGTGACGGTGGACACGCACACCGCGCCGCCCGGCGCCGGGCTGTCGCATGAGGACGCGCTGGCCTGCCCCGGCACGCTGCTCGCGCCCGACGGCGCGCTCGTCGCGCCGTACGACCTCGAGTCCGGCAACCTGCGTGCCGACGGCCACGTGCCGGCCGCGCCCGCGCTCGGCCTGCTGCACGCCGCGCATCGGCCGTTCCGGCTCGATTACGACGACGCGCGGCACGTGCATGTGATCAACGGAATGGGCGTCACGCTCGGCGATTCGGTGATCGGGCTGACGGCCGTCGCCGCGCTGCGCGCGGCCCACCCGGGCCTGCGTTTCACGCTGTACCGGCCGGCCCGCGCGCCGCGCTATGTCGACACGCTGTATGCGCTCGCGGCCGACGTCGTCGCGCCGTCGCGCACGCTGCCGTGCCCGGTCGACGCGCTGCCCGCCGATGCGCCATGCATCGACGTCGGCAATCACCTGTACTGGCCCGCATTCGCGCGGCTGCCGATGATCGATTTCTTCCTGGATGCGCTCGGCGTCGACCCGGCCGCCGTACCGGCCGCCGCGAAGCGCAACCGCTGGCTCGCCCGGCTGCCGCTGCCCGCGCTGCCGGCCGCGTGGCAGCGGCCGTACGTCCTGTTCTGCCCGAACGCGAGCACCGCCGTGCGCAGCGTGCCGCCCGCGCTGCGCGCGGCATTCGTGGATCGGCTCGTGCAGCGCTACGGGCTGCCGGTGGCCGGTTTCGGCCCGGTCGCGCATCCCGACTACGTCGACGTGAGCGGCGACGCCACCGACACCGCGCGCTTCATCTCGTGGGTCAAGGGCGCCCGCCTGCTGTTCGCGCCCGACACGGCCGCCTTGCATCTCGCCGACGGTTTCGACGTGCCGACGCTCGCGTGCTTCACGACGATCGGGCCGGCGCTGCGCGTGCGCGACTATCCGCATTGCGTACCGGTCGAACTCGAATTGCCGGCCGAATTGCGCGGGCTGCACCGCAGCGAGCGGCCGGACGATCTCGCGGCGGTCGAAGCCGCTTACCGGAACGTCGACTGGGATGGGCTGCCGTGGCCCGCACCGCGCGATGCGGCGGCGGCCACCGGATAAGGAACCCGGGCGCGGCAGCGAGTCGGGACGTCGCCCCCGCCGCCTTCGTCACCCCGCGCCGACTCGCACCGCGCGATCGCGCAGCGTCTCCGACGGCCGCTTGCCGAACAGGCGCCGGTAATCGGTCGCGAACTGGCTCAGGTGCCAGAAGCCCCATGCCTCCGCGACATCCTGCACCGAGCCGGCCGCGCGGCCGCACAGGTCGCGCCGCGCGCCGTTCAGCCGCAGCGTGCGCAGGTAGGTCGCGGGCGCCATCCCGAGCACGTCCTGGAAGCAGTACTGCAGCGTGCGCCGGCTCACGTGCAACTGCTCGCACAATTCCGGCACGCCGACCGGGCGCGTGCGGTGCGCGAGCACGTAGTCGCGCGCCTGATCGACGATCCAGCGCCGCGTCGACGGCGCGGCGCCGCTGCCGTCGTCGGCCGGGTGCGCGCACACGTCGAACAGCGCGGCCAGCACGTCGGCCTGCAGGTCGTCGCGCTGCGCATCGGGCAGCGGGCCGGCCATTGCCACCGCACCGTCGAGGCGGCGGCCGAGCAGCGCGCACAGGCGCGCGAGCCGCGCACCGCCGACCTGCATCACGCACTGCGTGAACAGCCGCTCGTCGAGCGCACGGCGTTCGACCTCCTGCGCGTAGCGGCGCAGCACGTCGCCGCGCACGACGACGCCGTAGATCGAGAACTGCGCGGGCGTCACCAGTTCGAATTCGACGTTGCCGGGCCGGAACGCGAGCGCACCTGGCCCGATGCGGCACGCATCGACGCGCGCCGTGCCGTCGGACACGAGCGGAATGCCGAACCAGTACGCGTCGCCGCGCACTTCGCACGCCTGACGCAGCAGGTGGCTCGTCGATTCGCGAAACAGCTTCATCGTGTCGAGCGGCAGCTCGGTCAGCGTGCCGACGAAGCGGCCGGCCGCGAGCTGGTCGTAGGTCTGCCGCCAGCCGATCAGGTTGCGCGCCTGCTCGTCCGCATCGTGCGCGACGCTGACGACCGCCTGCCCGGCCAGCGCATCGTCGCCCTGCGCATTGCGCCGCGTGTCTTCGGCGGTCGGTTCTTCCCTGCACGCCACGTATTGATCCATCGTGTCCTCCCTCACCTGCGCGGAACCGCGCCTGTCACGCAAGTCCCGTGCCGAACCGCATGGCCCGGCGAATCGCCCGCCATTGCACGCTGTCCGGCCGATACGCGCCATGCGGGCGCACCCGAAGGCGGCGGCGCGCGCACGCCGCCGGTGCGATACGCGGTGCAACATGCGCCGCGACCGCGCATCCGTGCCGCGACCGGCTCCCGCACACCGGCTAGCCGGCCGGCTTCAGCCGCACGACCCGCGTGCCGCAGTTGCCGTACGCCTGCGCGACCGCCAGCTCGACGATCGTGCTGCCCGCCGCCCACGGCGCCGCGTCCGCTTCGGGCTGATCGGCCCGCAACGTGGCGCGGCCGTTGATCCGGTACCGGATCCCGCGCACGAAATCGACGAACAGCAACCCGACACCGCTGCCGTCGTACACGGCCGACGCGATCCGGCCGCCGCCGTCATGTGCGGCCAACGCGAACCGCAGCGTCTTCGTGTCGATCACGCGAACGACGGGCAGCAGATCGCCGTTCGCATCGCGCAGGCTCTGCACGATGTCGCAGGTCACGACACCGCCGGTGCCGCCCGCTGCGCCGACGAACATGAACGGCTGCGATTCGACGAACTGCCGCACGCCGATGCTCAGGCGCGTCGTCACGACGTCGCTCATCCGCTCGGCTTCGTCGGCGACGCCGAAGCGGTGCTGCGCGTCGAGTTCACCCGCATGAAATACCGGGTGACGCGGAAAGGATCGGGGCGGTTCTGCCATGCTGGTTCTTGTTAAGCGCGTGAGCGCACCGTGCCGCCGCGAACGGGCGGCCGCCGGTGTCGTCTCCGGTGCCGGATGCGACGATGCAGCGCCGGCGCCGAATGTCGAAATCGAAACGGGCCAGGCGCCGCGCGAGCGCGCCCGGCACCGTATGCGCTGCGCGCGTCGCCGTGAAAGACCGGCAACCGCACCGGCCGGCGTTGCGCTGCCGGCCGGTGCGTCCCGGCGCTTGCCCCCGTGTCGGCGATCAGAAGAACCCGAGCGCCTCGGCCTGATAGCTCACCAGCAGGCACTTCGTCTGCTGATAGTTCGACAGCGCCATCTTGTGCGTCTCGCGGCCGATCCCCGACTGCTTGTAGCCGCCGAACGCCGCATGCGCGGGGTACAGGTGATAGCAGTTGGTCCACACGCGGCCGGCCTCGACCTCGCGGCCCATCCGGTACGCACGCGTGCCGTTGCGCGTCCACACACCGGCGCCGAGCCCGTAGAACGTGTCGTTCGCGAGTTCGATCGCTTCCTGCTCGTCCTTGAACGTCATCACCGACGCGACCGGCCCGAAGATCTCTTCCTGGAACACGCGCATCTTGTTGTTGCCGAGCAGCATCGTCGGCTTCACGTAGTAGCCCGTGCCGAGTTCCGCGGCCGGCGCCGTGCGCTCGCCGCCCGTCAGGCATTGCGCGCCTTCGCCGCGGCCGATGTCGATGTACGACAGGATCTTGTCGAGCTGCTGCTGCGACGCCTGCGCGCCGATCATCGTCTGCAGGTCGAGCGGGTGGCCGGCCTTGATGCGTTCGACGCGCGCGACGGCCTTCTCGATGAAGCGTTCGTAGATCGATTCCTGGATCAGGATCCGCGACGGGCACGTGCACACTTCGCCCTGGTTCAGCGCGAACATCGCGAGCCCTTCGAGCGCCTTGTCGAGGAACGCGTCGTCCTGGTCGAGCACGTCGGCGAAGAAGATGTTCGGGCTCTTGCCGCCCAGTTCGACCGTCGACGGGATCAGGCTCTCGGCCGCGGCGCGCAGGATGTGCTTGCCGACCGGCGTCGAGCCCGTGAACGCGATCTTCGCGATCCGCTTGCTGGTCGCGAGCGCTTCGCCCGCTTCCTTGCCGAAGCCGTTCACGATGTTGATCGTGCCGGCCGGGAACAGGTCGCCGATCAGCTCCATCAGCACCAGTACCGACGCGGGCGTCTGCTCGGCCGGCTTCATCACGACGCAGCAGCCGGCCGCGAGCGCCGGCGCGAGCTTCCACGCGGCCATCAGCAGCGGGAAGTTCCACGGGATGATCTGGCCGACCACGCCGAGCGGTTCATGGAAGTGGTACGCGACGGTGTTGTCGTCGATCTCGGAGATGCCGCCCTCTTGCGCGCGGATGCAGCCCGCGAAGTAGCGGAAGTGGTCGATCGCGAGCGGCAGGTCGGCGGCCATCGTCTCGCGCAGCGGCTTGCCGTTGTCGATCGTCTCGGCCACGGCCAGCAGCTTCAGGTTCTTTTCCATCCGGTCGGCGGCGGCGAGCAGCAGGTTCGCGCGCTCGGCCACGGACGTCTTGCCCCACTTGCGGCGCGCGGCGTGCGCGGCGTCGAGCGCCAGTTCGATGTCGTCGGCGCCCGAGCGCGGCACGCGGCAGAACGGCTGGCCGTTGATCGGCGACACGTTCTCGAAATACTCGCCCTTCACCGGCGCGACCCACTTGCCGCCGATGTAGTTGTCGTACTGCTGACGGTACGGGTATTCGACGTCGAGGCCCAGTTGCTTCAGGTCAAACGGGTTCATACATGTCTCCTGTTCATCGTGCTTTGTGTGGATGCAGCGCCGGTTGGAATGCGCTGCATCCGTTTACGCAACATGCGTGCCAAACAGGACATGACCACGTCGATCACCGCCGGCCCGTGTGCGCACCGTGCGGTGTTCACGCGTGAAGCACGACCGGTGCGCCGATTCTGAACACCGCGATTGCGCAGCGGCGCGGCCGGTGTTCGAAATTTCCACAGTGCGCGGCACGGCGTTGCACGCGGATGCGGGCCGCGCCGCGTGGCATGTCGCTTGCGTGCAACCCGACGATCGATACGCAACGGCCTTCGCACCGCCCGACACCATGAACGACCCGTGCCCGCTGACCGACGACGCCATCGCGTTCATCCGCGAGCAGGCCTTCCTGATCGTCGCGACCGCCGACGCGGCCGGCAACGGCGACTGCTCGTACCGCGGCCGCCAGCCGCGCGGCGACGGCTCGTTCGAGCCGCTCGTCCACCTGCCCGACCGCCGCACGCTCGTGCTGCCCGACTTCGCGGGCAACAACCTCTTCAATACGATCGGCAACCTGCTCGTGAATCCCGCGATCGCGCTGCTGTTCGTCGATTTCGTGCGCCAGACGACCTGGCTCGTGCAGGGACGCGCGACGATCGACGAGGATGCGGGAAGCCGCGCGCACCTGTGGCCCGATGCATTGCGCTATGTGGTGGTCGACGTGGAACGGGCACAGGCGCGGGCCGATGCGGCGCTGCCGCCGCTCGTGCTCGCATGACGCGTCGCGTGTGATCCACGCGCGACGGAATAGGCCGGCGCGCGGCTTGCCGTCATCCGCACCGCCACGCGCGACGACGACGCAACGCTCAACGTCCGTGCGTTTCCGCGCAGGCCGGTTCGATCCGGCCGCGCACTGGCGCGCCGGCGCCGTCATCCGCTTCAGGCGTTTCAGCCACGGCAGGCCGCCCGCCGAGAAACGCGAACACCACGGCGGCACACAACACGGTAACGACGGCCAGCCCGGTCAGCAGCCGGTCGAACGCATGCGCGTAGCTCGCGATCAACGCCGCGTGCCCGACGCCCGGCAACGCGGCGGCCGCGCCCGCGAGATCGCCGGTCGCGAGCCGTGCGGCCGCCCGCAGCGTCGCGTCCGGCGTGCCGGCCGCGCCCGCCGCCTGCGTCAGCCCGGTCCGCGCGAGCGCGGCCAGCACCGCGCCGACGATCGCCAGCGCGATCCCCTCGCCGGCCACCCGCGTCGTGCTGAAAATGCCCGTCGCCATCCCCGCGCGCTCCTTCGGCACGACGCTCACCGACAGCCCGTCCATCAGCCCCCACGGCATGCCGGCGCCGACGCCGATCGCGAGCATCGGCGCGATCGCTGCGGGCCCCGCGCCGCCGCGCAACGCGATGCCCAGCCACACGAGCCCGGCCGCCGCGACGAGGAGCCCGAGCCCCGAGATCACGCCGGCCGACAGCCAGCGCGTGAGCGTCGCCGCGACGAACGGCACGACCAGCATCGGCGCGGAGATCGCGAGCATCAGCCAGCCGGCGTCGATCTCGCTGAAGCCGTCGATGCCGATGAAGCGCAGCGGCAGCACGACGAGCAACACGATGTAGCAGCAGCAGGTCGACACCGGCAGCACCTGCACGCCGACGAAGCGCGCGATGCGAAACAGCGACAGGTCGAGCATCGGCCGCGCGACACGCGTCTCGATCGTCACGAACGCAGCCGCGCCAAGCGCCGCCCCGGCCAGCAGCGCGATCACGAGCGCGCTCGACCCGCCGCGCGCGGGCGCCTCGATGACGCCGAACGTGAACAGCGTCAGCGCGGCCGTGAACGCGGCCGTGCCCGGCCAGTCGAGCCCCGTCGCGTGCGGGTCGCGCGACTCGTGCATGCGCGGCAGGCCGAACACGAGCGACAACACGCCGGCCACCGCGCTCGTCATGAAGATCGCGCGCCAGCCGTAGTGCCCGATCAGGCCGCCGGCGAGCACGGGCCCGAACGCGAGCCCGATGCCGAAGGTCGTGCCGAGCAGGCTGAACGCACGCGTGCGCGCCGCGCCGTCGAACTCCTGCGCGAGCGCGGCGGTACCGCCGGCGAGCGCCGCGGCG
The DNA here is from genome assembly GCF_055810675.1 of Burkholderia sp. YHN3-13. Lineage (NCBI taxonomy): Bacteria > Pseudomonadati > Pseudomonadota > Betaproteobacteria > Burkholderiales > Burkholderiaceae > Burkholderia > Burkholderia sp. YHN3-13. The sequence continues at coordinate 130,558 of NZ_JBVVNQ010000015.1, read as the reverse complement.
GCCGCGAGCCCCTGCGCGGCGCGCAGCAGGTCGACCGCGAGCATCGACGGCGCGAACGCGAGCGCGACCGACATCAGCGTGAAGCCGCCGACGCCGATCGCGAACACGCGCTTGCGCCCGAACTGGTCGGCGAGCGCGCCCGACGCCATCAGGAAGCTGCCGAACGCGAGCATGAACGCGTTGGTGATCCAGTTCATCGCGACCGGGCTGCCGTGCAGATCGCGGCCGATGGCCGGCGTCGCGACCGCGCCGCCCGAAAACGACAGCGGCAGCGCGACGGCGGCCATGCAGACGGCGGCCAGCACCCATGCGCGCCGGCGCGCCGACTGGGCCGAAACGGCTGATACAGGGTGATCCATCATCGCTCCTCGAAAAGCCGGCGCGGCTGCGCCGTCAGAGCGACAGAAGATAAATCCGATTCAATCCGCGAAAAACTACGCAAAGCTCCGCATATAACGGACTAAAATTCCGTAATTCCCGTGGCGCGAGCGTCGTCTTGTGCCCTTCGATTCGATGGAACGATGGAAAACCTCTCCGGCATCGTCGCGTTCGTCCGCACCGCCGAAGCGTTGAGCTTCGTCGCGGCCGGCCGTGCGCTCGGCATTTCGGCGTCGGCGGTCGGCAAGACGATCGCGAAACTCGAACAGTCGCTCGGCGTGCGCCTGTTCAACCGCACGACGCGACGCGTCACGCTCACCGACGAGGGACGACACTTCTACGAACGCTGCCAGCGGATCCTCGAGGATTTCCGCGATGCGGAAGCGGCCGTGACGGCGTCCGCGCAGCGCCCGCGCGGCAGGCTGCGCGTGAGCCTGCCGGTGATCGGCTACCGCTTCCTGCTGCCCGTGCTGCCGGAATTCCGGCAGCGCTATCCGGACGTCGAGCTCGATCTCGATTTCAACGACCGGATGGTCGACGTCGTCGAGGGCGGGTTCGACGCGGTGATCCGCAGCGGCCCGCTGTCCGATTCGAGCCTGATGTCGCGGCGGCTCGGCCCGTTCGCGTTCGTGCTGTGCGCGACGCCCGCGTATCTCGCGCAGGCCGGCACGCCGCGCACGCCGCGCGACCTCGAGGCGCACGACTGCATACGCTACTGCTTCCCGACCACCGGCAAGCTGCAGGACTGGGCGCTCGCGGCCGACGACGGCACGCCGCTGAAGCTGCGCACCGCGATGACCTGCAACAACATGGAGGCGTTGCGCGGCACCGTGCTCGCGGGGCTCGGCATCGGCTACATGCCCGACTTCCTCGCGCGCGACGCACTCGAACACGGCGCGCTCGTCACCGTGCTCGACGACTACCGGATCGCGCCGGGGCAGTTCTCGATCGTGTGGCCGTCGAGCCGGCAACTGTCGCCGAAGCTGCGCGTGTTCGTCGATTTCCTGTGCGAGCGGCTGTTCAGGTAGTCACGCCGCGCCGATCCGCCCGGCTTCCGCCGGCGGCGGCAGCGCATCGCTGTCGTCCTTCAGCCCCACGCCGGTGAGCCCGAGGCGGCGCGCATGCGTCATCAGGTAATGCAGCTTGTGCGCGGCTGCCGCATGCGGCAGCCCTTCGGGCCGCACGTTCGAGATGCAGTTGCGCAGCGCATCGTGGCAGCCGACTTTCGGCGCCCACGTCAGGTACACGCCGAGGCTGTCCGGTGAACTGAGCCCCGGCCGTTCGCCGATCAGCATCGCGACGACCTTCGCGCGCAGCAGCTCGCCGATCTCGTCGCCGAGCGCGACGCGCGCCTGCTTCGCGACCACCACCGGCCCGACGCGCCAGCCGTCCGCGTCGAGCCGCGGCCGCACGGCCTGCAGCAGCGGCAGCGCCTGCTTCGCGGCCGCGAACGCCGACAGCCCGTCGCCGACCACGAACACGACGTCCGGCGCCTCGTCGAGCGCCGCGCCGTAGCCGGCCAGCAACCCGCGGCTGTCGTCCGACAGCTTGCGGCCGAGATCGGGCCGGCGCAGGTAATGGTCGCGATCCGGCGCGGCGCTCTGCACGCCGAGCGTCGGCAGCAGGCCGGCCGCCTCGATCTCGCGCCGCAGCGCGTCCGCATCGAGCGGCTGGTGCACCGCGTCGCGCGCCTGCGCATGCGACAGGTTGAAGGCCAGCAGCGGCGCGGTCGGCAGGCTGTTGCCCGCGCGGCCGAGCGCGATCCGCGCGTTCGTGAACGACTTCAGCTGCGCCCACGGATTCTTCTCGACGGCGTCGCTCATGCGGACACCCCCATCCAGTCGTTCGCCCCCGCGAGCAGCGGCACGCGTGCCGTCGCCGTGCGCAGCACGCCGTGCGCGTCGGCGATCTCCATCGTCTCCAGCCATTCCTCGAATTCCGGCGCGCGGCGCAGCCCGAGCACCTCGCGCACGTAGAGCTGGTCGTGGAACGACGTGCTCTGGTAGTTCAGCATCACGTCGTCCGCGCCCGGGATCCCCATGATGAAGTTGATGCCGGCCGCCCCGAGCAGCGTCAGCAGCGTGTCCATGTCGTCCTGGTCGGCTTCCGCGTGGTTCGTGTAGCAGATGTCGCAACCCATCGGCACGCCGAGCAGCTTCCCGCAGAAGTGATCCTCGAGCCCCGCGCGGATGATCTGCTTGCCGTCGTACAGGTATTCGGGGCCGATGAAGCCGACCACCGTGTTCACGAGGAACGGCTCGAACTTGCGCGCGACCGCATACGCGCGCACTTCGCAGGTCTGCTGGTCGACGCCGAAGTGCGCGTTCGCCGACAGCGCGCTGCCCTGGCCCGTCTCGAAATACATCAGATTGTTGCCGACGGTGCCGCGCTTCAGCGACAACGCGGCCTCGCGCGCTTCGCCGAGCAGGGCCAGCGAGATGCCGAAGCTCGCGTTCGCTTTCTCCGTGCCCGCGATCGACTGGAACACGAGATCGACCGGCGCGCCCTTCTCGATCGCCGCGATCGTGTTGGTCACGTGCGTGAGCACGCACGACTGGGTCGGCACGCCGTAGCGTTCGCGGAACGCGTCGATCATCGCGAGCAGCTTGACGATCGCCGCGAGGCTGTCGGTGGCCGGGTTGATGCCGATCATCGCGTCGCCGCAGCCGTACATCAGCCCGTCGAGCATCGACGCGGCGATGCCCTTCACGTCGTCGGTCGGGTGGTTCGGCTGCAGCCGCACCGACATCCGGCCGGCCAGCCCGACCGTGTTGCGAAAGCGCGTGACGACGCGGCGCTTGCGCGCGGCCGCGATCAGGTCCTGGTTGCGCATCAGCTTCGACACGGCCGCGACCATCTCGGGCGTGAGGCCCGGCGCGATCCGTTCGAGCGCCGCGCCGTCGGCCGCGGGCGACAGCAGCCAGTTGCGGAAATCGCCGACGGTGAGGTGCGAGATTTCCGCGAACGCCTGCGCGTCGTGATCGTCGATGATCAGGCGCGTGACCTCGTCGTCTTCGTACGGAATCACCGCCTCGTTCAGGAACGCCTTCAGCGGCACGCCCGCGAGCGCGATCTTCGCGGCCACGCGCTCCTCCTCGCTCGCCGCCGCGACGCCGGCGAGCTGGTCGCCGGAACGCAGCGGGCTCGCCTTCGCGAGCAGCGTCTTCAGGTCCGCGAAGCGGTACGTGCGCGGACCGATCGTCTCCGTATAGGACATCTGCGAGCCTCCTTGCCCATCCTTGCCAAAAGCCGACGGCGCGCCCGTTCGACGGGGCGCGCCGGATGCCGTCAGAAACGGCCTGCCATCTTCACGCTGCTCACTCCTCCAGCAGCGCGTCGCCCGGCGCACTCGCCCGCTGCGAACGCGTCGCGAGGAAGTACGCGTAGCCGACCGCGAGGAAGCCGACGAACACCAGCGCGACCAGCCCGTTGAAATACACCATCGTGCCGAGACAGACGAGCGCGGCCAGGATCGCGAACGCCGGGAAGATCGGGTACATCGGCGCGCGGAACGGCCGCGCCATGTTCGGCTGCGTGCGGCGCAGCTTGAACAGCGACGCCATGCTCACGATATACATCACGATCGCGCCGAATACCGACATCGTCACGATGTTCGCGGTCAGCGTCTGCCCGCCGAACTGGATCAGCTCGTCGCTGTAGATCGCCGCGATGCCGACCACGCCGCCCGCGAGAATCGCGCGATGCGGGGTCTTGAAGCGCGGATGGACCTTGCCGAGCCATTCGGGCAGGTAGCCCTCGCGGGCCAGCGCGAAGATCTGGCGCGAATAACCGAGGATGATCCCGTGGAACGACGCGACGAGCCCGAACAGCCCGAGCCACACGAGCATGTGCATCCAGCCGCTGTTCGCGCCAACGATGTACTTCATCGCCTGCGGCAGCGGATCGTTGATGTTCGCGAGCTTGGTCCAGTCGCCCGCGCCGCCGGCGAACACCATCACGCCGATCGCGAGCGCAACGAGCGTCAGGATCCCGGCGACGTACGCGATCGGAATCGAGCGCTTCGGGTTCTTCGCTTCCTCGGCGGCCATCGCGACGCCTTCGATCGCGAGGAAGAACCAGATCGCGAACGGGATCGCCGCGAACATCCCGTGGAACGCGCCCACGCTGAAATGATCGGCGCCCGACCAGCCGCCCTTCGCGAAGTTGCTCCACGCGAAGCCCGGCGACACGACGCCCATGAACACCAGCAGCTCGAAGATCGCGAGCAGCGTGACGACGAGCTCGAAGGTCGCCGCGATCTGCACGCCGACGATGTTCAGCGCCATGAACACGAGATACGCGCCCATCGCCGCGTGCTTCGGCTCGAGGCCGGGGAACTGCACGTGCAGGTACGCGCCGATCGCGAGCGCGATCGCGGGCGGCGCGAAGACGAACTCGACGAGCGTCGCGGCGCCGGCGAGATAACCGCCGGTCGGGCCGAACGCGCGGCGCGCATAGGCGAACGGGCCGCCGGCATGCGGGATCGACGTCGTCAGCTCGGTGAAACTGAAGATGAAGGTCGTGTACATCGCCGCGACGAACAGTGCGGTGATGACGAAGCCCAGCGTGCCGGCGCTCGCCCAGCCATAGCTCCAGCCGAAGTATTCGCCGGAAATCACGAGGCCGACCGCGATGCCCCACAGTTGCCAGGTCCCGAGCGTCTGCTGCAGCGCGGGCTGGCCGGACTTGGCGCCGGCGGCGGGCCGGCCATTCGACTCTGCTTTCATCGGACATTCTCCTCAAGGGCGCCGGGCCTTGCCGGCCCGCGCGACTGAGAATCGATGCTAGAGAGTCATTAAACGACGTGTTATCGAAATTCGGCAAAGATCGCGGCTGACATTTCGCTGACGGAAACGCCGGCCGCGCGGGTTGCAACGGCGATCCGGCCGCACGACGCGGGCCGGATCGCCCGTGCTTACTGGCCGCCGCCGCGCTGGTTGAACCAGCGGTCGAGCAGCTTGCCGGCCGCCTCGCGGCCGCCGAGGCCGAACGACAGCGCCACGGCCACCGCGATCGCGCCGAGCACGAGGCCGAACGCGAGCTGGACGATCTCGTTCGCGATGCCCATCGCGCGCAGCCCCATCGCGAACACGAGGCCGAGGATCGCGAATTGCGCGATGCGCGCGAACAGCACGCTGTGTTCGCGGTCGGCCTGCTCGAGCACGCGGCGCGCGAGGCCCGCGAGCCACACGCCGATCACGAGGATCACGCCGCCCATCAGCACGTGGCCGCCGAATTCGATGAACAGCGTGACGACGTCGCGCACCTGCGAGAAACCGAGCCGGTTCGCGGCTTCGACCGACGCGAACAGCATCGCGAAGAACACGATGAGCCGCGCGACCAGCACCGACGGCTGCAGGATGCCCGAGAACACGCGCTCGACGCCGAGCACCGCCGGCAGCCCGTCGGCGCCCGCGGCTTCGAGCAGCTTCTGCGCGAGCGACGCGACGAAGCGCGCGAAGTAGAACGTGACGACCACGATCACGATCGCCGCGACGATGTCCGGCACCGCGCCGAGGAACTGGTTCAGCATGTTGGTCGCGGGAATCGAGATCGCCTCGATCTTCAGCGCGTCGAGCGCGGAGATCAACGTCGGCACGAACACGAACACGTAGACGATCGTGCCGATCAGGCTCGACACGCGCACGGGCGTCGGGCTGTCGAGGCGCTGCGTGAGGCGATCGGCGCCGGCGGCGACCAGCAGGTTCGTCACGAGGCCGCGCAGCACGCGCGCGACGACCCAGCCGACGAAGCCGATCACCGCGGCCGCGAACAGGTTCGGCACGATCGCGAGCAGCTTGTCGACCATCCCCTGCACCGGCGACAGCAGCCCCGACAGCGCGAACGACGCGAGGATCGCCGGCAGGAACATCAGGATCACGAGCCAGAACAGCACATCGCCGAGATAGCCGCTCATCGGCTGCATGCCGGCGCCTTCGGACAGCTTGTCGTCGATCCGGCTGGCCTTCAGCGCGCGGTTCGCGAGGCTGCGCAGCAGCGACGCGATGAGCCACGCGATCAGCGTCAGCGCCGCGCCGCCGATCAGGTTCGGCAGGTAGTTGACGATGTGCGTGACGAGCAGCGAGAACGGATTGGAAACCGCATACAGGTTGAGCACGTTGAAGATGCCCACCGCGGTGACGAGCAGCACGAGCCAGAACAGCCCGCCGGCGATGATGCGCTCGACGCACGCGCCCTGGCCGGTGCTGTCGCTGATCCGCTTGTCGACCTTCAGCGCGCTGAGCAGGCGCAGCGCGCCGGCCCGCACCACCACCGCGATCAGCCAGCCGATCACCAGGATGCCGATCGCGCCGGCGATCTTGGGCAGGTATCCGCCTAGCGTGCTCTGCAGCGACGTGATGAAGCTGGAAGCATCCATTTCTTCTTCTCCCGAAAACGTGGTGTTGCGATTGAACATCGACGAACTACCTGCGTACTTCGAAAAGCGTGCGGCCCTGTCTGAGCAACTTACCCGAGAAAAATGACGCGATCACCCGATTTCACCGTCTTTAACTTTAGTCATTGATTGCGGAGGGGCAAGACCCCATTTCGGCGAAAATAAAAAGGGGCGGATTCAGGGCGGCTACGCATTTCCGCAAGATTTGTCCATCGCGCCCGTGCTACCGTGGTTTCCGTTCTCGCCCCGGACCCGTCGATGACAGCCGAAACGAAAACCGACCGCCCCGCGTGGCGCCGCTATGCGGCAAGCGTGGCGCGCGTTCACGAAACCATCCTCGCGCACCTCGATGGCCCGCTCGACCTGAACCGGCTCGCCGAAGTCGCGTGCCTGTCGCCGTATCACTGGCAACGCGTGTACCGCGCGCTGTACGGCGAGTCGATCGTGCTGACGGTACGGCGGATGCGCATCGTGCGCGCGTCCGAGGATCTCGTGTGCACCGCGCGGCCGATCGACGAGATCGCGCGGCGCGCGGGCTACGGTTCGGCGCACGCGTTCGCGCGGGCATTCCGCGACGCCTACGGCGTGGCGCCCGCGCAGCACCGGCCGATCTACCCGCTACAGAGAGGAGAGGAAGACATGTTCAAGCATGAGGTCGAGATCCGGCGCCTGCCGGAACTGCGTGGCTACGCGGTCGCGCACACCGGCGCTTACCTGAAGGTCGGCGATGCGTTCGGGCGGATCGGCGCATGGGTCGCGCAGCACGGGCTGATCGGCCCGGGCGCGAAGATGATCGGCATTTTCTACGACGACCCGGACACGACGCCCGAGGCGCAGTTGCGCGCGAAGGCGTGCTTCATGCCGGCCGACGGCGCGCCGGACGTCGAGCCCGCGCCGCCGGTCGAACGCGCGACAGTGGCCGGCGGCGAGTACGCGGTGCTGCTGCATACGGGGCCGTATGCGGACCTGAAGACTGCCTACCAGTGGCTCTACGGCGACTGGCTGCGTCACTCGGGCCGCGAAGCCGCCGACGCGCCGCCGTTCGAGCTGTACCTCAACACGCCGATGGATGCGGCGCCGGCCGACCTGCGCACCGAGATCTACCTGCCGTTGCGCTGATCGACAGGCCGCCGGGCCCGCCGTGAAACGACGCGCGCCGGCCGACGATCATGCGCGCAGGCGTGTTAAGTCGCCTGCGTCCCGCACCCGGAACAGAAACGCGCGTCGGCCGCCAGCGCCGTGTGGCAACGGCTGCAGGCCCGGCTGCGTTGGGCCGCGCCGCACTGCGCGCAGAAGCGCGCATCGGCCGCATTCAGCGCGCCGCAGCCCGCGCACGCGAGCTGGCTCAGCGGCAGGTTGCCGCCCTGGCCGCCCTGGCCGCCGTTGGTCGCATCGGCCGCCTGCCAGCCCCAGCCGTGGCGATCCCGGCCGCGTGCATCGTGGCCGCCGTGCCCGTCACGACGCTGGTCGCCGTGATGCCCGCCGCCGTGGCCACCGCTGCCGTGCCCGCCGCCATGACCACTGCCGTGGCCGCCCAGGATCCGTTTCAGAAAGCTCATCGCCCGCTCCTCAACGCTTGGCCGGTGCGCCGCCGAACGCCCCGGAGGACGACAGCAGCCGCAAGCCGTTGGCCACGACGATCAGGCTCGCGCCCGCGTCGGCAAAGACCGCCATCCACATCGTGCCGAGCCCCGCGACCGTGAGGCCGAGGAACACGACCTTCACGCCGAGCGCGAAGCCGATGTTCTGCACCAGCACGCGGTGCGTCGCACGCGACAGCCGCACGAATGCGGGAATCTTGCGCAGGTCGTCGTCCATCAGCGCGACGTCGGCCGTCTCGATCGCGGTGTCCGTGCCCATCGCGCCCATCGCGAAGCCGATGTCGGCACGCGCGAGCGCCGGCGCATCGTTGATCCCGTCGCCGACCATCCCGACCGCGCCCGCGCCGCCGGCCGACAGCGCCTCGACCGCCGCGAGCTTGTCTTCCGGCAACTGGTTGCCGCGCGCGTCGTCGATGCCGGCCTCCTGCGCGATCGCCTGCGCGGTGTGCGGGTTGTCGCCCGTCAGCATCGCGGTGCGGATGCCGAGCGCGTGCAGATCGGCGATCGCTTCGCGGCTCGTGTCCTTGATCGTGTCGGCCACCGCGAAGATGCCGAGCACGCGCACGTCGTCGACCAGCACCACGACGCTCTTGCCCTGGCGCTCCAGCGCGTCGAGCTTCGCTTCGAGGGCCGTCGAGCAACGCTCCAGCTCCTCGACGAGCCGATGGTTGCCGAGCCAGTAGCGCGTGCCGTCGATCGTGCCGCGCACGCCGCGCCCGACGATCGCTTCGAAGTCCTGCACATCGGCGAAGGCCGTCGTGCCGGCATCGCGCGCCGCGGCCGCGATCGCCTGCGACACCGGGTGATCGGAGCGCGCCGCGAGGCTCGCGCCGAGATGCCGCACGCGCGCCGCATCGGCGTCGTCCGCATGCAGGTCGAAGTCGGTCTGCACCGGCTTGCCGTGCGTGATCGTGCCGGTCTTGTCGAGCGCGAGCCACGCGAGCTTGCGCCCTTCTTCCAGGTAGACGCCGCCCTTCACGAGAATCCCGCGCCGCGCGGCCGCCGCGAGCCCCGACACGATCGTCACCGGCGTCGAGATCACCAGCGCGCACGGGCACGCGATCACGAGCAGCACCAGCGCGCGGTAGATCCAGTCCTGCCACGCACCGCCCATGACGATCGGCGGCACCACCGCGACCAGCAATGCAACCGCGAACACGATCGGCGTGTAGACGCGCGCGAACTGGTCGACGAAGCGCTGCGTCGGCGCCTTCGCGCCCTGCGCTTCCTCGACCGCGTGGATGATCCGCGCGAGCGTCGAGTTCGCCGCGATGGCCGTCACGCGGTATTCGAACGAGCCCGATTCGTTGATCGTGCCCGCGTACACGGCGTCGCCGGTCGCCTTTTCGACGGGCAGGCTCTCGCCGGTGATCGGCGCCTGGTTGACCGTCGAGCGGCCCGCGACGACCTCGCCGTCCAGCCCGATCCGCTCGCCCGGCTTCACGCGGACGACCGCGCCGAGCGCAACCTGCGCGGCCTCGATCGTGCGCCACGCGCCGTCGGCCTGCCGCACGGTCGCGGTGTCCGGCGCGAGCTGCATCAGGCCCTGGATCGCGTTGCGCGCGCGGTCGAGCGACTTCGCCTCGATCAATTCGGCGATCGTGAACAGCACCATCACCATCGCGGCTTCCGGCCACTGGCCGATCGCCATCGCGCCCGTCACCGCGATGCTCATCAGCGCGTTGATGTTCAGGTTGCCGTTGCGGATCGCGATCCAGCCCTTCTTGTACGTGGTGAGCCCGCACGCGAGCACCGCGGCGAGCGCGAGCACCGCCGCGAGCCATACCGGCAGCCCGGCCCACGTCGCGCCTTCGGATGCGATCGCGGCGACGCCGGCCAGCGCCAGCGGCCACCACGGCTTCGCGGGCGCGTCGGCGACGCGCGGCGCCGGTGCGCCGGCCGTCGCGGCCTCGGGCGTCATCCCGAGCGTGCGGATCGCGCTTTCGATCGCCGGCTGCGCGCCGGGCACGTGCTCGACGGTCAGCATCCGCTGCATCAGGTTGAATTCGAGCGCCGACACCTCGTCCATCCCGCCGAGCTTCTTGCGGATCAGCGTTTCCTCGGTCGGGCAGTCCATCTGCATGATCCGGAACGCGGAGCGCACATGACCCGACGCGGTCGCCTGCGCGACCGGCAGCGGCGCGAGCGTCAGCGCGGCAGGCGCGCAGCAGTCGCCGGCCGCGTGGTCGTGGTCGTGGTCGTGGTCGTGACCGGCATGGTCATGCGCGGCGTGGTCGTGCGAACACGTCGCGCCGTGCTGATGCGCGTCGTCGTGCGAATGATCGTGATCATGGTCGCGGCCGCGCGAGGCAACCTCGCCGTGCGCGCGCTCGCCGGCCGCCGGCGCCGCATCGGCAACGGTCGCCGTCTGCGTGTCGCGCGGGTCGGCGCAGCATGCATCGGCGCCGCCGGCATGACGGTGTCGCGGGTCGCGGGTACGCTGGGCGTCGGTCATGACAACCTCCTCAATAGCTTTCAATGGCTTGACGGAGTACAGTTAACACCCTGAAGCCACTACAAGGTCAACCCTTACACGGGAGAAAGGCATGAAGATTGGCGAACTGGCCAAAGCGGCCCGCTGCACCCCCGAGACGATCCGTTTCTACGAAAAAGAGGGGCTGATGCCGGATGCGGAGCGCACCGACTCGAACTACCGCAACTACACCGACGTGCACGTCGAACGGCTGCGCTTCATCCGCAACTGCCGCGCGCTCGACATGGCGCACGACGAAATCCGCGCGCTGCTGCGGCTCACCGACACGCCGGCCGACCGCTGCGATTCGATCAATTCGCTGCTCGACGATCACATCGGACACGTCGATGCGCGCCTCGCGGAACTCACGCATCTGCGCGACCAGCTCACCGAATTGCGCCGCCAGTGCGTCGGCGAACATTCGGTCGAGGATTGCGGCATCGTGCATGGTCTCGCGACGATGGAAACCGTCGCGCCGGCCGCGAAGCGATCGCACCTCGGCTGAAACCCTTGTGAAATAAGATAGTCTGGTTGAGAATAGTTATATTCTGACTAGATATAAATGAACTATTCATGTCTACGAGTCGTCCGTCCCCGCTCGCGCTGGCCGTCCTTGCGACGCTCACCGAAACGCCGATGCATCCGTACGGGATGCTGCAGCAACTGAAGGCCCGCGGATACGACGAAGTCGTCAACGTGCGGCAGCGCACGAGCCTCTACCAGACGATCGACCGGCTGCTGCGCGACGGGCTGATCGCCGTGCACGACACCGAGCGCGACGGGGCATTTCCGGAACGCACGCTGTATGCGCTGACCGAAGCCGGGCACACGGCGGGGCAGGCGTGGCTGCATGCGCTGCTCGCGGAGCCCGCGCGCGAATTCCCGGTGTTCGGCGCCGGTCTCGCGTTCCTGCCGCTGCTCGACGCCGACGACGCGCGCCACCAGCTCGAGCTGCGGATCGCGCGGCTCGACGCCGAGCGCGAACGGCTGGAAGGGCTGCGGGCCACCGCGCAGGCCGACCAGGTGCCGCGCCTGTTCCTGCTGCAGAACGAACATGCGCTGGTGTTGCTCAATGCGGAGCTCGACTGGACGCGCAGCGTCGTCGAACACCTGAAGATCGGCGCGCTGCGCTGGGTGGACGGCTGACGTACCTATCTCGCCGGTCGCTTCCCGTCGGTCACGGGAATCGACCGCGTCAAAGCACCTTGCCGGGATTGAGGAGGCCGTGCGGGTCCAGCGCGGCCTTCAGGCGCCGCATCAGCCCGATTTCCGCGTCGCTGCGCGTATGCGCGAGATAAGCGCGCTTGAGCACGCCGATCCCGTGCTCGGCCGATACCGAGCCGCCCATGTCGCGCACCACCGCGTACACGCCGTGATCGAGCGCCTCGAGGTCCGCCGCGGTCATCCCGGCCAGCGATACGCCGATATGCACGTTGCCGTCGCCGACATGACCGAAGAACAGGCACGTGACGTCCGGCCAGCGCGCCCGCAGCGCCGCCTCGCAGCGCCCGGCGAACGTGCCGAGCTCGCCCGTCGGCAAGCTCACGTCGAAATTGACGAGATGCGGCAGCGCATCGATCGCCAGGCCTTCGCGCAACGTCCACAGGTCGCGCGCCTGCCGCTCCGACATCGCGAGCACCGCGTCGTCCACCAGCCCCGCGTCGAACCCCGCCGCGAGGCCCGATTCCAGCGCCTGGCGCGCATCGCCGCCCGGCGCGCTCGTCGCGCATTCGATCAGCACCGCGAAGCCGCCTTCGCCCGCGAACGGCGCCGTGACGTCCGGCGTGTGACGCGCGACGTAGTCGTAGAACGCCGGCCACATCGCCTCGAAGCTGACGACTTCCGGCAGCGTGCGCACGCGGTTCCACAGCTCGACCACCGCGTCGTAGTCGCGCACGCGGCACAGCGCGGTGGCCGGCGCCGCGAGCAGCGGGTGCAGCCGCAACACCGCGCGCGTGACGACGCCGAGCGTCCCCTCGCTGCCGATGAACAGCTGCTTCAGGTCATAACCCGCGTTGTTCTTCAGCATGCGGTTCATCGACGAGACGATCGTGCCGTCCGCGAGCACGGCTTCGAGCCCGAGCACCTGCTCGCGCATCATCCCGTAGCGGATCGCGCGCGTGCCGCCCGCATTGGTCGCGAGCATGCCGCCGATCTGGCATGAACCCCGCGCGCCGAGATCGACGCCGAACGTGAAGCCCGCTGCTTCCGCGGCTTCCTGCACCGTCTGCAGCGGCGTCCCGGCGCGCACGGTCATCGTGCCGGACGCCGCGTCGATCGCTTCGATACCGGCAAACCGCTCCATCGACAGCACGACCTCGCCGCCGAGCGCGACCGCGCCACGCGCGAGCCCGGTCAGTCCGCCCTGCGGCACGACCGGCAGCCCGAGCCGCGTGCACAGCGCGAGCGTGCGCGACACGTCGTCGACGCTGCGCGGGCGCACCAGCACGCGCGGCCGCACGCCGGCCGGCTCGTTGTACGCGGTGAAGTAACGCGGATCGATCTCGGCGGAACGCGTAACCAGCGCATCGCCCAGTTCCGCGACGAGCACGGCGTCGGGCGCCTCGCCCGGCTGCGCGCCGCCGCGCGGTTCGCCGCCCGCGGCCGCCGTCTCCCGGTTCTGCATCGTGCGGCCCGCTTACTTGGTCGAAATGTCGATATCGCCGAAATACTTCAGGCCGAGCGACTTCACCGTGCCGTCCGCCTTCAGCTTGTCGATCGCCGCGTCGAGCTTCGCCTTCAGTGCGTCGTCGCCCTTGCGCAGGCCGAATGCGATCCCGCTGCCGAGGATCCTGTCGTCGTGCACCGGCTGGCCGACGAACGAGAAGCCCTTGCCGTCCGGGCGCGACAGGAAGCCGCGCTGGCCGGACGGTGCGAGCACGAGCGTCGCGTCGAGGCGGCCCGCCACGAGATCCGCGTACGCCTGGTTCTGGTCCTGGTACGCGACGATCGCGACGCCCGCCGGTTCCCAGTGCGCCTTCGCGAAGGTTTCCTGGATCGATGCCTGCAGCACGCCGACGCGCTTGCCCTTCAGCGATTCGGGCGTCGGCAGCAGGCCGCTGCCGGTGCGCGCGATCAGCTGGGTCGGCACGCGATAGATGATCGTCGTGAAGTCGATCGCCTGGCGCCGCTGCTCGGTCGCGTTCATCGCCGAATTGATCGCGTCGAACTTGCGGCCCTTCAGTGCGGGAATCAGCCCGTCGAACGACGTCTCGACCCATTTGCACGACAGCTTCGCCGTCTGGCAGACGGCATTGCCGACGTCGATGTCGAAGCCCTGCAGGTCGCCGTTCGGCGCTTTCGATTCGAACGGCGGGTATTGCGCTTCAAGGCCGAAACGCAGCGTCTGCGCGTCGGCGAGCGCCGCGCCGGAGCCGATTGCGCAAGCAAGTGCGAACGCGAGTTTCAGGGTGGCCGTGTGCTTCATCGTGATCTCCAGTGTCTGGTCGATGCGACGGGCCCGTCGCCGGGTGCCCGTCGCCGGTTTTCCTACAGCGAACGCAGCCGCCGCGCGCCTTCGACCAGCGTCGCGTCGTCCTTCGAAAAACTGAGCCGGATCACGCCGGCATCGGTGCCGTCGGTGTAGAACGCCGACAGCGGAATCGTCGCGACACGCGCGTCGCGGATCAGGCGCAGCACGAAATCGCTGTCGCTTTCGTCCGAGAAGTGACGGAAGCGCGCGAGCATGAAGAACGAGCCTTCGCTCGGCAGCAGTTCGAAACGCGAACCGGCCAGCTCGCGCGCGAGCAGGTCGCGCTTGGCCTGGTAGAACGCCGACAGGCCGAGATAGCTGTCCGGCCGCGCGAGGATCTCCGCGAACGCGACCTGCATCGGCGTGTCGGCCGAGAACACCATGAACTGGTGGACCTTGCGGATCTCGTCCATCAGTTCGGCCGGCGCGAGGCAATGGCCGACCCGCCAGCCGGTCACGTGGAACGACTTGCCGAACGACGACACGATCACGCTGCGCTCGGCCAGCTCGCGGTGGCGCGCGACGCTCTGGTGCTGCGCGCCGTCGAACACGACGTGCTCGTAGACCTCGTCGGACAGCACGACGATGCCCGTATCGCGCGTGAGCTGCGCGAGCCGGTCGAGATCGTCGGCCGAGAACACGGTCGCGGTCGGGTTGTGCGGCGTGTTGACGATGATCATCCGCGTGCGCGGCGTGATCGCGGCAGCCACTTCGTCCCAGTTCACGCGGAAATGCTCGGGCGACAGCTTGATCGCGACCGGTGTCGCGCCCTGCAGCCGCACGATCGGCGCATAACTGTCGAACGACGGCTCGAAGTAGATCACCTCGTCGCCCGGATGCACGAGCGCGCTGATCGCCGCGTAGAGCCCCTCGCTCGCGCTCGCGATCACCGTGACCTCGGTCGCCGGGTCGTAGCGCGCGCCGTACAGCGCTTCCGTCTTCTCGGCGAGCCGCTCGCGCAGCGCCATCACGCCGGCCATCGGCGCGTACTGGTTGTGCCCGTCGCGCATCGCGCGCGCGACGCCTTCGACGAGCGCCGGATCGGGCGCGAAATTCGGCGCGCCCTGCGACAGGTTCAACGCGTCGTGTTGGGCAGCCAGTTGGCCGATCACCGTGAAGATCGTCGTCCCGACGTCGGGCAGTTTCGAACGGGGCGCGGTGGCGCTTCGCATGACTCCTCCTTCTGATGTCCTTCGGGCGGGCCCGCGTCACGCGCGGCCCTCCGTCTGCCGCATGATTTAGCCCGAGCCAATATCGGCGGACAATCGAAAGTTCGTCATGGCGTCCATGCATTTTCCTCATGGCTCACCGGGAGAAGCACGCAACGGCAAGGCTGGTGGGCGGGCCCGACATGCGAATCAGGCATTTCCCGTGGCGCTACGCATCCGCCGCCGCCAGGTACGCGAGCAGCACGGCCCGCAGTTCGCGGCGCTGCGCGGCGAAATCGAGCGCGGGCCCGAGCGTCAGCAAGGCCTGCGACAGCCCGCCGTAGCAGATCGTCTGGGCCATCCGCGCGAGCCCGTCGAGCCGCGCGGCCGGCGGCGGATCGGCCGCCTGGGCCAGCGCGTCGCGCCACAGCGCGACATACGCGTCGTAATGCCGGCGGTACGCGGCCAGCGGCGACACCTGCCGCTCCAGCACGAACAGCGCGCCCCACAGCGCCGCATCGGCGGCGATCGCGTCGACCTGCAGGTCGACCAGCGCGGCGGCGAGTTCGGCCCGCGGCGCGCCGCGCAGCCGCTCGGCCGCATCGCGCAGCCGGTCGGCCAGCGCCTGCACGCGACGGTGGATGCAGAGCGCCGCAAGGCTCTGCTTGTCGCCGAAATACTCGTAGAAGGTGCCGATGCTCACGCCCGCGACGGCCGCGATCTCGCGGATCGTCGCCTTTGCATAGCCGCGTTCGAGCAAAAGCTGAACGAACGCCTGCTGCAGCGCATCGGAGCTCGCCTGCGCGCGCGACTGGCGCGGCCGGCGGCGCAATGCGGGCGCGGGTTGCGCCGCCGGCTGGCCGGGCGGCGCCGGAACCTGAACATGTCGCGGCGGCATATTTGCTACTCTGAAATCGGCAGGGAATACGTTTTACCGGGCGCCCGAAGCCGTGCCGAAGCGCGCGCCGCGCGGCATGGCGCCGGCTGCCCGCGAAGCATGAGACCGGAGACACACGCGATGACCGAATCGACTCACGCCGTCACGAACCAGGTCGACGAACTGGTCGACTATAACCTCTTCGCGACGGATCTCGCGCTACGCGACGCGCTCGCCCGGGCAGGCGCCGACTGGGCCATGCCGCAGCTCGACGCGTA
The DNA here is from genome assembly GCF_055810675.1 of Burkholderia sp. YHN3-13. Classification (NCBI taxonomy): domain Bacteria; kingdom Pseudomonadati; phylum Pseudomonadota; class Betaproteobacteria; order Burkholderiales; family Burkholderiaceae; genus Burkholderia; species Burkholderia sp. YHN3-13. The sequence goes on along the minus strand of NZ_JBVVNQ010000015.1, from coordinate 113,934 downwards.
CGGCGCGTGGCTCGGCCGCGCCGACACCGCGCGGCTCGCCGACGAAGCGAACCGCCACGGGCCGGAACTGAACACGTTCGACCGGCGCGGCCGCCGCATCGACCGCGTCGATTTCCACCCGGCCTGGCACGCGCTGCTCGGCCAGTACCGCCACGAAGGCTTCGTGTCGCTCGCGTTCCGCGAGTCGCGCCGCGGCCGCTGGGCCGCGACCGCCGCCGGCTTCTACCTGCACGGCCAGATCGAGGCCGGCACGCTATGCCCGGCCACGATGACGCAGGCCGCGATTCCCGTGCTGCAGAAGGAACCGGCGCTGTGGGGCCTGCTGCGCGACAAGCTCTATAACGACGATTACGATCCGCGCGACGTGCCGGTCGCCGACAAGCGCTCGATCTGGTTCGGCATGGGCATGACCGAGAAACAGGGCGGCTCCGACGTGCGCGCGAACACGACGCTCGCCACGCCGGTTGGCGCGGGCGGGCGCGGCGCCGAATACCGGTTGCGCGGCCACAAGTGGTTCTTCTCCGCGCCGATGTGCGACGCGCACCTCGTCGTCGCACGCACCGAGGCCGGCAGCCCGTCGTGCTTCTACGTGCCGCGCTGGCGGCCGGACGGCACGAAGAACGCGGTCGAGATCCAGCGGCTGAAGAACAAGGTCGGCAACCGCAGCAACGCCAGCAGCGAGATCGAGCTGAACGACGCGTGGGGCATCATGCTCGGCGACGAAGGCCGCGGCATTCCGACCATCATCGAGATGGCCACCTACACGCGGCTGAACTGCGTGCTCGGCAGCGCGGCGATGCTGCGTCAGGGCGTCGTGCAGGCGATCGCGTACACGCGCCAGCGCCACGCGTTCGGCCGCGCGCTCGCCGAGCAGCCGCTGATGCGCACCGTGCTCGCCGATCTCGCGCTCGAAAGCGAAGCCGCGCTGTCGCTCGCGATGCGTCTGGCCGACGCGTTCGAACGCGACGACTCGCCGCGCGAGCGCGCATGGAAGCGGATCGTCACGCCCGCCGCGAAATTCTGGGTCTGCAAGCGCGCGGTCGAGTTGACCGGCGAGGTGATGGAAGTGTTCGGCGGCAACGGCTACGTCGACGACGGCCCGATCGCGCGGCTGTTCTGCGAGGCGCCCGTCAACTCGATCTGGGAGGGCTCGGGCAACGTGATGTGCCTCGACGTGCTGCGCGCGGTGTCGCGCGAGCCCGACGCGGCCGCCGCGCTGTTCGACGAACTCGCCGACCTAGGCGCGGGCGAACCGCGCATCCGCGCGGCGCTCGACGCGCTGCGCGCGATGCTCGCCGCGCCGGCCGACACGCTCGAAGCATCGGCCCGCGTGTTCGCGCAGCGGCTCGCGCTTGTCGCGCAGGCGTGCCTGCTGCGCCGCGACGCGCCGGCGGCCGTCGCCGACGCGTTCGTCGCGACCCGGCTCGCCGCGCCCGACTGGGGCCGCATCGCGGGCGGCTTCGATCCGCATGCGATCGACGTCGCCGCGCTGCTGCAGCGCGCCTACCCGGCCTGACGCCGGTCCGTTCACCCTTGTTCACCCGCGTTCGCCTTCGTTCGCCCGCCCGGAGCCCCGATGAACCTCGTCGCCGCCCTCGACCGCGCCGCTCGTGCGACGCCCGACAAGCCGTTCCTCGTCAACGAATCCGCGACGATCACCTATGCCGCCGCACGCGAGCGCTCGCACCGCGCGGCGGCCGTGCTGAGCGCGCTCGGCGTCGCGGCCGGCGACCGCGTCGCCGCGATGTGCTTCAACACGCCGGCCTTCGTCGACTTGATGTTCGGCGCATGGCGGCTCGGCGCGGCGTTCGTGCCGATCAACCACAAGCTGCAGGCACCGGAAGTCGACTACGTGCTCGAGCACAGCCGCTGCAAGGCGCTGCTGTTCGACGTGGCGCTCGCGCCGGTGGTCGAGCGCCTCGCGCATCCCGCGCGGCGGCTCGTGACCGAGGGCGAACTCGACGGCGTGCCGAACTTCGACACGATGTGCATGACGCGTGACGCCCTCGCGGGGATCGAACCGGCCGACGGCGACATCGCGCAGATTCTCTACACGTCCGGCACGACCGGCCGCCCGAAAGGCTGCGTGCACAGCCATCGCACCGTGACGCTCGCGGCGATGCAGGCGGCGCTCGCGACCGGCATCGGCCGCAACGAGCGCACGCTGATGGCGATGCCGATCTGGCATTCGTCGCCGCTGAACAACTGGTTCGGCGGCACGCTGTTCGCGGGCGGCACCGTCGTGCTGATGCGCGAATACCATCCGCTGCGCTTCCTGCAAACCATCGAACGCGAACGCGTGACGCTGTATTTCGGCGCGCCGGTGTCGTACACGCTGCCGCTCGACACGGTCGACGGCTTCGGCGCGTTCGACCTGTCGAGCGTGCGCGCGTGGCTGTACGGCGGCGGCCCGATCGGCGCCACGCAGGCCGAACGGCTCGCGCAGGCGTATCGCAGCCATGCGTTCTTCCAGGTGTACGGGATGACCGAAACGGGCCCGGCCGGCACGACGCTGTATCCGGACGAGCAGATCGCGAAGGCCGGCTCGATCGGCCGCCAGGGCGGCCCGGGCGTCGACCTGCGCGTCGTGCGGCTGGACGGCATCGACGCGCGGCCGGGCGAGACCGGCGAGATCTGGCTGAAGGCCGACTGCATGATGCTCGGCTATCTCGACGACGCGGCAGCGACGCACGCCGCGTTCGCGCCGGACGGCTGGTATCGCACCGGCGACATCGCGCGGATCGATCAGGACGGCTACCTGTTCATCGTCGACCGGCTGAAGGACATGATCGTGACCGGTGGCGAGAACGTCTATTCGAAGGAAGTGGAGGACGTGCTCGGCGCGCACCCCGACATCGCCGAGGCGGCCGTCGTCGGGGCCCCGCATCCCGACTGGGGCGAGACGGTCGTCGCGCACGTCGTGCTGCGCGCGAATGCGGCGCCCGACGCGGAGGCGCTGCGCGCGTTCTGCCGCGAGCGGCTGGCCGCGTACAAGATTCCGCGCGAATTCACGTTCGCGCAGGCGCTGCCGCGCACGCCGACCGGCAAGCTGCAGAAGTTCCTGCTGCGCGTGCGCGGGGATTAAGTACCTGAGGTTTGGTCAAGGCACTCGCAACTCGTGCACTCCTATCCCACTTGCCGACAGCTTTCATCCAGGTCGGAAGCGGCGCCATTCCGCCGTCCACGGCATCCGTTGGTTACGGTCTGCGTTTTCCGAATCCCTCCGGCATCCGGTGATCGAAGCGTGCTTCACGCGCTGCAAGAAAGCACCCAACCGCGCCATCGCACCGGCTCATTTCAGCATGCGTGGTCGATCCAAAGGATGATATGAAACGAGTAATAAAACTTTAGGATAACAAATCATACTCGTCCGATTGATCAATGGTTCTTGTCTGAAATAGCGTCTCTAAGCCGGCCATTCCATTTACCGAGACAGGGACGCACGATGAAAAACGAACGCAAAGCACCGACCCATCTTTTTGCCACCGTTGGCTCACTCACCGAACGTGGCGGACGCGTCACGACTGCAACCAGCGGCCTGACCCTGGCTGGGCTGGAGGTAGCCCGCGTCGGAGACGTGGTGACCTACGACGACGGTAGCGAGGCCGTGATCATCGATGGGGCGGGAAACAACCATAGCGAGGGCAAGCCCTTCGCGTTGGTCGGCAGCCGATTGAGCAACGGCGATCGCATTACCGAAACGCTGCGCACCTCATTGGGCATTCACGTACGCGAGCGGCAAAGCGTTGCTGGACTGTTCGATCCGACCTACGTGCCGCCGCCCGCAGCGCCCGCCTACAGACTGGCCGTACGTGGTGCGACGACAGCGCACGGCGGTGCGTTGCGCGAGCCGTCCGGTACATGGGAAGTAGCACCGCACTTAGGCAACGCGGCCGTGGTGGGCGACCTGGTCCACTATCCGGACGGCTCAACCGCGTGCGTGATCAGCGGTCTGGGTTTGGCCGACAGGTCCGACTTCGCACCACTCGCCTTCGTCGGCAGTGAACTCGATAACGGCGACACGATCACTGACAGCCCAGAGCGGCGAGGCGTCGCGTCGTCCATTGTATTTAGCGTCGTTACCCAAACGCCCCTGTCCCACTGAGGCGGCTCCTGTGATCCGCTACTTTCTTGCCAAAGGCGACCACGCCGGTGATGCGGTCATTATCGAAGGTCTCGACACCGTGACCTGTTCCGATCCACCACCGCGCGTTCATATCGCCACACTCGATATGAAGACCTACTGTTCGGCCTGCAAGCGTGAAGGGCACATCGCACCGCAAGGGCCGCGCTGGCCTGGTACCGGCCCGAACGGCAAACAATGGGCATTGAGCGGAGACATCAATGTCTGCGAATGCCATCCGCCGCCGGTCTTTTACGCTGAGCGCGGCATGCGGATGATTTTCACTGCGGACGAGATAGCGACGCTGGATAGGCCTAAACCTGGTGCAGCCGATCGGTCATTTGCTCGATCGAGCGTCATGCACGACGAGCAATTCATCTTGCTCGATGGCAGCCGTCGGCCGCTCGCAAACGTCCGCTATCGAGTGGTGACCGACACCGGGCAGATCTTCACGGGCACCACCGATTCGGACGGGCAAACACGTCGAATCGTTACCGACGCTGCGGCGTTCCTGAAAATCTATACAGCGGGCCATTGAGACAATGAAAAATTTTGCTGCACATGACGATGAGGAATGGTTCCTCGTACACTCGGCCACCGCCACCAATACCAACCCCGGATCGATGGTGGAAGTAACAATCAACACCGAGAAAATATGCCCGAACATGACCAACAAGGAATTTCGAGAAATGGTCTTGAGCATACGGGATCGAGCCGTTTCTCTCGTCGACAAAAGAATCACGGATTTGCAACGCTGGTCCAGCACCGACAAGGCACGCGCACTACAATGGTTTGGCAGAACAGACGAAGGCACGCGCAGGATACTACTAACAGGGCTGACTGCAATCACCGAAGTACTCAAATCGCTTACGGGCCACAACTTTACGCGATGGGATAGCGAGCGATTCAAGCATATCGGATGCGTTCCAAATCCAAATCAGTCAGGCGTCGCCGCATCAGTGTGCTCACCGGATACCGCAACCCATACAATCGCAATACACGTCGACTTTTGCACGATGCGTGACTTCTCATGGGAAAAGGATTCGATGATCTCCACCCTGATTCATGAGGCAAGTCATTTTGACGATACAATGGGAACCAGAGATCACAGATACTTTATGGAAGAGTGCTTGACATTCGGAGCCGAAAATCCGAATCAAGCAATCAACAATGCCGACAGTATTGCAGGATATATTATATATAATGCCTAAACTTATTCTCAGCCTATGCCTCTTCATTTCCAGCCCATCATTTGCGTGCATCGCCAGCGAAAATTTCGACATCTACTTCTCGCCAAATAGCTCACATATATCCAATTCAGAAATCATCCGCATTACAAAATGGGCAATCGATAAAAAAATCGATTACGCCAATCACTTCACCAAAGAAACAACACTGATTAGCGGCCATGCTGAAGAAGGGGAGCAAAGAGCACTGTCCCTTGCACAGTCCCGAATGCAAACCGCGTATGCGCTGCTGGAGCAGCTAGGTTTTCTACGCGGCATCATCAAGACGAGCGTCCACGTCTATTCGCACGGCGACGTGGACAATGGAAGGCGTGTGGAAATCTCCTTCCTGCCTGATTGCCCTAACAAGTGCTGCGACGGCAAGTAACCTAATACTGCCGTCAGTCACTTCGACGAGTCGTTGACCTGCACTGGTGGCACGCCTGGCGGAACCTATCGACCGCGCATGATCCTGCAACGCATCGCCACACCATCGGCGGCAGGATTCATATGCACTACCCGGCCGTGCACCGACAAAGAAAAAGCCACCGGCCCCAAACGATCCGATGGCTTTCGCATGTTCAACGGGGCGACGACGTCGCCGCCCGCAACTCACAGGCTGCTTACTTGCCGCCGATGCTCTTCAGCGGCTTCCACTCGCCCTTCTCGACCTTGTACATCGTGATGCCGCCGTTCTTCAGGTCGCCCTTCGCGTCATACGCGACGTGCGTCGACGTCACGCCGGCCATGTCGGTCTTCGCGAGCACCGGCAGGTATTTCGCCGGATCGGTCGAATCGGCCTTCTTCATCGCGTTCAGCATCGCCATCGCGCCGTCGTACGCGTACGGCGAGTACGTCTGCACTTCTTCGCCGAAACGCTTCTTGTACTTGTCCGCGTAGGTCTTGCCGCCCGGCATCTCTTCCAGCGGGAGGCCGGCCAGCGAAGCGATCGTGCCGTCGGCCGCGTTGCCCGCGATCTTCAGGAACGTCGGCGTCTTCACCATTTCGCCGCTCATCAGCGGTGCGGTGAAGCCCAGCGCCTTCATCTGCTTGACCATCGGCGCTGCCTGCGAATCCGCGCCGCCGTAGTAGACCATGTCCGGCTTCGCAGCCTTCAGCTTGGTCAGGATCGCCTTGAAGTCGACCGCCTTGTCGTTCGTGAATTCACGGTCGACGATCGTCGCGCCGCCGGCCTTCGCCGCCTTCTCGAACTGGTCGGCGAGACCCTGGCCGTAGGCCGTGCGGTCGTCGACGATCGCGATCTTCTTCATGCCGAGATCCTTCGCCGCGAACGTGCCGGCCACCGAGCCCTGCTGCGTGTCGGACGTCATCATGCGGAAGGTCGTCTTGTAACCCTGCTGCGTGTATTCCGGCGCCGTCGCCATCGCGATTTCCGGAATGCCCGCGTTCGCGTAGATGCGCGAGGCGGGAATCGTCGTGCCCGAGTTGAAGTGGCCGAGCATGCCCTTGATGCCGTCGTCGACGAGCTTCTGTGCAACCGTCGTGCCCGTGCGCGGGTCAGCCTGGTCGTCCTGCGTGCTCAGCACGAACTTCACCGGCTTGCCGCCGATCTTCGGGTTCGTCGCGTTGAAGTCTTCCAGCGCGAGCACGATCCCGTTCTGCATGTCCTTGCCGTAGTGCGCCTGCGCGCCCGTCATCGGCCCTGCGTAACCGATCTTCACGTCATCCGCATGGGCCGTCCCCGCCAGCGACATGACGGCGACGAACGTCGCGCCTGCCACCTTTTTCATCGTGTGTTGCATAGCATCTCCTTGGTACCAGGGTAAATGAAGCGGCTTCGGGATCGCCTTGCCGCTTCTTTGTTTGATCCGAACGGCAAGGATGATCAGCCGATCGTCATCAAATTCGCATTGCCGCCCGCCGCGGCCGTATTCACGCTCACCGAGCGTTCCGTCAGGAGCCGCTCGAGCGCGTAGTCTTCCGCATCGCCGTTCTCGAACGCGCCCACCGACACGCCCTGCACCGATACGATCGGGCCCGGGCGCTGCGCGACGTCCTTCACGAGCGTCTGCAGTTCGTCGCTGTCGCCTTCGAACAGCACCGCGTCGAACGGCGCGTCGGCCTGCTTGCGCACGCTCGCATGCGCCTTCAGCGACGCCGGCAGCGCGGCGACCAGCGCCTCGCCGGCCGCGCCCGCGAACAACGCGCGGTTGCCGGTGGCCAGCACCGCCGCGAACTGCGCGCGCGCGCCGCTCGGGGTGGCCGCGACACACAGCACCGTGCCGCGCGGGCCGAGTGTATACGTGTTTCGCTCGCCCGTCGGCCCGGTCAGCACGGCGGTCGCGCCGGCCGGCACCTGTGCCAGATAGCCGTCGCAACGCGCGGCCAGTGCCGGCTCGCGTTGCTCGATCAGCCAGTCGCGCAGCGTCGTGAGCGCCGCCGCCGGATTGCCGCGCGCGTCGCCTTCGACCGCGCCGTCCGCGATCAGCGTCTGCGCGAGCGAACGCGGCAGGCCCGACGGACGCGTCGCGAGCAGGCGCTGCAGGTACAGCGCGCCCCCGGCCTTCGGACCCGTGCCCGACAGCCCTTCGCCGCCGAACGGCTGCACGCCGACCACCGCACCGATCACGTTGCGGTTCACGTAGATGTTGCCCACGTGCGCATTCGAGATCACGTGCGCGATCGTCTCGTCGATCCGCGTGTGGATCCCGAGCGTCAGCCCGTAACCGGTCGCGCGGATCTGCTCGAGCAGCTTGTCGAGCTGGCTGCGGCGGTAGCGCACCACGTGCAGCACGGGGCCGAACACTTCGCGCTTGAGCTCGTCGATGCTGCTGATCTCGATCAGCGTCGGCGGCACGAACGTGCCGTGCGCGCAGGCCTCGGGCGTCGGCAGTTGCGTGACCGCGTGGCCCTTGTCCTTCATCGTCGCGACGTGCGCGTCGATCGTCTGCTTCGCTTCGCCGTCGATCACCGGGCCGACGTCCGTCGACAGCCGGTCGGGGTTGCCGAGCGCCAGTTCGTGCATCGCGCCCTTGAGCATCGTCAGCGTGCGGTCCGCGACGTCGTCCTGCAGACACAGAACGCGCAGCGCCGAGCACCGTTGACCGGCCGAGTCGAACGACGACTGCATCACGTCCGCGACGACCTGCTCCGCGAGCGCCGACGAGTCGACGATCATCGCATTCTGGCCGCCCGTTTCCGCGATCAGCGGAATCGGCTTGCCCTCCGGGTCGAGGCGCGCGGACAGCGTCTTGTTGATCAGGCGCGCGACTTCGGTCGAGCCCGTGAACATCACCGCACGCGTACGCGGATCGGCGACCAGCGCCGCGCCGACGGTCTCGCCGGTGCCCGGCAGCAGCTGTACCGCGCCGGCCGGCACGCCGGCCTCGCGCAGCAGGCGCACGGCCTGCGCGGCGATCAGCGGCGTCTGTTCGGCCGGCTTCGCGAGCACCGTGTTGCCGGCGGCAAGCGCCGCGGCGACCTGGCCCATGAAGATCGCGAGCGGGAAGTTCCACGGGCTGATGCAGACCACGGGGCCGAGCGGGCGATGCGTGTCGTTCGAGAACTCGTCGCGGATCTGCGCCGCGTAGTAGCGCAGGAAGTCGACCGCTTCGCGAATCTCGGCGATCGCGTTCGGCAGCGACTTGCCGGCTTCGCGCACGATCAGGCCCATCAGCGTGTGCATCTGCGCTTCGAGCAGGTCGGCTGCGCGCGCCAGGCAGTCGGCGCGGGCGTCGACCGGCGTCGCCTGCCAGATCGGCGCGGCGGCTACCGCGTGCGCGAGCGCCGCGCTCACGTGTTCGGCCGTCGCCTCGCTGACCGTGCCGACCAGGTCGCGCTGGTCGGCCGGGTTGCGCACGTCGCGTGCCGGTGCGTCGGCGAGCGCGTCGTCGGCGAGCATCGGCGCCGCGCGCCACGGATGATGCGCGCTCGCGAGCAGCGCGGACGACAGCGAGGCGAGCCGGTGTTCGTTCGACAAATCGAGGCCCATCGAATTGGGACGCTCGTCGCCGTACAGGTTGCGCGGCAGCGGGATCTTCGCGTGCGGCGCGCCGAGCGGCACGACTTTCGACGCTTCGTCGACCGGATCGGCGACCAGTTCCTTCACCGACACGGTCTTGTCCGCGATACGGTTCACGAACGACGTATTCGCGCCGTTCTCGAGCAGGCGGCGCACGAGGTACGCGAGCAGCGTCTCGTGCGTGCCGACCGGTGCGTACACGCGGCACGGACGGTTCAGCTTGTCGCGGCCCGTGACCTCCTCGTACAGCGGCTCGCCCATCCCGTGCAGGCACTGGAATTCGTACTGGCCCGGGTAGTAGTTCTGGCCCGCGAGCTGGTAGATCGCGGCCAGCGTGTACGCGTTGTGCGTCGCGAACTGCGGGTAGACGGCGTCGGGCGCCGCGAGCAGCTTCTTCGCGCACGCGAGGTACGACACGTCGGTGTAGATCTTGCGCGTATAGACCGGATAGCCTTCGAGGCCGTCGACCTGCGCGCGCTTGATCTCGGTATCCCAGTACGCGCCCTTCACGAGGCGGATCATCAGGCGGTGACGGCTGCGGCGCGCGAGATCGATCAGGTAGTCGATCACGAACGGGCAGCGCTTCTGGTAGCCCTGCACCACGAAGCCGATGCCGTTCCAGCCCGCGAGATCCGGATCGAAGCACAGCGCCTCGAGCAGGTCGAGCGACAGCTCGAGGCGGTCGGCCTCTTCAGCGTCGATGTTCAGGCCGATGTCGTAGCGGCGCGCGAGCAGCGCGAGTGCGCGCACGCGCGGCAGCAGCTCGCTCATCGTGCGGTCCTGCTGCGAGCGCGAGTAGCGCGCGTGCAGCGCCGACAGCTTGATCGAGATGCCCGGGCCTTCGTAGATGCCGCGGCCGCCGGCCGCCTTGCCGATCGCGTGGATCGCCTGTTCGTACGACGCGTAGTAGCGCTGCGCGTCCTCTTCGGTCGTCGCCGCTTCGCCGAGCATGTCGTACGAGTAGCGGAAGCCGCGCGCTTCGTACTTGCGGCTGTTCGCGAGCGCTTCGGAAATCGTCTCGCCGGTGACGAACTGTTCGCCCATCAGGCGCATCGCCATGTCGACGCCCTTGCGGATCAGCGGCTCGCCGCCGCGGCCGATCAGGCGCGTGAGCGCCGACGACAGGCCCGCTTCGCTGTTGGTCGTCACGAGCTTGCCGGTGATCATCAGCCCCCAGGTCGCCGCGTTCACGAACAGCGACGGCGCGTGGCCGACGTGCGAGCGCCAGTCGCCCTTGCTGATCTTGTCGCGAATCAGCGCATCGCGCGTCGCGCGATCGGGAATGCGCAGCAGCGCCTCGGCGAGGCACATCAGCGCGACGCCTTCCTGGCTCGACAGCGAGAACTCGTGGATCAGCCCTTCGACGCCGCCGCCCGAGCTTTTCTCGCGCAGCGCCTCGACGAGCTTCGTCGCGAGCGCCTGCACGTCCGCCTGCAGGTTCGCCGGCAGGCGCGCCTGACCGAGCAGGAACGGCACGCATTCCGGCTCCGGGCGGCGGTACGCGGCCGTGATCGCCGCGCGCAGCACCGATTGCGGCTGAACGTTCTGCGCGAACTCGAGGAACGGATGCGGCGAGTTGTCGTCGTCGCCGTCCGCCGCCTGACCGTCGGCGAGCTCCGTCACGCCGCTGTGGCCCGACAGTTCGGGCGGCAACTGGCCGTGCTCGATCCGCTCGAGATACGCGAAGATCGCCTGCTTGATCAGCCAGTGGGGAGTGCGCTCGAGGCGCGCGGCGGCGTCCTTGAGGCGCGAGCGGAGAAGGTCGTCGACTTTGACGCCGAGAGTCGTGCTTGCCATGGTGGGTTCGTGCGCCGGTGCGAGCCCGGCGATGTGGTGTAAGAGGATGCGCGAAATCCTACGGCACGCAATAAAAAGGTGCAACCAAATTACCGAACAGGTTGCACCCACAAGTTAGTCAATATAATCAGCCACTTATGTGGTTGCAACCTAGGGGTTGCCCGTGGTCGGCGGATCGGTGTTTTCCCTGATCGGGCCGGCTGGACGCGCGTGTGCAACCGTCGACGCGCGTGGAAGCGGCCGAAAACGGGTTGCACTGGGTGGGAGAAACGATGCGACGCCCGGTTCGGACGCGCGACGAGAGGCAGGCGGATGACGCCCGGCGGGCCGGGCTTCTTCATACGGCAGCGCGCCGCTCAGATATCCAGCGGGTCGACTTCGACGCTCCACCGCAGCACGCCCTTCAGCGCCCGCAGTGCCGGCTGCCATGCACGCAGCGCATGCTGCAGCGCCGCCCGCGATGCGCTTTCGAGCAGCAACTGCGCGCGATGGACGTTCGCGACCTTGACGATCGTCATCGGCACCGCGTCGTACACGGTCACGCGATCGGCGCCCGGCAGCCCCGGCAATGCGGCCGCGGCCTGAAGCAGGAACGCGAGCGCCGCGTCGAGCGTGCGCCCTTCGGCGCGCAGCAGCGCCTGGTAGACGAACGGCGGCAGGTGCGCGTCGCGGCGCTCGCCGAGCGTCGAATTCGCGAAGCCGACGTAATCCTGCCGCCCGAGCGCGTGATACAGCGCATGACGCGGGTAACGCGTCTGCACCATCACCTCGCCCGGCAGCCCGGCCCGCCCCGCGCGGCCGCTCACCTGCATCAACTGCGCGAACAGCCGTTCGCTCGCCCGGAAATCGTGCGAAAACAGCGCGGTGTCGGCATTGAGCACGCCGACGAGCGACACGCGCTGAAAGTCGTGCCCCTTCGCGATCATCTGCGTGCCGACCAGGATGTCGACCTCGCCCGCATGCACGTCGGAGAACAGCGCCTGCGCGCTGCCCTTGCGGCGCGTGCTGTCCGCGTCGATCCGCAGCACCCGCGCGCCCGGCACGGCCTCGGCGAGCGCCTCCTCGATACGCTGCGTGCCGCGCCCGAGCGGCGCGATGTCGACGTTCCCGCACTCCGGACACGACCGAGGAATGCGCGCCTCCCAGCCGCAGTGATGGCAGCGCAGCGCATGCTCGGGCTTGTGCAGGACGACGTACGCGCTGCAGCGCGGACAACCGGCGACCCAGCCGCATGCGTCGCACGCGAGCTGCGGCGCGTAACCGCGCCGGTTCAGGAACACGAGGCTCTGCTCGCCGCGTTCGAGCCGCGCCTTCAGCGCCGCGACGAGCGGCCCCGACAGCCCGCCCATCGACGCGCGGCCGCGCCGTCGCTCCTCTTCGAGATCGATCAGCCGCACGGTCGGCAGCGTCGCGTCGGCCACCGCGCGGCGCGATAGCGTGAGCTTCGTATAGCGCCCCTGCTCGGCCTGCCACCAGCTTTCGAGCGACGGCGTGGCCGAGCCGAGCACGACCGTGATGCCGAGCTGCTTGGCGCGCCACACGGCGAGATCGCGCGCCGAATAGCGCAGCCCTTCCTGCTGCTTGTACGCCGGCTCGTGCTCCTCGTCGACGACGATCAGCGCGAGCGTCGGCATCGACGCCAGCACCGCCAGGCGCGTGCCGAGCACGATCCGCGCGCGGCCCGTGTGGGCGGCCAGCCAGTTGCGCGCCCGCTCGCCCTCGGCGAGCCCGCTGTGCAGCGTGACGATCGCGTCGTCGGCGAGCGCCCCCGCGAAGCGCGCGCGAAACGCGGCCTCGAACTGCGGCGTCAGGTTGATTTCGGGCACGAGCACGAGCGCCTGCGCGTCCGGCCGTGCATCGAGCAGCGACGCGAGCGCATGCAGATAGACCTCGGTCTTGCCGCTGCCCGTCACGCCGTGCAGCAGGAACGGCGCGAAGCCCGCTGCCGCGCGGATCGCGTCGAGCGCCTCGGCCTGCTGGTCGGTCAGTGCCGGCGGCACGGTTCGTCCACCGGTTGTCGACAGGTTATCCACAGCTTTGGGCACAGGTGCATCGGCCCAGCCGATCTCCTCGACGTCGACCCAGCCGCGCGCGGCCCAGTCGTCGAGCGTCGCGGCCGCCTTCGGATGCAGCGCCCGCGCGTCGGGCAGCGTCAACGAACCGGTATCGACGAGCGCCTGTGCAAGCCGCCGCAGCGCGGCGCCGCGCGCGGGCAATGCATCGGGCAACGCCGCGCGGCCGGCTTCGGTCGGCTGGTAGCGCACTTCGGGCGCGAGCAGCCGCCCCCAGCGCCCGGCGTCGCGCAGCGCCTGCGGCAGCGCCGGCAGCGCAACCTCGCCGCGCCCGCGCTGATAGTAGTCGGCGGCGAACGACACCAGGGCGAGCCAGTCCGCCGACAGCGGGGGCAGGTCGGCGCAGATCGCGTCGACCGCGCGCAGCCGTGACGGCGGCACATCGGTGTGAGTCGTCACTTCGCAAACGAGCCCGACGGCCTGCCGCTTGCCGAACGGCACCTGCACGAGCGTGCCGGGCACGGGTGCCGGCTGCGCGTCGCAGCGGTAGTCGAACAGGGTCGCGAGCGGATGGTCGAGCGCGACGCGCAGGTAGGTGCCGCTCATTGGGGCGCCCCACCGGCAGCGGTACGCGAAGGACAGGCGGCTTGCATCCGCGTCCGCATCGCGGCAGCGAACTTAAAGTAAAACTTCAGATTCCGCGCTAAGTTTTGGATTCGCATTAGGAATCGCCGTATACCCTGCCCAGTCCTGTGGATAACTTTGTTGAGAACTCGCCCCCGATTGGCCGCAACGCGCGCGGGGCCGTGCTTTCCGCTGTTTTTCGCCGCGCGGGGCGCCGCCCCGCGGAGCCTTATTCCATAAGGCTGCTATTCAAATTACCGAACAATAGCGAGACAAATTGACCGATACAGGGCTCTACCGCGCTGCAACGTGGAAAATGTGTATAAGTCAAGTCTTGACAAGCACCGGATCGGCAGCGGGAGCGGGGTTGCGCCCTGTTTAGTCCCGACAGCGAAACGCTGTCATCCCGCAGTGCAGCATGACAACGCTTGCGTTCAGCCAGCGGCTCGGCTACGGATCGCGCGGCTGTGGTTGTGTACTTCGTCGACGAGTTCGGCGACGTGATCGGGCGACGTGAATTGCGAGATGCCGTGGCCGAGGTTGAACACATGGCCCGGATGGTTGCCGTAGCTGTCGAGCACCGCGCGCGCCTGTTCGCGCACCGCGGCCGGCGGCGCAAACAGGATCGTCGGATCGAGGTTGCCCTGCAGCGCGACACGCCCCGCGACGCGCTCGCGCGCGGCGCCGAGGTTGACCGTCCAGTCGAGCCCGACCGCATCGACGCCGGTCGCCGCGATCTCCTCGAGCCACAGCCCGCCGCCCTTCGTGAACGTGATCACCGGCACGCGTTCGCCGTCGTGCTCGCGCTTGAGCTGGCTCACCACGCGGCGGATGTAGTCGAGCGAGAAGCGCTGGTATGCGCCGTCGGCCAGCGCGCCGCCCCACGTATCGAAGATCATCACGGCCTGCGCGCCCGCTTCGATCTGCGCGTTCAGGTACGCGGCCACCGCCTGCGCATTCACGTCGAGGATCCGGTGCATCAGGTCGGGGCGCGAATACGCCATCGACTTCACCGTGCGGAAATCGTCCGACCCGCCGCCTTCGACCATGTAGCACGCGAGTGTCCACGGGCTGCCCGAGAAGCCGATCAGCGGCACGCGCTGGCGGCCCTGGCCGTCGGTGAGCGCGCGGCGGATCTCGCGCACGGCGCCCGTCACATAACCGAGCGTCTCCTCGATGTCCGGCACCGCGAGCTTCGCGACGTCGGCCTCGGTGCGCACCGGATGCGCGAACTTCGGCCCTTCGCCGACCTGGAAGTCGAGACCGAGCCCCATCGCGTCGGGAATCGTCAGGATGTCCGAGAACAGGATCGCGGCGTCGAGCGGGAAACGCTCGAGCGGCTGCAGCGTCACCTCGGTCGCGTAGTCGGGATTCTTCGCGAGGCCGAGGAAGCTGCCGGCGCGCGCACGCGTCGCGTTGTATTCGGGCAGGTAGCGGCCGGCCTGGCGCATCAGCCAGATCGGCGTGTAGTCGGTCGGCTCGCGCAGAAGCGCACGCAGGAAGGTGTCGTTGAGCAGGTTATGGGCCACGGTAGGAGCGACGATGCGAAGGCAAAGCGGCATTTTACCGGACAGCCGCCCTCAGGCTGCGCATGCCGACGCGATGGCGGCCATATGACGCGCGCGATGGCTCCGTTATGATCGGACGCTCATATCGAATGAAGGAGGAGACCGATGAAGACATTCGCCACGCTCGCCGCGGCCGCGCTGCTCTGCTGCGCCGCCGCGCACGCGCAGACCACCACCGGCACCACCGCCGCGCCGGGGGCCGGTTCGCGGCTCGACGACGTGCTCGCGCGCGGCACGCTGCGCGTGTGCACGACGGGCGACTACAAGCCGTATTCGTACTACCGCACGGACGGCCGTTTCGAGGGCATCGACATCGACATGGCCGAATCGCTCGCGAAATCGCTCGGCGTGAAGACCGACTTCGTGAAGACGAGCTGGCCGAACCTGACCGCCGATTTCGTCGCGAAATGCGACATCGCGGTGGGCGGTGTGTCGACGACGCTCGAGCGCCAGAAGCGCGTGTTCTTCACGCAGCCGTACGTCGTCGACGGCAAGACGCCGATCGTGCGCTGCGCGGACGCCGACAAGTACCAGACCGTCGCGCAGATCGACCGGCCCGAGACGCGTGTGATCGTGAATCCGGGCGGTACCAACGAGCGGTTCGCGAAACAGTTCTTCACACATGCGAACCTGACCGTCTATCCGGACAACGTGACGATCTTCAAGCAGATCCTCGCGGGCAAGGCCGACGTGATGGTGACGGATGCGTCCGAGACGCAGTTGCAGCAAAAGCTGAATCCGGGGCTGTGCTCGGTGCATCCGGACAAGCCGTTCCAGTTCGGCGAGAAGGCGTACATGGTGCCGCGCGGCGACGTCGTGTTCCAGCAATACGTCGACCAGTGGCTGCATCTCGCGCTGTCGACCGGCGAATACCAGGCGATTTCGGACAAGTGGCTGAAGTAAGAAGCCCGTCCGCGGCGGCCGATAACGGGCATCGACCCCGTGGCCGCCGCCTGCCGAATGCGCGGCATGGCGGCGGCGAACCTGCCGCCGTTACACATTGCCCTCGCGTCGCCCGACCCGACAATCGGCCCGAAACCACCCGAATCGGCCGATCGGCCGACTTCCGCGCATTCCGATCACGTTTCAAAATCTTTCTGACGAATGAATCGTCATCCGCGGTATCGATCATGCCGCGCACTTTCTGACGTGAAAATCGGCCATTCATCGCGCCCGATACGCATGAAAAACGCATCGTGCGCATCGGCTGAAAACGCAGCGGAAAATATGGGTAAAAATGACCTTTTTCAGGACCCCGAAAACAGCAAAAAATCCCGGGAAGCCTTATCTGGTGGGCGTTACAACCTGAAACACTTTGTTACCGCGACGGGTCATTAATTCGCCCACAATGGCCTCAACGGTTTCAACACGGATGCGGTCTCGTGTGCCAAGTGTGAGCGGACGCGAAGCGCTGCGAGCCAGTCGGTCACGTACCGAAGCCCTTCCGAGGGGCATCCCTGTTGGAGTCGTTTCCGGCCCCCCGCCGGATTCGGTTTCATCTTTGGTCTCCTCGCGCTAACCCCGTAGCGTGTGGTTTTTAGCGGGCTAATAAGCCCGCTTTTTTTCGTCCATCGAAAACGTAACGGCCCGCAGGCCGCCACGTCTTTTCCCGCATTTTTCCCGCGCCGTCCCGCATCAAGCGGTCTTCTGCACGTCGAGCTTCAGCTCCTCGATCATCCGGTCGCGCATCACGAACTTCTGCACCTTGCCCGTCACCGTCATCGGCAGCTCGTCGACGAAGCGGATGTAGCGCGGAATCTTGTAGTGCGCGATCTGCCCGCTGCAGAACGCACGCACGTCGTCCTCCGTCATCTGCTCGTCCGCGCGCAGCACGATCCACGCGCACAGCTCCTCGCCGTACTTCGCATCCGGCACGCCGAACACCTGCGCGCTCTGGATCTTCGGATGCCGAAACAGGAACTCCTCGATCTCGCGCGGATAGACGTTCTCGCCGCCGCGAATCACCATGTCCTTCAGGCGGCCGACGATATTGCAGTAGCCGTCCGCATCGAGCGTCGCGAGGTCGCCCGTGTGCATCCAGCCGTCGACCAGCACCTCGCGCGTCTTCGCGTCGTCGTCCCAGTAGCCGAGCATCACCGAATAGCCCCTCGTGCAGAGCTCGCCCGTCGCGCCGACCGGCACGATGTCGCCGCTCGCATCGACGATCTTCACTTCCAGGTGCGGCTGGATGCGGCCGACCGTCGTCGTGCGCTTCTCGAGCGGATCGTCGGTCGAACTCTGGAACGATACGGGGCTCGTCTCCGTCATCCCGTACGCGATCGTGATCTCTGACAGGTGCATCTGCGACACGACGCGCTTCATCGTCTCGATCGGGCACGGCGAGCCGGCCATGATCCCGGTGCGCAGCGTCGAAAGATCGAAGGTCGAGAACGCCGGATGATCGAGCTCGGCGATGAACATCGTCGGCACGCCGTGCAGCGCGGTGCAGCGCTCGCCGGCCACGGCCGCGAGCGTCGCAACCGGATCGAACGCCTCGCCGGGGAACACCATCGCCGCGCCCTTCGACACGCACGCAAGCACGGCCAGCACCATCCCGAAGCAGTGATAGAGCGGCACCGGGATGCACAGCGTGTCGTGCTCGGTGAAGCGCATCGCGGTCGCGATCGAGCGCCCATTGTTGACGACGTTGCGGTGCGTGAGCGTCGCGCCCTTCGGGCTGCCGGTCGTGCCGCTCGTGAACTGGATGTTGATCGGTTCGTTGGCCGTGAGCGTCGCGCCGATTGCATCGAGCAATCCCGGATCGACGGCCTGGCGGCCGCGTGTCATCACGTCCGCGAAGCGGAACATGCCGGCCGGCGCGACGTCGCCCATCGACACGACCGTGCGCAGGCTCGGCACGCGTGCCGCGTGCAGGTCGCCCGGCGTCGTGGTCGCGAGCTCCGGCGCGATGGCCTGCAGCATCTCGACGTAGGCCGACGACTTGAAGCGCTCGGCCGTGATCACGGCCTTGCAGCCGACCTTGTTCAGCGCGTATTCGAGCTCGGCGAGCCGGTAGGCCGGATTCAGGTTGACGAGCACCGCACCGATGCGCGCGGTCGCGAACTGCGTGAGCAGCCATTCGCTGCGGTTCGGCGACCAGATGCCGACGCGGTCGCCCTTCACGATACCGAGCGCGGCCAGCCCCGCCGCGAGCACGTCGACCTCGTTCGCGAACTCGCGCCAGGTCCAGCGCACCTGCTGCTCGCGGAACACGACGGCCGGACGGTCGGGAAAGCGGCCGGCGGTGTCGCGCAGGAACCGGCCGATCGTCGCTTCGGACAGCGGCACGTCGGTCGCGCCACGCACGTACGACAAGCCGTTCTCGGGCGCGATCAGCGCGCCCACGCCAAGGTCTGCTGCCATGAATGTCTCCGTCTTTTTGGTCTGATCGGCCCGCGCGCGCCTGCCGCGCCCGCCTCCATCGCCTCGATCGCGACGGACAGCCTCACTGCGGATGATGCCGCGCTCCGCTGACGACACTCTGACATCAATTCGCGGCGGACGGATGAAATAGCACGACCGGACGGAATGATCTGGCCCGCAATCCGCAGACGAAAAAAAAGCAGCCCGAAGGCTGCTTTCTTTCACGGGATACGCGGCGCGGCTTAGTGCCGGCTGCGGATCTTCGCCAGACGCTGGATCGCTTCGAGCTGCGCCATCGCGGTCGCGAGCTCGGATTGCGCCTTCGCGAGGTCGAGATCCGACTTCGCGTTCTGCAGCGTTTCCTCGGCACGCTTGCGCGCTTCCTCGGCTTTCGCCGCGTCGAGGTCCTTGCCGCGGATCGCGGTATCGGCGAGCACCGTCACGGCGCCCGGCTGCACTTCGAGAATGCCGCCCGCGACGAACACGAATTCGTCGTTGCCGCCCTCGACTTCGATGCGCACCGCACCCGGACGAATCCGCGTGATCAGCGGCGTGTGACCCGGCAGAATGCCCAGCTCACCCGTTTCGCCCGGCAGCGCGACGAATTTCGCCTCGCCCGAGAAGATCTGCTCTTCCGCGCTGACGACGTCTACTTTGATGGTTGCCATATCGACTCCTGGTTGAGCGTATTACGTGGGCGCCGTGTCTCCTGTCCCCGGGGGTACAGGAGAATCAACGACCTCAACGGCGCCCGCTGCGTTACACCCGACCCTTACTGGATCTTCTTGGCCTTTTCGAAGGCTTCGTCGATCGTGCCGACCATGTAGAACGCCTGTTCCGGCAGGTGGTCGCACTCGCCGTCGACGATCATCTTGAAGCCGCGGATCGTTTCCTTCAGCGGCACGTACTTGCCCGGCGAGCCCGTGAACACTTCAGCAACGTGGAACGGCTGCGACAGGAAACGCTGGATCTTACGTGCACGTGCGACCGACAGCTTGTCTTCCGGCGACAGTTCGTCCATGCCCAGAATCGCGATGATGTCGCGCAGTTCCTTGTAGCGCTGCAGCGTCTGCTGAACGCGACGGGTGATCGAGTAGTGCTCTTCACCGATCACGTTCGGATCGATCTGGCGCGACGTCGAGTCGAGCGGGTCGACCGCCGGGTAGATACCCAGCGAAGCGATGTCACGCGACAGAACGACGGTTGCGTCCAGGTGGCCGAAGGTCGTCGCCGGCGACGGGTCGGTCAAGTCGTCCGCAGGGACGTACACGGCCTGGACCGACGTAATCGAGCCCTTCTTGGTCGACGTGATGCGCTCTTGCAGCTTGCCCATTTCTTCAGCCAGCGTCGGCTGATAGCCCACTGCCGACGGCATACGGCCGAGCAGTGCCGACACTTCGGTACCGGCCAGCGTGAAACGGTAGATGTTGTCGACGAAGAACAGCACGTCGAGGCCTTCGTCACGGAAGTGCTCGGCCATCGTCAGGCCGGTCAGCGCGACGCGCAGACGGTTGCCCGGCGGCTCGTTCATCTGGCCGTACACCAGCGCGACCTTGTCGAGAACGTTCGAGTCCTTCATTTCGTGGTAGAAGTCGTTCCCTTCACGGGTACGCTCGCCCACGCCCGCGAACACGGAGTAACCGCCGTGTTCCTTCGCGATGTTGTTGATGAGCTCCATCATGTTGACGGTCTTGCCCACGCCAGCACCGCCGAACAGGCCAACCTTGCCGCCCTTGGCGAACGGGCAGATCAGGTCGATGACCTTGATACCCGTTTCGAGCAGTTCGGTCGACGGCGACAGTTCGTCGAACGCCGGAGCCTTCTGGTGGATCGAACGCGTATGTTCGCTTTCGATCGGGCCGGCTTCGTCGATCGGACGGCCGAGGACGTCCATGATCCGGCCGAGGGTCGGCTTGCCGACCGGCACCGAAATCGGCTTTGCCGTGTTCTTCACGGTCAGGCCGCGGCGCAGGCCGTCGGAAGCACCCAGACAGATGGTACGGACCACGCCGTCGCCCAGCTGCTGCTGGACTTCGAGCGTCAGTTCCGAGCCATCGAGAATAAGCGCGTCGTAGATCTTCGGCATGCTGTCGCGCGGGAATTCCACGTCGATAACGGCGCCGATGCACTGTACGATCTTGCCTTCTACCAAAGCAGCAGTACTCATCGCTTTTCCTTTAAATACCTGATTCTTTACTCGCGCAAAGGCGCAGTTGTCGTCCCGGGCGCGCGCTTAAACAGCGGCTGCGCCGCCGACGATCTCCGACAGTTCTTTCGTGATCGCGGCCTGACGGCTCTTGTTGTATACGAGCTGCAGTTCGCTGATCACCGTCTTCGCGTTGTCGGACGCGGCCTTCATCGCGACCATGCGCGCCGATTGCTCGGACGCCATGTTTTCCGCGACGGCCTGGTACACCAGCGCCTCGACGTAACGCACGAGCAGTTCGTCGACGACTGCCTGCGCGTCCGGCTCGTAGATGTAGTCCCACGACGTGGCCGGCGTACCGTCATCGGCTTCGAAGTGTTCCGACGACAGCGGCAGCAGCTGCTCGATCACGGCTTCCTGCTTCATCGTGTTGACGAAGCGCGTGTAAGCGATATAAACCGCCGACAGCTTGCCTTCCGAATACAGATCGAGCTGCGTCTTCACGGCGCCGATCAGCTTGTCCAGATGCGGGGTGTCGCCGAGGTGCACGACCTGCGACATCACCTTCGCGCCGAAGCGGTTCAGGAACCCGAGGCCCTTGCCGCCGATCGCGGTGGCTTCGACCTTCTGGCCCTTCTCTTCCAGCTCCTTGAACTTCTGCACCGTCGCACGCAGCACGTTGGTGTTCAAACCGCCGCACAACCCCTTGTCCGTCGTGACGAGGATGATGCCGGCCGTCTTCGCGCCGTCGTTTGCCACCATGAACGGGTGGCGGTACTCCGGGTTCGCACGGCTCATGTGCGCGGCGATGGCACGGACCTTGTCCGCATACGGACGAGCGGCGCGCATGCGTTCCTGCGCGCGGCGCATCTTCGATGCGGCCACCATCTCCATCGCCTTCGTGATCTTGCGCGTGTTCTGCACGCTCTTGATCTTGCCGCGAATTTCCTTCATTCCAGCCATAGCTTGCTCCTTTGCGCCCCGGGTTAGCGCTTTAGCGCTTTACTCGGGGCTCATGCATCGCTCACCGAAGCGGCGCGGGCGCATCAGCACCCGCGCGGCCTCAATGTGTCACTCGCGGATCAATAGGCACCGGACTTCTTGAAGGATTCGATCGCCGAGCGCAGTGCGCCTTCGTCGTCCTTCGAGAGATCCTTGGTGTCTTCGATGCGCTTGATGAGGTCAGCGTGGCTGGTCTTCAGGTTTTCGCGCAGGCCCTTCTCGAACGACAGCACTTGCTTGACGTCGAGATCGTCGAGGTAGCCGTTGTTCGCGGCATACAGCGACACGGCCAGTTCCCAGACCTGCAGCGGCTGGTACTGCGGCTGCTTCAGCAGTTCCGTCACGCGGCGGCCGCGCTCGAGCTGCTTGCGGGTCGCTTCGTCGAGGTCCGACGCGAACTGCGCGAATGCAGCCAGTTCACGGTACTGCGCGAGGTCGGTACGGATACCGCCCGACAGCTTCTTCACGACCTTCGTCTGAGCGGCGCCACCGACTCGCGACACCGACACGCCGGCGTTGATTGCCGGGCGGATGCCTGCGTTGAACAGGTCGGTTTCCAGGAAGATCTGGCCGTCGGTGATCGAGATCACGTTCGTCGGAACGAACGCGGTCACGTCGCCCGCCTGCGTTTCGATGACCGGCAGTGCCGTCAGCGAACCGCTCTTGCCCTTCACTTCGCCGTTCGTGAACTTCTCGACGTACTCTTCCGACACGCGAGCGGCACGCTCCAGCAGGCGCGAGTGCAGATAGAACACGTCGCCCGGGTACGCTTCACGGCCCGGCGGGCGGCGCAGCAGCAGCGAGATCTGACGGTATGCCCAGGCTTGCTTGGTCAAGTCGTCATAGATGATCAGCGCGTCCTGGCCGCGGTCGCGGAAGTATTCGCCCATCGTGCAGCCGGCGTACGGTGCGAGGTACTGCATCGCGGCCGAATCCGACGCCGAAGCGGCGACGACGATCGTGTATTCCATCGCGCCCGTTTCTTCGAGCTTGCGAACCACGTTCATGATCGACGAAGCCTTCTGGCCGATCGCGACGTAGATACAGATCAGGTCCTTGCCCTTCTGGTTGATGATCGCGTCGAGCGCCACCGCGGTCTTGCCGCACTGACGGTCGCCGATGATCAGCTCACGCTGGCCACGGCCGATCGGCACCATCGCGTCGATCGACTTGATGCCCGTCTGCACCGGCTGCGACACCGACTTGCGCCAGATCACGCCCGGGGCGATCTTTTCGATCGCGTCGGTCAGCTTCGCGTTGACCGGGCCCTTGCCGTCGATCGGGTTGCCGAGCGCATCGACCACGCGGCCGACGAGTTCCGGACCCACCGGCACTTCGAGAATGCGGCCCGTCGTCTTGACGACGTCGCCTTCCGAGATGTGTTCGTATTCGCCGAGAATCACCGCGCCGACCGAGTCGCGCTCGAGGTTCAGCGCGAGACCGAACGTGTTGCCCGGAAACTCGAGCATTTCGCCCTGCATCACGTCCGACAGGCCGTGGATACGCACGATACCGTCGGTCACGGAGATCACGGTGCCCTGGTTGCGAACGTCTGCGCTCGCTTCAAGGCCCTGGATCCGGCTCTTGATCAGCTCGCTGATCTCAGAGGGATTGAGTTGCATTATTCGCTCCTGATAGTCAATTCTGTTGCGTGCCGGCGTGGCGCTCAGGCGGTCAAGGCAGCCTGCATCGATGCGAGGCGCGCGCGAACCGAGGTGTCGAGCACTTCGTCGCCGACCGTCACGCGCACGCCGCCGATCAGCGACGAATCGACTTCGACCGTCGGTTTCAGCTTGCGCTTGAACTTGCGTTCGAGGCCCGAGACGAGACTGTCGAGATCCGCGCCGTTCAGCGGGAACGCGCTCACGATCTCGGCGTCGGCTGCGCCTTCACGTTCGTTCTTGAGCGCCTCGAACTGCTCGGCAATTTCCGGCAGCAGCGCGATGCGATGATTGTCGACCAGCATCTGCACGAAGTTCTTCGCTTCGGCGCCGGCCGCGAGCGGCGACTTCACCGCAGCAAGCAGCAACTCGGCTACTTGCGTGCGCGTCACCTTCGGGCTCGACGCGACCGACAGCACTTCCGGCAGACGCGCAACCTGGGCCAGCTCTTGCACGAGCGTGGACCAGGCGGCGATGTCACCGCCCTCGGCCACGCGGAACAGCGCTTCTGCGTAAGGGCGGGCGATGGTTGCAAGTTCGGCCATGATCAGAGCTCGGCTTTCAGTTGATTCAGCAGTTGGGCGTGGGCCGTTTGATCGACTTCGCGCTTCAGGATCTGCTCGGCGCCCTTCACGGCCAGCGCGGCGACTTCGCCACGCAGCGCTTCGCGCGCCTTCACGATTTGCTGTTCTGCTTCCGCCTTCGCCTGAGCGACGATGCGGGCGGCTTCAGCCTGGGCGTTGGCCTTGATTTCCTCGGCGACCGCCTGGGCACGCTTTTCGGCGTCGGCGATGCGCTGCTGGCCGTCGTTGCGGGCCTGCGCGAGTTCCTGGTCCACGCGCTTGTGCGCTGCGTCGAGTTCCGCCTTGCCCTTCTCCGCGGCGGCGAGGCCGTCGGCGATCTTCTTCGAACGTTCGTCGAGGGCGTTGATCAACGGCGGCCACACGAATTTCATCGTGAACCACGCGAGGACCAGGAACACGACCATTTGCGCAAACAGAGTTGCGTTGAGATTCACGGTGTTTCCTTATCTGCTATTCCGGAAAAATGAAACGGTAAGGCGCTCATCGAGTTGCATTCGATCAGCGCCCCAAGTCTCCGTTCCGCCCTGCGCCGGCTCACGCCGGACGCATATTTCCGAGGAACCTTAGCCTGCGAGCTTCGACAGGAGCGGGTTCGCGAACGCGAACAGCATTGCGACACCAACGCCGATCAGGAATGCAGCGTCGATCAGGCCAGCCAGCAGGAACATCTTCGTTTGCAGCGGGTTGATGAGTTCCGGCTGACGCGCGCAGGCTTCGATGTACTTGCCACCCATCAGCGCGATACCGATACAGGCGCCGATTGCACCCAGGCCGATGATGATGCCGATACCGATGGCGGTCAGACCCTGGATGTTGGCGATGTAAGCTTGCATGATCACTCCTTTGTGAAAAGACTTGGAACTGAGATTTAAAAAACTAAAACGAAGACTCTTTCTTGCACGCCGCGCTTAGTGCTTGTCGTGCGCCTGGCCGAGATACACCAGCGTCAGCATCATGAAAATGAATGCCTGCAACAGAACAATCAGGATGTGGAAGATTGCCCAGACGCTACCCGCGATCACATGACCAACGAAGCCGAGGAACGTTGCGTCGCCACCGAAGCTCCACATGCTGCCGAGCAGGGCGATCAACAGGAACAACAGCTCACCCGCGTACATGTTGCCGAACAGCCGCATACCGAGAGAAACGGTCTTCGCGAGATATTCGACAATGTTGAGCGCGAGGTTCGGGATCCACAGCAGCGGGTGTGCGCCGAACGGTGCCGACAGCAGCTCGTGCACGAAGCCGCCCGCGCCCTTGATCTTGATGCTGTAGTAGATCATCAGGACGAACACGCCGAGCGCGATGCCGAGCGTGCCGTTCAGGTCGGCCGTCGGGACGATGCGATGGTGGGAAATCACGTCCGACAGACCGAGCAGGCCGATCACGCGGCCCGGCAGGTCGACCGGGAGGAAGTCGAGGGAGTTCATCAGCGCGACCCACACGAACACCGTGAGGGCGAGCGGAGCGATGAAGGTACGATTGCCGTGGACGATGGCCTTCGACTGGTCTTCGACCATTTCGACGAGCATCTCGATCGCGCACTGGAAGCGACCCGGCACGCCCGACGTCGCCTTGCGGGCGGCCAGACGCAGCAGGACGATCGTCACGATGCCGCACACGATCGACCAGAACAGCGTGTCGAGATTCCAGACGTGGATGTCGAAAATCGACGTCTGATGCGAGGTGGAGAAATTCTGCAAGTGGTGCGCAATGTACTCGGACGGATCCGGACCGCGCGTGCCTTCGCTAGCTGCCATATCGTTAATGCCACCCAAATTGTCGAAAATCGTTTTGCCTGTTCCGCAACACGCTATTGCGGGAACGGGCCGGTGCGGTTCGCTGTCGAAACCGCACGCTGCTTGTTCCTTACCGCCAGGCCAGCGCGATCCAGTAGGTCTTCAGCACGACGAGGTACGTGACGAGGAACGGCACCCAGTGCACGCCGGCCCAGCCGAACGCCACTGCGGTGAACATCCCGATCGTCAGAGCGAGCTTCAGGGCTTCGCCCATCACCCAGCTCATCACGGTGGCCGAGCCACCTGCCTTCAGTCGTGCCACGAATACCGCACTTGGCACCCAGCCAATCGCTCCGCCCAGAAACGCGGATTGCGCAGCGGCGCCCGGCGACTTCGAAAACAGCCACCACGCCAGCGTTGCAACCAGGGACAGGACCACTTGCGCGAACACCACCTTGTAGGGGGTCACGCGCGAGGGCTTGCTCACGTTCGGACCGAACAGCCTCTCGGCTTCCGTCCGTGTAAGCGGAACGATGTTGTTATCTTGCTGCTCGACATCCCAGTCGTCGGATTCGCGCCACTCACCGGCCGCCGAAGCGGGGCGTTGCGTGCGCTGATCATCGTGCCTGTCGTCCGGCGCCTGACCCGCCATCGCAATCTTCCGCAAAGTCCTTGAACCCGACCCCAAGCTTTCTGAAAGCTTTCAGGGGTGCCTAGCTAACAAATCCGGGCGATTGTAAGCGATAGTTGCAAGTGATTCAAGGCTTTAGACGCGACAAAAACCTGCATAAAACGACGCCTCATCATGTGAAAAAACACCCGATTCGACGACGTACGATGACAGTTGTAAGGTCGATTTCTTGCACCGGTATTTCTTGCGCGTAAAACGCCGACGGCAGGGGGAATGACGGGGAAACGATGCCCGGTACGGGTCCGGGCGGAGCGGCACGATCGCCGCGGGAAATGCGCGGTGAAACACTCGCCCGGAATGACTTGGCACGACGGCCCGGAACACGCGAAGCGCCCTGGCCGATCGGTCGTGCGCGACGGGTGAAATTCGACCGAACGCTCGCGCATCGATACGTCCAATCAGTTGTCGCGCCACCACAGGTGTTCGACTGTGGGTTGCGGCACTTATCAACAGCCTATAACCACCGCGAACACTGCCCCCTCCCCGCCCCTCGAATCGCACACCTGTGCCGCGCACCCGCCTTGCTCAACCGTGAACGAGCAACCACGCGCCAAGTGCCGCGCTCACGAGCGCGAACGGAATCGACACCAGATGAAACGGCAGCCACATGCGCGGCTCCTTCGCGAGACGCACCGCGATCAGGTTCGCGAGCGAACCGATGGCAAAACCGAAACCGCCGACCGATACGCCAAACGCCAGCGCACGCCAGTCGTGCGTGAATTCCGACAGCAGGATCGCCGCCGGCACATTGCTGATCCCCTGTGACAGCACGGCGCCCGCGGCATAGACGCGCAGCGGCGAATCGAGCCGCGCATTCGCGATCGTGTCGTGCACGACGGGCAGCGCGGCCGCGCTGCGCAGCACGACGAACATCAGCACGAAGATCAGCAGCAGCAGCCAGTCGATCTTCAGGACTGCGTTGCGTTTGACGGCGAGCAGGACGATGGCGACGCCGACGAGGCCCGGCAGCGGATGGTGGGCATCGGCGAGCAGTACGAATGCAGCGAACAGCACTGCCGCGATCAGCGCGTGCATGCGCTGTACCGGTAACGCGATGGCGTCGCCGGACAGATCGAGCGGCTTCGCGCGAAACATGAACGCGGTCAGCACGAGCAGCAACGCCATCAACGCAAGCGCCAGCGGCCCGAGCGTAACCACGAAGCGGCCGAACGACACGCCGCTCAATTGCCACAGGAAAAGATTCTGGGGATTGCCGAGCGGTGTCGCGACGGACCCCGCGTTGACGGCCAGCGCGACGACGATCACGAGCCGCCGGAACGGTAGCGGCGTCAGTGCACGCAGCGACACCATCAACGGCACGACGACGAACAGCGCGACGTCGTTGGTGAGCCACATCGACAGTACCGCGGCGAATCCGACCAGCAGCATCGCGAGCCCGCGTTCGGAATGCACGTGATGCACGATACGGTGCGCGAGCCACATCAGGCAACCGGACAGCTCGAGTGCCTTGGTCAGCATCAGCAGGCCCGCGAGCGTCGCGACCGTCTGCCAGTCGACGCGACCTGCAAGCACCGAAAATGGTTGCGGACGCACCCATTGCAGCACGATCAGGCCGAGTGCAAGCACCGACAGTACCGGTTCCTGCGCAAGCCATCCGAGCCACCGGCGCGGCGCCGGTGCGCCCGTCTTCTCCATTGGCTGTCCTTACTCTTCGGTTGCGACGTTGCCGCGCAGCCGCGCGAGAATGCCCTCGAGCGCATCGAGGTTGCCGAAGTCGATCGTCACCTGCCCGCGCCCGCGGCGGCCGAGCTTGATCTTCACCGTCGACGCGAGCAGGTCGGACAACTCCTCTTCGAGACGGCGCGTATCGCGGCCGCCGTCGTCCTTCGCGCGCGCCTTCACGGCCGGCGCTTCCTTCGTCGTATGTGCGACGAGCTTCTCGGTTTCGCGCACCGACATGCGCTTGTTGACGACCTGATGCGCGAGCGTGATCTGCGTGGCCGCATCGACGGCGAGCAGCGCGCGCGCGTGCCCCATGTCGAGATCGCCGGCCAGCAGCATCGTCTGCACCGGCGACGCGAGGTTCAGCAGGCGCAGCAGGTTCGACACCGCGCTGCGCGAACGGCCGACCGATTCGGCCGCCTGCTCGTGCGTGAAACCGAACTCGTCGAGCAGGCGCTGGATACCGTGCGCCTCTTCAAGCGGGTTCAGGTCCTCGCGCTGGATGTTCTCGATCAGCGCCATCGCGGCGGCAGCCTGATCGGACACGTCCTTTACGAGCACCGGCACTTCATCGAGACCGGCCAGGCGCGCCGCGCGGAACCGCCGCTCGCCTGCAATGATCTCGTATTTGTCTGATGAAATGGGCCGTACCAGGATCGGCTGCATCACGCCCTGAGCGCGAATGCTGGCCGCGAGCTCCTGCAGGCTGCCCTCGTCCATCCGCGTCCGCGGCTGGTACTTGCCGGCCTGCAGCTTGCCGAGCGCGAGCGTGTTCGGCGCCCCTTCGATCTTCACCGCTTCGGTGATATCGGCGCTGCCGCCGAGCAGCGCTTCGAGGCCACGTCCCAAGCCCTTCTTCTTTGGTACCGCGTTCATGTCTTTCTTCCTCGCTTCGCTCATGTCCGGATCACGACACCTCGAACGCGCGGACGCGTTCGATCATCTCGGCACCGAACTGGAGATACGCCTGCGCACCGCGCGAGCTGCGGTCGAACACGACGCCCGGCAACCCGTAACTCGGCGCTTCCGCCAGGCGCACGTTGCGCGGAATCACCGCGTCGAACACCTTGTCGCCAAAGTGCGCTTTCAGTTGATCGGAGACTTGCTGCTGCAGCGTGATGCGCGGATCGAACATCACACGCAGCAAGCCGATGATCTTCAGGTCACGGTTCATGTTCGCGTGAACCTGCTTGATCGTGTTGACGAGGTCCGACAACCCTTCCAGCGCGAAGTACTCGCACTGCATCGGGATCACGACGCCATGTGCCGCGCACAACCCGTTCAGCGTCAGCAGCGACAGCGTCGGCGGGCAATCGATCAGCACGAAATCGTAGTCGTCGGCCACGCGTTCGAGCGCTGCTTTCAGCCGGCGCTCGCGGTTGTCGATGCTGATCAGTTCGATCTCGGCACCGGACAGCTCGCGGTTCGCGGGCAGAACGTCGTAGGTGACGCCGTCCGGGCGGATGCGCGCATCGGCGACCGACACGCCATCGACCAGCACTTCGTACACGGTCGCCTCACAGGCGGCCTTGTCGATCCCGCTGCCCATCGTCGCGTTGCCCTGCGGGTCGAGATCGATCAGCAGGACTCGTTGCTCCTGCGCTGCAAGGCTTGCGGCGAGATTGACCGATGTCGTCGTCTTGCCGACGCCCCCCTTCTGGTTCGCAACGCAGAAGATCTTTGCCATCGTTGGTGTGTTCCCTTTACCTTCAAACAAACGGCGCGCTACCGCGCGCCTTCAATTCGCGTCGTCGACGGCCACTTCGAACAGATGCCGCTCGGCATCGAGCATCGGCACCGCCAGCCGGATCGTCTGCTTCACGCGGCTGCCTTCCGGCAAACGCGCAATTTCATCATCCGGGTGAACGCCCTTCATTGCCCAGATCGATCCACCCGGCGCAACCAGATGTCGAGCAAGTTTAACGAAGTCGGACAGATCCGCGAAAGCGCGGGATACGATCATGTCGAATTTTTCCGGCACTTCGACGCCCGGCTGCAGCGATTCAACCCGCCCGGTGACGACCGACAGGTTCGCGAGCTTCAGTTCCGCGCGCATCTGCGTCTGGAATGCAGACTTCTTCTGCACGATATCGTTCAGCGTGACCTGCCAGTCCGGCTCGACGATCGCGAGCACGATGCCGGGCAACCCGCCGCCCGAACCGACGTCGAGCACACGCGCCGACGCACGGCCGCGCAGATGCGGGACGATCGAAAGCGAATCGAGGATGTGCTGGATCAGCATCTGCTTCGGGTCGCGGATCGCGGTCAGGTTGTAGACCGCGTTCCACTTGCCGAGCAGCGCGACATAGTCGAGCAACTGGTTGCGCTGAGCATCCGTCAGCGTGAGGTCGAGCGCCGCCGTGCCTTCGACGAGCATCTGTTCCAGTACGTCCCGATTAACCGCCGGCGCGCGACGCGCCGTCATTGTTGCGTCGGGACGGCGCCGTCCCCCTGCTCCGTTGCCTCGGCGGCCGTGCCATTCCGGCGGCCCAGCCCGCGACGCTTCAGGTGCACCATCAGCAGCGAGATTGCCGCCGGCGTGACGCCCGAGATGCGCGATGCCTGCCCGATCGTTTCCGGCCGGAACTCGTTGAGCTTCTGGCTCACTTCGAACGACAGCCCGCGCACTTCACGGTAATCGATACCGTCGGGCAAGCGCGTGTTCTCGTTCGCGTCGTTGCGTTCGATCTCGGATGCCTGGCGCTCGATATAGCCCTGATACTTGATACCAATCTCGACCTGCTCCTTGATCTGCTCGAGCAGCACCGGATCGTCGGTCAGCGGCTCCGCGGGACCGCATTCACCGCCCTTCAGCCCGCATACGCCGTCGTAGCTGATGCCCGGACGACGCAGCAGTTCGGCGAGGCTGTATTCGTGATCGATCGCCTTGCCGAGCAGCGCGGTCGCCTCTTCCGGCGGCAGCGTCTTCGGCGTGACCCACGTCGACTTCAGGCGTTC
The DNA here is from genome assembly GCF_055810675.1 of Burkholderia sp. YHN3-13. Taxonomy (NCBI): domain Bacteria; kingdom Pseudomonadati; phylum Pseudomonadota; class Betaproteobacteria; order Burkholderiales; family Burkholderiaceae; genus Burkholderia; species Burkholderia sp. YHN3-13. Next base: position 82,775 of record NZ_JBVVNQ010000015.1, on the reverse strand, counting down.
GGTTTCACGTGAAACAGCGTCGCGCTTCCGGCTGAATGCGTCCCAGCGCGCGTCGTCGACGAGCCCCAGCTCGCGGCCGATCTCGGTCAGGCGCATGTCGGCATTGTCTTCACGCAGGCTCAGGCGATATTCGGCACGGCTCGTGAACATCCGGTACGGCTCGGCCACGCCACGCGTCACAAGATCGTCGACCAGCACGCCCAGATAGGCCTGGTCACGACGCGGGCACCACGCGTCCTTCTCCTGCACATAGCGACCCGCATTGAGGCCGGCCAGCAAGCCCTGCGCGGCCGCCTCTTCATAGCCGGTCGTGCCGTTGATCTGGCCCGCAAAGAACAACCCGTTGATCGCCTTGGTCTCGAGCGACGCCTTCAGCGCGCGCGGGTCGAAATAGTCGTACTCGATCGCATAACCCGGGCGCAGGATGTGCGCGTTCTCGAGGCCGCGCATCGAATGCACGAGCTCGAGTTGGACATCGAACGGCAGGCTCGTCGAGATCCCGTTCGGGTAGAACTCGTTGGTCGTCAGCCCTTCCGGCTCGAGAAAGATCTGGTGCGATTCCTTCGACGCGAACCGGTGGATCTTGTCCTCGATCGACGGGCAATAACGCGGCCCGACGCCTTCGATCACGCCTGTATACATAGGCGAACGGTCGAGGCCGCCGCGAATGATGTCGTGCGTGCGTTCGTTCGTATGCGTGACCCAGCACGGCAGCTGCTGCGGATGCTGCTCCGCGCGGCCCAGGAACGAAAACACGGGAATCGGATCGAGGTCGCCCGGCTGCTCGTCGAGCTTCGAGAAGTCGATCGTCCGGCCGTCGATACGCGGGGGCGTACCGGTCTTCAACCGGCCCTGCGGCAGCTTCAGCTCCTTCAGGCGCGACGACAGCGACACGGCTGCCGGATCGCCGGCGCGGCCGCCCGTGTAGTTGTTCAGGCCGACGTGGATCTTGCCGTCGAGGAACGTGCCGGCCGTCAGCACGACCGCACGCGAGCGGAAGCGGATACCGATCTGCGTGACGGCGCCCACCACGCGGTCGCCTTCGACCATCAGGTCGTCGACGGCCTGCTGGAACAGCCACAGGTTCGGCTGGTTCTCGAGCCGGTGGCGGATCGCGGCCTTGTACAGGATGCGGTCGGCCTGCGCACGCGTCGCACGCACGGCCGGGCCCTTCGACGAATTGAGGATCCGGAACTGAATACCGCTCTCGTCCGTCGCGGCGGCCATTGCGCCACCCAGCGCGTCGACTTCCTTGACCAGATGGCCCTTGCCGATGCCGCCGATAGACGGATTGCAGCTCATCTGCCCGAGCGTTTCGATATTGTGGGTCAGCAGCAGCGTCTTCGCGCCCATACGGGCGGACGCCAGCGCGGCTTCCGTGCCGGCATGACCGCCACCGACGACGATGACGTCAAATTCTGTGGGAAAAAGCATGGTGGATTCCGCACGCCGAGCTGCGCACGAACCTATCAGAGAAATGTATGGGCCGAATTATAGCGGGTTCGCTTTTCACCCGAATGCCGTCCGAATGGTAGGGTCTGTGCATTTCGTCGATTTTTGGGCCGTGGACGGGAGAATCCAGGGTGTCGAGCCTGTTCAGGCAAAGCCCGAGCACGGTTTGCCGTACATCGCTGCACCTGTGCAAAAAACCTGACTGGCGAGAACGCCGCAGGCGGAATATGACCCGATCGATATCTGTGGCCCGCGAGGCAGCGCGAACACGACATGCTGTGCCCCCTTCTCTTCACAGCATTTCTGCCGGTTGCTCTCACCCTTGTCCACCGAGGTTCCACACATCATCGGCCTGTGGAACGAGCCACCGCCGCACAGGACTTAAGACGATTCGTCCGGCGCTTATCCCCAGACCTCGAGCCAACAAGGCCTCACCGGCAAATAAAAACGGCGTGTTTCACGTGAAACACGCCGTTCGTTTCCCGCCAACCGCTCGGGCCCTCAAGCCGTCTTCTTCGCCAGCCCCAGGTACGTTTCGATCACGCGTGGATTCTGCGCAAGCTCGGCGGCCGGCCCTTCCAGCGCAAACTCACCGGTCTCCAGCACATAGCCGTAATCCGAGATCTGCAACGCGGCCCGCGCGTTCTGTTCGATCAGCAACGTCGCCACCCCCGTACCGCGCAACGCGCTGATGATATGAAAGATCTCCTTCACGATCAGCGGCGCGAGCCCGAGGCTCGGCTCGTCGAGCATCAACAGGTCGGGCTTGCCCATCAGCGCGCGGCCGACCGCAAGCATCTGCCGCTCGCCGCCCGACAGCGTGCCGGCCGCCTGCTTGCGGCGCTCCTTCAGCCGCGGGAACAGCGCGAACACGTGGTCGAGCTGGTCGAGGAAGTTCGATTCGCCAGCCTGCTTGCGGCGATATGCCCCCAGCACAAGGTTGTCCTCGACCGTCATCGTGCTGAACAGCTCGCGCTTTTCCGGTACGAGGCACATCCCGCGCGCGACACGCTGCTCGACCGGCAACGCACCGATGTCGCTGCCGCGGTACACGACCGCGCCCGACGCATGCCCCGTAACCGGCAACGCGCCCATGATCGCGTTCAGCAGCGTCGACTTGCCGGCACCGTTCGGGCCGATCACGCTGACGATCTGCCCCGCACCGACCTTGATCGCCGCACCGTGCAGTGCCTCCACCTTCCCGTACCGGACTGCCAGCCCGCGCACTTCGAGAATCGGCATCGTCGTGTCCGTCATCACTCCACCCCGCCCAGATACGCTTCAAGCACGGCCGGGTCCTGCTGCACATCCTGCGGCAACCCTTCCGCGATCCGCGTGCCGAACTCCATCACCACCAGCCGGTCGGTGAGATTCATCACGAAATCCATGTCATGTTCCACGAGCAACACGCTCATGCCTTCCGCCTTCAGCCGTCGCAGCAGGTCGGCGAGCTGTTGCTTCTCCTGGTAACGCAGCCCCGCAGCCGGCTCGTCGAGCAGCAGCAGCGTCGGATCGCAGCACAGCGCGCGGGCGATTTCGAGAATCCGCTGCTGGCCGAGCGCGAGGCTGCCCGCTTCGTCGTACATATGCTTCTCGAGCCCCACGCGGCGGATCTGGCGTGCGGCTTCGGCCAGCAGTTGCGCCTCCTCGTGTGCATTGAGCCGCGCGATGCTGCGCCAGACGCCCGTATGGCCGCGCAGATGCGCACCGATCGCGACGTTCTCGAGCACCGTCATCGCGGGCAGCAGCTTCACGTGCTGGAAGGTACGGCCGATGCCGCGGCGGACGATCTGGCGCGACGTGAGCCCGTCGATGCGCTCGCCACGGAACGTGATCGTGCCGCCCGTCGGCTTCAGCACGCCCGTCACGAGGTTGAACGTGGTCGACTTGCCGGCGCCGTTCGGACCGATCAGCCCGATGATCTGCCCCGCTTTCACGTCGAAGCTGACGTCGTTGACGGCCACGAGCCCGCCGAACTGCTTGCGTGCATTGTCGACGACGAGCAGCGGCTCACCGGCCGCCGGCTTCGCACGCTGCGGCAGCGGATCGGCCTGCTCGGGCACGTGCGCGCTCGGCCCGCGCGGGAACAGCCGGGCAACGAACGGCCACACGCCCTGGCGGGCGTACTGCAGCAGCAGCACCATCAGCACGCCGAACACGATGATCTCGAAGTTGCCTTCCGAGCCGAGCAGCTTCGGCAGCAGCGTCTGCAGGTAGTCCTGCAGCACCGTGAGGATCGCTGCACCGAGCACCGCGCCCCACACGTGCGACACGCCGCCGACCACGGCCATGAACAGGAACTCGATCCCGTGATTCAACCCGAACGGGGTCGGGTTCACCGCACGCTGCAGATGCGCGTACAGGAAACCCGACACGGCCGCCAGCACGGCTGCGTAGACGAAGATCACCACGCGCATCCATGCCGTGTTCACGCCCATCGCCTCGGCCATCACGCCGCCGCCGCGCAGTGCGCGGATCGCGCGGCCCGGGCGGCTGTTCAGCAGGTTCTGCACCGACACGATCGCGGCCAGCACGACGGCCCAGATCAGGAAGTACAGGCTGCGGCCGCTTTCGAGCGCGAGGCCGAACAGGTTCAGCGCCGGAATGCCGTTGATCCCGTCGTACTTGCCGAGCAGCTCGAGGTTACCGAACAGGTAGAACAGCGCGAGGCCCCACGCGATCGTGCCGAGCGGCAGGAAGTGCCCGGACAGCCGCATCGTGACCGCACCCAGCACGAGCGCGACGAGCGCCGTCAGCACGACGCCGACGATCAGCGCGAGCCACGGCGATACGCCGTAGCGCGTCGTCAGGAACGCGGTCGCATACGCGCCGATGCCGACGAACGCGGCCTGTCCGAAGCTCGTCATCCCGCCAACGCCCGTCAGCAGCACGAGCCCGATCGCGACGATCGCATAGAGGCCGATGTAGTTCAGCAGCGTGATCCAGTACTCGGGCACGTGCAGCGCGCCGGGCAGCACCGGCAGCGCGAACAACACCACGAGAAACACCCAGAAGGTCTTGTTGCGTACCATCGTCTTCATCGCGTCACTCCTCTTCCTCTTCCGCATGCGGCGTCACGAAGCTCCGCCACAGCAGCACCGGAATGATCAGCGTGAACACGATCACCTCCTTGTACGCGCTCGCCCAGAACGACGAATACGATTCGAGCACGCCAACCAGCAGCGAGCCGGCGGCCGCGAGCGGATAGCTGACGAGCCCGCCGATGATCGCGCCGACGAAACCCTTCAGACCGATCAGGAAGCCCGAGTCGTAGTAGATCGTCGTCAGCGGGCCGACGAGGATCCCGGACAGCACGCCGAGCCCCGCCGCAAACGTGAACGCGAGCCGCCCCGCTTCCGTCGTGCCGATGCCGACGAGCCGAGCGCCGAGCCGGTTCACCGACGTCGCACGCAGCGCCTTGCCGGCGATCGTGCGGCCGAAGTACACGTAGAGCGCACCGATCAGCACGAGCGCCGTGGCGACGACCAGGATGCTCTGCACCGAGATCGTCATGCTGCCGATCGCCAGCGACGCGTCCGAGAATCCGTTGGTACGCGAGCCTTCCGCGCCGAACATCACGAGCCCGAGGCCGACCATCGCGAAGTGGACGGCGACCGACACGATCAACAGCAGCAGCGTCGTGCCTTCGGCGATCGGCTGGTACACGAGCCGGTAGACGAACGGCCCCATCGGCACGACGATCGCAAGCGTCAGCGCGATCTGCGCGAGCATCGGCATCGGCTGCGCGGCAAAGCTGCGCGTGATCGCGAACACCGCGAGCGGCAGCAGGATGTAGCGGCTGCCGAGCGTCGCGAGCGTGCGGCCGAGCTGATGGCGGCGCTCGCGATGCCGGATCAGGCCGCCGACTTCGAGCAGGAAGCACGCGATGCCCATCACGAACAGCAGCCAGCAGGTGGCGGGAAATTTCTGCGCCTGCAACGCGGCAAGCGTCAGCGCACCGTAGGCGACGAATTCGCCCTGGGGAATGAAGATCACCCGCGTGACGGAAAACACCAGCACGAGCGCCAGGGACAGCAATGCATAAATGGCGCCCGTCGTGATGCCGTCTTGCGCGAGGATCGCCGCAATCGAGAGATCCATACGTTTCGTGTATCGAGAATGCTGCGGAGAAACGAAAGGCGGAAACGCCGCGGGGCATGGGCGACACGGCAGGCGCGTCACGCGCCATGTGTCGGCCCCCGGACGTTCCAGGCAGCCCGGGGCGCGGCCCGTCAGGCCCGGCGCCCTGCCGACGGCATGCGCGGCGCCGTTCGCGCCGCGCATGCCGGGTTTCACGTGATGCTTACTCGGCCTGCAGCTTCCACTTGCCGTCGACGATCTGCACCATCACGCGCGCACGCGTGTCGAAGCCGTTGTGATCGGTTGCCGTCATGTTGATCACGCCGTGCGACACGGGAAGGTCCTTCACGCTTTCGAGCGACGCACGCAGCGCCTCGCGGAACGCCTCGGTGCCCGGCTGGCCCTTCTTCAGCGCCTCCGGAATCGCACGCTGCAGCAACAGCCCCGCATCCCACGCATGGCCGCCGAACGTCGACAGCGAGCCCGCGCCGTAGGCCTTCTCGTACGCGGCCTTGTAACCGAGCGCCGGCTTCTTCACCGGGTTCGAATCAGGCAGCTGGTCGGTCACGAGCACCGGGCCGGCCGGCAGGATCTCGCCTTCGCAATCCTTGCCGCACACGCGCAGGAAGTCGTTGTTCGCGACGCCGTGCGTCTGGTACACCTTGCCCTTGTAGCCACGCTCCTTCAGCGTCTTGGCCGGCAGCGCCGCCGGCGTGCCGGAGCCCGCGATCAGCACCGCATCCGGGTTCGAGCCCAGCAGCTTCAGCACCTGCCCCATCACCGACGCGTCGGTGCGGTTGTAGCGCTCGTTCGATACGACCTTCAGGCCGTTCCTCGCGGCCGCCGCGTTGAACGTGTTGTACCAGCTGTCGCCGTACGCATCGGCGAAGCCGACGAAGCCGACCGTCTTCACGCCGTGCTTCGCCATGTAGCCGGCGATCGCATCGGCCATCAGCTGGTCATTCTGCGGCACCTTGAACATCCACGCGCGCTTCGCGTCCATCGGCGAGATGATCTGCGCGCTCGCGGCGAGCGAGATCGTCGGCGTCTTGCCCTGCGATACCGGGTCGAGCATCGCGAGCGAGTTCGGCGTGACGGACGAGCCGATGATCGCGTCGACGTGGTCCTCGTCGATCAGCTTGCGCACGTTCTGCACCGCACGGCTCGTGTCGGAGGCGTCATCCAGCACGATGTACTGCACGCTCTTGCCCGCGATTTCCTTGGGCAGCAGCGCGATCGTGTTCTTTTCCGGGATCCCGAGCGACGCGGCCGGCCCGGTGGCCGACAGCGTCACGCCGATCTTCACCTGCGCCGACGCCGTTGCCGCCGCGCACACGAGGCCCGCGGCAAGCACGGCCTCCATCCATCGATTCATCTTCATTTACGTTGTCTCCAAACGCTGCTCGAAAAAGCCACGGGTCGCTCGGGCGGCTCCCGGTCCCCCAAAACAAGTTAATAATTTAACTATCTCGCCTGGCCGCGCCTACGCTCGTTTTCCCGTGAAACCCCGCACACCCGCCGCCTGCCGCCTGACACGGCCGTTCGCCCGCCACGATGCGCAGCAGCAGTGTCGTCAGGATGAAGGTGGCGAAGAAATACGGGATCGTGCGAACGATCGATGCATGCGCAACGATGGCGGGAACGCACGCCGCGCCGGCCGGATACGGCCAGGTATGCGCGCGGTGAAACGTCGAAAAAACGGCGGCTCATGAGAATGCGGATACGGATGCGAACGCAACGACCCGCGATGGCGTCGCAGCGCGCGTACAGGCCGCAGAACGGCCCGGGAAGGCCGCGCTGACCGTTGCCACACCCCGCGACGAACGGGCGGCGCCAGCCGCCTTTCCTGCCCCGAACCATCGTCCCGCGCTGCTCATCCAACCGTACTCCCTCTTCTGCATTCTGCTTGTAGGAGAACTGCCGACCGTTTTCCCGACCGCTCGGTCGGCGAAAGCTGAGTGTAACGGACGCGATTCGCGCACGCCAACCGGGTAAGCCCGGACAGCATGTGCGCGACGGCGCGCTGTCTGCAAACGAATGACGGGAACGGGAAAAACGGAGAACGCGGCGAAGCGCGGAAGCGATGCGCATGCAGGCGCGGGGCACGACTATCGCGCAGGCCGATGCACCATCGGGGGAAATCCGTGCACGCAAATGAAAAAGCGCTGTTGGATTCCGTCCAACAGCGCTTTGGGGTCCGGGCACTTTGTGCCTCGATTGTCTCCTCGTTCTCCACCTGCAAATTCGTTTCGCGGTGCATCAGAACTAGAGTGAATCTTAAAGAGGCTTAAGCACCACGACAACTTAGCATTTACCCCTATGGTGCATTGCCGCACGAAAATGGGGCACCAGCCTGTCGCGCGGCGCCGGCCCGAGCCGGCCGCAATACCCTTTTCGGCGCATGCGGGATGGTGCTGCGCATCAGCGGGCGGCGATGCGTACGGCCTGCGCTCAGGGCGATGCCCGGAGCGGCTTGATCCGCGCAACCATCTCGCCGACGATGCCGCGCCGGAATGCCAGCACGCATGCGATGAAGATCAGCCCGGTGACGATCGTCGCCGACTCGCCGAGCGAATGAAACCACGCGACGCCCGTGGCCGACGCGAGCCATTCTCCGATGTCGCCGAGCCGGTCTTCCAGCGCGACGATCAGCGCGGCGCCGAGCAGCGGCCCGAACAGCGTGCCCATCCCGCCGACGAGCGTCATCAGCACGACCAGGCCCGACATCGTCCAGTGCGCGTCGGATAGCGTCTCGAAGCCGAGCACGAGCACCTTCAGCGAGCCGGCCAGCCCCGCGAGCCCGGCCGACAGGATGAACGCGAGCAGCTTGAAGCGGTCGGTGTCGTAGCCGAGCGAGATGGCGCGCGCTTCGTTTTCCTTGATGGCGACGAGCACCTGGCCGAACGGCGAATGGACGACCCGCACGATGAACGCGCATGCGGCGACGACCACCGCCAGCACGACGTAGTACAGCGCGACGTCGTTCGACAGGTCGAGCAGCCCGAACAGGCGGCCGCGCGGCACGCCCTGCAGGCCGTCCTCGCCGTGCGTGAACGGCGCCTGCAGGTAGATGAAATAGACCATCTGCGCGAACGCGAGCGTGATCATCGCGAAGTAGATGCCCTGCCGGCGGATCGCGAACAGCCCGACGACGAGCCCGAGCAGCGTCGCGGCGACGGTGCCGACCAGCACGCCGAGCTCCGGCGTGAAGCCGAGCGTCTGCATCGAATAGCCGGTCGCGTAGCCGGCCGTCGCGAGGAACATCGCATGGCCGAACGACAGCAGCCCCGTATAGCCGATCAGCAGGTTGAACGCGGCCGCGAACAGCGCGAACGTCAGCACCTTCATCACGAACACCGGATACGCGCCGATGAACGGCGCGGCGAGCAGTGCGGCGAGCAGCACGCCGTAGAGCACTTTTCTCTGCATCATTTTTCCTTGCCGAAGAGGCCCGCCGGGCGGAACAGCAGCACGATCGCCATGATCACGAACACGACGGTGGCCGACGCTTCCGGATAGAACACGCGCGTGAAGCCTTCGATCACGCCGAGCAGCAGGCCCGTGACGATCGAGCCGAGGATCGAGCCCATCCCGCCGATCACGACCACCGCGAACACGGTGATGATCATCGGCTGGCCCATCAGCGGCGACACCTGAATCACCGGCGCGGCCAGCACGCCGGCGAACGCGGCGAGCGCGACGCCAAAGCCGTAGGTGAGCGTGATCATCATCGGCACGTTCACGCCGAACGCCTCGACGAGCTTCGGGTTCTCGGTGCCCGCGCGCAGGTAGGCACCCAGACGCGTCTTCTCGATCACGAACCACGTCGCGAGACACACCGCGAGCGACGCGACGACGACCCACGCGCGATAGTTCGGCAGGAACATGAAGCCGAGGTTGGTCGCGCCCGACAGCTGCGACGGCACGTCGTACGGCTGGCCCGACGATCCGTAGATCGACCGGAACACGCCTTCGACGACCAGCGTGAGGCCGAACGTGAGCAGCAGCCCGTACAGGTGATCGAGCTTGTACAGCCAGCGCAGCATCGAGCGTTCGATCGCGATCCCAAACGCGCCGACCACCAGCGGCGCCAGCACGAGCATCGCCCAGTACGGCAGCCCGAAGTACGACAGGCCCATCCACGCGAGCATCGCGCCCAGCATGAACAGCGCGCCGTGCGCGAAGTTGATCACGTTGAGCAGCCCGAAGATCACCGCGAGCCCGAGGCTCAGGATCGCGTAGAACGAGCCGTTGACGAGCCCGAGCAGCAACTGGCTCAGCATCGCCGGCAACGGAATGCCAAAGATTTCCATCGACTTAGCCGTCAGAATGAGTTTCGTTGCGTGCGCAACCTTCAGGCGCCACGCACGCGGGCGGCGCAGCGGGCACATCGCGGCAGCCGCCACCGAGCGGCGCGCCCGTGCGCGCCGCTACGCCCTGCTTACTTCCACAACGCGCAGCGCGTCTCCTGCTTGGTCCCGAACGCCTGTTCGCCCGGAATCGTCGCGAGCACCTTGTAGTAATCCCACGGCTCCTTCGATTCCGACGGCTTCTTCACTTCCATCAGGTACATGTCGTGGATCATGCTGCCGTCCGTGCGGATGTAGCCCTTCGCGTAGAAGTCGTTGATCTTGATCTTCTTCAGCTCGGCCATCACCTTGTCGGAGTCGGTCGTCCCGGCGGCCTGCACGGCCTTCAGGTAGGTCGTCACCGACGAGTAGTCGGCCGCCTGCAGACTCGACGGCATCTTCTTCATCTTGCCGAAGTAGCGCTGCGCCCACTGGCGCGACGCCGCGTCGCGGTTCCAGTACCAGCTGTCGGTCAGCACGAGGCCCTGCGTCGTCTCGAGGCCGAGGCTGTGCACGTCGTCGATGAACATCAGCAGCGCGGCGAGCTTCATCGTCTTCATGATGCCGAATTCCTTCGCGGCCTTGATCGAGTTGATCGTGTCGCCGCCCGCGTTCGCGAGGCCGAGAATCTGCGCCTTCGACGCCTGCGCCTGCAGCAGGAACGACGAGAAATCCGATGCCGACAGCGGGTGGCGCACCGCGCCGAGCACCTGCCCGCCGTTCGCCTTCACGACGTCCGACGTGTTCTTCTCGAGCGCCTTGCCGAACGCGTAGTCGGCCGTCAGGAAGAACCACGACTTGCCGCCCTGCTTCACCACCGCCGAACCGGTGCCTTTCGCGAGCGCCATCGTGTCGTATGCATAGTGGACCGTGTACGGCGTGCACTGCTCGTTGGTCAGCGTGTCGGCGCCCGCGCCGATGTTGATGTAGACCTTCTTCTTCTCGGCCGCGACCTGGTTCATCGACAGCGCGGTGGCCGAGTTCGTGCCGCCGACCAGCAGGTCGAGCCCGCCGCGGTCCATCCATTCGCGCGCCTTCGATGCGGCAATGTCGGCCTTGTTCTGGTGATCGGCATAGACGACCTCGATCGGCTTGCCGAGCACCTTGCCGCCGAAATCGGCGACCGCCATGCGGATCGCCTCGAGGCCGCCCTGCCCGTCGATATCCGCGTAAAGCCCCGACATGTCGGTGATGAAGCCGATCTTCACGGTATCCGCCGCGTGTGCGGCGCCGGCGGTGAACGCGGCGGCCGCGAGTGCGAGACAGGCCTGTGCGAGGGTCTTCATTTTCATTGACGTCTCCTGTTGTTCTGATGCGTTGTGGTTGTTCGAGGGCCGCCACGGCTAGCGGCAAGGGCAACGGGGCGGCGTCACACCCCAAGCAGGTCGTGCAGGGTCGGCATCTTGCTTTCCAGTTCGGCCGCCTGGAAATGCTCGACGATGGTGCCGTGCTCCATCACGTAGAAGCGGTCGGCGAGCGGCGCGGCAAAACGGAAATTCTGTTCGACCATCACGATCGTGTAGCCGCGCGCCTTCAGCGCGACGATCATCCGCGCGAGCGCCTGCACGATCACCGGTGCGAGGCCTTCGGAAATCTCGTCGAGCAGCAGCAGGTTCGCGCCGGTGCGCAGGATCCGCGCGACCGCGAGCATCTGCTGCTCGCCGCCGGACAGCCGCGTGCCCTGGCTCTGCCGGCGCGACGCGAGGTTCGGGAACATCGCGTAGATCTCGTCGAGCGACATCGCGTGCTCGCGCGGCCCGATCAGCGGCGGCAGCATCAGGTTCTCCTCGCACGACAGGCTCGAGAAGATCCCGCGCTCCTCCGGGCAGTAGCCGATGCCGAAATGCGCGATGCGGTGCGTCGCGAGGCCGATCGTCTCGTGGCCCGCGACCTTGATCGACCCGCTGCGGCGGCCCGTGAGGCCCATGATCGCGCGCAACGTCGTCGTGCGGCCCGCGCCGTTGCGGCCGAGCAGCGTGACGACCTCGCCGCGATGCACGGTCAGGTCGACACCGTGCAATATGTGGGACTCCCCGTACCAGGCCTCCAGGCCCGTGATCTCCAGCGCGGGCGTACCGCTCTCGACGCCGCTCAATTCGCGTTCCTCCCGTTCGCTGTGCTTCATGCGTGCGCCCCCGCGAGCGCCGCGTCGGCGCTGCCCATGTAGGCTTCGATGACGAGCGGATTCTTCGAGACCTCCGCATACGAGCCTTCGGCCAGCACCTCACCGCGTTGCAGGACGGTAATCGTGTCGGAGATGCCCGCGATCACGTTCATGTTGTGTTCCACCATCAGGATCGTGCGGCCGCTCGCGACCTTCTTGATCAGCGCGGTCACGCGATCGACGTCCTCGTGGCCCATCCCCTGCGTGGGCTCGTCGAGCAGCATCAGTTCGGGCTCCATCGCGAGCGTCGTCGCGATCTCGAGCGCGCGCTTGCGGCCGTACGCGAGCTCGACGGTCGGCACGTGCGCGAAATCGGTGAGGCCGACCTGCGTGAGGAGATCCATCGCGCGGTCGTCGAGCCGCTTCAGCGTGCGTTCGCTGCGCCAGAAATGGAATTCGGTGCCGAGCGCGCGCTGCAGGCCGATGCGCACGTTCTGCAGCGCGGTCAGGTGCGGGAACACGGCCGAGATCTGGAACGAACGGATGATGCCGCGCCGCGCGACCTGCGCGGGCCGCTCGTCGGTGATGTCGATGCCGTTGAAGACGATCTGGCCGGCCGTCGGTGTCAGGAACTTGGTGAGAAGGTTGAAGCAGGTGGTCTTGCCCGCGCCGTTGGGCCCGATCAATGCGTGGATCGCACCGCGGCGCACACGCAGGTTGACGCCGTTCACGGCGGTGAAGCCCCTGAATTCCTTCGTCAGTCCGCGTGTTTCCAGAATCGTGTCGCCGAGAATCATGTTCCCTTCCGTACGAAGTCAGGCGAAGCACCGGGATGCCTGGCGCAAGCGGCCGCGAACAGGTCAGCGGATCAGCGGGCTGCTCCCGGGCGCCGTGGTACGCCTCGAGGGTTGGTCTCCCGCGCCGACGCGTATGCACATTGCGCAACATTGTCGCGCCGTTGGTGCAGTGCAATCATCGGGATTTGCACTTATAGGGCTGACCGCCCTGTCGCACGCGGCCGAACGCGATTTTTCGCCATGCTTTTTTGACACGTGCATCATCGCGCGTTGACCTTCCGCCACACCCGGCACGCGCGATGAAACAAGCCGCGCGACTGCGCGGCCTGCATCGAGCATGGATCGTGCCGCTCGCGCGGCCGCGGCGACGGCTTGTTTCGCATAGCGAATCAGCGGCCGCGTGCATGACGGCCCGCTGTCGCGCGCGTCAGCGGGCCGTCACGCAACCGACGCCGCAGCGTCGGTTCGCACCGGCGTCGCCTCGCGCGCCGCGCGGCGATCGGCGCGGATCATGTCGCTCGCGCGCTCGGCGATCATCAGCGTCGGCGAATTGGTGTTGCCCGACGTGATGAACGGCATCACCGACGCGTCGACGATCCGCAGCCCGGCGATGCCGCGTACGCGCAACCGGCTGTCGACCACCGCGCGTTCGTCGTCGGCCCGTCCCATCCGGCAGGTGCCGACCGGATGGAAGATCGTCGTGCCGACGGCGCCGGCCGCCTCGATCAGCTCGGCTTCGCTCCGGTATTGCGTGCCCGGCAGGATTTCCGCGGGACGATAGCGCGCGAGCGCCGGCGCGGACGCGATCCGGCGCGTCAGGCGCAGCGCGTTCGCGGCGACATGGCGATCGTGATCGGTCGACAGATAGTTCGGCGCGATCGCCGGCGCGATGCCCGGATCGGCGCTCGTGACGTGCACGCTGCCACGCGAGGTCGGCCGCAGATGACACACCGACGCCGTGAATGCGTTGAAGCTGTGCAGCGGTTCGCCGAAGCGTTCGAGCGACAACGGCTGCACGTGGTATTCGAGATCGGGGCGCGTGAGCGCGGGATCGTCCGGATCCGATTTCGCGAATGCGCCGAGCTGCGACGGCGCCATCGACATCGGCCCGCGCTGCAGCAACGCATATTCGGCGCCGATCATCAGCTTGCCCCACCAGTGCGCGGACAGCGTGTTGAGCGTGCGCACGCCTTCGACGCGAAACGCCATCCGCAACTGCAGATGATCCTGCAGGTTTTCGCCGACGCCCGGCAGATCCTGCACGACGTCGATGCCGAGCGCCTGCAATCGCCGGCCGTCGCCGATTCCCGACAGCTCGAGCAGCTGCGGCGAATTCACCGCGCCGGACGTCAGCAGCACTTCCGTGCGGGCCCGCGCGACGTAGTCGGTGCCGCCGCCGCGATACTCGACGCCGACGGCGCGCCGCCCGTCGAAGATCACGCGCTGCGCCTGCGCGCCGGTGATCACGGTCAGGTTCGGCCGCGCCATCGCGGGCCGCAGGAATGCCTTCGACGTATTCCAGCGCACGCCGCGCTTCTGGTTCACCTCGAAATAGCCGACCCCGGTATTGTCGCCGCGGTTGAAATCGTCGGTCGCGGGGATGCCGGACTGCTGCGCGGCCTGTGCGAACGATTCGAGGATCTCCCAGCGCAGACGCTGCTTCTCGACGCGCCAGTAGCCGCCCGCGCCGTGCGCGCCGCTCGCGCCCGCATGGTGATCCTCGCTGCGCTTGAAGATCGGCAGCACGCTGTCCCACGACCAGCCGGCGTCGCCGGTGGCCTCGGCCCAGCTGTCGTAATCCTCGCGCTGGCCGCGCATGTAGATCATCCCGTTGATCGACGAGCAGCCGCCGAGCACGCGGCCGCGCGGATACGACAGCGCGCGCCCGTTGAGCGCCGCCTCGGGTTGCGTCTTGTACAGCCAGTCGGTGCGCGGGTTGCCGATGCAGTACAGATAGCCGACCGGAATATGGATCCAGTGATAGTCGTCCTTGCCGCCGGCTTCCAGCAGCAGGACGCGGATGTCGGGATCCTCGGTCAGGCGGTTCGCGAGCACGCAGCCCGCGGTGCCCGCGCCGACGATCACGTAATCGAATTCGCCTTCGAGCGTACGTGGAGTACTCACGGCGTGTCCCCTTCTTCCTTGTTGTGCGCCGCGCGGCGCGATGCCGCGCGCATTTTCAGCATAGTGCGTCGCGGGCCATGCAGGCGGCCGCGCACACCATGACCCGAGCAAGCGTACTCCCGCGGCCGGCAGCCGATCCAATGAGTTATGCTGAACTGCGTTATAAGCCACGCTCATATCACGACGATGGATCTCACCCTGCTCCGCGCGTTCGCGACGGTCGCGCGCGAAGGCAACCTGACGCGCGCCGCCGCGCAGCTGCACGTGACGCAGCCGGCCGTCAGCCTGCAGATCAAGCATCTGCAGGAGACGCTCGGCGTCACGCTGTTCACGCGCACGTCGCGCGGGCTCGCGCTCACGCGCGACGGCCAGACACTGCTGCCGCATGCGGAACGCGCGCTCGCCGCGGCCGCCGACGTGCAGCGCGCCGCTGCCGCGCTGCGGCACGAAGTGCGCGGCCGGCTGCGGATCGGCACGATCCTCGATCCGGGTTTCCTGCGGCTCGGCGGCTTCCTGCGCGCGCTGGTCGAGACCCATCCGCAGATCGAGACGGCGCTGCGGCACGGGATGTCGGGCTGGGTAATCGAACAGGTGCGCACGCGGGCGCTCGATGTCGGCTACTACATCGGCCGGCCGGGCGAGGACGATTCGCTCGACGGCGCACTGTTCCACACCGTCACGCTCACGCATTTCCAGTACCGCGTGCTCGCGCCGGCCGGCTGGAAGGACCGCGTGCAGCGCGCGCACGACTGGCGTGCGCTCGCCGCGCTGCCGTGGATCTGGACGCCGCCGGCGTCCGCGCACCACCGGCTGCTGTCGCGGCGCTTCGCCAACGCCGGCGCGCAGCCGGTGAAGGTCGCCGAGGTCGACCAGGAGCAGTCGATGCTCGACCTCGTCAAATCGGGGATCGGACTGACGCTCGCGCGCGACTCGACCGCGCTGGCCGAAGCGCACGCCCACGCGCTGACGATCGTCGAACGCGTGACGGTGCCGACCGAGCTGACGTTCGTGACGCTCGCCGAGCGGCGCGACGAACCGGCGATCGCGGCCGCGCTGCGGCTGATCGAGGCCCAGTGGGCGATATGAGCCGTGCTGATGAAGGTGGCGTGACGGCCCGCACGCGTCATCCCGCCACACCGGCGGTCACGCCATCGTCTTCGCGTTTTTGCTAGATTGTGCGTTCGCACACCGCGAGACCCCGATTGAAGGAGACCCGCATGGCCCGCAACATCGAGATCAAAGCCCGCGCCCGCGAATTCGACCGGCTGCGCGAACAGGCTGCCAAGCTCGCGACCGAAGCGCCGCTGTTCTACCGCCAGCAGGATTTCTTCTACGACGTGCCGCGCGGCCGGCTCAAGCTGCGCCGTTTCGAGGACGGCACGCCGGCCGAACTGATCTTCTACCAGCGCGACGACCGCGACGGCCCGAAGGCGTCGTACTACACGCGCAGCCCGGTGACGAACCCCGACGCGATGCACGCGCTGCTCGCGACCGCGCTGACCACCCGCGGGATCGTGACGAAGGAACGGCACGTGTACCTTGCGGGTCGCACGCGCATCCATCTCGACCGCGTCGACGGCCTCGGCGATTTCATCGAACTGGAAGTCGTGCTCGGCCCAGACGACGACGAGGCCGGCGGCGAAGCCGAAGCGCACGACGTGTTCGCGAAGCTCGGCGTGGCGCAGGACGATCTCGTCGCGGTCGCGTACGTCGACCTGCTGAACGCCGATACGCAGCACGAAACGGCCTGATCCGGCCCTTCGGCGGCCGCGCAGCGCGGCCCGCCTTCAGCCCTTCCGCCGCCCCGTCATTGCGTCATGCGGCGCCGGGCGCCAGGTGCGCGAGCGGCAGCGCGCCGTTGCGCTTGAAGGTCGTCAGCACGATGTTCGAGCGCACGCTGTCGACGCCCGGCACGCGCATCAGCTTCTTCATCACGAACTGCGACAGCGCGTTCAGGTCGGGCGCGACGATCCGCAGCAGGTAGTCGGCATCGCCCACCACCGCGTGGCATTCGAGCACTTCGGGCAGCACGTCGATCTGCTGCTGGAACTGCTCGATGATCGAATCGCCGTGGTGCTTGAGCTTCAGGCTCGTGAACGCGGTGACGCCGAGCCCGAGCCTTTCCGGGCGGAGCATCACGCGATAGCCTTCGATCACGCCGGCCGCCTCGAGCCGCTGCAGCCGCCGGCCGATCTGCGACGGCGACAGCGGCACCTCCTCGCCGAGCTGCTGATGCGTCGCGCGACCGAAGCGCTGCAGCACGTCCAGCAGCGCGAGATCAAAGTGATCGAGTTCCAGCATGAGCATGCTCCGCATTAATTCATGATTTGATGCACGATTATCGCATCAACCATCAAATCAGCGCCAACGATGCGCCCTTTCCGCGCGCGGCCCGCTCTACACTTGCATGGTTACCCACCCCAGCGTGCAGAGCCTGATCATGTCCACCGTCGTCACCGCGAAACTGCAGGAGCAGTTCGACGCGGGCCTCGAAACCCGCGCCGATTTCACCATCGACCAGCCGCTGCGGCGCTACGGCCAGGTCGACCACGCGGTGTGGAAGCAGCTCTATGCGCGCCAGTCGGCGCTGCTGCGCGGGCGCGCGTGCGACGCGTTCGTCGCCGGGCTCGGCAAGATCGACCTGCCGGCCGACCGCGTGCCGTCGTTCGCCGACGTGAACCGCCAGCTGAAGCCCGCGACCGGCTGGGAGATCGTCGCGGTGCCGGGCCTCGTGCCCGACCGCGTGTTCTTCGAGCATCTCGCGAACCGCCGTTTCCCGGTCACCTGGTGGATGCGCCGGCCCGACCAGCTCGACTACCTGCAGGAACCCGACTGCTTCCACGACCTGTTCGGCCACGTGCCACTGCTGATCGACCCGGTGTTCGCCGACTACATGCAGGCGTACGGCCGCACCGCGCTCGCGGTCGCCGACGACGAGGCGGCGCTGGCGCGGCTCGCACGGCTCTACTGGTATACGGTGGAATTCGGGCTGATCCGCGATCCGCGCGGCCCGAACGGGCTGTCGATCTACGGCGCCGGGATCGTGTCGAGCAAGGGCGAAAGCCTGTACAGCCTCGAAAGCGCGGCGCCGAACCGGCTCGGTTTCGACCTCGAGCGCGTGATGCGCACGAAGTACCGGATCGACACGTTCCAGAAGACCTACTTCGTGATCGACGATTTCGCGCAGCTGTTCGCGCTCGCCGGCGTCGACGGCCGTGCGCTGGCCGACCGGCTCGCGGCGCTGCCCGAATTCGCGGCCGGCGCGGTGCTCGATAGCGATCGCGTGCTGCACCGCGGCACGGGCGAAGGCTGGCCCGACGACGCCGACGCGTGACACGCCGGGGCGCCGAGGCCGGTGCCCGTCACCCTTCCCGCAACTATGAAACAATGAACGGCGCCGGCCGTGCCGCGCGGCGCAGCCGCGCGCGGGCGCCGTTACCGAACGAGAGGTGCAAGATGATCCACAAGCTCACATCAGAAGAACGCAAGACGCGGCTCGCAGGCCTGCCGCTCTGGACGGCCGTGCCTGGCCGCGACGCCATCCAGCGCAGCCTGCGCTTCGCCGATTTCAACGAAGCGTTCGGCTTCATGACGCGCGTCGCGATCAAGGCGCAGGAAATGAACCACCATCCGGAATGGTTCAACGTGTACAACCGCGTCGACGTCACGCTGTCGACCCACGACGCCGACGGCCTGACCGAACGCGACATCGAACTCGCGCTGTTCATCGACCGCGCCGGCGCGCACGCGCAACCGTCCGCCTGACGCTTTCCTCTACCGCCGCGCGTCTTTTGGTGCGCGGCGCGTCAACTTTTCATTTCGATGAACGTTTTCTAGGATGTACTCAGCGAAAGCCTTCAGCTTTCCAAGCCATCCTTAAGGCGCACGTAAGTCTCATACGCTTTCCGTGCCTTGGGGTCCAAACCTTCCAGTTGCAACGCGCTTTCGCGCTGTACAATCAGCAGCGCATACGGCTTGGAGAGCGCGCTGGCCTCTTCGCAGAGTTTGAGTTCGTCGCCGCTCGACGGCGAGCGGGCGCGCCAGAAATTGATCGCGGCTTCTAGGTCGTGGATCGAAATATCGGACATGATTGGATTTAATCGTTCGCTGGCCGCCATGCTTGATTGTCAGGTAAGGCGGCGCCCCTGTGGAAACGGCGTCGTGCTGTCCGCGTGCCTGAACCGCCAACCCATTGTACTTGAGCGAACTTCATGCGACTCCTTCTGATCGAAGACGACCGCCCCATCGCACGCGGCATCCAGAGCAGCCTCGAGCAGGCTGGCTTCACCGTCGACATGGTGCATGACGGCATCTTTGCCGAACAGGCGCTGGCACAGAACCGCCACGAACTCGTGATCCTCGACCTCGGCCTGCCGGGCATCGACGGGATGACGCTGCTCACGCGTTTCCGCCAGACCAACCGCCACACGCCCGTGATCGTGCTGACCGCACGCGACGAGCTGAACGACCGGATCCAGGGCCTGAACTCGGGCGCCGACGACTACATGCTCAAGCCGTTCGAGCCGGCCGAGCTCGAGGCGCGCATCCGCGCGGTGATGCGCCGCAGCGGCCCGCACAGCGACATGCCGCGGCCGGAAGTGTCGCTCGGCGGCGTCCGCCTGTCGGGCGTCGACCGCCGCATCTTCAACGACGACAAGCCGCTCGAGCTGTCGCCGCGCGAATTCGCGGTGCTCGAGATGCTGCTGCTGCGTCACGGCCGCGTCGTCAGCAAGGCCCAGCTGCAAGATCACCTCACGCACTTCGGCGGCGATCTCGGCGACACCGCGATCGAAGTCTACGTGCACCGGGTGCGCAAGAAACTCGAGCAGTGCCGTGTCGAAATCGTCACGGTGCGCGGCTTCGGCTACCTGCTGCAGGAAATCCGCCAGACGGCGAGCGTCTGAGCGACGCCGCATGCCGGCCGGCCAGGTGCCGCCGGCGTGTGCGCCGCCCGCTCCGTTGCGCCGCCCGGCGTACGACCGCGCCGCTCCCCGTGAGCGGCGCTTATCCATTTGCCCGTCGAAATGTCTCCTGATCCGGCTGTGACCACCAGCCTGCGCCGTTCGCTGCTCCGGCGCCTCGCCGCCCCGCTGTCGATGCTCGCGCTGATGAGCGGCCTGATCGCCTACTGGCTCGCGTGGCAGTACACGCAGCACGTGATCGACCGCTCGCTCGCCGATCTCGCCACCGCCATCTCCAAACAGATCCAGATCGCCGGCCCCGACGCGCCGTTCACGGTGCCGCCGCTCGCGCAGGCGATGTTCTCCGATCCCGCCGAAGCGCTGATCTACCGGATCAGCGACGGCGAGCAGGAACTCGCCGGCGATCCGAAACTGCCGCTGCAGGGCATCAACGTGCGCCGCATGCATCACGCGTACGTGTTCGAGGCGGAGTACGACAACCGCGCGGTGCGCGTCGCGCAGGTGCGTGTCGACAACGTCGAGGGCGGCAAGCCGATGGTCGTCGAAGTCGCGCAGCCGGTGCGGCACCGCTACCGGATCGCGGCCGAATTCCTCGTCGCGATCATGATGCCCCTGTTGCTGCTGCTGCTCGCGGGCTGGGGCATCGTGTGGCGCGTCGTGAACCAGCAGCTGGGCCCGCTCACGCATCTCGCCGATTCGCTGAACCGGCAGACCCACACGTCGCTGGAACCGGTCGACGAAACCGAGGTGCCGCTGGAGATCCGGCCGCTGACGAGCGCGATGAACGCGCTGCTCGGCCGCCTGAAGACCGCGCTGGACGCGCAGCGCAAGTTCATCGCCGACGCCGCGCACCAGTTGCGCACGCCGCTCACGGCCGTGAAACTGCATGCGGAACAGGCCGCCGTCGCGCGCGATCCGCACCAGACCTATGCGGCGGTACGCGAACTGCGTGCGGCCGCCGACCGTGCGGTGCGGCTGTCCAACCAGTTGCTGTCGCTTGCCCGCGCGGAACCGGGTGAACAGGCCGCACGCTTCGTCGATGTCGACCTCGCGGCGATGGCGTTCGAGACGGGTGCCGAATGGGTGCCGCGTGCCCTCGCGTCGCACGTCGATCTCGGTTTCCAGCGCGCCGACGGCGCGGACGACGACGAGAAGCTGACCGTGCGCGGCAACCCCGTGCTGCTGCGCGAGGTGATCGCGAACCTGCTCGACAATGCGCTGAAATACGTGCCGCTTGCCCGGCCGGACGGTGCGCGGATCACGGTGAACGTCGCGCGTAGCGCGCTCGAGGACGGCCAGCCGGCCGCCGAGATCGTCGTGGAAGACAACGGCCCCGGCGTGCCCGCGAACCAGCAGGCCGACCTGTTCAAGCGCTTCTTCCGCGGCGACGCGCAAAGCGGCAACGGCGTCGAGACGGGTGCCGGGCTTGGGCTCGCGATCGTGCACGACATCATCGCGATGCATGGCGGCACCGTGTCGTACGAGGATGCGCCCGACGGCGGTTCGCGCTTCGTGGTGAGGGTGCCGCTCGCCGCGCATCCGGAGAAGCCGGCCAGCGAAACGCCGGCGGCGGCGTCGACGCACTGAGCGATTCGCGGCGAGCGACCCGCCGCCCCGGGGCTAGAACGACAGCGGCGGCGCTAGGTGCGCCGCCGCCTGTCTTACTTCTTGCTCTTCTTGTCCTTCGGCTTCGACTCGGACTTGCCGTCCTTCCTGTCCTTCTTCTTTTTCTTCTTCCCGCCTTCGTCCGACGTCGCGAGCAGCGTGCCGCGACATGACACCGCGCCGCAGTGGCACGCGTATTCGCGCTTGAGCTTCTTCGTCAGCTTCGCATCGATCACGAGGCCGTAGTCGTAGAACAGCTCCTCTTCCGGCCCGATGTCGCGCAGCGCGTGAATGAACACGCGCCCTTTGACTTCCTCGGCCTCGCAGTTCGGCGCGCACGAATGGTTGATCCAGCGCGCGCTGTTGCCGTCGATCTTGCCGTCGATCACGCCGCCTTCGTCGAGTGCGAAGTAGAACGTATGGTTCGGCTCGCTCGGGTCGTGCGGGTGGCGGCGCAGCGCTTCCTTCCACGAGATTCGCTCGCCCTTGTATTCCACTACGCGCTCGCCGGCCTTGATCGGCGCCACGGCGAACACGCCCTTGCCGTGTACTCCCGAGCGGCGCACCGCGATCCTGCGTGAACTCATCGAACGAATCCTTGTGAAGACGACTTGAATGGAAGCGGCCGCGATCGCGGCCCGGCGTCGCGCCAAACGAAAACGCGGCACCGGGTGGTGCCGCGTCGGGGCATGCGGCGGATCACCCGCATCCTACACGTTCACGATTGCTTCGTTCAACATCGCACGCAATATTGCATGCGGGATGCTCAACGCTGGCCGAATGCGATGTCGCCGAACAACGCCTTGTGCTCGCGCGGCTGCGAACGCCAGTATTGCGGCGGCGCCGTCACCTGCGCGCCGAGCTCGGCCGCCGCATGCCACGGCCAGCGCGGGTCGTACAGCATCGCGCGCGCCATCGCGACGAGGTCGGCATCGCCGGCCTCGATCAACCGGTTCGCATGCTCGGGCTCGTTGATCAGGCCCACCGCTATCGTCGGCATGCCGACCGCGCGCTTCACCGCCTGCGCGAACGGCACCTGGTAACCGGGCGACAGCGGGATCTTCTGCAGCGGCGACACGCCGCCGGACGACACGTCGATCCAGTCGCAGCCGCGCTGTTTCAGCGCGTGGGCGAACGCGATCGTATCGTCGAGCTCCCAGCCGCCTTCGACCCAGTCGGTCGCGGACACGCGTACGCCGACCGGCCGGTCCTCCGGAAACGC
The DNA here is from genome assembly GCF_055810675.1 of Burkholderia sp. YHN3-13. Classification (NCBI taxonomy): domain Bacteria; kingdom Pseudomonadati; phylum Pseudomonadota; class Betaproteobacteria; order Burkholderiales; family Burkholderiaceae; genus Burkholderia; species Burkholderia sp. YHN3-13. Next base: position 60,120 of record NZ_JBVVNQ010000015.1, on the reverse strand, counting down.
GGCACGCACGATCTCGAAGATCTCGAGCGGAAAACGCATCCGGTTTTCGAGCGAGCCGCCGTATTCGTCGGTACGCCGGTTCGCGAGCGGCGACAGAAACTGGTGCAGCAGGTAGCCATGCGCCGCATGCACTTCGATCGCGTCGATGCCGAGCCGCGCCGCACGCTTCGCCGACGCGGCGAAGGCCTCGCGGATGCGGTTCAGGCCCGCGGCATCGAGCGCGAGCGGCGGCGTCTCGCCGTCCTTGTGCGGCACGGCCGACGGGCCGTGCGGCAACCAGCCGCCGTCGGCGACCGATACCAGTTGCCCGCCCTCCCACGGCACCGCGCTCGACGCCTTGCGTCCCGCATGCGACAACTGCATCGCGATGCGCACCGGCGAATGCTTGCGGATCGCGGCCAGTACCGGCTTCAGCGCGGCTTCGGTCACGTCGTCCCAGAGGCCGAGGTCGGCGTGCGTGATGCGCCCGTCGGGTTCGACCGCGGTCGCCTCGATGCAGAGCAGCCCGGCGCCCGACAGCGCGAGATGGCCGAGGTGAATCATGTGCCAGTCGGTCGCTTCGCCGCGTTCGGCCGAGTACTGGCACATCGGGGAGATCACGATCCGGTTCGGAAGGGTCACGCCGCGCAGCGTGAACGGAGAAAACAGCGCAGTCATGGAAGCCGCTCGCCAGGAAAGGGAAAGAGCGGACGAGCGTAGCACGCAGGCTGGAAGCGTGCAGACGGCGCAACCGGCAGTAAGCGGATGGTCAGGTACGGCCGGCAGCCGCGTGCCGGCGATGCGGAAAATGCGGGGCGTACGGCAGTGCGCCGGCCTGCGACGGATGCGGGCCGGGCCAGACCTTCGCTGCGGGCGGAGCCGCCCGCAGCGCTATAGCCCGACGCTGTCGAGCCACTCCGCGAACATGCGCCGCGCGGCCGTTTCGAGCACGGGGCCGTGCTGCACCGTATCGGCACGCAACCGGCGCGCGTCGATGCCGGGCGTCGCCGCGATTTCACCGGCGTTCGCGATCAGCCAGGGTTCGAAGCGGTCGGTGCGGATTTCCGGGTGGCATTGCAGCGCCAGCACGTGCTGCCCCCACGCGAATGCCTGGTGGCGGCACGCCGGTGTCGACGCGAGATGGATTGCCCCGCCCGGCAGGTCGAACGTATCGCCGTGCCAATGGAGCATCGACGTCGCCGCGCCATCGAGGTGACGCAGCGGCGACGCGCGGCCGGCATCGGTGAGCGCCAGCGGCGCCCAGCCGAGTTCGTGCTGCGCGGCCGGATAGACACGTGCGCCGAGCGCCCGCGCGATGAACTGCGCGCCGAGGCAGATGCCGAGGATCGGCAGCCCCGCGTCGATGCGCTGCCGGACGAGCGCCAGGAGCGGCGCGATCGACGGATACTGCGCATCGTCGTACACGCTGATCGGCCCGCCGAGCACGACCAACAGCGACGGCTCCAGCACGTTGAGCACCTCGACCCGCGACGATCCGACGTCGACATAACGCACCCGCCTCCCCCGTTCGCCGAGCACCTGCTCGAAGCTCCCGAGATCCTCGAAATGCACATGGCGGATCGCCACGACTTCAGCGTTCATCATCGGCCTCCCGGTCGATCGACGGACGTCAGCCTGCGAAAATCTTCCAGGTCTTCTTCTGCGTCGCCGCGTCGGCTTCTTCCTGCACCGAGCAGTCGAGACGCAGATCGCTGTCCGACATCGAGATGTCGAGCGCCGCGCAGTGATGCACGGTCTTCTTCGACAGCTTGCCCGGCTGGAAATGCGCGCACGTCAGGCACATGCGCTGCGGCGGCGTCGCACCGGCCACCTGCAGCTCGCGCAGCGTCTTCAGCAGCGCGCGGTACAGCGTGCCCTGCTCGTCCGCGCCGAGCTTGCCGACGGCTTTCGTCAGGAATTCAGGCCATTGCAGCGCCTTCTTCGCGGCCGTACGGCCACGCGCCGACAGGCGCACGGCCAGTGCACGGCCGTCGTCCAGCGCACGGCGCTTCTCGACGAGCCCCTTCGTCTCGAGCGTGCTGACCGCATCGCTCGTGGTCGCCGCGGTGAGCTGCGTCTCGCGCGCGATCTCGCCGAGCCGCATCGGGCCCTTGCGCTGCAGCAGCAGCACGAGAATCTCGCCCTGCGTCGGCGTGAGGCCAGCGCCTTCCGCCCAATCCCATGCCTGGCTCCGCATGGCCGTGCTCAACCGCAGCAGGCTGTGGGTCACACGTCCCGAAGCCTGGTTCCCGTAAACGCCTTCGCTCATAGTCTTTTCGCTTTGCCGCCGCCCGGATTGCCGAGCGGCCGTAGTGTGGAGATCGAATGTCTATCTCAAAACAAACGCGCTCTCTCGAGTGCGTCATCACGGCCGTCACGAGGCACACGCGGCGGTCGCGTTCGCGGCGACCGGAATGACACACGCCGTTCCGGTGTCCGCAAAGCCGACATTCTAAGCGAGAGCGGAAAATCGCACAGCTAAGTTATCCCCTGCATTCTGTGGAAAATCACTGGATAACTGAAATTTTTCGTTGTGCCCGCAATGCCGCGCGCCCGCGCAACGGGGCGCGCCAGCATTTTCCTGTTCGGATCGGCCATCGGTCGAATGGCATTGATCCACCGGGTTATCCCGCGCACAGATCATTGACTTTGCAGCGGAATATTAGGTTATCCACAGATTTTCAGGACGACCGGCACCGATTTCGGCCGGACATGGCGCCAACCGTCATTCAGCGAATCGCGACGCGGTCGAGCCTGCAATCTGCAAAACATTTTTTCACTCACGCCAACGTAAGCACTGCTGCCGGACCGTCTCGTTCAGCGATTTTTCCTGTTTGAAAACGGTTCTCAACCACGATGCGTCGTTCACGCGGGCTTTCGCGAGCGCGCCGATCTCGTCGAGCGCCGCGCGCGAGCCGAGCGCGGCCGCATGCGGCGCGATCCGGTCGAGCGTGTCGAGGATGTCTTCCGCGATCGTGCGGCGTTCACCCGTCTGAGGATTCACGCACGTGCCCTCGAGCCCGAAGCGGCACGCTTCGAAACGGTTGAACGTGTAGACGAGGTAGTCGTCCTCCGACAGCTTCAGCGGCCGGTCGGTCAGCAGGTAGCGCGCGAGCGTCTGGATGTAGCAGGCGATCGCCGCGGCGCGGTCGACCGACAGCGGCGTGTCCATCACGCGCACCTCGATCGTGCCGAAGCCGGGCTTCGGGCGGATGTCCCAGTAGAAATCCTTCATCGAGTTGACGACGCCCGTGTTCACCATCTTCGTGAAGTACTCCTCGAAGCTGTCCCAGGTCAGCACGAACGGCGCGCGGCCCGACAGCGGGAACGCGAACACCGAATTCAGGCGTGCCGAATGGAAGCCCGTGTCGACGTTCTGCACGAACGGCGACGACGCGGACAGTGCGATGAAGTGCGGAATGAAGCGCGACATCGAGTGCAGCAGGAACAGCGCGCTGTCCGCATCGGGACAGCCGATGTGCACGTGCTGGCCGAACACCGTGAACTGCTTCGCCAGATAGCCGTACAGCTCGGAGATGTACTGGAAGCGCGGCGCGTCGTAGATCTGCCGGTCGCTCCATTGCTGGAACGCATGCGTGCCGCCGCCGGCCAGCCCGACGTTGAGCTGGTCGGCAGCCTTCACGAGCACGTCGCGGATCGCATGCAGCTCGCTGACGGCCTGCTCGTGCGAATGGCAGATGCCGGTCGACAGCTCGATCATGCTCTCGGTGATTTCCGGCGTGATGTTGCCCGGAAAGGTCTCGCCCTGGATCAGGCGCATCAGGTCGGATGCCGCCTTGGTCAGGTCGTAGTTGTGCGTGTTGACGACCTGGATCTCCAGTTCGACGCCGAACGTGAACGGTTCGGAATTGACGAAGGTTTCGAGTGCCATGGCAGGTTCCGGAATCAGTTGCTGTCGCTGCGTTCGCCGACCGCCGACAGGCAGCGGTAGACAACGAACGGGCTCACGAGCTGCAGGATCACGATCGAGCACATCACGATCGCGCGCAGGTGCGGGTCGAAATTCGGGTAGAGCTGGTACGTGTCGTCGACGAGCAGGTACGACAGCGCGGACATCGGCGTCAGCGCGATGCCGAGCGCAATGCCCTGCTTCATCCCGAGGCCGCTCGGCTTCGCGAACGCAACGACGCCGGCCAGCTTCGCGACGAGCCGCGTGACGATCAGCACGATCGCGAGCAGCCCGCCGAGCGCGATGTCGCCCCACGTGAACGACGTGAGCGTCAGCACGAACAGGACCACCGTCAGCAGCCAGCCGGCCGTGCCGAAATGCTCGGGCCACAGCTGCGGCCGCGCCTCGAGGTTCTTCACGATGATGCCGGCGAGCAGCAGCGTGAGCAGCGTCGACAGCTTCAACGCCTGTGCGACCGCGATCGCGAGCATCACGAGCCCGAACAGCGCGACGAACGAATGCTCGTCGCGCATCGTCGCGGTCATGTGGCGGAACAGGTAGTTGCACGAACGCGCGACGAGATACGCGACGATGAACGAGCCGGCGATCAGGTACACGGGTTGCAGGATCGTCGCGAACACGTTGCCGTACGCTTCCTGGTGAAGCCAGCTCGTCACGAGCTTGGTCAGCACGATCGCGTACACGCTGTTGAGCGCGGTGAGCGTGATGAGTCGTTGCGACACCTGCCCTTCCGCGCGCAGTTCGGTCTTGAGCTGGATCACCATCGACGGCGACGTCGCGATCGCGATCGCCGACAGCACGAGCGCGACCATCCCCGACACGCCGAGCGCGAGCATCACGAACAGCACGAGCACGAACGTCAGCGTGGCTTCGGCGAGGCTCGACGCGACGAGCCACGGATTGCGCCGGATCCAGCGCAGGTCGAGGCGGCTGCCGAGTTCGAACAGCAGCAGGCCGAGCGCGACATCCATCAGCAGCCGCGACGTTTCGTCGGTGCTGGTATCGATCACGCCGAATCCGAACGAACCGGCAATGAGACCGATCACCGCATAACCGGTGATGCGCGGCAGACGCCACGCGCGGTAGCACAGCTCGCCGCACAGGCCGGCCGCGAACAGCGCGAGCCCGGCCCAGAACACGGCATCCGGCGCGAGCGGCCAGTTGGGCAGGAATGAGAACGCCGACTTCATCGTGGTGACTTCTCCTTTGGAAGCAACCGCCAGCGACGCGGGGTCAAGCGTCAGAAATGGATGCGCGCCGGCTGGGTATCGCCCCGAATGTGATTGTTGTGGTCGACGACGGCGGGACATGGGATCCGCCTGTTCCGCCACAGGGCGGAACGTCGTTCAGGTTGCCGATCTGGATTGTCGGCCTGATGTGTGAACGGACTGCGCAGTCTCGAAGATTCAGATTCGAAATCGTGCGGACCGTTCCATTGAAGCATGTCCGGCGCCTGGCCGGACGAACGCGAAGGAAACCGATTGTGCCACAGCTTTTTCGTTCCGGAACCGATTGAATCGACTCGCGGCGCTGTGCGGCACCACAGGTCTTTGGTTTCAAAGGTTTACTTGTATATATACATAGTAGAAGTTAACAAAGGACGCACAGTTCTGTGGATAACTTCGGTTTACGCTGACGGATCAAGGCGTTGGCGAAACCATAACCGGTTGCACAGGCTGTTCGTGCACAGTCGTTTGAGTTGAGCAACTTTCGGGCCGTTGCACAGCTGTGCGGAGTTGCCCAGTTTACGTCCACTGTGATTACACACGAAGTGCGTGCGGATTCCGCGCGGTTATCCACAGCGTGGCGTGGATAACCTTGCGCGAAAAAATCGGGAAACTGTGCGCGATTCGCGTGCCGGTCAGCCGGCGGAGCCGACGCGGCGTGCGCGCAGTGCGCGGATCAGGAAGCGTGCGGGGTCGACGGCGTCGGCGAGTTCGCGCTCGAGCGGCCAGGGTTCGCCTTCGAGTTGCGATGCGATCAGTTCGGCACCGAGCGCGGCCCACACGAGGCCGCGCGAGCCGAAGCCGAATGCGCCGTAGAGGCCGGGCGTACGCGGCAAATCGCGTGCCTGCGCACCGCCCAGCGCGCGGGCGTTCGCGAGCGCTCGCGTTTCGTCGGCCAGCGGGCCGAAGAGCGGCAGGCGGTCCCCGACGACCCAGCGGAATGCGACGCGGCCGCGCAGCGTGGCGGGATCCGGCAGCTCGCCGATCAGGCCGGGCAGCAGGTGCCGCACACGATCGAGGTTTTCAACGTGACCGGCCGCGCGCATCGCCGGATCGACGTCGTCGGGCTCGAACGTGGCGCCGATCAGCAGCGTGCCGTCGTCGAGCGGCACCGCATATCCGTCGCCGATCGTCGGGCACGGCAGCGGCGCCGTGGTGCCCGGCGGCAGCAGCGTGAGCTGGCCGCGTACCGGCTGCAGCGCGACATGCTGCAGCCCGGCAAGACGCGCGGCGTCGCCCGCGTTCGCGAGCACGACGACGGGCGCTTCGGCGAGCGTCGCACCCGTATCGTCGAGCGCGTGCCATGCATCGCCGTGCCGCTCGAGCCGCGCGACGCCGGTGGAGGCAAGCAGGCGTACGCGCTCGCCGGCCGCCGCGTACTGCGCCGCGCACAGCGCGGCCGGCCAGACGGCGCCGCCGTGCGGAAACAGCAGGCCGCCATGTGCGACCGGCAGGTTCAGATGCGCACGCGCGGCGTCGGCATCGAGCAGCGTCACATAGTCGGACGGCGCGCCGAACGCGTCGAATGCGTCGCGCATCCGCGCGAAGTCGTCGGCCGATTCGGCGAGATGAATCATGCCGTGCGTGCTGCGCGCGAACGCATGACCCGCGCGTTCGAGTGCGCGCCAGCGTGCGATCGCGTGCAGGAAGCCGCTGCGCGTGAGGCGGCTCGCGACGTTGTCGTCGCGCGTCATCAGCGGATGGAATACGCCGGCCGGATTGCCCGATGCTTCGCTCGCGATCCGTTCGTGCCGTTCGATCAGCGTGACGTCCCAGCCGCGCGCGGCCAGGCGTTCGACGACCGCGCAACCGGCCAGGCCCGCGCCGATCACCAGCGCGCGACGCGTGGCAACCGCCAGCGCGCGCGGCGGTTCGTGCCGGCGCGCGCGCCAGCGCGGCGCATATTCGCCGACGAGCCGATCGTCGACTTCGCGAAAGATGAAACCTGTTTCGCCGAGTGCGTGCTTCATCTCGTCGGAACGTGCACGCGTTGCAAACGTCGCGGCGTCGCCGGCCATCTTCGCGAGCGCGCGGATCACGTCGGTCGATGACGCGGCGCCGTCGAGATAGAACGCGTCGGCCCGCACGACCAGCTTCTTCAGCATGTCGGCCGTATCGCCGAAGGCGAGCGTGAGCACCACGCGCCCTTCGTCGAATTCGAGCCGGTGCAGGCCGGGCACGAGCATCGGCCATGCGTCGATCAATGCATCGGCATCCGCGGATATGGTTGTGTTCGCAACGATATGGGAAACCGCGCGACGCAGGTCTTCGCGCGAAAACGGATGCGGTTCGACCGCGACGAAATGGAGCCGCTCGCAGCGCGACGGATCGTCGCGCCACGCGGCCCAGGTCGCGAGGAAGCCGGCGCCCGTGCCGAATTCCGTCGCGACGATCGTGAAGGTGCGACGCTGTCGCCAGCGAGCCGGCAGCCCGTTTTCCGCGATGAACGCGTGATGCGCGAGCGCGCCTGACGCACTGCGATGGAGCTCGCCGAACTCGGGCGAGACGAGCGTGCCGTCGTCGCGAGGCGCGAGCGTGGCGGGTACAAGTCGGTCGGGCATGCGAAACAAAAAACGTGGCAGCCAAGCCTGGCAAGGGATTGCGCGGAGCCGTCCGACCGGCCGTTGGAAAAGGGCAACGGGGCGGCGCACGGGCGGACCGCGCTGCGTATCCTGTCCGGTTGGCGCAGGTCAAAAAACGGGCAATCGACGATTCATTCGGCGAAATACCGATGAAAATCTTTGAAACCCTTGTCGTTATTGGGTTTGCGCTGCGCTATCATAGCAACGCCGTACCGCGGGGTGGCCGCCGGCAAGCCGGAGGGCGCGTCGCGCGGGCCAGGATTCGGCGCTGTGCCGTCGGAGTCTGACTCTCGACGGCACGGTTCGCGCACGTATAATCGGCGCGTTCGCGCTGTTCGTGTCAACCTAACCTGATAAAGGAACCTTAATGAACAAACAGGAACTGATCGACGCCGTCGCCGCCCAAACGGGCGCCAGCAAGGCTCAAACCGGCGAAACGCTGGACACGCTGCTCGAAGTCATCAAGAAGGCCGTGTCGAAGGGTGATGCGGTTCAGCTGATCGGCTTCGGCAGCTTCGGTTCGGGCAAGCGCGCAGCACGTACGGGCCGCAACCCGAAGACGGGCGAAACCATCAAGATCCCGGCAGCCAAGACGGTCAAGTTCACGGCTGGCAAGGCGTTCAAGGACGCCGTCAACAAGCGTTAAACCCGCGCCTGTTCCAAGAAAAACCCGCCTTTCGGCGGGTTTTTTGTTGGGCGCGCGCGGCATTTTCGCCACAGTCCGCGCCGCTCTTGCAAAAGTTAACGGTTACTTTTACAAGCCGTTACGACGCGGTCAGTCGTGCACGATCTGCGTGTTGCCGTGATCGTCGTCGTCGTGCGAATCGACGTCCCATGCCGGGAACGGATCGTCGAACGCGACCCAACCCGCCGCGCCGACCGCGAACTCCGCATCGGTCAGCAGGCACGCGTCGAGTTTCGCGCGCCACGCATCGGCGTCGAGCGCGATGCCGATCAGCACCAGTTCCTGCCGGCGATCGCCGACCGCGCGATCGTCGAGATCGCCCAGCCATTCGGCGCGGATTTCGCCGAGCAATTCGTCATCGTCCGGCCATTCCGCGCGATCCTGCGCGGCCCACCACAGCCCGGCCGGCCCATGTCGGCAGACGCCGCCAGCCTGCGACAGCGAACCGGCGATGTCGTTGCGCGTCGCGAGCCAGAAGAAGCCCTTGCTGCGCAGCACGCCCGGCCACTCCTGATGCAGCAGCGCCCAGAGGCGGGCCGGGTGAAACGGCCGGCGCGCGCGGTAAACAAAATTACCGATGCCGAATTCGTCGGCTTCGCCGTGCACGTGCGCATGATGTGCGTCATGGCAGTCGGGGTCGTCGCACTGCGTGTGATCGTGATCGAGCGATGCGAGCCAGCCGGGTGCGTTCGCCGCTTCGTCGAAATCGAAGCGGCCCGTGTTCAGCACTTCGTCGAGCGGCACGTTGCCGAACGTCGACACGACCTGGTGCGCGCGCGGATTGAGCCGCGCGAGAATGTGCTGCAGGCGGGCGAGATCGTCGGCGCCGACGAGGTCCGCCTTGTTGATCACCAGCACGTCGCAGAATTCGATCTGCTCGATCAGCAGCTCGACGAGCGTGCGGTCGTCGTCTTCCGACGCGGCGATGCCGCGCGTCGCGAGCGCGTCGTCGGAGCCGTAGTCGCGCAGGAAGTTGTAGGCGTCGACCACGGTGACGAGCGTGTCGAGCCGCGCGATCGACGACAGCGACGTCCCGTCGTCGTCGACGAACGTGAACGTTTCGGCGATCGGCATCGGCTCCGCGATACCGGTCGATTCGATCATGATCGCGTCGAAGCGGCCTTCGGATGCAAGGTTGCGGATTTCGACGAGCAGGTCGTCGCGCAGCGTACAGCAGATGCAGCCGTTCGACATTTCGACGAGGCGTTCCTCGACGTGCGACAGCGCCTGCGCATCGCGCACGAGCGACGCATCGATGTTGACCGCCGCGAGATCGTTGACGATCACCGCGACTTTCAGGCCCGCGCGATTCGCGAGGACGTGATTGAGCAACGTGGTCTTGCCGGCGCCGAGGAAGCCGGACAGCACGGTGACGGGCAACGGCTGGTTCATTGCCGGATTCATGATGATATGCACCAACGGAAAAGATGAAAAAGCGGCCGCGGCGCCCTTCCGGGGCGCGATCGGCCCGCGGACGGGCGAAGTTGCGGCGCGAGATCCGCATTGTGCATCAAACGGGCGCCGGCCGGCCGGCACCGGGTCGGGCCGCGACGCGGCGCCACGTCATTGCACGGGCGGCAGCAGCTTCCACTGCGACAGGATGCCGGCGATCTGCCGCGCATACTTGTCGCGCAGCGACGGGGTTTCCGAATGATAGGCGCCGACGGCCTGCCACGTGTTGCCGTAACGGTTCATCTTCTGCTTCAGATGCCACGCGGCGATGTAGACGTTCTTGCACGGTTCCATCAGCGTGTCGCGGCCGATGCCGTAGCGCGACAGCGCGGGCAGGTGAATCGAATTGATCTGCATCAGGCCGTAGTCGACCGAGCCGTTCGTATTCTTGTTCAGCGCGCCGGGGCGGTTGCGCGATTCCTGCCACGCGATCGCGCGCAGGATCAGCGGATTGACCTGCTGGTATCTGGCCGCTTCGTCGAAACAATCCGCACGAGCATTTGCGCTGGCGAACCACGCGCCAGCGGCGATCAACGCGATCGAAGCGAACCGTCGTCTGTTCATCGTGCGAAAACGAAAAGGAATTGCGCGAAGGTCGGGAAAACCCGTGCCTGTTATTAGTGCGACGAGAAACGCGCCGACCGTATCATACCGGCAGACCGTCAGATTGCGACATGCAGGAATACGGCAGCCCGGTTATACCGCATTTTCATGTCGGTTCGTCGCGAATCGGGGGCGATGGCCGGCATGCGGCGGGTCGCCCCCATCCTTACATATTGCATACGATTCGCCGGATCCCTGTCGTATGTGAGACAGTCCTCGGATCAATGTGATATTTCGGACATGAAAAACTGCTAATGTCGCCTCTTTCGGACTTGGATCCCAGCACTACCGCCGGAAGTGGCCTGAGCCGGCATCGACCCATTCATCCATGACAAGAAATCGCTTCGTTATGCGGCGCATTGCCACGACCCTCCTCGTCGCCGGCATCATCGTCTCGCAGGCCGCCTACGCTCAGGTCACGCTCAATTTCGTGAATGCGGATATCGACCAGGTCGCGAAAGCGATCGGCGCCGCGACCGGCAAGACCATCATCGTCGACCCCCGCGTGAAGGGGCAGCTCAACCTCGTGGCCGAACGGCCGGTACCGGAAGACCAGGCACTGAAGACGCTGCAGTCGGCGCTGCGCATGCAGGGCTTCGCGCTCGTGCAGGATCACGGCGTGCTGAAGGTCGTGCCGGAAGCCGACGCGAAGCTGCAGGGCGTGCCGACCTATGTCGGCAATGTGCCGCAGGCCCGCGGCGACCAGGTGATCACGCAGGTGTTCGAGCTGCACAACGAATCGGCGAACAACCTGCTGCCCGTGCTGCGCCCGCTGATCTCGCCGAACAACACGGTGACGGCCTACCCGGCGAACAACACGATCGTCGTGACCGACTATGCGGACAACGTGCGCCGCATCGCGCAGATCATCTCCGGCATCGACAGCGCCGCGGGCGCGCAGGTGCAGGTCGTGCCGCTGCGCAACGCGAACGCGATCGACCTCGCCGCGCAGCTGCAGAAAATGCTCGATCCGGGCGCGATCGGCAACAGCGACGCCACGCTGAAGGTGTCGGTCACGGCCGACCCGCGTACCAATGCATTGCTGCTGCGTGCGTCGAACGCGTCGCGCCTCGCGGCCGCGAAGCGCCTCGTGCAGCAGCTCGACGCGCCGAGCGCGGTGCCCGGCAACATGCACGTCGTGCCGCTGCGCAACGCCGATGCGGTGAAGCTCGCGAAGACGCTGCGCGGGATGCTCGGCAAGGGCGGCAACGACAGCGGCTCGTCCGCTTCGTCCAACGACGCGAACAGCTTCAACCAGAACGGCGGCTCGTCGTCGAGCGGCAACTTCTCGACCGGCACGTCCGGTACCCCGCCGCTGCCGTCGGGCGGCCTCGGCGGTTCGTCTTCGTCCTCGTCGTACGGCGGCTCGTCCGGCGGCGGCGGTCTCGGCACGGGCGGCCTGCTCGGCGGCGACAAGGACAAGGGCGACGACAACCAGCCGGGCGGGATGATCCAGGCCGACGCGGCGACCAACTCGCTGATCATCACCGCGTCCGATCCGGTTTACCGCAACCTGCGCTCGGTGATCGACCAGCTCGACGCGCGGCGTGCGCAGGTCTACATCGAAGCGCTGATCGTCGAGCTGAACTCGACGACGCAGGGCAACCTCGGCATCCAGTGGCAGGTGGCGAGCGGCCAGTTTCTCGGCGGCACGAACCTGAACCCCGGGCTGGGCCTGGGCAACAGCATCGTCAACCTGACGGCCGGCGGTTTGACCAACGCCGCCGGCGGGATCACCGGCGGCGGCCTGGCCTCCAATCTCGGGCAGTTGTCCCAAGGGCTCAACATCGGCTGGCTGCACAACATGTTCGGCGTGCAGGGGCTCGGCGCGCTGCTGCAGTATTTCGCCGGCGTGAGCGACGCGAACGTGCTGTCGACGCCGAACCTGATCACGCTCGACAACGAGGAAGCGAAGATCGTCGTCGGCCAGAACGTGCCGATCGCGACGGGTTCGTATTCGAACCTGACGAGCGGCACGACGAGCAATGCGTTCAATACGTACGACCGCCGCGACGTCGGCCTGACGCTGCACGTGAAGCCGCAGATCACCGACGGCGGGATCCTGAAGCTGCAGCTCTATACCGAGGATTCGGCGGTCGTCGCCGGCACGACCAGCGCGCAGACCGGCCCGACCTTCACGAAACGCTCGATCCAGTCGACGATCCTGGCCGACAACGGCGAGATCATCGTGCTCGGCGGCTTGATGCAGGACAACTACCAGGTGTCGAACAGCAAGGTGCCGCTGCTCGGCGACATCCCGTGGATCGGCCAGCTGTTCCGTTCCGAATCGAAGGTGCGCGCGAAAACCAACCTGATGGTGTTCCTGCGCCCGGTCATCATTTCCGATCGCAGCACCGCGCAGGAAGTCACGGCCAATCGTTACGACTACATCCAGGGCGTGACGGGCGCGTACAAGTCGGACAACAACGTGATCCGCGACAAGGACGATCCGGTCGTCCCGCCGATGCCGATCGGCCCGAGCCAGGGCGGCACGGCCGCGGGCAACCTGTTCGATCTCGACAAGATGCGTCGCCAGCAGGTACAGCGCCAGGTGGTGCCGGTGCCGGCCCAGCCGTTGCCCGAGGCGACGCCCGCGCAACCGCAGAGCGTGCCGCAGCAGGCCGTGCCGCAACAGCCGCTGACCGCCACGCCGGGAGCCTCGCAGTGAGCGACGTGCTCGCGTCTTCCGCCCACGACGGCGCGCCGGGCGAACGCCAGCCGCCGTCGCCGCTCGCCGCGCGGCTGTTGCCGTACGGCTTCGCGAAGAGCGGCCAGGTGCTGATCGCGCACCAGCTCGACGACACGCTCGAGGTGTGGATCAGCGAACGCACGAGCGATGCCGCGCTCGCGGAGATCGCGCGCAACTTCGGCTCGATTGCCGTGCACCACGTGCCGGCCGACGAGCTCGCGCAGGCGATCAACCAGGCCTATGCGCGCCAGGACGGCAGCGCCGCGCAGGTGGTCGGCGAGGTCGAAGGCGAAGTCGACCTGTCGCGGCTGATGCAGGACATCCCCGAAGTCGAGGATCTGCTCGAGTCGGAAGACGACGCGCCGATCATCCGGATGATCAACGCGCTGCTCACGCAAGCGGCGCGCGAACAGGCGTCGGACATCCACATCGAGCCGTTCGAGAATGCCTCGGTCGTGCGCTTTCGCGTCGACGGCACGCTGCGCGACGTCGTCCGCCCGAAGAAGGCGCTGCACGGCGCGCTGATCTCGCGGATCAAGATCATGGCGCAGCTCGACATCGCGGAGAAACGCCTGCCGCAGGACGGCCGCATCACGCTGCGCGTCGGCGGCCGGCCGGTCGACGTGCGCGTGTCGACGCTGCCGACCGGGCACGGCGAGCGCGCGGTGCTGCGTCTGCTGGAAAAGGATGCGCAGCGCCTGAACCTCGAGGCACTCGGGATGGGCCGCGACACGCTCGTGCAGTTCGACAAGCTGATCGCCCGCCCGCACGGCATCGTGCTCGTCACGGGTCCGACCGGCTCGGGCAAGACGACCACGCTGTATGCGTCGATGTCGCGGCTCGAAACCGCGACGACCAACATCATGACCGTCGAGGACCCGATCGAATACGACCTCGGCGGCATCGGCCAGACGCAGGTGAACGAGCGGATCGGGATGACCTTTGCCCGTGCGCTGCGCTCGATCCTGCGCCAGGACCCGGACGTGATCATGATCGGTGAAATCCGCGACCTCGAAACCGCGCAGATCGCGGTGCAGGCATCGCTGACGGGCCACCTGGTGCTCGCGACGCTGCACACGAACGATGCGGCGTCCGCCGTCACGCGCCTGACCGACATGGGCGTCGAGCCCTACCTGCTCGCGTCGTCGCTGCTCGGCGTGCTCGCGCAGCGTCTCGTGCGCCAGCTCTGCCCCGTCTGCAAGGAAGAGCGGCACGAGGACGGCCGCACCGTGTGGCATCCGGTCGGCTGCGACAAGTGCGGGCATTCGGGTTACGCGGGCCGGCGCGGCGTATACGAACTGCTGCTGGTCGACGAATCTATCCGCTCGCTGATCCACCGCAACGCGGCCGATGCCGAGATTCTCGCCGCCGGCCGCGCGGAAGGAATGCGCACGCTGCGCGACGACGCCGAGCGCTGGCTTGCGTCGGGGGCGACGTCGCTCGAGGAAGTGCTGCGCGTGACGGGAGGCGCATAGCGCGATGCCGGCATTCCGTTTCGAAGCAATCGATGCGGCGGGACGTGCGCAGAAAGGCGTCATCGACGCCGACAGCGCACGTGCCGCGCGCGGCCAGCTGCGCACGCAGGGGCTCACCCCGCTCGTCGTCGAGCCGGCCGCCAGCGCGACGCGCGGGGCGCGTTCGCAGCGGCTCGCGTTCGGCCGCAAGCTGTCGCAGCGCGAACAGGCGATCCTCACGCGCCAGCTCGCGAGCCTGCTGATCGCCGGGCTGCCGCTCGACGAGGCGCTCGGCGTGCTGACCGAGCAGGCCGAGCGCGACTACATCCGCGAACTGATGGCCGCGATCCGCGCCGAGGTGCTCGGCGGCCATTCGCTCGCCAATGCGCTGGGCCAGCACCCGCGCGATTTTCCGGAAATCTATCGCGCGCTCGTCGCGGCCGGCGAACACACCGGCAAGCTCGGCATCGTGCTGTCGCGTCTGGCCGACTACATCGAGCAGAGCAACGCGCTGAAGCAGAAGATCCTGCTGGCCTTCACCTATCCGGGGATCGTCACGCTGATCGCGTTCGGCATCGTCACGTTCCTGCTGAGTTACGTCGTCCCGCAGGTCGTCAACGTGTTCGCGAGCACGAAACAGCAACTGCCGATCCTCACGGTCGTGATGATGGCGCTGTCGGATTTCGTGCGGCACTGGTGGTGGGCAATCCTGATCGCTGTCGTGCTGGTCGTGTGGTTCGTGAAGGCGACGCTGTCGCGCGACGGGCCGAGGCTCGCGTTCGACCGCTGGGTGCTGACCGCACCGCTCGCGGGCAAGCTCGTGCGCGGCTACAACACGGTGCGCTTCGCGAGCACGCTCGGCATTCTCACCGCGGCCGGCGTGCCGATCCTGCGCGCGCTGCAGGCGGCCGGCGAGACGCTGTCGAACCGCGCGATGCGCGCGAACATCGACGATGCGATCGTGCGCGTGCGCGAGGGCTCCGCGCTGTCGCGGGCGCTGAACAACGTGAAGACGTTTCCGCCGGTGCTCGTGCACCTGATCCGCTCCGGCGAAGCGACGGGCGACGTGACGACGATGCTGGATCGCGCGGCCGAAGGCGAGGCGCGCGAGCTCGAACGCCGCACGATGTTCCTGACGAGCCTGCTGGAGCCGCTCCTGATCCTGGCGATGGGCGGCATCGTGCTCGTGATCGTGCTGGCGGTGATGCTGCCGATCATCGAGCTGAACAACATGGTGCAGTGACGTGGCGGCCTGACGGTCAGGCCGTCGCCGTTCAGCGCATGTAGATCGCGGGGGACGGCGTGTTCGCCGGGAGCTGGATTTCGGCGCGGGCGCCGTTGCGGTCGACGATGATCGAGCGCGGGCGGACCTCGGCGAGCTTCGCGCCCGGCGTGACGTCCGCGCCGAGCGACACGGCGCGCGGCGGTTCGCCGCCGACGCCGACGATCGCGGCACCGCCATGGTCGAGCGCGAGAATGCCGAACAGGTGGATGTCCTGGACGGGATTCTTGTCGAGCTGGCCGCCGAAGAGCGCCGCGGCGTCCTCGGTGCGGATCGGCAGCCGCGCGGCGGCGGCGGGCAGCGGCGCTTCGCGGGCCGACAGCGTGACGACCCAGTAGGTGGCCGTCGCGCACAAACCCGCGAAGAGGGCGAGGGAAAGGATCCGGATCGAGAGCGCGTTCATGCGCGCTATTGTACGGATGTATATGAAATTTGCGTTGGGTGAAAGCCCTCGACGATGCGCGCCTTACAATGCGTGCTCCGCGCCCGCGGGACCGGAAGCTTGCTGTCAGGCAATCGTCCGGTGCGCGGGGTGCGTCACTCAATCGACGACATTTTTTGGAAGAGGTAGTCAGTCATGCAAACGTGGATCACTCGCCGCAACGCGGCCGTGCGTCGTCAGCGCGGTTTCACGCTGATCGAGATCATGGTGGTGGTCGCGATCCTCGGGATCCTGGCGGCGCTGATCGTGCCGAAGATCATGAGCCGCCCGGACGAGGCCCGCCGCATCGCCGCGAAGCAGGACATCGGCACGATCATGCAGGCGCTCAAGCTGTACCGGCTCGACAACGGCCGTTATCCGACCCAGGAGCAGGGCCTGAATTCGCTGATCCAGAAGCCGACCACCGATCCGATCCCGAACAACTGGAAGGACGGCGGCTACCTGGAGCGCCTGCCGAACGACCCGTGGGGCAACGGCTACAAGTACCTGAACCCGGGCGTGCACGGCGAGGTCGACGTGTTCAGCTACGGCGCCGACGGCAAGGAAGGCGGCGAAGGCAACGATACCGACATCGGTTCGTGGCAATAAGCCGGCACTGACCGGCCCGGCGTTTCACTCCCGTTCTTCATGCCCGCCATTCGCACGACCTCCCGCTGCGGTCGCGATCGCCGTGCGCGTCGCGGCGCGGTGTCGGCCGTACCGGCGCGTGCCCACGGCGGGCCGGTGAACCACCGCGCGCCGCGTCGTCGCACGCGCGGCTTCACGCTGCTCGAAATGCTGGTCGTGCTGGTGATCGCGGGGCTGCTGGTGTCGCTCGCGTCGCTGTCGCTGACGCGCAATCCGCGCACCGACCTGCGTGAAGAAGCGCAGCGCGTCGCGCTGCTGTTCGAGACGGCCGGCGACGAAGCGCAGGTGCGCGCGCGGCCGATCGCGTGGCAGCCGACCGAGCACGGTTTCCGTTTCGACGTGAGTTCGCCCGACGGCTGGCGCACGCTGCGCGACGACCTGCTGCGCCCGCGCGACTGGGACGGCGGCGTCACCGGCGCCGAGATCGACTATCCGGGCTCCGACACACAGGCGAGCCGCGTCGTGTTCGGCACCGAGAGCATCGACACGCCGGTGCGCGTGACGCTGCATTCGGCCGCCGGCAGCGCGACGATCGTCGGCACCGGCAACGGCCGCTACGAGGTGCAATGACGATGCGTCGTCGCCTGCCCTGTTCCGTTTCTTCATCGCGCGGTTTCACGATGATCGAGGTGCTCGTCGCCCTCGCGATCATCGCGGTCGCGCTCGCCGCGTCGATCCGTGCGGTCGGCACGATGGCGACCAACGCGTCCGACCTGCATCGCCGGCTGCTGGCCGGCTGGAGCGCCGACAACGCGCTCGCGCAGTTGCGGCTCACGCACGCATGGCCGGAGGTCGGCGAGCAGAGCTTCGACTGCTCGCAAGGCAACGTGCAGCTCGTCTGCACGCAGCGTGTGAGCACGACGCCGAACCCGGTGTTCCGGCGCGTCCGGATTTCGGTGAGCATGCCCGGCCAATCCGGCGTGCTCGCGCAGATGGTGACGGTGGTCGCGAATGAAACCAGCCGTCCGCTCTGACGCGCCGATGCGCCGCCCGTCCGCCCGCCGCGTCCGCGGCTTCACGCTGATCGAGCTGATGATCGCGATCGCGATCCTCGCGGTGGTCGCGATCCTCGCGTGGCGCGGGCTCGACCAGATCATGCGCGGCCGCGACAAGGTCGCGGCCGCGATGGAAGACGAGCGCGTGTTCGCGCAGATGTTCGACCAGATGCGCATCGACGCGCGGCTTGCCGCGACCGACGACGAAGCCGGCCAGCCGGCGATCGGCGTCGCCGGCAACACGCTGCAGATCGTGCGCGAACTCGAGGTGCCGGGCGCCGCGCCGCGGCTGCAGGTGGTCCGCTACCGGATCGCCGGCGGGCGCGTCGTGCGCTATGTGTCGCCGCCGATCGACGACGCGAACCGGCTGCGCACGATGCTGAAGGACAGCAGCGTCGAAGGCTGGAGCTGGGTCGCGCTGATGGGCGGCGTCGGCGCGATCGACGCGAAACTGTACGTGCCGCGCGTGGGCTGGACCACCAACCTGCAGACGGCCGACGACGCGCTCGCGCAGAACAACGACGCGCTCAAGGTGCCGCAGATCGGCAACGCGCCGCCGACGCGCGCGGTGACGGGGCTGCAGGTCAGCATCGGCGCGACGTCGCTGCGCGTGCCCGTCACGCGCATCTTCCTCGTCGGGGAATGACGATGCGCGCGCGCCGCTCCCGTCCGCCCTTCCGCAACCGCGGCAACCGTGCCGCCGGTCGCACGCGTGCCCGCCGCGAGCGCGGCGCGGCGATCATCACGGCGCTGCTCGTCGTCGCGCTGTCCGCGATCCTCGTCTCGGGAATGCTGTGGCGCCAGCAGGTGCAGATCCGCCGCATCGAGAACCAGCGGGTGATCGCGCAAGCGCAGTGGGTCGCGCGCGGCGCGCTCGACTGGACGCGGATGATCCTGCGCTCCGAAGGCGACACGGCGCCCGGCATCACCTATCTCGGCGGGATCTGGGGCGTGCCGATCGCGAAGACGAAGCTGTCGGATTTCCTCGGCAGGATCGGCGCGCCCAACGACAGCGGCGGCGAAGACACCTATATCTCCGGCTCGATCGAGGACGCGCAGGCGAAGTTCAACCTGCGCAACCTCGTGTCGTCGCCGGCGCCCGGCGTGCTGCAGCTGAACGTCACGCAGCTCCAGGCCTTCCAGCGCCTCCTGACGACGCTCGGCTACGACGGCGCATTCGCGAAGCGCATCGCGCTGCAGGTGCGCGCGGGCCTGCTGCATTCGGCGACGCGTTTCCAGATGCCGAACCTGCCCGGTGGCGGCGGTACCGCGGCGAACGCCGTGACCGCGCCGGTCACGACCGACCAGGGCGGCGGCGGCTTCACCGACGATCCCGGTATGGCCGGCGGCGACCGCGGGCCGGCGCCGCTGATGATGACGAGCGTCGACAGTCTGCTCGACGTCGACGGCGTGACGCCCGAGATGGTCGCGCGGCTGCGCCCGTTCGTCACCGTGCTGCCGACCACGACACCGGTGAACATGAACACCGCGCCGGCCGAAGTGATCGCGTCGCTGGTGCCGGGGATGAGCGTGTCGTCCGCGCAGGCGCTCGTGTCGCGCCGCGAGACCGTGTTTTTCCGGAACGTCGGCGACGTGCAGCTTGCGCTGCGCGGCGCCGGCGCGCCGAACGTGACGATCGACTCGAGCCTCGTCGACGTCAATTCGAGTTATTTCATCGTGCATGGCCGGATCCAGCACGACCGGGCGGAGGTCGACCGCACCTCGCTCGTGTATCGTGATCCGACCACGCACTCGACGCGGGTCGTGCGTATCCGCGACCAGCTATAACGACGCCAATCGGGAGAGGAGCTCTTGTGAGCACGTTGATTGTTTCTTTGCCGCCGCGCGAGCCTGCCGTGCCGTTGCAGGAATGGCAGTGGCCCGAACTGCCGTTCACGCTCGTCGACAAGGCCGGCCAGGTACAGCGCGCCGGACGTGCCGCGCTCGCGCTGCTGCCGCGCGCGAACGCGACGGTGCTGATCGTCGCCGCGCGCGACGTGCTGCTGCTGGCCACGGCCGTGCCGCCGCTGAAGGGGCCGAAGCTGCGCCAGGCGCTGCCCAACATCGTCGAGGATCAGCTGATCCAGGATCCGCTCGGCTGCCACATCGCGCTCGATCCGGTCGCGCTGCCCGACGGGCGCCGCGTGCTGGCCGTCGTCGATCGCGCGTGGTTCCGCACGATCTGCGAAGCGTTCACGGCGGCCGGCCACCGGCACCTGAGCGCGGTGCCCGCGACGCGCTGCCTGCCGGCGCCGCGCGCGTCGGCCGAACCGGCACCGGTCGCGCCGGCCGATGCCGCCGCGCTCGCCACGGAGGCGCTCGAGCCGGTCGCCCGTCCGGCGACGGTTGCCGCGGTGCTCGGACTCGCGACGTCGGTCGAACCGGTGCTCGTCGAAGCCGGCGCGCAGCCGGCCGCGGCCGGTGCGCCGCGCCTGGAACTCGCGGTGGCGCGCGGCGCACTCGGCGAAGGCTTCGCGGCGCCCGCGGCGCGCGCGGCCGGCACGCTGGCCGCGCTCGCCCGCGGCGGCGACGTCGAACTGTACGAACTCGGCGAACCGGGTGCGGAGCCGCGGCTCGCGTCGGTCGGCCGGTCCGACGCGGCGCTGCTGCCGGGCGCCGCCCCGCTGCCGTTCGACACGTTCGCGCGCCGCGCGCTCACCGAGAAGTTCGATCTGTGCCAGTTCGAATTCGAGTCGCAGCCGTGGCGCTTCGACCGCGCGACGGTGAAGCGGCTGCGCGTGCCGCTCGCGCTCCTCGCGGTGACGCTCGGCGTCGCGGTGATCGGCATGAACCTGCACTGGTGGAAGCTGTCGCGCGAGCGCGATGCGCTGTCCGCGCAGATCACCGAAACGCTGCTGTCCGCGTTCCCGAAGACGACGACGGTGCTCGATCCACCCGCGCAGATGCAGCGCCAGCTCGACCAGCTTCGCCTGGCGGCCGGCGAGCTGTCGCCGAACGATTTCCTCGCGCTGGCGAGCGGGCTGTCGCGTTCGATGGGCGCGCTGCCGCTGAACGGCATCGCGTCGCTCGACTATCACGACCGGCGGCTCGACGTCGGCTTCAAGCCTGAGGTCAAGGTCGATCCCGATTTCACGCAGCGCCTCGCGCGCAACGGACTGTCCGGCGAAGTCGACAGCAACACGGGCAAATGGACGATCCGGAGCCGCTCATGAAAACCGAACAACTGAACCAGACGCTGGCCCAGTTCTGGGGTGAGCGCTCGCCGCGCGAGAAGATGCTGCTCGGCTGGGGCGGCGCCGTGCTGGCCGTTGCGATCGCGTATTCGGTGCTGTGGTCGCCCGCGCAGGAAGGCCGCGCACGAATCCAGCGGGAGCTGCCGGCGATGCGTCACGAACTCGCGCAGATGACCGCGCAGGCGAACGAGGCGAAGTCGCTGGCGGCCGCCGCGCAGGGCGTCGCGCCGACCGGCCTCGCGCTGAAGGACGCGCTGACCGCGTCGTTGTCCGATCACGGGCTGCAGGGGGCGCAGGTGCAGATCGTCGGCAACGGCGTGCAGGTGCAGATGAAGAACGTGTCGTTCCCGGCGTGGACGCAGTGGCTCGACGACGCGCGCCGGCAGTTCAAGGTGCAGGTCGGCGAGGCGCACGCGACCGCGCTGAAGGACGACGGCCAGGTCGACCTGACGGCCGTGATGCAACCTTCCGTACAGAAATAAATGACGCAGTGGATGACGCAAGCGGCGGTCGGCCGATGAGGCCGGGGATCAGACGGCTCGCCGCCGTATTGCCGTGGGCACTGGCGGGCGGGTTGGCGACGGCGGTGACGCTCGTCGCGCTCGCGCCGGCGGCATGGATCGCGCCGCAGTTCGCGCGCGCGACCGGCGGACACGTGAATCTCGTCGACCCGGACGGGTCGCTGTGGCACGGCTCGGGCACGCTGATGCTCGCGCCGGGCGCCGACCAGAGCGCGGCGACACTGCTGCCGGGCCGGGTCGAATGGACCACGCGCTTCTGGCCGCTGCTGACGGGGCGCGTGCAGATGCGCATGCGGCAGACCGAGGCGATGCCCGATGCCGTGACGCTCGATGCGACATGGCGCGGCGCGGTGCTGTCGGCGGGCACGATGGCCGTGCCCGCATCGCTGCTCGCGGGGCTCGGCACGCCGTTCAACACGCTCGACCTGCAGGGCGACGTGCGGATCGGCTGGAGCGACTGGCGCCTGTTCGGCAGCAACGCGTTCGGCCAGCTGACGGTGACGATCGACTCGATGAGTTCGCGCGTGTCGCGCGTGAAGCCGCTCGGTTCGTACCGCGCGGTGCTGCAGGCGAAGGGCGCGGGCGCCGATCTCGACCTGTCGACGACGCAGGGCCCGCTGTTTCTCGACGGCCACGGCAGCTTCGGCCCCGGCCAGGGATCGTTCCGCGGCACCGCGCATGCGGCGCCCGAGCAGCAGGCGAACCTCGCCGGGCTGCTGAACCTGCTCGGCCACCCGATCGGCAACAACGCGGTGTCGCTGATCTTCGGCGACGCGCAGCGCTGACGCGCGCGTCGCCCGCTGCCCTTACTTCTGCGCGAGCGGCGTCGCGGCCGCGCCGGATGCCGGCGCGGGGGCCGGCGCCGCCATGCCGCCGTTCTCGCGCGCGAGGTCCGACACGTCCCAACCGCCGCCGAGCGCCTTCACGAGCCCGACCGACGACACCATCCGCTGGCCGGTGATCGTCGCGAGCTTCTGCTGCGCGGTGAACGCGGTGGTCTGCGCGGTCAGCACGTTCAGGTACGCGACCGTGCCGGCCTTGTACTGGTTCGTGACGATCGCGAGCGAGTGTTCGGCGCTGTCGACGGCCTGCCGCTGCACGTCGATTTCCTGCGCGAGGATGCGCTGCGACGCGAGGTTGTCCTCGACGTCCTGGAAGGCGGTGAGCACCGCGAGGCGATACGCGGCGACATCCTGGTCGTAGGTCGCGCGCGCGGCATCGGTCTGCGCGGCGCGCAGCCCGGCATCGAACAGCGTGGCCGCGAGCTGCGGGCCGACCGTCCAGAAACGCGCCGGCAGCGTGAACAGCTGCGACCACACCGAGCTCTGGAAGCCGCCGGTGGCCGACAGCGTGAGCGTGGGGAAGAACGCCGCGATCGCGACGCCGATCTGCTCGTTCGCGGCCGCCGCGCGGCGTTCGGCCGCCGCGATGTCCGGCCGGCGTTCGAGGATCGTGGACGGCACGTCGACCGGCGTGATCGGCGGTTCGGCCGCGAGCGGGTTCGGCGGCAGCGAGAAGGTCGACGCCGGTTCGCCGATCAGCGTCGCGATCGCGTGCTCGTACTGCGCGCGTGCGACGCCATTGTCGATCTGCGCGGCCTGCGCGCTCTGCAGCTGCGTCTGCGCCTGGATCACGTCCGCGCGCGCGGCGACGCCCTGCGCGTACTGGTTCTGCGTGAGCTTCAGCGACTGTTCGTACGACTTCACGGTGTCGTCGAGCAGCTTTTGCAGCGCGTCGGACGTGCGCAGCTGGAAATAGGTCTGCGCGAGCAGCGCCTGCTGCGACAGCCGCGCGTTCGCGAGATCGGCCGCCGCCGCCGCTTCGCCGGCGCGCTGCGCGCTGACGGTGCGGCTCACCTTGCCCCACAGGTCGGGCTCCCAGCTCGCATCGAGGCCGACGCTGTAGCTGTTGTTGATCGACCCGGACGACCCGCTGCCGAAACTCGACGAGCCCGACGACACCGACGTGCGCGGCGTGCGGGCGCGCGAGCCCGACGCGGTCAGCCCGACCGTCGGGAAATACGCGGCGCGGGCTTCGGTGACGAGCGCGCGTGCCTGCCGGTAGGCGGCCGCCGATTGCGCGATGGTCTGGTTCGAGGCGTTGAGCTTGCCGATCAGCGCGTCGAGCTGCGGATCGTTGTAGACCGTCCACCACGGGCCGCGGTCGGTGCGGTCGGCCGGTTGCGCGACCTTCCAGCCGGCCGGCGCTTCCTTGAAGGCTGCGGGAATCGACGTGTCGGGCCGGTGGTAGTCGGGCCCGACGGCGCAGCCGGCGAGCAGCACGGCCGTCGCGACGGCGACGGCGGCGCTCAGCGGGCGAAGGGCGCGCGGGAGGGAGGCGTACGGCATGGTGGTTTTCCTGTCTGGGCGTGACGGCCGGCGAGCGGCGTCGCGCGATGCGGTCGTCATGCCGCTGGCGGACAAATGGTAACTGACGGCGGGGAAGCCGCGCAGCCCTAAGGGTACGGTGCGCGCGGGCCGGATTGTGTTACCGGCGCGGCCGGCCGGTTTACCGGCCATTACGGATCGCTTGCGGGAAGACGGGCGTGCGGCGTCGGCCACGCGTGGCGCGGCGGGCGCCCGGCCGGATCAGACGGGAAAACGGGGGCGGGGCGACGTCAGTGGCAGCGCGCCGGCACCGGGATGGGCTCGGCGGCGGCGCGCCATGTCGACGGCTCCGTGGCGGCCGGCTGGCTCGTGCGGCGGGCGCCGCCCTTCGCGTTGCGCTGCCGGCGATGATCGAACCACGCGAACCCGAGCGCCGCGAGCGAGCCGCCCGGCACGACCAGCATCGTCACGTACAGCGCGATCTTCCAGCCGCGGTGCGGCCCGGAAAACACATGATGAGCGGTATCGGTCAGGTTGCGGCGCAGCGCGCCGGCGGCATTTTTCAGGAACAGCATCGCGAACATCCTCGGGTGCCCGGCAGCGCGGGCGCATCGGTCAGAACATAGTCTCCGGCAGTGCAACATGCACGTCGTAACTGGTTGCCTCAAATAATATTGACTAAGCAATCATTTTTCAAGATACTGGGCGCGTTTTAACCTGAAACGCACTATTGCTGCGCGCGCAATCGTATGACCGGCGGCCTCTACGATCCCGAGAACATCGCGCTGGAAACGAGCCTCGGCTATTACCTGTCGAAGGCGAAGCAGGCGCTCGTCGAGCGGATGGATCGCGCGCTCGAGCCGCTCGACCTCACCGCGCAGCAGATCGGCGTGATCCTGCTGCTGTCGCGCGGTTATGCGCGCACGCCGTTCGAGCTGTCGCGCAAGATGTCGTACGACAGCGGCTCGATGACGCGCATGCTCGACCGGCTCGAACGCAAGGGGCTGATCGCCCGCTCGCGCAGCGAGCACGATCGCCGGATGATCGAGCTGACGCTGACCGAGCGCGGCGCCGACGCGGCCCGCGCGCTGCCGTCGCTGGTCGCGACCGTGCTCAACGCGCAGCTCGACGGCTTCTCGGCCGACGAACTCGCGACGCTCACCGGCCTGCTGCAGCGCTTCATCGCCAACGGGCCCGGCTCGACCGGCTGCCCGAAACCCGACGAAGACGCCTGACGCGCGCGGAGGCCCCATGTCTAGGTTAAGCATTCGCTTATTTCTCTGTCTGGGCAGAAGATGACAGGACACGCGCTGCGCTTTTCCCCTTTTTCGTTCCACCCGGCCGGGTTGCGCTGCGTCGCACGCCCGTGCGTTGTGCCGGCGCGTCGTGCGCGCCGCCTCTAGGAGATTCCGATGTCCGCCACCACGGCATCCGCCGCCTCCCCCGCCGCCGAACCCGCGCCGCTGTCCGGCGGGACGCTCGCGCTGCTCACCATCGGGCTCGCGCTCGGCACCTTCATGGAAGTGCTCGACACGTCGATCGCGAACGTCGCGGTGCCGACCATCTCGGGCAGCCTCGGTGTCGCGACCAGCGAAGGCACGTGGGTGATCTCGTCGTATTCGGTCGCGTCCGCGATCGCGGTGCCGCTCACCGGCTGGCTCGCGCGGCGGGTCGGCGAGGTGCGGCTGTTCACGCTGTCGGTGCTCGCGTTCACGATCGCATCGGCGCTGTGCGGCTTCGCGACCAACTTCGAGACGCTGATCGCGTTCCGGCTGCTGCAGGGCCTCGTGTCGGGGCCGATGGTGCCGCTGTCGCAGACGATCCTGATGCGCAGCTACCCGCCCGCGAAGCGCGGGCTCGCGCTCGGGTTATGGGCGATGACGGTGATCGTCGCGCCGATCTTCGGCCCGTTGCTGGGCGGCTGGATCAGCGACAACTACACGTGGCCGTGGATCTTCTACATCAACCTGCCGATCGGCGTCTTCTCCGCGGCCTGCGCGTATTTCCTGCTGCGCGGCCGCGAGACGAAGACGTCGAAGCAGCGGATCGACGCGATCGGCCTCGCGCTGCTCGTGATCGGCGTGTCGTGCCTGCAGATGATGCTCGACCTCGGCAAGGACCGCGACTGGTTCAACTCGTCGTTCATCGTCGCGCTCGCGCTGATCGCGGTCGTGTCGCTCGCGTTCATGCTCGTGTGGGAGGCGACCGAGAAGGAGCCGGTGGTCGACCTGTCGCTCTTCAAGGACCGCAACTTCGCGCTCGGTGCGCTGATCATCTCGTTCGGCTTCATGGCGTTCTTCGGCTCGGTCGTGATCTTCCCGCTGTGGCTGCAGACCGTGATGGGCTACACGGCCGGCAAGGCCGGCCTCGCGACCGCGCCCGTCGGGCTGCTCGCGCTCGTGCTGTCGCCGCTGATCGGCCGCAACATGCACCGGCTCGACCTGCGGATGGTCGCGAGCTTCGCGTTCATCGTGTTCGCGGGCGTGTCGCTGTGGAACGCGACGTTCACGCTCGACGTGCCGTTCAACCACGTGATCCTGCCGCGGCTCGTGCAGGGGATCGGTGTCGCGTGCTTCTTCGTGCCGATGACGACGATCACGCTGTCGAGCATCTCCGACGAGCGGCTCGCGAGCGCGTCGGGGCTGTCGAACTTTCTGCGCACGCTGTCCGGCGCGATCGGCACCGCGGCCAGCTCGACGTTCTGGGAGAACGACGCGATCTACCATCATGCGCGGCTGTCGGAATCGGTGAGCGTCTACGCGCAGAACACGACCGACTACCAGGGCGCGCTCGCGCAGCTCGGCATCGTCGGGCAGACGGCCAACGCGCAGCTCAACCAGCTCGTCACGCAGCAGGGCTTCATGATGGCCACCAACGACTTCTTCCACCTGTCGGCGGTGATGTTCATCGCGCTGGCGGCGCTCGTGTGGATCACGAAACCGAGGAAGGGCGCGGGGCCGGCGATGGGGCACTGACGGCGGCATCGCGACCCGTTCGACCGGCTGCTGGTTGCCCAGGTGACGTCGGAAGGCATCACGCCACTCACGCACGACCCCACGGTGGCCCGGTATCCGGGTCCGATTCGACACGTCTGATCGCGCCGCACGCAGGGCCGGCCGTCACTCCCGCGCCCGCAGCCCGCCGAACGCCAGATCGTCGCCGGGCGCGATCGGCAGCGTCGCCCGCGCGACGTCGAGCCACGCACGCGCCGCGTGCGACAGGTAGCCCTTCTTCAGCCAGCCGAGCGCGATCGCCCACGTGATTTCCGGCTCGACGATCGGCCGGCACGTGAACTGGCCCACGTCGAGCCGCCGGCAATACGGCTCGGGCAGCAGCGCGATGCCGACGCCCGCATGCACGAGCGCGGCCATGAAATCCCAGTGGCCGCTGCGGCTCACGATCGACGGCGTGAAGCCCGCCTGCCGGCACGCATCGAGCACCGCGTCGTGCAGCGCGAGGCTCTCCGCATAGAACACGAACGACTCGCGCGCCAGGTCGGCGAGCGGCACGGCCGCGTGGTCCTCCCAGCGCGACTCGCGCGGCGCGACGAGCCACAGCGGCGCGCGCACCATCGGCAGCCGCTCGAACGTGCCGGGATCGACCGGTTCCAGCAACCCGCCGAGCTCCAGCTCGCCCGACGTGAGCGCGGCCTCGATCATCCGTGCGCCCTGTTCGAACAGCTTCAGCTCGATGTTCGGATAGCGCTGCTTGTATGCGGCGATGATCGGCGTGAACAGCGAGCCGCCGAGCGGCGGGATGCCGATCGTCAGCTCGCCGCGGCCGAGCGTGCCGAGATCGTTCAGCTCCGACTGCAGCTGCGCCTGCGCGGCGAGCACGTCCTGGCCGCGCTGGAACACGATCCGCCCCGCATCGGTCAGCACCATCTGGCGGCCGTCGCGCAGCAGCAGCGGCGAACCGATCTCGTCCTCGAGCGCCTTCACCATCTTGCTGATGGTCGGCTGCGTGACGAACAGCTTGTCGGCCGCCGCCGTGAAGCTCTGCTGGCGAACCACCTCGACGAAGTACCGCAGCGCGCGCAATTCCATCGATATCTCCCCAAATTGGTGCGGAAAGCCCAAACTGAATTCCGAATTGGAATGATAAGGATAGAGACAAGTCATTTTATTTATGGTTAGGGGAAACCCTATACTCACACCATCGACGCACTATTCCGTATGGAGCCCGCCATGACCAAGCCGACCGCCGCTGCCGCCGCCCGCCCTGCCGCTTCCGGCAGCCTTGCGCATACGGGCCGGATCGCGCTGCAGGCCGCCGCGCTCGGCGCGCTGTGGATGGCCGTCGACTGGGCCGTGCGCAAGGTCGGCCTGCCGATTCCGTCCGGCGTGATCGGCCTCGCGGTGCTCCTCGTGCTGCTGTTCTCGGGCCGCGTCGCGCCCGCGTGGGTGAAGGACGGCGCGAACTGGCTGCTGTCCGACATGCTGCTGTTCTTCGTGCCGGCCGCCGTCGCGGCCGTGCAGTACGGCGGGCTGTTCCGCGAGGACGGCTGGCGCATCGCGCTGGTGATGCTCGCCGGCACCGCGTTCGTGATGGTGGCGGTGGCCGTCGCGGTCGATCTCGCCGCGAAGCTCGAACGCCGGTTCGCCGCGCAGCGCGTGTTCGCCGAACGCCGCCGCGCACGCCTGAGCGCCGTGTCCGCGCACTGAGCCGGAGCCGACCATGCTCGCCGCGCTATCGAACCTGCCCGCCGACCGCGTGAACACCGCGATCTCCCTCGGCTGCTTCGTGCTGACGGTCGTGCTGTACTTCGTGTCGAAGCGGCTCTATGCGTACAAGAAGACGCTGCTGTTCTCGCCGCTCGTGTTCGTGCCGGGCGTGCTGGTGCTGCTGGTGCTGCTGACCGGCATCCCGTATTCGGTCTACTTCCGCGATACGCGCTGGCTGATGTGGCTGCTCGGCCCGGCGACGATCGCGTTCGCGGTGCCGATCTATGAATATCGCGACCTGATCCGCCGCCACTGGCTGTCGCTGTCGGTCGGCGTCGCGGTCGGGATCACCGCGGGCGTATGCGGGTCGCTGCTGCTCGCGAAGCTGCTGCACCTGTCGCCCGAGCTGCAGCGCTCGCTGATGACGCGCTCGGTGTCGACGCCGTTCGCGCTCGCCGTGTCGGACAAGATCCACGCGCCGAAGGACCTCACGGCCCTCTTCGTGATCGCGACCGGCCTCTGCGGGATGCTGCTCGGCGAGCTCGTGCTCGCACTCGTGCCGATGCGCACCCGGCTCGCGCGCGGCGCGCTGTTCGGCGCGGCCGCCCACGGCGTGGGCACCGCGAAGGCGCGCGAGATCGGCAGCGAGGAAGGCGTCGTGTCGAGCCTGACGATGATGATCGCGGGCGTCGCGATGGTGCTGATCGCGCCGCTGCTCACGCTGCTGCCGATCTGACACCCCCGCGCCGGCCGGCCGACGCCCGCCCGGCGCGCCGTCCCGCCGCGCTCCGCCGACCCCGCTGCCCAGCATCCGGCCGACAATCGGCTGAGATAGCCGCAAATCCCCCCTCTTTTCCGCCCATCGGGCTCGGCCCGGATGCCGAACAATGCATGCTACGAGACATCACGCACGCATTCACATGGCCTCCACGACTGCAAACCCGACCGCCGACAAGCCGGCTTCGTCCGGCAAGTTCAAGCGCATCGCGCTCATCGCCGTCATCGCGCTGGGCGCGGCTGCCGCCGCCGCCGGCGGCATGTACGTGTTCCTGAGCAAGGCAGGCGTCGGCCATGCGAGCGCGCCGGCCGAGCCGCCGCCGCTGGCCGCGCCGGTGTTCTTCCCGCTCGACCCGCTGACCGTGAACCTGCAGTCCGACGACGGCATGCAGCACTACCTGCGCGTCGGCCTGTCGCTGAAGCTCACCGATCCGAAGGCGCAGGAGCAACTGACCGCGCGGATGCCGGAGATCCGCAGCCGGATCCTGCTCGCGCTGTCGAACAAGCATCCCGAGGAACTCGCGACGCCGGACGGCAAACGCTCGCTCGCGAAGGAACTGCGGGACCTGATCGAGCAGCCGACGCAGCCGGGCAACCAGCGCGCGAAGGTCGACGACGTGCTGTTCACCGAATTCGTCGTCCAGTAACGCGGCCGCCAAAGGAGCGCGTATGGGTCACCAGGAGTTCATGTCCCAGGAGGAGGTCGATGCCCTCCTCAAGGGCGTCACGGGCGAAGCCGATTCGGTCGACGAGCAGCGCGACACATCGGGCGTCCGCCCCTACAACATCGCGACGCAGGAGCGGATCGTCCGCGGCCGGATGCCCGGCCTCGAGATCATCAACGACCGCTTCGCGCGCCTGCTGCGGATCGGCATCTTCAACTTCATGCGGCGCACGGCGGAAATCTCCGTCAGCCAGGTGAAGGTGCAGAAGTACAGCGAGTTCACCCGCAACCTGCCGATCCCGACGAACCTGAACCTGGTGCACGTGAAGCCGCTGCGCGGCACGTCGCTGTTCGTGTTCGACCCGAACCTCGTGTTCTTCGTCGTCGACAACCTGTTCGGCGGCGACGGGCGCTTCCACACGCGCGTCGAGGGCCGCGACTTCACGGCCACCGAGCAGCGGATCATCGGCAAGCTGCTGAACCTCGTGTTCGAGCACTACACGACCGCATGGAAGAGCGTGCGGCCGCTGCAGTTCGAATTCGTGCGCTCGGAAATGCACACGCAGTTCGCGAACGTCGCGACGCCGAACGAGATCGTGATCGTCACGCAGTTCTCGATCGAGTTCGGGCCGACGGGCGGCACGCTGCACATCTGCATGCCGTATTCGATGGTCGAGCCGATCCGCGACGTGCTCGCGTCGCCGATCCAGGGCGAGGCGCTCGAAGTCGACCGCCGCTGGGTGCGCGTGCTGTCGCAGCAGGTGCAGGCCGCCGAGGTCGAGCTGACCGCGAATCTCGCCGAGATCTCGTCGACCTTCGAGAAGATCCTGAACCTGCGCGCGGGCGACGTGCTGCCGCTGGAGATCGAGGACACGATCACCGCGAAGGTCGACGGCGTGCCGGTGATGGAATGCGGCTACGGAATTTTCAATGGTCAATACGCATTGCGCGTGCAGAAGATGATCAGCGCGGGCGATACGATGAAGGAAGGTGGATATGAGTGAGCTGAACCAGACGCCCGACGACGACATCCAGGCGATGGCCGACGCGGCCCTCGCGGCTTCGGCCGGCGACGCGCAGGCGGCCCCGGCCGCGGCGGAGGAAGATCCCGGCCTGGACGACTGGGCGGCCGCACTCGCCGAGCAGAACCAGCAGCCGGTGCAGGCGGGCGCGACGGGCGCCGGCGTGTTCCAGCCGCTGTCGAAGGCCGCCGCGAGCTCGACGCACAACGACATCGAGATGATCCTCGACATCCCGGTCAAGATGACCGTGGAGCTCGGCCGCACGAAGATCGCGATCCGCAACCTGCTGCAGCTCGCGCAGGGTTCCGTCGTCGAGCTCGACGGCCTCGCCGGCGAGCCGATGGACGTGCTCGTGAACGGCTGCCTGATCGCGCAGGGCGAGGTCGTGGTCGTCAACGACAAGTTCGGCATCCGCCTGACCGACATCATCACGCCGGCCGAACGCATCCGGAAGCTGAATCGATGACCGTCGTGAAGCCCGGCCGCCGCGTGCGCAACGCGATTGCAGCGGCGGCGCCTGCCGTCGCCGCATCGCTCGCGTGCACGCCGGCCGGGGCCGCCGACATGAACGCGGTGAACCATGCCGGCTCGATCGCATCGAGCGTGATGGTCGGCTCGGCCGCGCCGTCGCTCGGCATCGGCGCGGTGCTGCAGACGCTCGTCGGGCTCGCGGTCGTGATCGGCCTCGTGTTCGCATGCGCGTGGCTCGCGCGCCGCTTCGGCTTCCAGCCCGCGCGGCGCGGCGGCCCGCTGAAGGTCGTGTCGAGCGTCGCGGTCGGCGCGAAGGAAAACGCGACGATCGTCGAGATCGGCGACACCTGGCTCGTGCTCGGCGTCGCGCCGGGCAGCGTGCGCCTGCTGCATTCGCTGCCGGCCGGCTCGGCTTCGGCCACTGCAACGGCGCCGGCTTCGGCCGACGCGCCCGCCGGCGGCAACCCGTCCGACGGCGGCCTGCCCGGCACGTTCGGCTCGCGGTTCCGCGACGCGCTCGCGGGCGAAGCCGTGAAGCGCCTCGGTCGCGGCAAGGACCGCTGACATGGCGCCGCGCCCTCTTTCCGTCTCCGCATTCCGATGAAACACGCATTCCTGCGTCGCGCGGCGCGCGTCGCGCCCGTGCTGATCCTCTGCCTCGCCCCGGCGCTCGCCTGCGCGCAGGCGAACGGCCTGCCCGCGTTCAACGCGAGCCCGGGCCCGCACGGCGGCACCACCTATTCGCTGAGCGTGCAGACGATGCTGCTGCTCACGATGCTGTCGTTCCTGCCGGCGATGCTGCTGATGATGACGAGCTTCACGCGCATCATCATCGTGCTGTCGCTGCTGCGCCAGGCGCTCGGCACCGCGACGACGCCGCCGAACCAGGTGCTCGTCGGCCTCGCGATGTTCCTCACCTTCTTCGTGATGTCGCCGGTGCTCGACCGTGCGTACAACGACGGCTACAAGCCGTTCTCCGACGGCTCGATGCCGATGGAGCAGGCCGTGCAGCGCGGCGTCGCGCCGTTCAAGACCTTCATGCTGAAGCAGACCCGCGAGACCGATCTCGCGCTGTTCGCGAAGATCTCGAAGGCCGCGCCGATGCAGGGCCCCGAGGACGTGCCGCTGTCGCTGCTGGTGCCCGCGTTCGTCACGAGCGAACTGAAGACCGGCTTCCAGATCGGCTTCACGGTCTTCATCCCGTTCCTGATCATCGACATGGTCGTCGCGAGCGTGCTGATGTCGATGGGGATGATGATGGTGTCGCCGTCCACCGTGTCGCTGCCGTTCAAGCTGATGCTGTTCGTGCTGGTCGACGGCTGGCAGCTGCTGATCGGCTCGCTCGCGCAGAGCTTCACGTAAGCGGCGGAGGATTCGCGCGATGACGCCCGAACAAGTGATGACCCTCGCGCACCAGGCGATGATGATCGGCCTGCTGCTCGCGGCCCCGCTGCTGCTGGTCGCGCTCGTGGTCGGCCTCGTCGTGAGCCTGTTCCAGGCCGCGACGCAGATCAACGAATCGACGCTGTCGTTCATCCCGAAGCTGCTCGCGGTCGCCGCGACGCTCGTGATCGCCGGCCCGTGGATGCTGACGACGATGCTCGACTACCTGCGCCAGACGCTGCTGCACGTCGCGACGCTCGGCGCCGGCTGAGCCGCGCGCACCGCCCGGCGGCCATGTTCTCGGTTACCTACGCGCAGCTCAACGGCTGGCTCACCGCCTTCCTGTGGCCGTTCGTGCGGATGCTCGCGCTCGTCGCGACGGCGCCCGTCGTCGGCCACGCGTCGGTGCCCGTGCGCGTGAAGATCGGCATTGCCGCGTTCATGGCGCTGGTCGTCGCGCCGACGCTCGGCGCGATGCCGGACGTCACCGTGTTCTCCGCGCAGGGCATCTGGATCGTCGTCACGCAGTTCCTGATCGGCATCGCGATGGGCTTCACGATGCAGCTCGTGTTCGCGGCCGTCGAGGCGGCCGGCGACTTCATCGGGCTGTCGATGGGGCTCGGTTTCGCGACTTTCTTCGATCCGCATTCGAACGGGGCGACACCGGTGCTGGGCCGCTTCCTGAACGCGATCGCGATGCTCGCGTTCCTCGCGGTGGACGGCCACCTGCAGGTGTTCGCGGCGCTCGCCGCATCGTTCCAGTCGCTGCCGGTGTCGGCCGACCTGCTGCACGCGCCCGGCTGGCGCACGCTCGCCGCGTTCGGCGCGACCGTGTTCGAGATGGGGCTGCTGCTCGCGCTGCCGGTCGTCACCGCGCTGCTGATCGCGAACCTCGCGCTCGGCATCCTGAACCGCGCGGCGCCGCAGATCGGCGTATTCCAGGTCGGCTTCCCCGTCACGATGCTCGTCGGGCTGTTGCTCGTGCAACTGATGATCCCGAACCTCGTGCCGTTCGTGTCGCACCTGTTCGACATGGGGCTCGATGCGATGGGGCGGACGCTGACCGGCTGGCGCTAGCCGCATCCGGCTCCCGTTGCTGGAAAACCCCTAAAGGAATCGCCGGCCCGCGAAAGGTAGCGGAAGGTTTCGCGTCCCTATACTCGTCGTGACGATGCAGCACGCATCGCGCCAGACGAATACAACGAACGGAGACGACCCGATGCGACCCATCCTGCGCACCCTCGCCGTGGCAGCCAGCCTGAGCTGCGCGCTTGCCGCTCACCCCGCTTTCGCCGACGACGGCGGCAAGATCACGATCATGGTCGGCGGGATCGCGAAGCTGATCTACCTGCCCGCGCGGCTCACGCAGGAGCTCGGCTACTTCAAGGCCGAAGGGCTCGATGTCGAGCTGCTGTCGCAGCCGGCCGGCGTCGACGCCGAGAACGAGCTGCTGGCGGGCGCCGTACAGGGCGTCGTCGGCTTCTACGACCACACGATCGACCTGCAGAGCAAGGGCA
The DNA here is from genome assembly GCF_055810675.1 of Burkholderia sp. YHN3-13. NCBI lineage: Bacteria > Pseudomonadati > Pseudomonadota > Betaproteobacteria > Burkholderiales > Burkholderiaceae > Burkholderia > Burkholderia sp. YHN3-13. The sequence continues at coordinate 25,633 of NZ_JBVVNQ010000015.1, read as the reverse complement.
AGGACGTGAAGGCGATCGCCGTGTTCGGCCAGGTGCCGGGCGAAGTCGAGATGGTGTCGACCAAGGCCGCGCCGACGTTCAAGTCGATGGCCGACGCGAAGGGCAAGACGCTCGGCGTGACGGGCCTCGGCTCGTCGACGAGCTTCCTCACGCAATACCTTGCACTGCAGCACGGCGTGCCGTCGACGCAGTACACGATGCTGCCGGTCGGCGCCGACGCGAGCTTCATCGCCGCGATCAAGCAGGGCCGCATCGATGCCGGCATGACGACCGAGCCGACGGTGTCCGCGCTCGAGAAGATGGGCGACGCGAAGGTGCTGGTCGACCTGCGCACGCTGGAAGGCACGCGCGCCGCGCTCGGCGGCACCTACCCGGCCGCGAGCCTGTACGTGCAGTCCGCGTGGGCCGATGCGCACAAGGCGGAAGCGACCAAGCTCGCGCACGCGTTCGCGAAGACGATGCAGTTCATCCACACGCACAGCGCCGAGGACATCGCCGCGAAGATGCCGGCCGACTACCAGAAGGACAAGGTGCTGTACGTGTCCGCGCTGAAGGCGTCGCTGCCGATGTATACGGCCGACGGCAGGATGCCGGCCGACGGCCCGGCGACCGTGCTGAAGGTGCTGTCCGCGTTCAACCCGTCGGTGAAGGGCAAGCACATCGACCTCGCGCGCACTTTCACGAACGATTTCGTGAACGCGAAGTAACGCGCGGCGCCGGCGGCGGCGATCCCGCCGCCGTGCGCTCCCCGTTCCGGTCCGGCTGGCCGGCCCGGCGTCGCCACGCTGCGACGCCCTCTTCACCCGCAGGACGAATGCGATGAACCAGGCAGTCTCCCCGAGCACACCGGCGATCGAGTTTCGCAACGTGTCGTGCCGCTTCATTTCGCCGGAAGGCAAGGCCACCGTCGCGCTGCGCGACTTCAGCATGAGCGTCGCGCGCGGCGAGTTCATCGCGATCGTCGGGCCGACCGGCTGCGGCAAGTCCACGACGCTGAACCTGATCACCGGGCTGCTCAAGCCCGTGTCGGGCGAAGTGCGCGTGATGGGCCGTCCGGTCGACGGGATCGACCCGCGCATCGGCTTCGTGTTCCAGGCCGACGCGGTGTTCCCGTGGCGCAACGTGATCGACAACGTCGCGGCGGGCCCGCTGTTTCGCGGCCGCTCGAAGGACGTCGCGTATGCGCAGGCCGAGGAATGGATCCGCAAGGTCGGACTCGACAAGTTCACGAAGCACTACCCGCACCAGTTGTCCGGCGGGATGAGGAAGCGCGTCGCGCTCGCGCAGACCTTCATCAACCAGCCGGAAATCCTGCTGATGGACGAGCCGTTCTCCGCGCTCGACATGCAGACGCGCACGCTGATGCAGGACGAGCTGCTGCAGCTCTGGTCCGCGAACAAGGGCTCGGTCGTGTTCGTCACGCACGATCTCGAAGAGGCGATCGCGCTCGCCGACCGCGTGTTCGTGCTGACCGCGCGCCCCGCGACGCTCAAGCGCGTGTACGAGATCGACCTGCCGCGCCCGCGCGTCACGTCGGAGATCCGCTACGACACGCGCTTCATCGAAATTTCCAAGGACATCTGGCACGACCTGCGCGAAGAAGTGCAGATCGGCTGACGCATACGCCGCACGGCAAGGACAGCAAGGACAGCAAGGACAGGAGCATGACCGACATGACGCTTCCCCCCACCGCCATTCCGGCGACGACGCTCGAGGACGACGAGCGCGCCGCGCAACGCCGGCTGCGACGCCGGCGCAACCTGATCGTCACGCTGCGGATCGCCGTGCTGGTCGTCGTGCTGGGCGGGTGGGAACTCGCCGCGCGGCTCAAGTGGATCGATCCGTTCTTCTTCTCGATGCCGTCGCTGATCTTCGAGCAGATCCGCGACTGGTTCGTGAACGGCACGTCGCAGGGCCCGCTGCTCACGCAGGTATGGGTCACGCTCGAGGAAACCGGGATCGGCTTCGTGATCGGCTCGGTCGCCGGCGTGATCTGCGGGATCGTGCTCGGCCGCAACAAGCTGATGGCTGACGTGTTCGGCCTGTACATCCAGATCGCGAACTCGATCCCGCGCGTCGTGCTCGGCTCGATCTTCGTGATCGCGCTCGGCCTCGGGATGGCGTCGAAGATCGCGCTGGCCGTCGTGATGGTGTTCTTCGTCGTGTTCGGCAACGCGTTCCAGGGCGTGCGCGAAGCCGACCGCTACCTGATCGCGAATGCGCAGATCCTCGGTGCGTCGCGCCGGCAGATCACCACGGCCGTCGTGATCCCGTCCGCGCTGAGCTGGATTCTCGCGAGCCTGCACGTGAGTTTCGGCTTCGCGCTGGTCGGCGCGGTGGTCGGCGAATTCCTGGGTTCCAAGCAGGGCATCGGGCTGCTAATCTCCACCGCCCAGGGCGCGTTCAACGCGAGCGGCGTGTTCGCGGCGATGATCGTGCTGGCCGTGGTCGCGCTGGCCGCCGACTACCTGCTGACCTGGCTCGAGAAGCGGCTGTTGAAGTGGCGGCCCGCGGCGTTCTGAACGCCGCCGGTGCACGCCTGACATGACACTTCCGACCGCGCCGGCGACCCCGGCGCGGTTCGGCATTGCGGAGAAGGAGCACAACGGGATGGCGCACAGCCTGCGCGGGCGGCTGCTGTGGTGGCTGCTGCTGCCGCTCGCGGTGTTCGTGCTGATCGCGGGCGCGATGTCGTACGACACCGCGCGGACCACGGCCGGGCTCGTGCAGGACAGCGCGCTCGTCGCATCGGCGCGCACGATCGGCGAGGACGTCGAATGGCGCAACGGACGGCCGATGGCCGACGTGCCGCCGGCCGCGCTGGAGATCTTCGAGTCGCCGTCGGGCGATTCGGTGTTCTACAAGGTGATCGACGGCCACGAGCGCCTGCTCGCCGGCAATCCGGCGCTCGAGCTGCCCGCGCGGCACGGCGTCGAGCCGACGCTGTACGACACGTCGCTCGACGGCGTGCCGCTGCGCGCGGTGGCCTACGATCGCCAGCTGTACGACGAGGGACAGGTCGAGACGGTCACGGTGGTCGTCGCGAAGACGACGCGCTCGCACGGCGCGATGGTCGCGACGATCTGGCGGCCGCAGCTCGTGCGGCTGTCGCTGATGCTGGTGCTCGCGGTGGTGCTCGTGACTCTCGGCCTCACGTTCGAGCTGCGTCCGCTGATGAAGCTGAAGGACGACGTGGCCGACCGCGGGCCGATGGAGCTGGAGCCGATCCGCCCCGAGCGGTTGCAGCACGAACTGCGGCCGATCGTCGACGCGATCAACCAGTGCATCGCGCGGCTCAACATGCACACCGCCACGCAGCGCCGCTTCATCGCGGATGCGGCGCACCAGCTGCGCACGCCGATCGCGGTGCTCGATACGCAGATCCAGTATGCGCAGCAGCGCGGGCACGACGATCCTGAGCTGGCGGCGGTGCTCGACAGCATGCAGCGCAGCAGCCGCAAGATGGCCGACGTGACCGACAAGCTGCTGCTGCTCGCGCATGCGGAAGCGACGCCGTCGACGCTCCTGACCCATCGCGTCGATCTCGCGGCCGTGGTGTCGAGCGTGCTGGAGGAGACGATCGTGCTTGCGCAGCGGCGCGACATCGACCTCGGGGCCGATCTCGGCGAGCGGCTCGACGTCGCCGGCAGCGACAGCCTGCTGACCGCGCTGGTGACGAACCTCGTCGACAACGCGGTGCGCTACACGCAGCCGGGCGGCTGCGTGACCGTCTGCGCGCGGCGCGACGGCGACGCGGTCGTGCTCGACGTGGTCGACAACGGCCCCGGCATCCCGGCCGAAGCGCGGCCGCACGTGTTCAAGCGGTTCTACCGCGTGTCGGCCGACACCGAGGGCTCGGGCCTCGGCCTCGCGATCGTGCGCGAGATCGCGCAGGCGCACGGCGGCAGCGCGTCGCTTGCGCCGGGGCCCGGCAATCGCGGTATCGTCGTGACCGTACGGCTGCCCGCCTACGATTGAAGAGAAAGCCGTCATGAAACTCCTGCTGGTCGAAGACAACGCCGAACTCGCGCACTGGATCGTGAACCTGCTGCGCGGCGAGGATTTCGCGGTCGACTGCGTCGGCGACGGCGAACGCGCGGACACCGTGCTGAAGACCGAACGCTACGACGCCGTGCTGCTCGACATGCGGCTGCCCGGCATCAGCGGCAAGGAGGTGCTCGCGCGGCTGCGGCGCCGCAACGACAACGTGCCGGTGCTGATGCTGACCGCGCACGGTTCGGTCGACGACAAGGTCGACTGCTTCGGCGCGGGCGCCGACGATTACGTCGTGAAGCCGTTCGAGTCGCGCGAACTCGTCGCGAGAATCCGCGCGCTGATCCGCCGGCAGGCCGGCGTCGGCACGACGCAGCTCGTGTGCGGCGACCTCGTCTACGCATTCGGCACGCGCGAATTCCGCTGCGGCGAAACGGTGCTGGCGCTGCGCCGCCGCGAGCATGCGATCCTCGAAACGCTGATGCTGCAGCAGAACAAGACGGTGTCGAAGGCGCGGCTGATGGACAGCGTGTTCGCGCTCGACGACGAGCCGAGCGCCGACGCGATCGACATCTACATCCACCGGCTGCGCAAGCATCTCGCGGGCAGCACGGCCGAAATCATCACGTTGCGCGGGCTCGGTTACATCCTGCGCATGAAGAGCACGCAGGACTGACGGGCGCGCTCCCGTCGCACGAAACGTCGATTCGTAGCACGAAAGGTTGACCAGGCCAGCCGGATGCCCGGCAGGCCCGCTTGCGCGCGCCCGCCCGATCCGTGATGGTCGCGCGTTCGGTGTTTTCACCGATCCGATTGTTGCGTCCGGGAAAGCGTCGTGAAGGATTGCACGCTCTACGATGCTACGCGTCGGCCCTCTCGCTGTGGCCGGCAAGAGTCGGCATAGGCATACATTACGTACTGCCAACGACCAGATTTCAATGCGGCAGCTCGGAGGAGACGATCTTGAAACGAAAAACCCTTGCCCTTTCCATCGCGGCGGCCGGCCTGTGTGCCGGCACCCAGGCGCATGCGCAGTCGAGCGTGCAGCTCTACGGGCTGATGGACCTGAGCTTTCCGACCTACCGGACCCACGCCGACGCGAACGGCAATCACGTGATCGGGATGGGCAACGAAGGCGAGCCTTGGTTCAGCGGCAGCCGCTGGGGCCTGCGCGGCGCCGAAGACATCGGCGGCGGCACCAAGGTCATCTTCCGCCTCGAAAGCGAATTCGTGGTCGCGAACGGCCAGATGGAAGACGAAGGCCAGATTTTCGACCGCGACGCATGGGTGGGTGTCGAGGACGAGCGCTTCGGCAAGCTGACGGCCGGCTTCCAGAACACGATCGCGCGCGATTCCGCCGCGATCTACGGCGACCCGTACGGTTCCGCGAAGCTGTCGACCGAGGAAGGCGGCTGGACCAACTCGAACAACTTCAAGCAGATGATCTTCTACGCGGCCGGCCCGACCGGTACGCGCTACAACAACGGCATCGCGTGGAAGAAGCTGTTCAGCAACGGCATCTTCGCGAGCGCCGGCTACCAGTTCAGCAACTCGACCTCGTTCGCGACCGGCTCCGCGTACCAGGCCGCGCTCGGCTACAACGGCGGGCCGTTCAACGTGTCGGGCTTCTACAACCACGTGAACCACAACGGCTTCCGGAACCAGACGTTCTCGGTCGGCGGCAACTACACGTTCAGCATCGTGCGCCTGAATGCCGGCTACTTCCGCTACAACGGCGACCAGGGCTCGCTCGGCCAGCGCCACGACGATTCGTGGACGGTGTCGGTGAAGGTGGCGCCGCCGGGCGCGCTCGACTACGAGCTCGGCTACCAGCAGATGCGCGTCAAGAATGCCGCGAACAACGCGGACGGCTTCACGCCGAACGCGAACCTCGGCGCGTTCAGCCTGACCAACGGCGTCGCCAACGGCTTCAAGGAGACGATCTACGGGTCGGTGTTCTATCACCTGAGCAAGCGCACCGAGGTGTACCTGGCCGGCGACTACATGAAGCTGCACGGCGGCTACACGGTGTCGTCGACGTTCGGCGCGAAGAACCAGCTCGAACTGACGTCGGGCATCCGCACGCGCTTCTGATCGGAGCGCCGGCCATCCGGGCGGGGCCTGCCGGGCCCCGCCGCACCCTCCATCCGGGATTCTCCATGCGGGCACGCCGGCGCCAGACGCCAACCGTGCCCTTTTTTTCGTGCTTTCCAGCGCGCCGCTGAACGCCCGCGGCACGGCCGCCGGCCGCTGCGTGCGACAACCGGCCCGATTCCGCTGGCGGCCCGTCCGGCGGGCGATCGCGGCCGATGCCCGCGCGCTCGGCCCACATCGGCGCTTGACCTGCGCCGACCGACTCGCTAGCGTTTCGGGTTTGCCCGGGTGGCCATTGCCGCCGGTGCCGTGAGCGCGCCCGACGTCCTGGCGCGCGCGGCCGGGCTCCGATGGAAAAGACGATGCAGAAACTCGATGCGGCCAGCCCGCAGGCGATGTCGACGGATTTCACCGCCGACAACGTCGCGCGCCTGAAGGCGCTGTTCCCCGAACTCGTGACCGAAGGGCCGGACGGCGCGTCGGTCGACGTCGACGTGCTCAAGGCGCTGGTCGGCGAACGCACGGTCGGCGACGCCGACGAGCGCTACGGCTTCCACTGGCACGGCAAGCGCAGCGCGCGCCAGGCCGCGCTCACGCCGTCGACCGGCACGCTGCGGCCCTGCCCCGACGACAGCGTCGCGTGGGACGACACGCGCCACCTCGTGATCGAGGGCGACAACCTCGACGTGATGAAGCTGCTGCACAAGAGTTATGCCGGCAAGGTGAAGCTCGTCTACATCGACCCGCCGTACAACACCGGCAGCGATTTCGTCTATCCGGACGACTTCAGCGACAGCATCCGCCACTACCTGGCGATGACCGGGCAGACCCAGGGCGGCGTGAAGCGCAGCACCAACACCGAGGCGAACGGCCGGTTCCACACCGACTGGCTGAACATGATGTATCCGCGCCTGAAGCTCGCGCACGCGCTGCTGTCCGACGAAGGGCTGATCGCGGTGCACATCGACGAGCATGAAGTGCATGCGCTCGTGCTGATGCTGCGCGAGATCTTCGGCGAGGAGAACGAGCTCGGCGTGGCCGTGTGGGACAAGCGCAATCCGAAGGGCGACGCGCGCGGCGTCGCATACCAGCACGAATCGCTGGTGCTGTTCGCGCGCAACGCCGAGACGCTGCTCGAACGCGCGCCGCTCAAGCGCCCGAAGCGCAACGCCCAGCGCATGCTCGATGCCGCGCACGACGCCATGTACCGCAGCGGCAACGCGAAGGACGCGCAGAAGGCGTATCGCGCGTGGATGAAGGCGCAGACCAACCTGTCCGGCGGCGAAGTGATGTATGACCGGCTGTCGGAGGAAGGCCGCGTGTACCGCCTCGTGTCGATGGCCTGGCCGAACAAGAAGAAGGCGCCGGAAGAGTATTTCACGCCGCTGATCCATCCGGTCACCGGCAAGCCGTGCGCGATGCCCGCGCGCGGCTGGCGCAACCCGCCCGCGACGATGCAGGCGCTGATCGAGCGCGGCCAGATCGAATTCGGCGCGGACGAGACCACGCAGCCGCAGCGGATCTACTACCTCGACGAGAACATGTACGAGAACGTGCCGTCGGTGCTGCCGTTCGCCGGCTCCGACGACGCGCTCCTGAAGACGCTCGGCATCCCGTTCGACCTGCCGAAGCCGGTCGATTTCGCGGCGGCCGTGATCGGCTGGTGCACGCGCGGCGACGACATCGTGCTCGACTGCTTCGCGGGCTCCGGCTCGACCGGCCACGCGGTGATGCAGGTGAACGCCACCGACGGCGGCGCGCGCCGCTACATCCTCGTGCAGCTGCCCGAGGCGCTCGACCGCCGCGACAAGACGCAGCAGGCGGCCGCCGATTTCTGCGCGAAGCTGAAAAAGCCGCTGACGCTCGCCGAAGTGACCAAGGAGCGCCTGCGCCGCGCCGCGCAGCAGGTCGCGCGCGACTATCCGGAAAGTTATGGCGACCTGGGCTTTCGCGTGTACCGGCTCGACACCACCAACGTGATCGAGTGGGATCCGCGCCGCGACGATTTCGACCACGCCCTTTTCGCATCCGTCGAGCACGTGAAGACCGGCCGCACCGAGGACGACCTGCTCGCCGAGCTGACGCTGAAGCTCGGCCTCGACCTGTGCACGCCGGTCGAGCATCACCAGGTGGCGGGCAAGACCGTGCACCTGATCGGCCGCGCGATCGTCGCGTGCTTCGATGCGCGCATCGCGCGCGACGACGCGGGCCCGCTCGCCGACGGCATCGTCGACCTGCTCGACGCAACCGGCGCGACGCGCGACGTCACGTGCCTGTTCCGCGACAGCGGCTTCGTCGACGACGTCGCGAAGCTCAATCTCGCCGCGCTGCTCGAACAGCACGGCGTGAAGCGCGTGCGGAGCCTGTGATGCGGCTGCATTTCGAAGCGGATCTCGACTACCAGCGCGAGGCGATCGACGCCGTCTGCGACCTGTTTCGCGGCCAGGAATCGTATCGCGGCGACTTCAGCGTGCTCGCGAACGCCGCGCCCGGCACGACGGCCGCGGCGCAAGGCTCGCTCGGCTTCGCGGTGTCGGAGCAAGGGGTCGGCAACCGGCTGTCGCTGACCGACGACGCGCTCGCGCGCAATCTCGCCGACGTGCAGCTACGCGGCGGGCTGCCGCCGTCCGGCCTGCCCGGCTCGCGCGACTTCACCGTCGAGATGGAGACCGGCACCGGCAAGACCTACGTGTACCTGCGCACGATCTTCGAGCTGAACCGCCGCTACGGCTTCACGAAGTTCGTGATCGTCGTGCCGTCGATCGCGATCAAGGAAGGCGTGCACAAGACGCTGTCCATCACCGAGGATCACTTCCGCGCGCTGTACGCGGGCGTGCCGTACGACTACTTCCTGTACGACTCCGCGAAGCTCGGCCAGGTGCGCCACTTCGCGGCGAGCGCGGCGATCCAGATCATGGTGATGACGGTTGCCGCGATCAACAAGAAGGAAATCAACAACCTCTACAAGGACAGCGAGAAGACCGGCGGCGAGAAACCGATCGACCTGATCCGCGCGACGCGGCCGATCGTGATCGTCGACGAGCCGCAGAGCGTCGACGGCGGGCTCGAAGGGCGCGGCCGCGAAGCGCTCGCCGCGATGGCGCCGCTCTGCACGCTGCGCTACTCGGCCACGCACGTCGACCGTCACCACATGGTGTACCGGCTCGACGCGGTCGACGCGTACGAGCGCAAGCTCGTCAAGCAGATCGAGATCGCGTCGGCGATCGTCGAGGATGCGCACAACAAGCCGTACGTGCGGCTCGTCGGCGTGTCGAACCGGCGCGGTGCGATCAGCGCGCGCGTCGAGCTCGACGTCGCGACCGCGGCCGGCGTGAAGCGCCAGATCGTGACGGTCACCGACGGCGACGATCTCGAACGCCTGACCCGGCGCGCGCTGTATGCGGGGCTGCGGATCGGCGAAGTGCACGCGGTGAAGGGTGCCGAGTACGTCGAGCTGCACCATCCGGAAGGCGAGGCGTTCCTGTCGCTCGGCGAGGCGTTCGGCGACATCGACACGCTCGCCGTGCAGCGCGAGATGATCCGCCGCACGATCCGCGAGCATCTCGACAAGGAGCTGCGCCTCGCGGAGCGCGGCGTGAAGGTGCTGTCGCTGTTCTTCGTCGATTCGGTCGAGCGTTATCGCCGCTACGACGAGAACGGCATGCCCGTGAAGGGCGACTACGCGCTGATCTTCGAGGAGGAATATGCGCGCGCGGCACGCGTGCCGGCCTACCGTGCGCTGTTCGACGGCGTCGACGTCGCGCTCGAAGTCGGGCGCGCGCACAACGGCTACTTCTCGATCGACCGCAAGGGCGGCTGGACCGACACGAGCGAAAGCAGCGCGGCGGCGCGCGAGAACGCGGAGCGCGCGTACGGCCTGATCATGCGCGAGAAGGAAGCGCTGCTGTCGTTCGACACGCCGCTGAAGTTCATCTTCTCGCACTCGGCGCTGAAGGAAGGCTGGGACAACCCGAACGTGTTCCAGATCTGCACGCTGCGCGACATCCAGACCGAGCGCGAGCGCCGCCAGACGCTCGGCCGCGGGCTGCGCCTCGCGGTCGACCAGGACGGCGAACGCGTGCGCGACGCGGGCGTGAACACGCTCACCGTGATCGCGACCGAGCGCTACGAGTCGTTCGCGGAAAACCTGCAGAAGGAAATCGAGGCCGATACGGGCATCCGTTTCGGGATCGTCGAGGAACACCAGTTCGCGGCGCTGCCCGTGCAGGAAGCCGACGGGCCCGCGCACGCGCTCGGCATCGAGCTGTCGCGCGTGCTGTGGAACCACCTGCATGAGCAGGGCTACGTCGACGCGCAGGGCAAGGTGCTCGACCGGCTGAAGGATGCACTGCGCCAGAGCGCGCTGGTGCTGCCCGAGGCGTTCGAGAGGCTGCGGGCGCCGATCGTCGCGACGCTGCGCAAGCTGTCGGGCCGCTTCACGGTGCGCAACGCCGACGAGCGCCGCGCGATCGCGTTGCGGCGCGATGCGTCGGGCAAGGCCGTCGTGTTCGGCGAGGATTTCCGGTCGCTGTGGGACCGGATTCGCCATCGCACCGTGTACCGCGTCGAGTTCGACAACGCGAAACTCGTGCGCGACTGCGCGGCCGCCTTGCGCGATGCGCCGGACATCGCGCGTGCGCGGCTGCAGTGGCGCAAGGCCGAGATCGACATCGGCAAGGCCGGCATCGAGGCGATCGAGGTGGCCGGCGCCGGCACGGTGCTGATCGACGAAGGCGAGCTGCCGCTGCCCGACCTGCTCACCGAGCTGCAGGACCGCACGCAGCTCACGCGCCGTTCGCTCGCGACGATCCTGGCCGACAGCGGCCGGCTCGACGATTTCCGCGTGAATCCGCAGCAGTTCATCGCGGTCGCGGCCGAGGCGATCAACCGCTGCAAGCGCCACGCGCTCGTCGCGGGCATCGCGTACCGCAAGCTCGGCGAGCGCCACGTGCATGCGCTCGAATCGTTCGAGAGCGAGGCGCTGACCGGTTATCTGCGCAACCTGCGGCCCGATGCGCGGAAGTCGATTCACGAAGCGGTCGTGTGCGAGACGGACGCGGAGCGCGCGTTCGCCGACGCGCTCGAGGCGCACGACGGCGTGAAGCTGTACGCGAAGCTGCCTGCGTGGTTCCGCGTGCAGACACCGCTCGGCAGCTATCACCCCGACTGGGCCGTGCTCGCGGAACAGGACGGCGGCGAGCGGCTGTACTTCGTCGTCGATACGCCGAATGCGGACGGCCAGGTGCCGAGCGAGCACGAACGCGCGAAGCTCGCGTGCGGCGAAGCGCATTTCCGCGCGCTGGTGGACGGCGACGGCGCGGCGCGCTTCGTGCGCGTGCGGCAGGCCGACGCGTTGTTCGAGCCTGCGGTGCCGCCGGCGGGCGCCGGGCGGTAAGACGAAGGGCGGCGGCGAGCCGCCCTTTTTCTGCGTCGGTCGATCGTGCCGGGTGCCGTTGCGACGCGCGCGCCGCGTATCGATTCCGCTTTTGCCGACCGCTTGAAGGCGATCCGTATTCTCGCCTGCGCGCCATGCGGTTACGGCTGGTTGCAAATCGGGTCGGCTCAAGCTTCCGGCGCAACAGGGGCGTTGCGTTTCCGCCATGAAAAAAGGGCGCCGAAGCGCCCTTCTCCCTTTTCCCGCATGCGTGCGCCGTGCTTACAGCGTGCGGCCGAATGCGTTGTGATGCGAACGATGCGCGGACGTCGACGCATGCGCGGTATGGCCTGGCGCATGCCCGTGCGTATGACCGCGGCCCGGCTGCACGCCGGCGCGGTCGGCGATCGTGTCGGAGCGGTCGGCTGCGCGCGACAGGCCCTTGTCGCGGTCGCCCGCGCGCATGCCGTTCGAGTTGCTCAGCGCCTGACCGCTCATGTGGCCGCCGGACATGCCGCCCGCGTTGCCGCCCGAGCCGCCAGCGCCATGACCGCCGCCGTTGCCACCGCCATTGCCGCCGGCCGCCGCGTACGCGGACACCGAGCCGAGCGCGAGCAGCGCGGCCGTCAATACGAACAGATATCGTTGCTGTTTCATCTGGTACTCCCTGGAGCGCGTTCGTGTGACTGCATTCTATGAACGCGCAAAATTCGCGCCGCACGACGTTGTAAATGATCGTAACGGCGCGCGTGGCGCGCATTCGTCGGATCAATCCGGGTCCTGCGTGAACGGGAAACGAAACAGGCGGTGGCGGCGCCTCGGCGCCGCCCCGGTGATGAAGTCTTATTGCGCCGGCTGCGTGCCCTGCGCGGCCGCCCGGTGCTGAGCGGCCTGCTCCTGCGCCTGCTTCTTCGCCATGTGGTGGCCGACGACACAGCCGCCGACCGCACCGACGACCGCGTGGTGGCCCGCGTAGTGGCCGGCGACCCCGCCGACCACCGCCCCCTTCATGCAGCCCGCCGCGTGCGCGTTGCCGATCGTTGCGAGCGCCACGGCAGCGGCCGCGGCATACACGCTGATGTGTCGAATGGGTTTCATGTTGTCACTCTCCTCTCGTGGCAATCAACCGGGCCGCTCAGTCCCAGCGGCCGCCGCGCCAGCCGCCGCGGTCACGCCACTCGTGCTCGCGCCATTCACGGCGGCGCCACTCGTGTTCGCGCCATTCGCGCTGGCGCCAGCCATCGCCACGCCAGCCGTCATCGCGGTAGCCGATCGGCGCGTACATGACGGGCGGCGGCGGCGCGACGTAGACCGGTGCCGGCGCCGCGTAGACGCCCGGCACGCCGATGCCGACCGACAGGTCGACGTGGGCCGACGCGACGCCCGAAGCTGCCAGCGCCGCTACACCGAGAACTGCACCGAGAATAAGTTTCTTGCTCATCTCGCGACTCCCTGCACGTGTCGTGCGTCATGTGAATACGGTTCGGAGTCTAGGCACCGGGCACGGACACAGGTGAAACGGGTATGCGAGACCGGTAACGGACGTTTACGAAGAGCCGCAAACCCTTGCGGGACAAGGGAGAGGCCGCACTCGAAACACCGTTGCGACGGTGCATCGCACCGGTAAAAAGGGCGTTTCGGCACGAAACCGGGCGATTCGATCGGGCCGGCCGGCGTGCGCGGGATGCGAACCGCCCGCACCGCGCGGCGCGAGCGGTTCGCCAACGCGCGGGTCAAGCGCGGATGTCGTCGACGCTGCGCAGCCAGTGCACGCTGAACAGGTTGTCCGCGTCGGTCCACACGGTATCGGGCTCGAACCCGGCGCGGCGCGCGATCGCCTGGAAGCCGTCGATCGTGAACTTGTGCGAGTTCTCCGTATGGATGCGCTCGCCGGCTTCGAAGCGGAACGCATGGCCGCGCACGTGCACGGTTTGCGCGACGTCGCTGACGAGATGCATCTCGATGCGCTGCCGATCGCGGTCGTAGAACGCGCAATGCGAGAACGCAGCGATGTCGAAGTCCGCGCCGAGCTCCGCGTTCGCGCGCACCAGCAGGTTCAGGTTGAACTGCGCGGTCACGCCCTGCGCATCGTTGTACGCGTCGTGCAGCGTGCGCTCGTCCTTCACGAGATCGACGCCGACCAGCAGGCCGCCACCGCGCAGCAGCCGCGCGGCATCGCGCAGGAACGCGTCGGCTTCTTCCCGCGAGAAATTGCCGATCGTCGAGCCGGGAAAGAAACCGATGCGCCGCGCCGGTGTCGCGGTCAGCGCGGCCAGTTGCTCGGCCTTCGTATAGTCGGCCGCGAGCGGCGCGACGTCGAGCCACGGATAGGCCGACCGCAGTCGCGCGGCCGCGCCGTGCAGGTAGTCCGCCGAGATGTCGACCGGCACATAGCGTGCCGGCGCGTTCGCATAGTTGCCCGCGAACGCGTCGAGCAGCACGCGGATCTTCTCGAGCGAGCCGGCGCCGAATTCGACGAGTTCCGCATGCGGGCCGACGCGCCGCACGATCTCGGCCGCGCGATCGCGCAGGATGCCGAGCTCGGTGCGCGTCGGGTAATACTCCGGCAGTTCGCAGATGCGATCGAACAGCGCGGAGCCGGCCGCATCGTAGAAGTATTTCGGCGAAATGCTGCGCGGCGTGCGCGACAGTCCGTCGATCAGGTCGCGCTCGAACGCGCTCGGCCGCGCATCGCGGGCGGGTTGCTGGCCACCGCTCGTGGCCGTCTGCTCAGACGTCTCGCGCAAGTCGCACTCCCGTGAATTGCCAGCGTGCCGCCGGCGGAAAGAAATTGCGGTACGTCGGCCGTTCGTGCCCGGGCGGCGTCGCGATGCTGCTGCCGCGCAGGACCTGCTGGCCGACCATGAACTTGCCGTTGTATTCGGCCGCGACACCCGCGAGCGGCCGAAAGCCCGGATACGGCTCGTAGGACGAGCGCGTCCACTGCCATACGTGCCCGAGCATCTGCCGGATACCTTCGGCGGCAAACGCGGTTTCCCATTCGAATTCGGTCGGCAGCCGCGCGCCGGCCCATTCCGCATACGCGGCCGCTTCGTAGAAGCTCACGTGGCACACCGGCGCGTCCGGCGCGAGCGGCTCGATGCCGTGCAGGCCGAACGTGCGCCGCACGCGCGTGGCGGCCGCATCGTCGTCGTCGGGCATCCAGTACGCGGGCCCTTGCCACCCTTCCCGCTGCACCGTGGCCCAGCCGTCGGACAGCCAGAACTCGGGGCGTGTGTAACCGCCGTCGGCGACGAACGCCGCGAATTCCGCATTCGTCACGAGCCGGTTCGCGATTTCGTACGGCCGCACGAGCGCCGTGTGGCGCGGTCGTTCGTTGTCGAACGAGAACGCGTCGCCGTCGTGGCCGATCTCGACGAGCCCGCCCGGCTGATGCAGCCAGCGCAGCGCGCCGGCGTCGCCGGTCGCCATCGCATCGCCGTCCATCCCGTTGCGCGGCCGGAACGCCGGCTTCAGCGGGTTGCACGAGAACGCATGCAGCATGTCCGTGACGATCAGTTCCTGGTGCTGCTGCTCGTGATGCAGGCCGAGCACGACCTCGGGCGCGATCGCGTCGAGCAGCGCCGCATCGGCGCCGGCCAGCGCGCGCAGCATCGCGTCGTCGACGTATTGCCGGTACGCGTGCACCTCGTCGAGCGACGGGCGCGTGAGCAACCCGCGCTGCGGCCGCGGATGTCGCGGGCCGAGCGCTTCGTAATAGGAATTGAAGAGGAACTGGAACGCGTCGTCGAACGGCGCGTAGCCGGGCACGCGGCGCATCAGCACGACGGTTTCGAAGAACCAGGTCGTATGCGCGAGATGCCATTTCGTCGGACTCGCGTCGGGCATCGACTGCACGGCCTGGTCTTCGGCGGACAGCGTCGCGGTCAGCGCGACGCTATGGGAGCGCACGTCCTGGTAACGGCGCTGAAGCTGCGAGGCAAGAAGGCTCATCGGTTTACCGTCCACGGCGCGATGCGCTGCGTTGCGTTGCCGGAAAAAGGAAAGCCTTGCGCATGATGCGCGCGGCTGACGTGCGACCTGCTGCGTCGTCGGGCAGCCGGCGCGCGCGCCGGGCCGCGGATGCGGCGTCACTTCATCTGCCCGTGCAGAACAGTATGGTCCAGAAATGTGAATGCTGCGAATCGGGATGCCGATGAAACGCGACAGAAAGACAAATGAAAGCATCGGGTGCGCATGTGCCGGATGCGTGACGACGCGGGGATGCCCGCCCGGGCGGGCTTTGCCGGATGCCAGCCTGCGCGGCGTGCTACTGACGGCCCATGACAGCCGCGTGGCGTGCGAGTTTGTCTGACGAACGCCGTCGTGTACGGTCATTGGCACGGTGTTGAATCGCTCGGCCCTTCGCTTGCGATCTCCATCCGTGCGTGATTCGAAAAATTTTCTGAGTCGATGTCACACGCGCGGGGGCTCGCTCGTCATGTCACCGGAACCCACACGAAAGGAGAAGGAACCATGACTGCGAAACTCAATCCGTTTGCCGCCGCCCCCGCGCTGATGAAGAACTGGATGGCCGTATCGGTCGCCGCTGCCGGGAGCCTCGAGCCGACGCTGATCGAGCTCGTCAAGATCCGCGCGTCGCAGATCAACGCGTGTGCGAACTGCATTAACATGCACACCGCCGAGGCGCGCGAGCACGGCGAGACCGAGCAACGCATCTACTTGCTTGCCGCGTGGCGCGAAGCACCCTGCTATACCGACCGCGAACGCGCGGCGCTCGGCTGGACCGAGGCGCTCACGCGGCTGTCGGAGGGCCACGCCGCGCATGAAGCGGCCTATGCGGCGCTGAACGATCATTTCAGCCAGGAGGAACAGGTGAAACTCACGCTGATGATCAACGTGATCAACGGCTGGAACCGGCTCGCCGTCGGCTTCGGGCTGTGGATCGAGCCGGCCGATGCAAAGGCCGCCGCCGCGAAAATGGTGGCCTGATGACGGACCACGCCCCGGCCACGGGCAGCGCCGAAGCACGGGCCGATGCGGCGGCGAGCTTCGACCCGCTGCGCCGCACGCTGATCCGCGTTGCGTACCGGATGCTCGGTTCCGTCGCGGATGCCGAGGACGTGGTGCAGGACGCGTTCATCCGCTGGATGGACGTCGACCGTACGGAGGTGCGCGTGCCCGAGGCGTTCCTGCGCCGCATGGTGATGCGCATGTGCCTCGACCAGCTGAAATCCGCGCGGCACCAGCGCGAGACCTACATCGGCCCCTGGCTGCCCGAGCCGGTCATCGAGGAAGACGAACAGGACGACGTCACGCTGCCGCTGCTGCTCGCGTTCGAACGGCTGTCGCCGCTCGAACGCGCGGCGTTCCTGCTGCACGACGTGTTCGGTCTCGAGTTCGACGAAGTGGCGACGACGATCCAGCGCGACGCGGCCGCGTGCCGGCAACTTGCCGCGCGGGCGCGAACGCACGTGCGCGAGGCGCGGCCGCGGTTTCATGTCGAGAAGCAGCGCGGGATCGAGCTGGCCGAGGCGTTCTTCGCGGCGTCGCGCAGCGGCGACATGCGTGCGCTCGGCGCGATGCTCGCCGAGGACGTGAGCCTGCATTCCGACGGCGGCGGCAAGCGCACGGCGGCCGGCAAGCCGGTGTTCGGCTTCGAACTCGTGATGAAGGTGCACGCGTACCTGGCGGAGCTATTCGCGACGCATGCGTCGAAGCTCGTGCGGGCCGGGTTCATCAACGGGCTGCCGGGATTCGTCACGCTGGAAGCGGATGGCAAGCTGCAGACCACCGCGCTGGAGATCGACGACGGCAAGATCGTCGCGATCTATGTCGTGCGGAATCCTGACAAATTGAAGCATCTGCGCTGAAGGTGGCGCGAGCCGGCGCCGCATGCCATGCGGATGCATGGCGACGGCGCCGTCCGCCCTCTTCTTTCTGCTTCACCGATCGCCGGCTACAGCAATCAGTACATCGCGCCTACGGTGGTGAACATCAGTACGCCGAGCAGCGGCGTCGCGACGGCGAAACCGGCCGCCGCCAGCCAGTTCGTGCCACCTTGCGCTTCGAGCAGCGTGAGCAACGATTCGCGGGATGTCGCGCTGGGGCGCAGTTTTTCGATCCTGCGTTCGACGTGCCGCTTGTAGAGGCTGTTCCCGCACCAGCCGAGCGAGACCGCGATCGCAATCGTGACCGGGTCGAGCATGCTCGATTCGAAGTAGTTCGGAAAGTACAGCAGCTCGACCAGCGTGATGCCGAGCGTGGCGGCGAGCACGGCGGCCGCCTGCCAGTACATGCATCGATACGCCATCCAGACCGGGCCGAGGAAGCACGCGGCCCAGTTCCATGACTGCCGGCTCTTGCGCGCTTCGGCGATCGCCCATTTGCGCTCGAACCAGGCGGCATTCTTGCCGACGTAAGCGGCGATTTCGTCGTTGCTTGCGGACGATCCGGCGGTCGTGACCTCGGACATGGTCGTGTGCTCTCAGTCGCGCGGAGCGCGCGTGGTTGTTCTGATGCGGTGGAAATCGGGCGATGGGCGAAGCCGCCACGTCGATGCGCAGACGATTCTACGCGCCGTACAGCGACCGTTGCATGGCAGGTCGGGACGCAGGAGAGAATGCGATGCCGCGATTCGCGCAACGCATCGGGGCTTCATGCGTTGTTTCGGACCGGAAAAGAAAAACGCCACGCGATGCTGCCGCGTGGCGTTTGTATGTTTGGCGAGCCGCGTTGCCTGTAGGCAAGTTGTGCTGCCGGACCCCTTCATTTTGTTCGTTGGTAGGCTCGATTGGATTCGAACCAACGACCCCCACCATGTCAAGGTGGTGCTCTAACCAACTGAGCTACGAGCCTAAGAAGCCGCGAATTATAGAGAGGGTTTTTGAGGAGCACAAGCCCCTTCGTGAAAATTTTTTGAAACGGCGCGTGTGGACGCTGACGATCGATGGTGCCTGGCGATGCCGGGAACGTTGGCTTCACGTGCTCGAGTCACAGCAAAACGCGTCGATGCGCTGTGGTGTTATCCACATTGCCCTCTGGATAACCGTCCGGCAAGCCTCTGGATTCACAGTGGAACGATTGAGGATAGGTCGGCGAAGCGGCGAATCGACGAAAAGTTGTTCTGTGCTGCCGGGCGCTGTTCACGTCGCTCACCCAGGGTTATGCATTTCGCTTCATGTTGAAAATTCAGTGCGTTACGGAGGTTATCCACTGTGGGCCACAGGACTTGTTAACTATCACTACGTATATATACGAACCCTGTTAACACCTTTGGATAAGCACAGTCCGTCGACTGTGATCTGCTCGGGATATGCACTGCGTGCGGCGAGCAGAGGAACGAAGCGAAAGGCTGTGATGCGTCCGAGCAGTGCGTGAGTCCCCATGTCTGTAGAATCGCGGGCATTCAGAATGCAAAGGCCCGACGGACAGGCTCACGGCACATGACCGATTCCTCGTTGACCGGGCTCGACACGCTCGATATCGACGCAGTCGTGCATCGGATGCGGCAACACCCGGGCGACATCGTGTTCGAGCAACGCATGTCGATCCCGGAAGCGGAGGTCCTGTGTTGCCGCTACAAGGGCGAGCGATTCATGACGGCATGAACCGGCTGATGAGGGGCACAGGTAGATGATCGAATCATTGACTACGCTGAGGCGCTGGCGTCGTTCGATTACATCGCGCGAGCCGGGGCAGTACGTCATCGAACTGTATTGATGCCGTGCGTGATTGATCGATGCTTTCAACGGAGCGATGCAACCGAATGAAAGAGCTGGCAGAGATGACGGATACGATCAAGCAGTACGACATGGCGGATGACGCGACGCGGCGCAGGATTTTCTGGCTGCTGCAACGTCTGACTAGTTATTCGCTCTGGAAGCGGAAGCGCGATGCGTTTGCGATCTTCGCGAACGAGTACGAGAAGGCGGTGAAGACTTGGCCTGAAGACGATCCGGAGCGCGTGCCGGCAGACCATCTGCCAACCATCTTCGAAGTACTCGCCGCTTACGATCGAGGATTACCGGAACTGGCTCGCGGGTACCGGTTTGTCTGGCAGCGCGGCCAGCCGCTGCAATACGCAGTCGATCGGTCTAACTATTTGAACGCGCATTTCTTCCCTCATTATGACTACTGGGAGCGTGGTACGCAGTTCGCCCCCTATCCGCCGAAGGTTGACGCGCTGGCCCAACTGCTGCACGCATCGGAATACCAGATGGAGAGTGCTCCGTTCGAGCCGTCGAGTTTGAACAGCGATCTGGCGCAACTGCGCTCGGTAGGGCTGCTGTTGTCTCCGAAGGCATACGAGAACACCTTCTACACGCTTCCGTATCCAGTGTTTCCGGAGGACTTGCCCGAGGTTCCGGAACCAGTCGGCACGGTGATCAAGACGGGCGAGAAGGTGCCTTGCGACGGCATCTGGGAACCGGTTGCCGTCGAGCAATCGAAATTGCTGGGTATTGTGCCGATCGGCGATCGCAGCCTGCACGGCAACGGCTGTTTCAATTACCTCATTCGCGATATACGCGCGCCGAACCTCAGAGATAACGACACGAGAGTGTCCGTCAAGACACGCTGGCGACTGCTGTGGGAAGACAAGCGATACGCGGACGGCGTCATCCACGACGAATCACAGTATTTCCTCGGGCTACGGCAAGCGTCGCAGACGAGCCCGAACCCGTGATATCCAGAGAACACCATGAGCAAGCTGAATTTCGGCAGGATCGATCGCTGTTCCGTCCGGCTCAATACCGCGACGCTGCTCGGTCTGAAGGCCGCCTATGACGACTTCGCGACGACCGGGCAGGATCTGCACAACTTCGAGATCTGCATCGAAGACGAAAGTGAAGCCAAGGCGCATCCAACGCCCGAGGATCACGTCATCAGCGTGACGTTCGTGGCGAAGATGCCGCCCGGCATGCGTGGGCTCGGCAATGCGAGTCCGCTTGGGACGTCGATCCAGTATGTCGTTTCTCCGGAAACCGGCGAAATTCTCGGGGTTTATCGAACCAAGTGACTGCGGATGCCGTGAAGTTGGTCGACCTTCGCGTGTGGATAACTGCCGCACAAAACAACACAAAACGCTGTGCGCGTAAATGGTGAGCATGTACCCGGATCGCAAGTCGGGAGCGGATCCCGGCGAATTCGGACCGTGACAAGCCGATCCGGATGCGCGAGCGCACGACTGAGCGGAGAACTGCCGGCGTCATGATGCGAACGCCGGGGAAAGGTGCATCACGTTCGTGCGCTTGCTGGCGGGCAGCATGTGGACAACTCGCACACCCAACGAGTCGAATCGCCGTGCGTCGAACAGGTGAGCGCCTTGCATTCAACCACACGAATCGGCCCGAATGCCCTGTCTGACAGGGCTTTTCGGAACAGGGTCGATGATGCGACAGTTTCCGCGCGATCCACCGTGGTTGAATTCCGTGTGGATATCGAGCAGCCAAGACACTCGAAACCCTGTGCATTCAACGGGTGAGGGTACGCGAATTCGGCGAGGATGTTTGCACCACCTCACGGGTTGTGGATATCGCGCTTCCATGCAACTCGAAACGCTGTGCAGACCCAAGGTGAGCGAGCCGAACGATATCCGCATGCAGCGTCACCACGATTAAACCAACTGGCCTCCACGATTCCCGGTGCGGTTCAGACACCGACTCGGCTAGCGTCGCGAGAGAAGGCGGCATATACCAGGACAAAGTCGCCTAGCGAGGATGATCGTTCGCTATGCTGCCGGTGACAACGCAGCTATCGATCCGATACACATGAGCGCAACTGCCCGGACCGTTCTCAAAGCCATTCTGAGCATCCCCATTGCCTTTGGGCTTGCCTATCCGCTTATCCGTCCCTCGGAAGACGGAGGCATTCTCGGCGAAATGGATAGGCTTGGGACAATCGGCGGCATCGTCGCCATCACGGTTTTCCTGGCTCTGGTCTATGCCTACGCGAGCGACCTCCGGACTACCCTGAAATCGGTCAACCAGGGATCGCGTGCGGCCGAACCCAACAGCGTCTGGCTCATGTTCCTCTTGCCGTACAACTTCATCGAGGACTTCTTCATTATTTCCAACGTTGCGAAGTCGCTGGAAGCGGAGTCTCGTATCAATCCCGCTCTGTCGGGTTTGCGCTCGTTCGGCCGGATCAGCGGCATCGGGTGGTGTCTTGCGCAGGTTGTTTCGTTGATACCGAATACCATGGGCGCCATCGCCGGCGGCGTTGCGGTTTTCCTCTGGGTTTGGCACTGGGTGTTTGTGCGCCGAGCAAACAAGATGCTTGCCGGCAGCCAGATATCGGCGGCTGTTCTACCAGGACGGACAGGATCGTAGTCCACCTCGGAAGCCAGATCGCTTACCCATGATCGATGTGGACATCCTGTTCCGCGCCGACTCGAAACCCTGTGATTTCAAAGGTGAGGGCGCCGGCGTTGCCTCAATGTGCATAACAACCAGGGAAAGGCAGTCGAAACGCTGTGCAAGGGAGTGGTGAGCGTGCGCCCGTTCAAGCTCGCCGGGCCGCCCCACAAAAAGCGCTGACGGTCACCACCGACCGCCAGCCGGGCGCGCATCCCACCACTCAAGTCTGCTGATCAAGCGCCTGCACGACCGCCTTCTCCCCGAGGCTCCCGGCCGGCCCGACCACCGCATAGTTGAGCCCGTTCACCGACCCATACCGCGCGAGCAGCGCGCCATCCATGCGTTGCCCATTCGGCAGCAGCCGATGTTCCGATTCCGCCGGCCGGAGATAGAAGCTCAGCGTCTGCCCGGCGTCATTCTGATAGAGCACCATCGCGGCCGTGGCGCCGCTGTCCGTCGTGAACAACCGTCCGCCGACGGGCCTGAACCCCGCCGCGCTCAAATCCGGTAGCTTCGCCGATGCGCCCACGCCTTTGGTGAGCCATCCCTGCAAATCGCCCGCACCGGTCGACCGGTAATCGACCTTGGCCGTCCGATCGACCACCATCATCCGGTAAGCCTTGACCGCATCGCTCATCGGCGCGATGGGCGGCGCCGCGTTCCACCCGCGCGCCTGCCATCCGCCGAACGTCCCGAGCCCGACGCAGAACACGAACGAAGCCGCCATCGCGAACCGCATCCGCGAGCGTTCCGCGCGCCGGCCGCGAATCGCCGCCGGATCCAGCGCGGGGTTGTCGGGCGGCATCCGCACGCTTTCCAGCGCGGCCCGCAACCGTTGCGCGTCCTGCTGCCATTGCTTCACCTGTTCCGCGCGCTCCGGATGCAGCGCGAGATAGCGCTCGACCGCGGCGCGCGCATCGTCGTCGAGCTGGCCGTCGACATAGGCGTGAAGGTCGTGTTCGTTCGGAGGCGTGTTCATTTCTTCATCAATCGCAAGGAAGGAACAGGGAGCTCGCCGTCGCTGAGCTGGCGCAGCGCCTGGCGCGCGCGGGAGAGCCGCGACATCACGGTGCCGATCGGCACCTCGAGCAGGTCGGCGGCTTCCTGATAGGTGAAGCCCTCGACCGCGACGAGCAGCAACAGGCTGCGCTGCTCGTCCGGGAGCCGGCCAAACGCTTCGAGCGTCGCCCGTGCCGTGAATTCGCGTTCGGCGGAGGGCCAGTGCGCTTCGTCGTCGTCCTGGATACGGCCGAGCAGCCACGCGTAGCGCTTCGCGCTGCGTTTCCCGTCGAGGAATTGCCGATACAGGATCGTGAAGAGCCAGCTGCGCAGCGATGCGTCGTCGCGACGGCTCGTCCAGCGCGACAGCGCGCGCTCGAGCGTCGACTGGACGAGATCGTCGGCCGCATGGACGTCGCGCGCCAGCCAGAGCGCGAAGCGTCGCAGCCTGGGGATGAGTTCGCGTAATGCTTCGTCGTCGAGGGCGGTGGAGGGCATGGCCGGGCCGGTTGCCGAAAGGGTCGTGGATGCCGCGTAGGACGTCGGCCGGCATCGATTATTCCCTTCAGCATAGGAAAAATTTTTTCGTGGAATAAAGCGGCGCGGGCGGCGTCCTACGCGGGTTCGACAATGATCTGACGATCGGGAGCGCATTCATGAAGCAATCTTCCTCTTCTTCGCCGCAGCGCGAGCCCGGGCGCGGGTGGTGGCGCTGGGCCGTGATCGGCGGCGCGGTGGCCGGCGTGGCCGTCGCGTTCGGTTATGCGGGCGGCTGGCTCGCGCCGGCCCGTCTGACCCCGCAGCGGCTCGTCGACGCGCTGCAGACCAACAGCGGCGTCCATCCCGGCTTCCGGCGCAATCACGCGAAGGGCGTGTGCGTGACCGGCTACTTCGAGGGCAACGGCGCCGCGAGCGCGTATTCGGTTGCGCCGTTCTTCAACGCGGTGCGCACGCCGGTGGTCGGCCGCTTCGCGCTGCCGGGCGGGAATCCGTATGCGCCCGACAGCAGCGTGCCGATCCGCAGCCTCGCGCTGAAGCTCACCGCGCCGGACGGCGAGCAATGGCGGACCGGGATGAACGCGATGCCGGTGTTTCCGGTCGCGACGCCGCAGGCATTCTATGAGCAGACGCTCGCGACCCGGCCCGATCCGAAGACGGGCAAGCCCGATCCGGCGAAAGTGAAGGCGTTCTTTGGCGCGCATCCGGAGGCGGGCGCGTTCCTGCAATGGGTGAAGAGTGCGAAGCCGAGCGCGAGTTACGTCACCGAAAGCTATTACGGATTGAACGCGTTCTACTTCGTCGACGCGGCCGGCAAGCGCCAGGCGGTGCGGTGGCGCGTCGTGCCGGAACAGACGGCCGGCGCCGGCGACGTCGCGACGGCCGCGGATCCGAACGTGCTGCAGCAGGACGTGACGCAGCGCATCGCGGCTGGCCCGCAGAAGTGGAAGCTGCTGGTCACGCTGGCGGAGCCCGGCGACCCGGTGGACGACGCGACGAAGGTCTGGCCCGCGCAGCGCACGACGATCGACGCGGGCACGCTCGTGCTCGACCGCGTGGAGGCGCAGGACAGCGGCCCGTGCCGCGACGTGAATTACGACCCGACGGTGCTGCCGCAAGGGATCCAGGTGTCGGGCGATCCGTTGCTGGCGGCGCGCTCGGCGGCGTATGCGGATTCGTATCTGCGGCGCACGAGTGAAGAGGCCGGGGTGGCCGGCGTGGCCAGGTTGAGTTCGGAGGGACGGTGATGAAGGCTTCTACGACGTTTGGTTTGCCGGCGCGGGTGCTGCATTGGGTGATGGCCGCGATGATCCTCGCGATGCTGTTCATCGGCGTGGGGATGGTGGCGTCCGTTTCCGAACGGCACGAGATCCTGGTGGCGATTCACAAGCCGCTGGGTGTGGCCGTGCTGGTGCTCGTGTGTGTGCGGATCGTGGTGCGGGTGCTGTCGAAGCCGCCCGCGTTGCCCGAGGATCTGCCGTGGTGGCAGAAGGTGGCCGCGCACGGGTCGCATCTCGTGCTGTATGCGCTGATGGTCGCGATGCCGCTGATCGGCTGGGCGATGCTGTCGGCGGGCGGGTATCCGGTGACGCTGGGCGGTGGCGTGCAGCTGCCGGCGCTGGTGTCGGCTGATCCGGTGACGTTCGCGTGGCTCCGGGTCGCGCATCGCGTGCTCGCGTATCTGTTCTTCCTGACGTTCCTCGCGCACTTTGCCGCGGCGCTGTATCACGGGCTGATTCGGCGGGATGGCGTGGTGAGGGCGATGGTGGGGCGGTAATCGACGGAAGTTGCGTTCGATGCGGCGGGGCTGTTCAAGGGCGACCGAGGCTGCGCCTGCCGTGTCGCCTGTATATGAGCACTGGGAAAGCTCAGCGGCCCCGCCCTAGCATGTCAAAAATATTTCACAAAAGGGGTTGCGGAGACCGGGGCAGATGCATAGAATCACGCCTCTTTCGCGCTAACGGAAACACGGCGCGGGGGAAGAAGAGGGAAGCGGTGCTGTTGAAGTCGGTTTTATCGATTCCAGTGCACGCGAAATTAAACCGCAGTCGTCGCAACGAAGTAGTTAAAAAAGTTGTTGACGAGTCTCAAAAAACGGTTGATAATCTCGCTTCTCTGCTGCTGAAAACGCAGCGCTGCCGGGAAACACGAAGTTCCTCGCAGATTGCTCTTTAAAAATTAACAGCCGATAAGTGTGGGCGCTTGATGGTAGCGAGCTGATCCTCGGATCAGATGGCGAAAGCATCAAGAGTCTCACACTAAAGTAAGTCAGGTTTATGAAGTGATTCATATTCCTGTCAGCTTTGAGTGAGCGACCGGTTCTTAACCGAACCGAAAACAGTAACAGGTTTAAACT
>NZ_JBVVNQ010000014.1:0-183335 GCF_055810675.1 Burkholderia sp. YHN3-13 | reverse complement strand
CAGCTGCTCGGGTGGCGGTCGCCCTCGACGTTCAGCGGCGCCAGCACCTCGCCGCAGAACTTCGCGGACTCCTCGAGCACGGCCTGCGCCGTGTCGTAACCGGCATCCTCGAAACCCGGCAACTGCGCGACGGCGTCGATGCCCGCGAGTTCCTTCAGCACGAACAGCATGTCCTTGACGGGGGCGTTATAGCTCATGGTCGATGTTCCAATCAGGCGGTGAATGAGGCGCGATCGGGCGGGCGGATACGGCAGAACCGGCCAGACCCGGGCGACGTGATGACCCATCGTAATGCCGCCGTCGCCGATTCTCATTGTCATATCCGGCCCACATAGTGACAAAACCGGCCACGGGATGGGGAGGTGTGGCCGGGAACGGTCGGCTGGACACGGGTTTGGCGGGAAGGCGTTTCAGGGATTCGGCCTGCGTTCGACAGTACACCCGACCTGAGAAATCGGCTGCTACGTGTACCATACCTCTCAAATCGCACATCTCGACGGATCAAACATCACGCAAATAGAAAATGACCATGACCGATGCAGTGATTCGAGCCGGGGCATTGGCTGCAGTATTGCTTGCGGCAAATCGAATCAGGCAAAAAGGGACAGCCTCCCGACCGCCTGTCAAGTCAAAATCGGCCGCGGCGCAGCGCGTGGCAGCCACCGCAGTGTCGGCAGTCATCTTGCTCATTTACCTCTACGGCATGCGCCACTATCTGGCGGCACTCTTTCGCCGTTAAGTCCCCATAGAAAAGCGAATACGAGGTGATGACGCCGTCGGTCAGTCCGCACCACGCTTCTTCGACATCCATTCTCGCAAACGCACGTTTGGCTTGACGAAAACAAGGCCGCGCCGGTTCGATATTCGATTCGACCGCGTCCGGCGCATGGACACCCTCGGGGCGCGTGGTGGTGCGCTGCAGTCGGTGAAATCGCGTTTCGCTTTCGCAAATGCACACATCAAAAGGGAGCCGGCTATGGGACCGACCGATGGCAGCCGGTTATGGGAGCCGTCCGCGAAATCCGGCTGCCCCCGCACGTATCAGGCCTGGCGCCGGTAAGTCCCCGGCGTGCTCCCCGTCCAGTGCC
This sequence comes from Burkholderia sp. YHN3-13, assembly GCF_055810675.1. Taxonomy (NCBI): domain Bacteria; kingdom Pseudomonadati; phylum Pseudomonadota; class Betaproteobacteria; order Burkholderiales; family Burkholderiaceae; genus Burkholderia; species Burkholderia sp. YHN3-13. The sequence goes on along the minus strand of NZ_JBVVNQ010000014.1, from coordinate 182,247 downwards.
GGAACGCGCGATGGAACGCGCTCGGATCGTCGAAACCGATATCGGCGCCGATCGCCGCGATCGTGTCCGGCGTGTCCGTCAGCCGCTGGATCGCGATGTCGCGCCGCAACTCGTCCTTCAGCACCTGGAACGTCGTCCCTTCGGCAGCAAGGTGACGGCTCAGCGTGCGCACCGAACAATGCAGGTGCTCGGCCGCCTGCTCGATCACGGGCAGGTCGGGCAGCGCCGCCGACAGGTACTGCCGCACGCGATGGCACACGAGCTGTTCGCTGAACGTTTCGAAGATCCAGTCTCCGGGCGCACGCGCGAGAAACTTGCGCAGGTTGCGCTTGCTCTGCCGGATCGGTGCGTCGAGGTAGTCGGCACTGAAGCGCATCAGCGTGCGCTCGCGGTCGAACTTCACGGAGCCGGTGAAGAAATACAGGTGCTCGACCGCGTGGCGCGGCCGCGGGCACGCGAACTCGATCTGCAACAGCGGGATCTTCTGCCCGATCAGCCAGGAACACACGCCGTGCACGAGCTTGAGCATCAGCTCCTGGCCGAGCGCGCCGATCGGGCCGATCGCGTCGTTCGGGCGCAGCAGCACCTGCGCGACGAGGCCGTCGCGCTTCGATTCGACGAAGAAGTCGTCGAGCAGGATATGGAAGAATTGCCCGAAACGATGCAGCGCCGTTTCGAGGTTGCGCGCATCGAGCAGGCTCAGGCACAGGTACTTCAGCGTGCCGCCGCGCAGCGGGCGCGAGAAGATGCCGGGCATCTCGTCGTCGAGGTCGATCGCGAGCGTGCGGTACAGCGTCGAGAACTGCTCCTCCGTCACGCGCGCATGCGGCTCGCCAAGCAGCTCGAGCGGGATGCCGGCGCCGCGCAGGTAGCGCTCGACCACGTCGCGCTGCGCGCCCGCACTTGCCAGGAAGCCGTTGACGAGCGAGATCGGCACCGTCGCGCTCGGCGACGGCAGCGCATGCCCGGGCCGGGCGGAAAGTGAGTCAGAACCGGTCATCGCGTCCCCGTCGGTCGAACCGCTCGCATTGTACTTGAGCGGCCCGCGCCGGGCCTTCGGGGCCCTCGCGGTCTTCGGCGCGCGGGGCCGCGCCGCGGCGGCAGCGCGGCGCATCGTCGCCGTCAGTCGATACGGCTCAGTTCCCGCCGCAGGATCTTGCCGACCGTCGACTTCGGCAGCCGGTCGACGAAGCGGACGATCTTCGGCACCTTGTACGCCGCCAGGCTCGCGCGGCAATGCGCGACGAGTTGTGCCTCGCTCACGTCGGTATCCGGCAAGCGCACCACGAACAGCTTGACGGCCTCGCCCGTGCGCGGATCCGGCACGCCGATGCATGCGCATTCGGCGACGCCCGGCAGCGCGGTCGCGACCGCTTCCACTTCGTTCGGGTACACGTTGAAACCCGACACGATGATCATGTCCTTCTTGCGGTCGACGATCCGCAGGAAGCCGGCCTCGTCGAACACGCCGACGTCGCCGGTACGGAAATAACCGTCCGCGGTGAACGCGGCCGCGTTCGCGTCCGGCTTCTGCCAGTAGCCGCTCATCACCTGCGGCCCCTTCACGCAGATCTCGCCCGCTTCGCCGATCGCCACCTCGCGGTCCTGGTCGTCGAGGAGCTTCACGTCGGTCGACGGCAGCGGCAGGCCCGTGGTGCCCGTGAAGACGTCGATCGACTGCGGGTTGAACGACACGACCGGCGACGTTTCCGACAGCCCGTAACCCTCGCGGATGAAATTACCCGTCACGGCCTTCCAGCGCGACGAGATCACGTCGATCACCGCCGCGCCGCCGCCGGCCGACAGCTTCAGCCGCGACCAGTCGACTTCCTTCAGCCGCGGATGGCCGGCGAGCCCCGCGTACAGCGTGTTCACGCCGACGAACACCGTCGGCCGCGCGGCCTTCAGCACGTCGATGAACCCGTCCATGTCGCGCGGATTCGCGACGAGCCAGTTCTGTGCGCCGATCGCGAAGTAGGACAGGAAGTTCACCGTCAGCGCGAAGATGTGATACAGCGGGATCGCCGTGACGACGACCTCTTCGCCCGGCGCCCGCGCGGCCGGCACGATCGCCGCGAACTGTTCGATGTTCGCGACGAGGTTGCGGTGCGACAGCGCCGCGCCCTTCGACAGGCCGGTCGTGCCGCCGGTGTATTGCAGCAGCAGCAGGTCCGCGCCGCCGAGCGCGACCGGCGCGTACGCGAGCGCTTCACCCGCGGCAATCGCGTCCGCGAGCGCGATCGAGCCGGGCGGCAGCGCGTCGCACGTGCCGGCCGGCGCATCGACGACGCCGAGATCGCCGCGCCCCACGCTCAGCACGGTGCGCACGCGCGTGGCGCCGACCACGTCGGCGAACGTGCCCATCGAGCCGCCGCAGACGACGGCCACCTCGACGCCCGCGTCGTCGAGCTGATGCTCGAGCTCGCGCGCGGTGTAGTGCGGGTTCACGTTGACCTGGACCGCGCCGATCTTCGCGACGGCGACGAACACGACCGGAAACGCGAGCACGTTCGGCAGCATCACGGCCACGCGATCGCCCTTGCGCACGCCGACGACCTGTTGCAGATAGGCGGCCAGCGCGGTCGACAGGCGGTCGACGTCGGCATAGGTGAGCGTGCGGCCGTACGCATGGAACGCCGGGCGATCGGCAAAGCGGCGCATCGCGTCGTCCAGCAGCGCGCTGACGGAAGCGTGGCGATCGGCGTCGATCTCGGCGGGGATCGAGCCATACGACCCGGTCCAGTGTCTCTTCGTCATGTCTCACTCCTCGGCTCGGGGGACGGTGCGCACCCGGCGCACCGTTCGCACGGCGGCCTGCACGCCGAAAGGACGCGGGCCGTCGCCTGACCGGCGACTATCGCTCGCGCGACGCGCTTTGCAAATGATCCGGGCGGCCGAAAAGATGATCGAAACGGACATGCGGGCAGGCGCACTTGTCCAGGCAACCTCGCTTGCCGCGGCGGGCAGCCGTTTATTCCACAACGCGGATTGCAAAGCATCAAGCGGCATGGCAGCGCCCGCCGCCCTTCTTCATAATCGACGATCGCCCTTCATTCGCCAAAACGATGCAGCCGCTTTCCCTCGCTCCCGCCGACACCTTCTCGTCCGTTCGATTTTTGCTGACCGACATGGACGAGACCCTGACCCATCGGGGCCGCCTGGCCGCGCACACCTATGCGGCCCTCGAGCGGCTGCAGGCGCACGGCATCCGCGTGATTCCCGTGACTGCCGCGCCGGCGGGCTGGTGCGACCAGATGGCGCGCATGTGGTCGGTCGACGGCGTGATTGCGGAGAATGGCGGACTCTTCATTCGGCGCGGCCCGGACGGGCACGGCGTCGAACGCCGCTACTGGCACGCGGACGACGCGCTCGCCGACGCGCGTGACGCACGCCGGCGTATCGCGCGGCATGTGGAGCAGGCCGTACCTGCCGCACGCCTCGCGGACGACCAGGACTTCAGGCTGACGTCGCTCGCGTACGCACGCACGGGCTCCGGCCAGGACGACCGGATACTCGACGCGCTGGTCGCGGCCGGTGCGGACGCGACCATCAACAATCTGTGGATCATCGGCTGGATCGGCGGATACGACAAGCTGTCGATGTCGCTGCGCGTGCTGTCGGGCACGTACGGCGTCGACGCCGACACCGCGCCGGCGTGCGTCGCGTATTCCGGCGATTCCACGAACGACGCGCCGATGTTCGGCTATTTCACGCACACGGCCGGCATGAGCACCGTGGTCGACTATCTGCAGCACTTGCCCGTCCTGCCGCGATGGATCACGCAAGGCCCCGGTGGCAGCGGATTCGTCGAGTTCGCCGACGCGATCCTGCGTGCTCGCCCGGACGTTCAGGGCTGACCCGGTGCGGCGGTCCGACTATCGCCCTGCCGGCATGAACACCATACGGGATCGGGCGATTCCGGTCGCCGGCCGCGCCTGATACGATCGCTTCGCTTCCGGTTCGCGACGGTCCACCCTTCCGCAACCGCCGCCGATGAAGCCGGGCGCATCCGCACGACGGATCACGTCCGTCTCGTCGCCCGGTCACGCCGGTCGCCCCATCCTCCTCATGATAAGGATTGCTTCGTAACTGCCAGCTATCCCGGCAGTGCACGGAAACAAGACCGGACTCCTCGGTCCACCACTCGATCAAAGGTCAATCGCCATGCCTGAACGCATCTCGTTTGGACAGCTTCCCGCCCGACTACTCGACGTCGTGCTCAACGTCGAGGAATACGCGAACCACACCGGTCACGACTTCAAGCTCGTCGAACTGGTGCGCGCACGTGTGTCGCAGCTGAACGGCTGCGCGTATTGTCTCGACCGCCATATCAAGGAAGGCATCCATGCCGGCGACGATCCGCTGCGCTACAACCTGCTGCCGGTATGGCACGAAACGCCCGATCTCTACAGCCCGAAAGAGCAGGCCGCGCTGCGCTGGGCCGAAGCGCTCACGTTGCTCAGCGAGCACGCGATCGACGACACGCTCGTCGCCGCGACACGCGAGCACTTCGATCGCGACGAACTGGCGACACTCACGCTGATCGTCGCGCAAATCAACACGTGGAACCGGCTCGCGAAGCCGTTCGCATGGCAAGCCGGCGTGTTCCAGGCCGGCTGACGCCGGTCGAGGTCGGGTGCGCCGGGTCATGCCGGCGCACGTATCAGGGTGAACCCTGTAGCGCATGGGACCGTTCCCGCGCAGAATTGCGTGCCGTAAACGATATCGATTCGGACGCAGGATCCCGCCATGCCGCGCAGTGCGCTCTTGAACCCGACGGCCGCCCGCGCAGCCCGCCTGCCGGACGCCGCGCCCGCTCACGCGCTGCGCGAGCAGCGCTTCACGCCGGCCAAGCTGGCCGTGCTGCTCGACGTGGCCGTCCAGGCCGGCCTCGACCCGGCCGCGGTGCTCGACGGCACCGGCCTGACGCCGACCGACGTCGCGGACCCGTTCACGCTCACGTCGCCGCTGCAGTTCCTGACAGCCGCGCGCCATGCGATCGGCCACTACGACGGCACCGATCTCGGCGTGCGCGTCGGCCGCCGGCTGCACGCGTCGAGCTACGGGATGTACGGCTACGCGATGCTGTGCTCGGAATCGCTCGCGCACGCGTTCGATTCGGCGGTCAAGTATCACCGCCTCGCGAACGGCATGCTCGCGATCCGCTGGGTCGAACAGGGCGACACCGCGTCGTGGCTGTTTCCGGACCGGCACGAAGTCGCGCTGCCGGATCTCGACGCGCCGCTGTACCGTTTCCTGATCGACATGCAGTTCGCGCTGCACGTGACGATCATCAAGGACGTGATGGGCGCGTGGTGCGTGCCGGCGCGCGCGCAGTTCGCGCAGCCGGAACCGCCGCACGCGGCAGCACTGGCCGACGCGCTCGAATGCCCGATCGCGTTCGACCAGCCGCACCACGTGCTCAGCTATCCGGCCGCCTGGCTCGCGCGCGCGCCGCAGCTCGCGAATCCGATCACCGCCGCGCAGGTGTCGTCGCACTGCGCGAGCCTGCTCGAGGCATTGCGCAGCCAGGCCGGCGTCACGCGGCGCGTGTACCAGGAACTCACGCGCACGCCCGGGCAGTTTCCCGACATCGACGCGATCGCGGACACCTTGTGCATCACGTCGCGCACGTTGCGCCGCAAGCTCGAAGCCGAAGGCACGTCGTACAGCGAGCTGCTGACGAGCGTGCGCAAGGCGCTCGCGATCGACTACCTCAGCACGACCACGCTCAGCACCGAGGACATCGCGCTGACCCTCGGCTTCAGCGATGCGGTCGGGTTCCGCCACGCGTTCAAGCGCTGGACCGGCACGACGCCGAGCGACGTGCGGCGCAAGCGCGGCGGATAAGCACGGCGGATGCCGCCGACGGCGGTCAGCGCGCGTCGCCGGCCGCCGCCGGCGCGACCGCCAGCTCGAACTCGAACACCGCGCCGCGCCCGGCCCGGTCGACGAGCCGGATGCCGCTACCGTTGAGCGCGAGCATCCGGTGCACGATCAGCAGACCGAGCCCGCCGCTCGTCACCGTGCCGCCGCTCATCGGCCGCTGCGGCCGCTGGAACAGCCCTTCGCGCCGCGCGGCCGGAATCCCCGCGCCGGTATCCGCCACGGTCACGACCACGCGGTCGCCCCGCGGCTCCAGCGCGACCTCGACCTCGCCGTGCGGCGGCGTGTGCCGCAGCGCGTTGTCGAGCAGGTTGGTCAGCACGCGCTCGATCATCCCGAGATCGGCCGACACGACCGGCACGCGCGGCGGAATCCGCGCATGCAGCGCGACGCCGCGCGACGCCGCGGTCAGCTCGAATTTCTGGAACACGTCCTGCACGAGATCGACGAGCGAGAACGGCTCGCGCTCGGCCTGCACGCCGCCCGATTCGAGCCGCGCGAGCTCGAACAGCGCCTGCGCGAGCCGGCCGACCTTCGCGCTCTGCGCGAGCGCGATCGACAAATAGCGCCGCCGCTCGGGTTCGGCGAGCGTGTCGGCCTTCAGCGACAGCGTCTCCAGATAGCCGTGCAGCGAGGTCAGCGGCGTACGCAGGTCGTGCGAGATGTTCGTGATCAGTTCGCGCCGCTGCTGGTCCTGGCGCGTCAGCGCGCGCCACTGGTCGCCGATCCGGTCGGCCATCTGCGCGAACGCGGATTCGAGCACCACGATGTCGTCGCCGCGCCGGCCCGGCGAGCGCGGCACCGGCGGCTGCGTGTCGGGCACGCCGTTCGCGTCGAAGCCGCGCATCGCATCCGTCAGCCGGCGCAGCGGGCGCGTGATGAAACTGAACGCGGTGAGACCCGCGATCAGGCCGAGCAGCGCGACGACCGCCATCGACCACAGCGTCGTGCGCAGCACGTTGCCGGCGTCGACGCGCGCGGCAAGCCGGTCGTGCGCCTCGCCGAGCAGCACCACGTAGATGTAGCCCAACGGCGGCTGCCCCGCGCGCTGCAGCGGCGCGGCGCTGAACACCTTGCGCGCGTCCGGGCTGCGCGGGTCGTCGCCGAGGATCGGCAGCGGCCGGCCCGCGATGAATTGCTGCACGGGCGCGAGATCGATACGGTCGCGCTTCACGTGGCCGGGCGGCGCATCGTCGCCCTTGATGCGCCCGGCGTTGTCGAGCAGGTACACCTCGACGCTCGGGTTCACGCCCATCAACTGGCTGAACAGCGTGCGCACGGCGTCCGGGCGCAGCCCGTTCGCGTCCATCAGCGGCGCGCTGTTGGCGATGTTCGCGGCCAGGTCGCGCGACAGCGCCTGCACGACTTCCTTTTCACGCATGTCGTTCGCGCGGATCTGCAGCCACGCGGACGCGCCGGAGCACGCGAGCAGCAGGATCGAGAACACGAGCGACAGCCGCTGGGTGAGCGTGAGCTTCATCATGCGTCCCGCTGGCCCGGCGCGGCGAGCTTGTAGCCCCGTCCCCACACGGTGAGGATCCGCACGGGTTCGGCCGGATCGACCTCGATCTTCGCGCGCAGCCGGTTGATGTGGGTGTTGACCGTGTGTTCGTAGCCTTCGTGCTGATAGCCCCACACCGCGTTGAGCAGGTCCATCCGCGAAAACACCTTGCCGGGGTGCCGCGCGAAGAAGTACAGCAGGTCGAATTCGCGCGGCGTGAGGTCGATGCGCGCGCCGTCGACGCTCGCCTCGCGCGCGATCGGATCGAGCGCGAGCCCCCCGACGTCGAGCGTGCCCGCGTCGATGCGCGAATCGCGCGCGAGCGCATCGACGCGCCGCAGCAGCGCCTTCACGCGCGCGACGAGTTCGAGCACCGAGAACGGTTTCGCCAGGTAGTCGTCGGCGCCGAGCTCGAGACCGAGGATCCGGTGGACCTCGCTCGACCGCGCGCTCGTGATGATGATCGGCGTGTAGCGCGTCATCGCGCGGGCGCGCCGGCAGATCTCGAGGCCGTCGACGCCCGGCAACATCAGGTCGAGGATCAGCGCATCCCAACCGCCCTGTTCGAGCAGGCGCAACCCTTCGGCACCGTCCGCGCTGTGCACGACTTCATAGCGCTCGTCGCGCAGGTGCAGGCTCAGCACGTCGGCGATGTCGGCGTCGTCCTCGACGATCAGGATGCGTTTCGGTTGGTCCATGGCGGTGGGCGGCGGCACGTCGAAGCTCGGTTCGATAACGGTGGTCGGCGGGCGATCGGCGGCCCGGGTCGAGTCGCGGCGGAAAAGCCGCGCTGCCGTCATTGTGCAAAATTTTGCCGCGGGAAGTGATCACATTTCGTTGAACTCTTGATCACCCTCGTTCCGCGAGCCAGTGCCCTCAACGCTTTCCGCCCCGTCCTTCAAAACAACAGACGAGTTGTCCCGCCCGAACACGCGATTGGCGCCCGGTATGCGCGGCAAGCCGTGCGGCAGGGGAACCCGGAAGCCGGCCGGCTCGGCCGACGCGACATCGAATCCAGCCCTATTTGTCGGAGGGGCACCATACCCACGCGAGCCCGATATCGGCATAATATTGCCCGCCGCGCGAGCGACCCGCCTTCGCTGCGCCGGTGAATCGAATCCGAAGCCCTGGAGCAAGCATGCGTGACATCATCGACGGTTTTCTACGTTTTCAGCGCGACGTCTACCCGCAACGCGTCGAACTCTTCAAGCAACTCGCCACGTCGCAGAACCCCAAAGCACTGTTCGTCACGTGCTCCGACAGCCGCGTCGTGCCGGAACTGCTCACGCAGCGCGAACCGGGCGAACTCTTCGTGATCCGCAACGCGGGCAATATCGTGCCGTCGTACGGGCCTGAACCCGGCGGCGTGTCGGCCACGGTCGAATATGCGGTTGCCGTCCTCGGTGTTCGCGACATCGTGATCTGCGGCCACTCGGATTGCGGCGCGATGGGCGCGATTTCCCGTTGCACCTGCCTCGATCACTTGCCCGCTGTCGCGAACTGGCTGCGCCACGCCGACGCCGCGAAAGTCATCAACGCCGCGCATCAATACGATACGCCGGGCGCGAAGCTCGACGGGCTCGTGCGTGAAAACGTGATCGCCCAGCTTGCCAACCTCCGCACCCATCCCTCCGTCGCACTCGCGCTCGAGCAAGGACGCATGAACCTGCACGGGTGGGTGTACGACATCGAGACGGGCGGGATAGACGCACTGGACGGCGCGACCCGGCGCTTCGTCCCGCTGGCCGAGTCGCCCACGGTGGTCGCCGTGAACGCACGCAATCGCGGGCAGGTCTAGTTCGGCCGTGCGTAGGCGCGCCGCGTCTCGCGCAAACCGATGGCCGGCGCCGCCGGTTCAATGCGCGGTGCGGCGCAGCATCGCGGTATCGTAGCCGAGCGTCCGTACGCGCTCGACGAGCGCGGCGGCTTGCTCGGCCGACGGCTTCGCGACGCGCGTCAGGATCCACAGGAATCGCCCGGACGGCTCGCCGACGATCGACCATGAATAATCGTCGGCGTGATCGAGTATCCAGTAGTCGCCCAGAAAGAACGGCCCGAAGAACGACACTTTCAATTTCGCGTCGCCGCTGTTCGCCACGATCCTTGCCCTTCCGTCCGAACTGCGCGCGGGGCCGTCCGGCCCGCCTTCGCGACAGGTATTGCGCACGCCGATGAGGCCGTCGTCGCGTTTCGCATAGTCGGCCGTCACGCCGTCGCAACCGCGCTCGAAACGGTTTTCATAGCGCGCGAACTCATACCATCTACCCACATAGCGATCGAGATCGACCGCCTTGGCCGGTTGCGGCACCTGCGCGTTGCCGCTCTTGCCGCCCGCGAGGCCCGCGCATCCCGCGAGCAACAGTGCCGCGCCGGCAGCGGCCACGGCGGCCGTCCGCACGGATGCACGAAAAACAGATCGCTTCATTGAAGCCCTCCCGGCCACGAAATCGCATCATTGTGCATGCAACCACCCTGCCGCGTCAGCAGCGGCGGGTGCAGCGGTCGTCTGCATCCCGGCGGGCGATTCGTTCGTATCTCGTTGCAACGTCTTCATACGGTTCGCCACCATGCGCGACATTCAGCGGGTCCGCCGTCGATCGCTCGATCAAGTGCATCCGGCAGTGCTATATTTCGCTCGACATTCACGCCATGGCGATTCTCGCCATTTCTTCAGCATGAACGACACGCCGGATGGTGCCGAGCGCTTCGCCCCGTCAACCGACGCCGATGCCGTGCGTCGCGAACACCTGAACCAGGTCATGTCGCGGGTCGCGAGCGGCGACCAGGCGGCTTTCGCCGAGCTGTACCGGCTGAGCTCGTCGCGGGTGTTCGGCATCATCGTGCGCATGGTTCACGATCGCGGGGAAGCCGAGGATCTGCTCCAGGAGGTCTACACGGCCGTGTGGCGACGGGCCGACGCATTCGATCCGGCACGCGGCGGTGCGATGACGTGGCTGACCACGCTGGCGCGCAACAGGACGATCGACCGGTTACGGCAGCATCGCGAGGCGCCACTCGACGACGAACAGGTGCTGGATCTCCCCGACGAGGATCCGACGCCCGCCGCGCTCGCGGAGGCAAGCCAGGAGCGCCAGCGCCTCGAACGCTGCCTCGAGCGGCTCGAGCCGGTTCAGGGCCGCGCAATACGCGAGGCTTTTTTCAGCGGCGCGACTTACAGCGAACTCGCCGCGCGCCTGCGTGTGCCGCTCGGAACCATGAAAAGCTGGATCCGGCGCAGCCTGATGCAGCTGAAGGGATGTCTCGAGCAATGAATACGCCCGCCGATCACGATCCCGAATTGCGCTGCGCGGAATACGCGCTCGGCGTGCTCGACGCCGATGCGCGGCGCGCACTCGAGGCATCCGCCGCACGCGATCCGCTATTGCAGGCGACGCTGGCGCGCTGGCAGCACCGCTTCGCACCGCTCGCGGAAGACGTCGCCCCCGTCGCCCCGCCCGGCCGGGTCTGGACGCGAATCCAGCGTGACCTCGGCTTCTTCGTTCCGCCGGCCGCACGCGGCGCCGCGCCATCGGGCGGATGGTGGAACAGCCTGCAACTGTGGCGCTGGGTCGGCCTCGGCGCGAGCGCGGCCGCGCTGGGACTGCTCGCGGTCAACCTGCTCCGGGTGAGCGAGGCGCCGCCGCGCGCGGCCGCCGTCGCGGGCAGCTACATGGTGGCCACGATTGCACGGTCGGACGGCGTCGCACACTGGACCGCCACGGTCGACCTGCGTCGCGCCCGGATGGTCGTGGTGCCGGCGGACAAGCCGACGATCGCCGCGAATCGCTCGACCGAGCTCTGGCTGATTCCGCCGAATGCGAAGCCGATCTCGCTCGGCGTATTCACGCCGGACGCGCCGGCGTCGATGACGCTGCCGCCCGCGATCGTCGCGCAGCTCAGCGCGCGCGCGGTGCTCGCCGTGTCGATCGAGCCGCGCGGCGGCTCGCCGAGCGGTCAACCCACCGGTCCGGTGCTCGCCACCGGGGCCATGCACGCGGCATAACGGGCGCCGCGCCACCCCGCGTCGGGCAACCGCCCTTCGCGGGAGCGCGCGGTGCGCGCCCCTGTCGTCCGCGCGCAAGTCGCGGCGCATCCCGATGCATCCGTTTGGCCTTCGGCTCCGTATATGACGGATATCGCGTCCCCGGAGCCGCCCGCATGCCTGCCGTCGCCGTTGCCCTCCTCGCTTTCGTCGGACTGTTCCTGTCGTTCACGGCGGTGTGGATCAGCCAATTGCGCTCGCGGAATGCCGGGATGATCGACCCGGTCTGGGCGGTGACGCTCGGCGGCATGGCCATGTTCGTCGCGGGGCTCGGCACCGGCCCGGTATTGAACCGCACACTCGTCGCGACAGGCGGCGGCATCTGGGGGCTGCGGCTCGCGCGGCACTTGTGGCGTCGCAACCACCGGCAGCCCGAGGACCGGCGCTATCGGCAATTCCGCCTGCAATGGGGCGACGCCGCGCCGCGCAACATGTTCTGGCTGTTCCAGTTGCAGGCGCTGATCTCGATGGTGCTGTCGGTCGCGTTCTTCGTCCCGGCATACAGTCCGGACGCGCCGTCCCGGCCGGCCGCCATCGCCGCCGTGTCGATCTGGCTCGTCGCCGTGGCCGGAGAGGCCGCCGCCGACCGGCAGCTCAAGCGCTTCCTGGCCGCCCCCGGGCGCCGCGACGGCGTCTGTCGGGTGGGCTGGTGGCGCTATTCGCGTCACCCCAACTACTTCTTCGAATGCCTGCACTGGTGCGCTTACGCGGCGCTGGCGATCGGCATGCCGTGGGGCTGGCTCACGCTGATGCCGCCGTTCCTGATGGCGTGGCTGCTGCTCAGGGTCTCCGGCCTGCCGCTGCTCGAGGCGCATCTCGTGCGAACGCGGCCGGGCTACCGGGAATACATGCGCACGACCAGCGCCCTCGTTCCGTGGCCGCCCAGGCCGGCCGCGTGCCCGCCCCTTGCCCGCCCCGACCATCCCGAAGACAGGAGTACGCGCTCATGACCGCCACCGCCTCGCAACCGTCGCCCGCCCGGATGCCCGCCCCCGGCGACACGTGGCTGATCCGCTGCTGCGAACGCGGCTGGCTGCCGGATCCGCTGATCCGCGCCGGGATGCGCGCCCTGCTGCGGCAGCGCCTGCGCGACGAACATCTGCTCGACGGCGAGCGGCGCGCGGCCGCCTTCGAGCGGCTGGTGCACGAACTGAACGCGAGCCCCATCGCGATCGATACGCAAGCGGCCAACACGCAGCATTACGAAGTGCCCGGCGCGTTCTTCGAAGCCCATCTCGGCCCCCGGCTGAAATACTCGTGCGGCTATTACCCGCTCGGCAACGAAACGATCGCGCAAGCCGAGGACGCGATGCTGTCGCTTTACGCGGAGCGGGCCGGTCTCGCGGACGGCCAGCGCATCCTGGATCTCGGCTGCGGCTGGGGGTCGCTGTCGCTGTGGCTCGCCGAGCGCTATCCGCACGCGCGGATCGTCGGCCTGTCGAATGCTCACGGTCAGCGAAACTTCATCGAGCAATGCGCGGCCCGGCGCGGGCTGACCAATCTGCGGATCGTCACGGGCAACGTGGTCGACTTCGATTTCGCGCCCGGCGAAGCGGGTTTCGACCGCGTGCTGTCGATCGAGATGTTCGAGCACATGAAGAACTACCGGCAATTGCTGGCGAAAATCGCGCGCTGGATGCACGACGACGGCAAGCTGTTCGTGCACGTCTTCGCGCACAAGCTGCTCGCCTATCACTTCGCGGTGCGCGACGACACCGACTGGATGTCGCGCCATTTCTTCACCGGCGGCACGATGCCGTCGGCCCATCTGCTGCCGCGGTTCCAGGACGACGTCCGTCTCGACCGCCAATGGTGGATCGACGGCACCGCCTATGCTCGCACGGCCAACGACTGGCTCGCGTCGCTCGACGCCGCGCGCGGCCGGATCATGCCGATTTTCGAAACGGTCTACGGCGCCGACGCGCGGATCTGGTTCCAGCGCTGGCGCATGTTCTACATGGCGGTCGCCGAGCTGTTCGGCTATGCCGGCGGCCAGGAATGGGGCGTCGCCCACTACCTGTTCGACAAGCGGCCGGTACGCGCGTGAGACGTGTGATGCCGTCCCCGATCGTCCGCCGCTTCGCCGCCGCGCTCGCGGCAGGTCTTGCACTCGCCATCGCCGCGGGCTGCTCGGGCAATGCGCCGAACACGAATCCGCGTGCGGCCGTGCCCCTGTCGAGCGTGCCCGTCGACCTGCCGCGCTACATGGGCCGCTGGTACGTGATCGCCAACATCCCGTACTTCGCGGAACGCGATTACGTGGGCAGCCGTGCCGAGTGGACGCTGCACGAGGACGGCCGGATCGACGACGTGTTCGTCGGCCGCAAGGGCGGCTTCGACCGGCCCGAGCAACGCTATCGCTTCGTCGATACGGCAAAGCCCGGCAGCGGGGGCGGCGAATGGCGCGTGCGGCTGTTCTGGCCGGTGTACGTCACGCAGTTGACGCTCTATGTCGATCCCGACTACCGCCATACGATCCTCGGCTACCCGGGCAAGACGCTCGGATGGATCTTCTCGCGCGAGCCGACGATGGACGACGCGACGTATCGCTCGCTGCTCGCGCGGCTCGATGCGATGGGCTACGACACGTCGCGCTTCAGGCGCGTGCCGCAAACACCGGGGCAGATCGGTCAACCGGGCTTCGCCTCGCCGGGCGAGCGCGACTGAAACGGGCCACGCGCATCCGCCGCCCGCTTTGCTCCGTATCTCCGAACAACCCTTCCCGAGACCGCCGACCCGCCTGACGGAGACCCTTCGCGATGCACCAGCCCCTCACTGCCTTGCCGCCCGGGCGGCGGATCGCCGTCGTCGGCGCCGGCATCGCCGGCCTGGCGAGCGCCTACCTGCTGGCCCGTCGTCACCGCGTGACGCTGTTCGAGGCGGCCGGCTACCTCGGCGGCCACACGCACACCGTCGATGTCGAACTCGACGGCGCGCGCCACCCGGTCGATACCGGGTTCCTCGTCTTCAACGACCGGACCTATCCGAACCTGATCGCGCTGCTCGCCGAACTCGGCGTGGCCGCGCATCCGAGCGACATGTCGTTCTCGGTGTCGGTCGACGGCGGCCGGCTCGAATGGGCCGGCAGCAACCTCAACACCGTGTTCGCGCAACGCCGCAACCTGTTTTCGCCGACGTTTCTCGGCATGCTGCGCGATATCCTGCGCTTCAATGCATCCGCGCACGACCACCTCGATGCGGCGAGCCGCCAGCGGCTGTCGGTCGGCGAACTGCTCGCCGCGGGCGGGTACGGCGCACCGTTCCAGCATCATTACCTGCTGCCGATGGCGGCCGCGATCTGGTCGAGCGCGGCCGGCGACATCCTGCGGTTTCCGGCCGCCACGTTCCTGCGCTTCTGCCTGAACCACGCGCTGTTGCAGGTCAACAACCGCCCGCCCTGGCGCACGATCGCGGGCGGTGCACGGCAGTATGTCGAGCGCATCGCCGCGACGCTCGACGACGCCCGCCTGAACGCGCCGGTCCGTACCGTTCGGCGCGACGAACAGGGCGTCACGGTGGCGACCGACGCGGCCGGCGGCGAGCGGTTCGACGCCATCGTGCTCGCGTGCCACGCGCCGACGAGCCTGCGGCTGCTCGCGGACGCCAGCGAAGCCGAACGCGGCGTGCTGGGCGCCGTGCGCTACCAACGCAACGTCGCGGTGCTGCACACCGACACGGCCTTGCTGCCGCGCCGCCGGCGCGTGTGGTCGGCGTGGAACTACCTGAGCGGTCGTGCGGCGCCCGCTGCCGACGGCGCAGCGCCCGTGTGTGTGAGCTACCTGATCAACCAGTTGCAGCCGCTGCCGTTCCGCACGCCGGTCGTCGTCACGCTGAACCCGATCGACGCGCCCGCGCCCGACACGCAGCTCGGTCGCTACGACTACGAGCATCCGTTGCTCGATCTCGCCGCCGTCGACGCGCAGGATCGCCTGCCTGCGCTGCAGGGGCGGCACCGCACGTGGTTCGCGGGCGCGTGGACGGGCTACGGTTTTCACGAGGACGGCCTGAAATCCGCGTTGCGCGTGGCCGACGATTTCGGCGTGAAGCCGGCCTGGGCCAAGCCATGAACGTGCCGTTCGCGAGCGACGGCAGCGGCGCGCGGCTTCTGGTCGGGCACGTGATGCACGAGCGGCTGCGGCCCGTGCACCATGCGTTCACGTATCCGCTGTTCCAGGTTTGCTGCGACATCGAGCGGCTTCACGAAATCGGCGGCCACTGGTTCGGCGTCGATCGATGGCGGCCGTTCGGACTCGCGTCGCGCGACTACGGTCCGCGTGACGGCCAGCCGCTTGCGCCCTGGCTGCGGGCCCGCCTCGCCGAAGCCGGCATTCCGGCCGACGGCCCGATCTGGCTGCAGACGATCCCGCGCCTCTTCGGCCATGCGTTCAACCCCGTGAGCTTCTGGTACTGCTACGACCGCGCGGGCCGCCTCCGCGCGTTGTACGCGGATGTGCGCAACACGTTCGGCGCGTACCACGGCTACCTGCTGAGCGCGACGCGGCACGCGCCGATCGGGGACGACACCGTCCTCGTCTGCCGCAAGACGTTTCATGTATCGCCGTTTTGCGACGTCGCCGGGACGTACGCGTTTCGCGTGCGTCAGCGCGGCGACCACCTGCTGGTCGCCATCGACTACCGCGACGACGACGGTCCGCTGCTGCGGACGGCGCTCGTCATGCAGGCCGGCCCGCTGAGCGCCGCGCGGGCGTGGCGCGCGCTCGCGCGGCAGCCGTTCAATGCGATCGGCGTGCTCGTCCGCATCCATTGGCAAGCGCTGCGGCTCTGGCTCAAGCGCGTGCCGTTCCACGGCAGGACGCCCCCTGCCCGGCCGCCCCGCGCCGGTGCGCTGCCGCCCCCGTCGGCACCGGTGTCGCCGCCATGCCGCCCTGCGGTATCCGACCACGAGGTCCGCCCATGACCCTGCTGCGCCTGTTATCGAATGCCTCGCAACCCGCGCTGCCGCTTTCCGCGCGGTTGTTTGTCGCGCTGCTGCGGCGGCTGCGGCACGGCCACCTGATACTCGTGACGCCCGAAGGCGCGCAATACGTGTTCGGCGATCCGCACCGCCAGCCGGCCGCGACGCTGCAAATCCGCGACTGGCGGGCGTGCCGCGCGATCCTGCGCGCCGGCGACATCGGCTTTGCCGACGCGTATCGCGCGGGCCGCATCGACACGCCCGACCTCGTCGCGCTGCTGCGTCTGGCGATCCGCAACGAGCCGGCGATCGCGCGCACGGTGACGGGCGGCCGCTTCGCCCGCCTCTGGTATGCGCTGCGCCACCGGCTGCGGGCGAATACGCGCGCCGGCAGCCGCCGCAACATCCACGCGCATTACGATCTCGGCAACCCCTTCTACGCGCTTTGGCTCGACGAAACGTGGACGTATTCGAGCGCGTGCTTCGACGGCGACGCGCGGCGCTCGCTCGCCGACGCGCAGACGGCGAAATATCGGCGCATCGTCGATTCGCTCGGCCTGCGCGCCGGCATGCGCGTGCTCGAGATCGGGTGCGGCTGGGGCGGCTTCGCGATGCATGCGGCCCGCCAGGGGATCCGCGTGCACGCGCTGACGATCTCGCCGTCGCAATACGCGCTGGCGGCGGAACGCATCGCGCGGGCGGGGCTGTCCGGTCTCGCGACACTCGAGTTGCGCGACTACCGTGACATCGACGGGCGCTACGACGCGATCGTGTCGATCGAAATGTTCGAGGCGGTGGGTGAAGCGTTCTGGCCGGTGTATTTCGACACGCTCAGGCAGCGCTTGAAAGCAGGCGCGCGGGCGTTGATCCAGTCGATCACAATCGCCGAATCGCAGTTCGATGCGTACCGCGCATCGAGCGACTTCATCCGCGAGTTCATCTTTCCGGGCGGCATGCTGCCAAGCGCCGAGCGCTTCGTCGGCGCGGCCCGGCACGCGGGCCTCGTCGCCGAACCGGTGCATGCGTTCGGTCTCGACTATGCGCGCACGCTGGGCACATGGCGCGCGGCGTTCGAGGCCAGCCTCGACGCGGTCCGCGCGCAAGGATTCGACGAGACCTTCATCCGCACCTGGCGCCTGTACCTGGCCTATTGCGAAGCGGGATTTGCCGAGCGGCGCACCGACGTGATGCACTTCGTCGTCTCGAGCGGGGACCGCCATGACGCGTAGGCTCGCGATCCTCGTGGCCGTGGCCGCGTATGCCGCCATGCAGGTGGCGAACGCGGGATGCGTCGACGACGTGGCGTCGGCGCGGATGATCGGATCCGGCCGATTCTGCGTATTCGGGCTTTGCCTTTATGACGCGCAGCTTTGGGCGTCCCGTTCGCCCGCGGCATTCGATACGCCGTTCGCCCTTTCGCTCGCGTACCGCCACGACGTGAAGGGCGAGCGGCTCGTCGCCACCGGCATCGCCGAAATCGAGCGCCTGGCCGCGACGCCGTTGCCGGCGGCGACCCGCGACGCCTGGCGCGCCGACATCGCCGGCGCCTTTACCGACGTGCTGCGCGGCGACGTGCTCTGCGGCGTCTACCTGCCGGGCCGCGGCGCGCGTTTCTACAAGAACGACCGCTTGATGTCCGACGTCGCCGATCCGGACTTCGCGCGCGCGTTCTTCGCCATCTGGTTCGATCCGCGCACCCGGGCAGCATCGCTGCGCCGCGAGTTGCTTGGCGACCCGGTCCGCCAAGGGCCGAACATGTGAGCGAGCGACGACGGCCGCCGGCCGGCCGAACGCGCAGCGACTCATGCTTCATTCCGCCGCCGTCGAAACCGCCGCGTATCTCGTGCTGTCGCAAGCCGGCTGGCTCGTCTGCGTGTCGAGCGCCGCACATGGGCGCGGCTGGATCGGGACGCTGTGTGCGGTACTGCTGGCGGGCGGCCACCTGCTGCGCACCCGTTTCCCCGCCCGCGAAGCATCGTTGATCGCGATCGTCGCTGCGATCGGCTGGAGCTGGGATGCCGTACCCGTTGCGACGGGCGCGCTGCACTACCCGAACGGCGTCTTGCTGGACGGAACGGCGCCTTACTGGATCGCGGGTTTGTGGGTGCTGTTCGCCGCCCAGCTGAACGTCCTGCTGCGCTGGCTGCGCGGGCGCTGGCTGGCCGCCGCGCTGCTGGGCGCCGTCGCCGGCCCGCTCTCGTTCCGGGCGGGCGCAGCGCTCGGCGCGGTGCGCTTCGTGAGCCCGACCGCGTGGATGCTGCTCGCATGCGGCTGGGCGGTCGTGCTGCCTGCGGCCGTCTGGTTAGGCCAGCGCCTGGACGGAACACGCGACGATCATTGACACGGTTCCGTGGGCATTACCGCTTGCCTGTCAACCGTTCTCGCTCTTCAAGACACGGGCCTTCCCCGTTCTCCCGGACGCGTTCCGGACCGACATGACATTCCGGCCGGTCGCTTCCTTTAGTTGCGCCGACAACCGCTCGCCAAGTCGCCCCATGTCGTGAGCAATACTGGCAAGCGTCGGTAACCGATCCGCTGCAAGGCGCTCGGGGCCCGCCCTGTCGGCAGCGGCGCCGGTCACGTGCGGCGGTGCCAGGCACCCGCGCCGGATCGCCGATCGAGAACTCGTGCGCGTTCTCGCGCAAGGTATGCGGTAGCGTCGCGACAAGGCCGCTCTCGAAGCGATTGGACCGCCGGATCCGCTTCGATGAGCCGCCACGGTTCGGGGGCGCCGCGTTGAAACAGCGACCGGCGGGTGACACACCTGGAATCCGCAGCCGCTTCCGTCGCGGCCGCGAAGGGGGTCGAACATCGCGCTCAGTGATGCTCGTACAACGGCTGCGCGTCAAGCGACGCGAGCGATGACACGGCCGCACCGGCGACGACGGATGGCCGAGCGGCAACCGATTGCGACGACTGCGCGGCGATCTTCGCCTCCGCTGCCTGAATGTCGTCGGGATAGTACGGATCGCTGCCGACCGGCCGATAACCGGCCTTTTCGACCCGAACGAGATCGGCGCGCACGTCGGCGCGCGTGACCGTACCGTCGGCGGTTTGCGCGAAGGCGACGATCGGCGCGCTCAATGCGCAGGAAAGCAGGACTGCACGAATCAGGTTGTTCATGATGTTCACCTCTCAAGATGGCGTATTGGCGTCCGCACACCAGGCCGGACCGTCGCTCCGCATCGACGCGATGAAGAGTGGAATCCATTCTGCGATTCGCGCGCTTTCCGGAAGGTGAGGCTTCGATTACGGTCTTGTCATCTGATGGCTGCCGCCTGTCGGCCGCGAGCCGACCGGTCCGGTCGGACGCTGCGCACCCGCGCGCCGGCACAGATAACGGTTTCGTAATCTTCGGGTCAGGGTCGGGTCAACGCCGCGCCGGCAGACTGCACGCTCGTCGCATCGAATGCGCATCCGAGCCCTGCTTCGAGGAGCACCATCATGTGGATCGTCCGGCTGGCGTTACGCAGGCCCTACACGTTCGTCGTACTCGCGCTGCTGATCTTCATCGCGGGACCGCTTGCGCTGCTGCGCACCCCGACCGACATCTTCCCGAACATCGACATCCCGGTCGTCAGCATCGTCTGGTCGTACAACGGCTTCTCCGCGGAAGACATGGCCAAGCGCATCACGTCGAACTACGAGCGCGCGCTCACGTCCGACGTCGACGACATCGAGCACATCGAGTCGCAGTCGCTGAACGGCGTGTCGGTCGTGAAGATCTTCTTCCACCCGGGCGCCGACATCAATCGCGCGATCGCGGAAGCCGCGAGCAACGCCGCATCGATCCTGCGCATCCTGCCGCCCGGCACGCTGCCGCCGAACATCATCACGTACAACGCGTCGACCGTGCCGATCCTGCAGCTCGGGCTGTCGAGCGACACGCTCGCCGAGCAGCAGCTGTACGACCTCGGCAACAGCTTCATCCGCACGCAGCTCGCGACCGTCCAGGGCGCGGCGGTGCCGCTGCCGTTCGGCGGCAAGATCCGCCAGATCGTCGTCGACCTCGACACGCGCGCGCTGCAGGCGAAGGGGCTCGCGCCGATCGACGTCGTGAACGCGATCAACGCACAGAACCTGATCCTGCCGGGCGGCACCGCGAAGATCGGCACGCACGAATACAACGTGCAGATGAACGGCAGCACGCAGACGGTCGCGGCGCTGAACGACCTGCCGGTGAAGACGATCGGCGGCAACGTCGTGTACGTGCGCGACGTCGCGCACGTTCGCGACGGCTACGCGCCGCAGACCAACATCGTGCGGGCGGACGGCAAGCGCGCGGCGCTGCTGACGGTCGAGAAGACCGGCAGCACCTCGACGCTGACGATCATCGACCAGGTGAAGGCGATGCTGCCGAAGATCGCGGCCGGGCTGCCGAAGGCGCTGCACATCGCGCCGCTCGACGATCAGTCCGTGTTCGTGAAGGCGGCCGTCCAGGGCGTCGTGCGCGAAGCGCTGATCGCCGCGTGCCTGACCGCGCTGATGATCCTGCTGTTTCTCGGCAGCTGGCGCGCGACGCTGATCATCGCGATCACGATCCCGCTCGCGGTGCTCACGTCGCTGCTCGCGCTGTCCGTGCTCGGCCAGACCATCAACATCATGACGCTCGGCGGCCTCGCGCTCGCGGTCGGGATCCTGGTCGACGACGCGACCGTCGCGATCGAGAACATCACGCATCATCTCGAGCGCGGCGCGCCGCTCGAGGACGCGATCCTGACCGGCTCGGGAGAAATCGCGGTGCCGACCTTCGTGTCGACGCTGTCGATCTGCATCGTGTTCGTGCCGATGTTCCTGCTCACGGGTGTTGCGCGCTATCTGTTCGTGCCGCTGGCCGAGGCCGTGATCTTCGCGATGATCGCGTCGTACTTCTTCTCGCGCACGCTGGTGCCGACGCTCGCGATGGTGCTGATGCGCGCGAAAGGCAACGGCCGGCCGCCGCGCGGCGTATTCGCGCGCGTCGCACGTTTCCAGGCCGCGTTCGAGCATCGCTTCGAAGCCGTCCGGCTGCGCTATCGCGCGCTGCTCTCGGCGGCGATCGCGCGGCGCCGCCGCTTCGCGGCCGCGTTCCTGCTCGCGTGCGTCGCGTCGACGGGCCTCTACGCGTTCGCCGGGCAGGACTTCTTCCCGTCGGTCGACACCGGCGAGATCCGCCTGCATCTGCGCGCGCCGACCGGCACGCGGATCGAGGAAACCGCGCGACTGACCGACGAGGTCGAAGCGAAGATCCGCGACGTGATTCCGGCCAACCAGCTCGCGAGCGTGCTCGACAACATCGGCGTGCCGGTAAGCGGGATCAACCTCACGTACGACTCGTCGGACCCGATCGGTACCGAGGACGCCGACGTGCTGGTCACGCTGAAGCCGAATCACGCGTCGACCGCCGCGACCGTCGCGACGCTGCGCAACGTGCTCGCGCAGTCGTTCCCCGGCGTGACGTTCGCGTTCCTGCCGGCCGACATCGTCAGCCAGATCCTCAACTTCGGGCTGCCCGCGCCGATCGACATCCAGATCGTCGGCAACAAGCTCGACCAGAACCGCGCGGTCGCGAATGCGCTGCTCGCGAAGCTGCGCGGCGTGCGCGGGCTCGTCGACGCGCGCATCCAGCAGCCCGGCGACGAACCCGCGATCAACGTGAACGTGGACCGCACGAAGGCGATCCAGGCCGGCCTCGAACAGCGCGACGTCGCGCAGAACCTGCTGATCGCGCTGTCCGGCAGTTCGCAGACGACGCCGAACTTCTGGCTCGATCCGCGCAACGGCGTCAGCTACCCGGTGCTCGTGCAGACGCCGCAATACACGGTGAATTCGCTGCAGTCGCTCGCGAACGTCCCGCTGCCCGCCGGCACCGCGCGCGCGCCGCAGACGCCGGCCGGCGGCCCGGCCGCGGGCGCGCCCGCGCAGAACCTGCTCGGCTCGTTGGGCTCGTTCTCGCGCACGACGCAGCAGGCCGTGGTGTCGCACTACAACGTGCAGCCGGTGCTCGACCTCTTCGCGTCGGTGCAGGGGCGCGACCTCGGCGGCGTCACGGCCGACGTGACGAAGCTCGTCGACGCCGCGCGCGCGCAACTGCCGCCCGGCTCGTCGATCGTGCTGCGCGGCCAGGTGCAGGCGATGCACGAATCGTTCGCGGGCCTCCTCGGCGGCCTTGCGCTCGCGATCTCGCTGGTCTACCTGCTGATGGTCGTGAACTTCCAGTCGTGGCTCGATCCGCTCGTGATCGTCGGCGGGCTGCCGGCGTCGCTCGCCGGCATCGCGTGGATGCTGTTCGTCACGCGCACCACGCTGTCGGTGCCCGCGCTGACCGGCACGATCCTGTGCATCGGCATCGCGACCGCGAACAGCATCCTCGTCGTGAACGCGGCGCGCGAGCTGCTCGCGGCCGGCGCATCGCCGTGGCAGGCGGCGCTCGACGCCGGCTTCAACCGCTTCCGGCCCGTCGTGATGACCGCGCTCGCGATGCTGATCGGCATGTTGCCGATGGCGCTCGGCCTCGGCGACGGCGGCGAGCAGAATGCGCCGCTCGGCCGCGCGGTGATCGGCGGCCTCGCGTTCGGCACGCTCTCGACGCTGCTGTTCGTCCCGGTGCTGTTCGGCTTCGTCCACGCGTGGCTCGCCCGGCGCCGCGACGCCGCGGCCGCCCGGCGCGTGCAGTCCGCGCCCGATACGCCGGCGCTGCGCTGACGCGCGGATGGCCTCCTTCTTCTCATCCTTCGATTCGCCCGACCCGGACCCATCATGAACGACTCGATCGAACCCGTCGCCCCGCCGCCCGCCGCCGACGCGGCAGCCGCGGCAGCAGCCGTGCCGCCCGCCGCGCGGGGCGCCGCCCCCGACACCGCACCGGCCCGCCACGGCCGCAAGCGGGCCGTGCCGCTCGCGGCCGTGGCGCTCGCCGCCGGGCTGCTCGCGCTCGGCATCGTGCCGCGTATCGATGCACGCGCCGCGCAGCGCATGCAGGTGGCCGCGCAGCAGGCGCTGCCGGTGGCGGTCATCATGCCCGGCACGGCGCCGGCCGATCAGACGCTGACGTTGCCCGGCTCGGTGATGCCGTATGCGGACGCATCGATCTATGCGCGCACGAGCGGCTATATCGCGCACTGGAGCGCCGATCTCGGCACGCACGTGAAGGCCGGCCAGACGCTCGCGCGGATCTCGGCGCCGGATCTCGACGCGCAGTTGCGCCAGGCTCGCGCCGACGAAGCGAGCGCGCAGGCGAACTACGATTATGCGAAATCGACCGCGCAGCGCTGGCAGGACATGCTGAAAACGCAGTCGGTCTCGCAGCAGGACACCGACACGAAGGTCGCGGACATGAACGCGAAGCGCGCGATGCTCGCGTCCGCGCAGGCGAACGTCGCGCATCTTGCCGAACTCGTGTCGTACGAGTCCGTCGCCGCGCCGTTCGACGGCGTGATCACCGCACGCAACGTCGACGTCGGCACGCTGGTGACCGCGGGCGGCACGCCGGGCAGCCCGGGCCTGTCCGGCGAACTGTTCCACCTCGAACAGACGGACACGCTGCGCGTGTTCGTCGACGTGCCGCAGGACAGCGCGGCCGGCGTGTCGACCGGCACGGCGGTCTACCTGACGACGCCGCAGTTTCCGGGGCGGCGCATCGCCGCGCAGGTCGCGCGCAGCGCGGGCGCGATCGACCCCGTCACGCGCACGCTGCGTGTCGAGATCGACGTCGACAATCGCGACGGCACGCTGATGCCCGGTGCGTATGCGCAGGCGCATCTCGTCGTGCCGAGCGCGGCGCCGGCGCTCGACCTGCCGGTCAGCGCGCTGCTGTTCCGCGCGAACGGCGTGACGGTCGCCACCGTCGGCGCGAACGGGCGCACCGCGCTGAAGACCGTGCAGATCGGGCGCGATTTCGGCACGCGCGTGGAAATCGTCGCGGGACTCGCGGCGACCGATCGCGTGATCGACAACCCGGGCGATGCGATCACGGCCGGCGAGGCCGTGAAGATCGTGTCGACCGCGCGCGATGCGGCGCCAGTGGCTGCTTCGTCCGCTTCGTCCGCTTCGTCCGCTTCGTCCGCTTCGTCCGCTTCGTCCGCTTCGTCCGCGCAGGCCGCTCGGGCCGCACAGGCCAATCAACCGGCGTCCGCGTCCGGGGCGCGCGACGTGGCGTCGCGCGAGGCCGGCGTTGCACCGGCTACGTCAACGCCTGCTCCGGCGCCCGCCCGCGGCTGACCCTTCGACGCCCCCCCACGAGATGCCTGCCATGCGCCTTCTTCATCCGCTCCCGTTCGCTCGCCGCATCGTCGCGCTCGGCGTTGCCGCCGCACTGACTGCCTGCTCGACGCTGCCGCCCTATTCCCCGCCCGCCGTCGCGGTGCCCGCCCACTACGCGGGCGCGCCGGCCGCGCAAGCCGGCTGGCACGTCGCGATGCCCGCTGACGCCGCCGCGCGCGGCGCGTGGTGGACCGTGTTCGACGACGCCGACCTGAACGCGCTCGAAGCGCGCGTCGACGTGTCGAACCAAACGGTGAAGAAAGCGATCGCCGATCTGCAGCAGGCGCGCGCGATGGTCGACTATCAGCACGCCGGGTTCCTGCCGACGATCACGGCAGGCGTCGCGCAGAGCCGTGCGCGCGTGTCGCAAAACCGGCTCGGCTCGTCGCTCGCCGGCAAGACGACGCCCGACTACCAGGCCGGCGTGGCCGCGAGCTGGGAACCCGACGTATTCGGCCGAGTGCGCGACGCCGTAGCGGGCGCGCAGGCGAACGCCGCCGCGAGTGCAGCCGACCTGCAGGCCGTGAAGCTGTCGGTCACGGCCGAGCTCGCGACCGACTATTTCGCGCTGCGCTCGCTCGACACGCAGAAGCAGCTGCTCGACGATACGGTGCGCGCCTACACGGATGCGCTGACGCTGCTCAAGCAGCAGCTCGCGGCCGGTGCGATCGACGCATCGGCGGTCGCGCAAGCCGAGACGCAGCTCGAATCGACCCGCACGCAGGACACCGACATCGACGCGTCGCGTGCGCAGTTGCAGCACGCGATCGCGACGCTCGTCGGCGAAAGCGCGTCGACGTTCGCGCTGCCGCCGCGCGTGCAGGCGTTCCGCGTGCCGGCGATTCCGGCCGGCGTGCCGTCGCAACTGCTGGAGCGGCGGCCCGACATCGCGGCGGCCGAACGCCGAGTCGCGGCCGCGAACGCGCGGATCGGCGAGGCGCGCGCCGCATTCTTCCCCGATCTCGTGCTGTCGGCGAGCGCCGGCCTCGAAAGCGCGTTCTTCGCGCCGTGGCTCGCCGCACCGAGCCTGTTCTGGTCGCTCGGCCCGCAACTCGCCGGCACGCTGTTCGACGGCGGCCGTCGCAGCGCATCGCTGCGCGGCGCGCACGCGCAGTACGACGGCGCGGTCGCCGACTACCGGCAGTCCGTCCTCGTCGCGTTCCAGCAGGTCGAGGATCAGTTGTCGGCGCTCGATGCGCTTGCGTCCGAAGCCGGCAGCCAGCAGCGCGCGACCGACGCGGCCGACCTGTCGCTGCGGCTGACGACGAATCGCTTCAACGCGGGCGCCGTCAGCTATCTGGACGTGGTGACCGCGCAGACGATCGCGTTGACGAACCGGCGCACGGCCGATCAGATCGACGCGCGCCGGATGGAGGCCGAAGTCGCCTTGCTGAAGGCGCTGGGCGGCGGCTGGCAGGCGGGCGCGGACGTGGTATCGAAAGCCGGTACGATGGAACGAGCAACAGCCGCTCAGCCCGCCCCCGCTGTCACGCCGCCGGCGGCCGGTTGAACGTGAGCACGAAGCGCGTGCCGCGCGCGTCGCTTTCGACCTGCGCGGTGCCGCCGTGCAACTCCATCACCGAGCGCACGATCGCGAGGCCGAGCCCGGCCGTGCCGCCCGGCACGCCGCCGCTGCGCGCGGGGTCGCCGCGCACGAACCGGTCGAAGATTCGCGGCAGCAGCGCGGGATCGATCGGCTCGCCCGGATTCTCGACGACAACGTTCACCGCCTCGGCCGTTTCGTCGACACCGAGCGTAATGACGCCGCCGGGCGGCGTGTAACGCAGTGCGTTCGCGAGCAGGTTGCCGACGGCGCGGCGAAACAGCTCGACATCGGCGGTCAGCTGCCCCTGCCCTTCGACGCGCAACGTCGAGCCCGCTTCGTCGGCAAGGCCCTCGAAATACCCGGCGATGCGCTCGAGTTCGTCGCGCACGTCGAACGCGCGCTGCCGCGTGACGAAGCTCGGATGCTCGGCGCGCGCGAGAAACAGCACGTTCTCGATCATCCGTGCGAGACGGTCGTATTCCTCGAGATTCGATTCGAGCAGCGTCTGGTACTCGTCCACCGAACGCGGCCGCGCGAGCGCGACTTCGGTGGCGCCGCGCATGTTGTTCAGCGGGGTGCGCAGGTCGTGCGCGAGGTCGGCGCTGAATTGCGACAGATGCGCGAATGCCTGCTGCAGGCGGCCGAGCATCGCATTCTGCGCATCGACGAGCGCACGCAGCTCGGGCGGGGCGCGCGACGCGTCGAGCCGCGTGTCGAGCTTGTCGACCGTGATCCGGCCGGTGTTGTCAACGATCTCGCGCAGCGGCGCGAGCGCCGTGCGGATCAGCCAGTAGCCGAGCAGCAGCGCGAACAGCGCGCCGAGCCCGCCGGCGAGCTCGAGCCGATCGCGATAGCCGTCGAGCAGGTCGGCCCGGTCGCGCATGTTGCGCGCGATCGCGATGCGGATCGGCGTGCGGTCGCCCAGCGCCGCCTCGATCACGACGCCGCGCATCGGCTTGCCGCCGCCGGCCGTCCACGTGACGAGCCGGTCGGCCGTGATCCGGTCGTTTGCCGGAACCGGCACCGCGTGCGGCGCGAACAGCTGCACGTCGGCGAGCGGAACCGATGCGGCGGCAGGCGCGTCGTCGAGCGCGGCGAGCCGGACATTGTGCCGCGCGAGCACCTCGCCCCGCGCATCGACGACGGCCATTGACAGCGCCTCGTTGCCCAGCACCTGGCTCGTCAACCGCTCCGCGTGCGCACGCACCGCCTCGAGCGACTCGAGCTCGCCCGCGAGCCGGCGTGTGTGGCGCGCGGCCAGCACGATGTCGAGGTCGTCCTGCGTGTTGACCTGCCGCTCGAGGCCCGCATACACATACGTCCCGACGAGCGCGAACGACGCGAGCGTGGTCGCGGCGAACGCGAGCGCGAGCGTCGCGGCAAGCGAGCGCGGGCGCATCATGCGTCGTCCTTCGGTTCGAGCACGTAGCCGACGCCGCGCACGGTATGGATCAGCTTGACCGGAAACGCGTCGTCGATCTTCGCGCGCAGGCGCCGGATCGCGACCTCGACGACATTGGTGTCGCTGTCGAAATTCATGTCCCACACGTACGATGCGATCTGCGTGCGGCTCAGCACCTCGCCCTGCCGGCGCGCGAGCAGTTGCAGCAGCGAGAATTCGCGCGGCGTGAGGTCGATGCGGGTGGCGCCGCGCTTCACGCGGCGGCGCACCACGTCGATTTCGAGATCGCCGACCGTCAGGTGCTCGGTCTCGCGCGGCGGCCCGCGACGCGCGAGCGTGCGGATGCGGGCGAGCAGCTCGACGAACGCGAACGGCTTCACGAGGTAGTCGTCGGCGCCGAGTTCGAGGCCGTGCACACGGTCCTGCACGTCGTCGCGCGCGGTCAGGAACAGCACCGGTGTCGTGTGCGTGTCGCGCAGCCGCTTGAGCACGGCCCAGCCGTCGAGCACGGGCAGCATCACGTCGAGCACGATCACGTCGTAACGCTCTTCCTGCGCCAGCATCAGCCCTTCGCCGCCGTCCTTTGCGAGATCGACGCTGAAGCCCGATTCCTCGAGCCCCTTCTTCAGGTAAGCGCCCGTCTTCGGTTCGTCTTCGACTATCAGGATGCGCATGGCCGGCTCCGTCGCTAGCGTGGGGACATCCGGCGATGTTACCCGGAAATGGCGCCACGGCTTCGCTGCGTGCAGGCGCGCACGGCGTTGATGACAAAACCGTAATCAGCCGGTCAGCGTGGCGAGATCTTCTTCGCGACGCGGCCGAACCCGGTCCGGCTAGAGCCGCCGGCTCGCGTATTGCCACTCGCTTGCGCCGGCGCGGTCGACCCAGCCGCGGTAGAACGCGCGGTACTTCAGCACGAGCTTGTCGTACTTGCTGTACGCGCCGCCGCCGTCCGGCTTCATCCCGTTCCAGATCTTGACGTCGTACCCCGCGGCCTGCCGGGTCTGGAGCCCGAACAGCACGTAGTCGGTCGCGCGACGCAGGAGGCCGCCCGCCTTCCGGATCGAGATGAGCATGTGCATGACGTTCTTGCCGTCGCTCACCGGCGTCACGCACTGCAGCAGCTTGTATTTGACGTCTCCGTCCAGCGCGACGGTCATCACGCACCCGCCGGGGTAGCCGTCGAAGTGCAGGTTCATCTGCGACATGTTCATGCCGAGCGCGCGCGACAGCATGCCGAAAGGCCCGAAGTACCGGTCCACGGTGAAATCGATCCCGGCACCGAACCACGCGCCCGCCCGTGCCAGCGACTCGACCTCCGGCCACGGGCGCCAATCGTCGAAGAGTTTGAGCTCGAAGGCCGATATCGGCAGCGCGTGGACGGGCGCCGCGTGCTGCGCGTCGTAGAAATTCTCGACGATCCGCAACACCGCGGTCGTCGTCTCGAACGCGAAGTGCAGGTGCATGAAGTCGCCGTTGTCGACGTCGGCCGCGGCGATTTCGGGCAGCGGATGCAGCGGCTGCGCGGAGCCGTACCAGACCCACACGTAGCCGTACCGCTCGGCCGTGACCCACGTCGGCTGGCGCGCCCCGCGCGGGACCGGCTCCAGGCGGCACACCGCCGGGCTGTGGCCGGGGATATGCACGCACTGGCCGTGCTCGTCGTACCGCCAGTGGTGAAACGGGCACCGGATGCACCCGTCCTCGACCTGCCCGTCGGCCAGGTTCGCGCCAAGGTGCGCGCAGTGGCGGTCCATCACCACGGCCCGTCCCGACGCGCCGCGCCATGCGACGCACGGCTGGCCGAAGAGCGTCAACGCCGCCGGCTTGTCCTTGAGGTCGGCCGTGCGCATCGCGACGTACCAGCTCGCGGCCACGCGCGTGGTCGCGTCGTATGCCGCCGCCGGATGCGCGCCGGCACCCACCTGATTCAATTGAATGTCGTCGATCATTTCGATTCCGGGGTCGGGCGACTACTTCAGCGCCAGGCCGATGCGGGTCGTGACGTACGCCCTGAGCAGCGCGAACATCGGGTTGTAGTCGAAATACCTTTTCACCTCCGCCGGCGCGCTGGTCTGCGTCCAGTGCAGCAGCTTCATCGCCGGCAGCAGGCTGTACTTCGAGTTGTTGAGCTGCGGCCTGGCCCCGGTGATGCAGTATCCGAAGCCGAACATCGGCTTGGCGAACTCGCGTTCGTTGATGAGCGCGTGAATCCGCGCCGCGGCCTCCCCGGCCGGCTTGCGCCCGGCGCTCACGGCCTCGACCTCGGCCTTGGCGTCGTTGAACAACTGGTAGTACCCCTCCATGTCCGCGCACAGGAACCCGAGGTACGGCGCGTCGTCGTCGAGGCGATCGAGGTCGCGCTCGTCGCGCGACGCGCGGAACCGCGCGTGGGCTTGCACGAGCCGGAACTGGCCGAGGATCGTGCCGACCGCCCACAGCCTGTGGAACGCGTCCCACAGGCGAAAATCCGAGAACGCCGTGTAGCAGCAGCTGACGAAGTCGTCGTTGTGGTCCAGCAGCTTCTGCTGGAGCCGCTCGATGTACTCGAAGCGCTCGGGGGAGAAGTCGTCGTCGCGCAGCGCCTTGATCAACCGCGCCGCGAGCGCGTGGATGGTCACCGCGGTGTTCTCGAGCCCGCGGGAGAAAAGCGGATCGATGAACCCGTTCGCGTGCAGCATCAGGCAGTAGCGATCGCCGACGCACGCGCGCGACGAGAACTGCAGGCGGTCGGTCCTGACCCAGTCGCGCACCGGCACGGCGTCGCGGAACTGCGCCGCGATGCTCGGGAACCGCGCGAGGAATGCGTCGAATTCCTGCTGCGCGGGGATGTACGTTTTCGGGTGGACACGCGGGTCGAGCTGCAGGCCGACGCTCACCAGGTTGTTGGTCGACCGCGGGTGGTTGTTGAACGGAATCACCCAGAGCCAGCCGCCCTCGAACATGTGGTGCAAGGTCCCCTCGTGCCAACGCCAGCGCTGCCCCTTGACCTTGAAGATGTCGTCGAACGGCTTGACCCCGAGCATGTGCGTGTAGAGGCTGCGCGAATGCGTCTTGAAGCGGCACGGCTCTTCGCGCAGCGCGAACTTGGTCGCGAGCGGCGCGCGGGGCCCGCCGCAGTCGATCATGTACCGGCCGGTGAACCGTTCGCCCTGGGCGGTGGCCACCGCGACGCCGTCCTTGTCCGCGTGGTATTCCGTCACGGTCGTCTTCTGGCGGACCGTGCAGCCGTATTTGATCGCGGCTTGCAACAGGTAGGCGTCGACGTCCTGCCGGTAATAATGGCTCTCCGGCCCCCACGGCAGTTCGGGGATGACGCACTGCGTGAACTCCTTCGGATCGTGCTCCTCGCCGGGCTTGTGGAATACGAAGCCGAAGTTGCGCTTGATGCCCGTGCTCGATGCGACGTACCGCTGCGTCGCATAGAACGACGTGATGTGGTCAAGCTCCGGAATGCCGTAGCGATCGGCGATGATGCGGTTCATCAGGGACGTCTCGGGGATCGACGATTCGCCGATCGTGAACCGCGGGTGCGACGACTCCTCGATGATCAGCACGCGAAACCGTTGCCTGGCCAGGATGGCGCCCATCTGAGTGCCCGACATGCCCGAGCCGAGAATGATCACATCGAAGTGGTTGCTGTCGCGCCCGTTCGCGGGGCTCTGCTGAGTCATGGGGGCACACTCTCCTGGTGAGATGGAACACATGGCCGCGCGCGTCAGGCGCCGGATTCGTCGAGCGCGGCGCGCACGCGCGATCGCGCGGCACGCGTGAGCGTCAGCAGATCGCCGAGCATGCTGGGCGCGTACCCCCCGCTGCCGATCGACGGGCCGCTTTTACCGGCTTCGTATGCGCGCTCCGCCAATTTGACGTGAGGCGCCCGGAAGTGCAGCAGGACCTCGAATACGCGGTCGAGGGCCGCCAACCCGGCCGCGACGGGCTCGCCCCGCGCACGGGCCGCTTGCGCGTCGCCGAGCGCACGGTCGACGAGCGACGGCTGCCCGGCGAACCGCGCGTAGATCGCCCTGAATGCGGGCAGCACGTAGGGCAGGTACGTCTCCTTGAATTCCCGATACGCGTGGTGGTCCGATTGCGAACCCCACAGCACGTGCTCCAGCACGAAGAGCGGCATTTCGACGGCGCCGGGGCCGAGGTAGCTGCGGCCCCCCACTCGAATCGGTTCGTAGAACGGGCGAAGCTCGTCGTAGAAGACCTGCAGCGAGATGAAGCGGTACGCATAAACAATCGAGTCGACCATTTTCCGCAGAAAGGCCGCCAGCGCGTCGCACCCTTGCGCGAACGCGGGTGCCTGCAGCGGCACGTCGGACAGCTCGACGGTCAACGCGATGGCCGCCTCGAGCGCCGCCATCGAGAGGCGCACGCTCTCGAGCAGGTGCGCTTCGTCGCGCAGCCCGGTGTAGCTGCGCTGCGCGTCGGCCGCCGCCGGGTTCCAGACCGTCACGTGCAGGAGCGTCTCGCGCGGCGGCAGGCCGGTCGCGCACGCCAGGTCGAGCAGCACCGGCTCGAGCCCGGGCACCGCGTCCACCGGCTCGTGTCCGTGCCGCTTGAGCGACCCGAGGAAGAACCCGATATCCCGCATCGCGGCCGCGGCTTCGACGAAGCCCCAGCCCGCGGGCATGCCGCGCGCCGGAAGGAACGCGCGCAACAGGCCGACGATGCCGGGCACGTCCCGTTGACGGTTCAGGCCGGGCAGTTGCAGGACGAACGCCCGCGCCTGCAGCGGATCGCACGCCGCCACGGCGTCGTGCGTGGCCGCGATGGCGCTTACCCGGGCCAGGGTGCTGTCCACTACAGGATCTCCGGCGCCGCGAGCGTCGGCCCGGGCTGGCTGCGAGACAGCCCCGCGTGGCCCTCGCGCAGCGAGCGCAGGTAATCGTGGTTCGTCGGCAGGCTCTTTCGCAGATGCTCGGCCTCGCGCCGGATCCGGGCGAACA
Source organism: Burkholderia sp. YHN3-13 (assembly GCF_055810675.1). Classification (NCBI taxonomy): domain Bacteria; kingdom Pseudomonadati; phylum Pseudomonadota; class Betaproteobacteria; order Burkholderiales; family Burkholderiaceae; genus Burkholderia; species Burkholderia sp. YHN3-13. The sequence continues at coordinate 149,759 of NZ_JBVVNQ010000014.1, read as the reverse complement.
TCGCCTCGGCCTTGTCGATCGACTCCGGCCGGTGCCGCAAGAGCGGCAGCGACCGGTCCGGCAACAGCCCCAGGCCGGCAAATATGCAGTAGTAGTTGCCGTTCAACCAGAAGTTCTTGAATTCGTAGTCGAAGGTGTCGTAGTACGTCGAATCGTCGAACGACGCGGTGGTCAGCGGCAGCCCCGCCTTGTAGCGTTCGACCTTCTCCTGGATGGCATCCGAGAGCCGCAGGTCGTGCCGGTTCGCGCGCCAGAACGGGGTGTCGTCGCGCGACGTGGTGAAATAGTGCGCCTGGACGAAATCCCGGCAGTCGTCGAACATGTAGACGATTTCGGCATTGAATGCGTCGGTCAACCGCGGGTCGAACGACGTGTCGGGGAAGTGCTTCACCAACTGGTAAAGCGCCGCGTAGATGAAGTAGATGCCCGTCGATTCCAGCGGCTCCAGGAAGCACGACGACAACCCGATGGAGACGCAGTTGTTGACCCACGCCCGCCGGTTGCGCCCGACCCGGAACTTGATCTGGTTGAGCGGCTGCTCGTCCGAGAGCCCCCAGAGGTCGAGGAAGTCGGCGGTGGCCTGGTCGCGCGACGTGAACTTGCTCGAGAACACGTAGCCGCTGCCGAACCGGCCCAGCATCGGGATCTTCCAGGTCCAGCCCGAGTTCATCGCGATCGCCGAGGTGTACGGCTCGATCCCCACGCGCGCGTCGTCGGCGGGCACCGCGCTCGCGACCGCGCTGTCGCACAGCAGGTAGTCGGACATGTCGATGAACGGCTCCTTCAGGGCCTGGTTGATCAGGAGTCCCCGCATGCCGGAGCAGTCGATGAACAGGTCCGCTTCCAGCGTCCGCCCCTCCTTGGTGGACAGGCTGGAGATATAGCCGCGATCGTCCAGGTGAACCTGCTCGACCTCGTCGACCACGCGCTTCACGCCGCGTTCGACGGCCCAGCGCTTCAGGAAGTCGGCCACCAGGTGCGCGTCGAAGTGCCACGCGTGGGACATCTGGCGGGTGCCGTCGGCCAGGCACGGTGCCAGCTTGGCGTCCAGCGCCTCGGTCTGCGGGTAGCAGGCGTACGCCATCGGCTGCTGGAAGCCCTGTTCGCGCTTGCGCAGCCAGTAGTGGGTAAGCGGCACGCCGTCGCAGTTCGGCACGTTGCCGAACAGATGATAGAAATGATCGCCGGGCGCGCGGTCGGGCGACTTCCGCCAGTTCACGAACCTGATGGCAGACTTGAACGCGCCATTCACCTCGGGCATCCACTCCCGCTCCGGTATTCCGAGAAAGTCGAAGAACACCTTCTGCAGACTCGGAATGGTCGCCTCGCCCACGCCGATCCGGGGAATCGCCGCGGATTCGACGAGCGTGATGTTCGCCTGCTGCTGGAGTGCCCGGACGAGGTACGAGGCGGACATCCAGCCCGCCGTGCCGCCGCCCACGATGACGATATTCCTGATCGGATTACTCATGACACGCTTCCCATGGGATCGAAAACCTGAATGGATAGTGCCGCCTTTTCGAATTGAACCGGCAAATTGTTCGGCAACGCGTCACAACATGACGCCACCCGTCATGACAAGTCAAATCGCAAAGACGCAGTGAATTGAAGCGAATTCAATCAACAATGCAAATCCCCATCGAATGCGGCGGCACACCGCGCAATGGATTCAGCCTCGGCAGATTGACTTGCCGATTCGACGATCGCCGTTAGTGCACGGCCATGATCAATTGCCCTGATTGCCAGCACGATTGATACGCCATGCACTTGACCGCTGCGGCACACCTTAACAGCGTTCAGGACGGCATGCCGAGAAAAATTTCATATCAATCTAAAGTTATCCAGAGAAATTCTAAATCCCGCAAAATATCGACGAAATGCTGCACAACGATCGATTTAATTTCTCAAACCAAATGAATTCTGTTTTTTATTTAAATCGCACAAACAAGCACCCCATTTTACAAAAAACGCGAAATGGCCGACCTAATTAACAGGAAAGAAATAAAGCCCTCTTCATTTCCAAAACAACGAAGTCGATCTTTTCGAATTTCGGCAGTTTTGATGCCGACCTGAAAATAATCCGACTCGTCGCCGGAGAAATTCGTCATCATGTGTCCGGGCAGACACGAAGACCATGCAATGAAAACGGGCACGTTCCCGAAAGAGCGGATCGCCTCTGCACTGAAGCATTCCAGCGGCGCCCCGGCTTCGGCCGGCCGCGAACCGCGACACCGACGAATCGAGGAGGCCGCGTGCCCATCCAGGAAGCGTTGCTGAAGATGTCGATGTACGTCTCGCTGGTGCTGATCGTGCCGGGGCCGACCAATACGTTGCTGCTGTCGTCCGGGCTGAAGGTCGGCCTGCGCGGTACCTGGCCGCTCGTGATCGCCGAGGCGCTCGGCTACGCGATCGCGATTTCCGTATGGGGATTCTTCCTGGCCGCGTTCGCTGCCGGCCGGCCCTGGCTGTATGACGTGGTCAAGCTCGCGAGCTCCGTCTACATCTTTTTCCTCGCGCTCAGGATGTGGACGCATAGCCGCGTGCTGCAGGACGTACCGATCGCGCCGGTGAGGTTTCGCGATGTGTGCGTCGCGACGACGATGAACCCGAAGGCGCTGCTGTTCTCGAGCACGCTGTTTCCGTTGGAGGCGTTCAGGTCGGCCCACTATTTCGCATGGACGCTCCTCGTCTTTCTGGTCGTGCTCGCGCCGATCGGCGTGGGCTGGTCGTCCCTCGGCGGACTCCTGACCTCGCAACGCGCGTGGGCCGCCCGAACGTCGACGCTGCTGCGCGGCGCCTCGCTCGTGCTGTTGATGTTCTCCGGCACGCTCGTGTACTCGGTCGTGAACCGCTGACCGCAGGCTGCCGATCGTCGCGACGCGTGAGCACACATCGCGCCGCGACATGACCGCGACCGCCCTGAGCGCGGCCTGGCGCAGAGCCGGCGCCGCTTCACGGTGAGTTCGCCCTCTCCGTCGGTACCCGGAACGATTCCCGCCGCCCTACGTGCATGCCGCGCCGCGCGCCGGCATGTCGACGGCCGATTGCATGAACCGCTGATCGACCGTCGCGGCGATGCGCTGCGCCGTTTCGTACAACGCCGCGCTGATCTGCTTGACCGACATCGCGCCCGCTTCCCCCGACAGCGCGAGGTACGGGCACGCGAGGATCGCGATGGCCGAACCCGACTTGTCGACGATCGGCGTCGCGATATCCGTGATGCCGGGAATGCGCGCATTGGGACGGCAGAGATAGCCGTCGACCAGATGGGACGGCAACGTGTCGTCACCGGGCGGCGGATTGCGCGACCCACCGGCGTGCCCGTCGGCCCGAGACAACCGGGCCCGCACGTCTTCGTCCTGAAAGGCCAGGTACATCTCGCCCGCCGCGCTGCCGTGCAGCGGCATGCGCGTGCCGACGCGGACCGCGATGTTCCATTCCGTCTCGGCGCCGGCCGTCGCGATGACGATCATCGTGTCGCCGTCGAATACCGCCAGGTAACACGACTGGACCGTCTGCAATGCGAACTGTTGCAACAGCGGCGTGACGAGCGCGCCCAGCGATCGGGTCGGTGCATGATGCTGCCCGAGAAAGTAAAGCTTCATGGTGAGCGCGTACCGGTCATAGCGATCCACCCGGTAGATGTAACCGCGATCCTCGAGCACCTGCATCATCCGGTACAGCTCGCTTCGGCTGCGTTTCAACGCGCGGCAGATGTCCGCCTGCGCCATGCCGTACTGGCGATCGATCAGCAGCTCGAGGATATCGAGGCCTTTCTCGAGCGCCGGGGCGCGATAGCTCGTCTTCTTCCTGGGTCCCGGGCTGTCCGGGGGAGCGACCGGGTCCATGTCGGGATTCCGCATATGCCGCATTGCCTCTAAATTCAGTTCGTTCGAGTCATGCCGGATCGACCGGCGTCGCGTCAGGACGCCGTTGCCGACCGACCGTCAGCGCGTTTCCGGCCACCATGGCTGCGGCGTTTCCCGGATCAGGTAGTCGTCGAGGTTCTTGCCCGCCAGCCACCGGGGACGTGCGCCCTTCCCCGACCACGAGCGGCCGGTGTTCGGGTCGTAGTATTTCGCCGGCGCCTTCTGTTGCCGCGCCTTGATGAAGCCCGCCGCGCGCAGCAGTTCGATTTCGGTGATGCTGAACTGCCGGACGTACTCGGCGATCTCCTTGAGTCGGGCCTGCTTCTCCTTCTGCCGGACTTCTTCGACGATCAGGTTCAGTTGACCCAGTTGCTGTTGCAGTTCGCGAATGGTGGGACTTTTCATTTGACAGGTTCAAGCGAGACTCGACAGGTTGCCGTTCGACCCCGCGCGGCACGGCGCGGCTTCGAACGGGGTAAAAATGGCGGAATACCCGCTCACGACGGCTGAATCGCGTGGATCACGCCGCGCAGGTTCCTGCACGACGCCTCCTTGACGCGCGGCAGCGCGGCATGCACCTGGTCGCGCAGCTGGGGAAGCTCCGACACGAAGCGGTCGAGCACCGCCGCCAGGCGCGTCGCGCGCATCGCTTCGTCAGGCTTCATCAGGAAGGTGTCCGGCAGCCCGAAATGACTGAAAAGGCCCTGGAACTTGTCCTGGTAGGTCAGCGCCGCGACGGGCACGCCCATGCCAAGACTGGCGATCGCGAGATGCATGCGGCCCGTCACCACGCCGTCGACCTGCCCCGAAATGGCCTTCAGCTCGGCCGCCGACATGCGGGTGCGCGGGTAGTACAGCCGGTCGCCCATCTTCTCGGTCAAGGCGTCGTGCAGTGGTTCGAGACAGGTATCGTCGCCGTCGCGGCCGCGATAGTCGTGAGACAGCAGCACGACGCTGACGCGATGCCGTGCCGCGAGCCCGTGAAGCGCCTCCTGCGCCGACGCGACGAGCGCCGCGATATCCGTGTCGCTGGCCCGGCGAATCAGCATCGGGTGCAAGTTGAAAGCGATCACGATGTCGCCGGCCGCGCGCCGCGATTCGACCCACGATGCCGTCCCCCTGACGCAATCCGACGCATGGTCCGGCTGAAGCATGAATGCGGAATCCGCCACCAGCTCGGCGGGCGCCGAACTGAAACGCCTGAATCGGTCGAGCGACACGCCGTCGCGCACATTGACCAGCAGCCGCGCGTCGATCTGGTCGAATGCATGCCTCAGTTGCCGGTACGGCTGGCGGTTGAAGCTGAAGCCGAGAATCGTGCCGGCCACGCCGCGCCGGACCAGCAGGTCCGCCGTCGCCAGCAACCGCAGCGACGTCATCGGCGAGTAGTAGCCGTCCATCACGTCCGCGCCGATGACGACCACCGCGCTGGGCTGCAATGCGGCCAGCCGCTCGACGGTGTCCATCAGGCGCCACGGCTCGCGCCAAGCGTCGACCGCCTGAAAGCCGAGCCGGGTCGCGGCGTCCGCCGCCTCCGGCGTGGCCGTGACGACCGACACCCGCAACGCGCCGTTCGCAACACGCAACCGCTCGACGACCGCGCGCAGCATCGCTTCGTCGCCTTTCGAGCCGACCAGCGTCCACGGGTCGCACGGCAGGACCAGCAGATGGGCGCCGGGCGCGGCGGCGTCGCTCGCGGCACGCCGTGCGGCCTCGCGACGCCATTGCAGCGTCAGTCGCGTGACGTACAGCCGCACGCGCAGCCGCTGCTTCAGATCGGCCAGTTTCGACATGTTCGATTCCCCTGGTTGGTTCGATGGTTTCGATGGATGCGTCCGTCACGCGTGCGCTGCAACCGGCCGCCGCCGGAGCGTCTCGCGCAGGACATCCAGCTGCGTTTCGTGCCAGGCCAGCGCGGCGGCACGTGCGGCGGCCCCCTGCGCGACACGCTGCGCGCGGTCCGTCGCGAGCCGGACGACCGCATCCGAGAAGCCCTGCGGATCGCCGTCCCGCACGACGGTCACACCGCGCAGGTCCTGTTCGCCTAGGCCGCGCGCGCCGGTCCGCGTGCTGACGATCGGCACGCCGAGCGCCATGCTCTCGAGCAGCTTGATGTTGATGCCGGTGCCGAGCAGCATCGGATTGATCGAGATCGGCGCGATCGCGAACGCGTCGCCCAGCTCGGCGACGGTGCCGCGCTTGACGAGGTGCGGACCGTCCGGCACGGCCGCCGCGATCGTGCCGGCGAGATGCAGGCGAAATGCCGGCAGCCGCGCCACGACATGCGGCAGGATCTCGTCGACGAAGTACTTCACGGCGTCGCGGTTCGGCTGGTTGTCGCTGCCGAGAAAGGTCGCGTCGGCATACCCGGCGCAGTCCACCTGCGGCGGAAACGCGAGCAGGTGACTGAGGACCGCGACCGACGGCGTGTCGCCGCCGCCGAGGCGTGCCGTCAGCGCGTCGCCCTCCTCGGCCTGGATCGCCAGCGCGACATGCGCACGGCGCAATCCGTCGCATTCCCGTTCCGGCGGAATCGAAAACATGTAGCGCTTCGCACCGGGGCGGCCGATGAACGGCACGTGCCGGTCCGCGAAGATGTCGTGCGTGTCGACGACCTTCACGACCGAATCGGGAAACGCATCGAGCGCACGCGAATAGAACACGTATTCGACGAACACGGCGTCGAACGCGTGGCGGTGCTGCAGCGCGCGCAACTGCGCGGAGAAGCTGTCGCTGAACAGCTCGTCGAGCCCCGTGTAATACGCATGCCGGCTGCCGGCCGCTTTCGCGGCGAGGCGACGCGCAAGCCACGCGACCCGCTTGAACCGATAGCGCGCCAGCGCCAGGCCCGCGCGACGCAATACCGACACGCGGTCCGCGTCGAACTCCTCGCGATGCGCGTCGAGATCCACGCCGCCCGTCTGGCGCGATTCCAGATAGACGAAATGCACATCGCAGCCGAGCGACCTCACCGCCCGCGCGAGATTCAGGACGCGACTGCGATTGCCCGCGTTGACGGGAAACAGCGGAATCGGCGAAACGATGGCGACTTTCATGAAGCGTTTCCTTGAAGCGGAGCGGGCGGCGGCGTGTCCTCCGGCGCACGGTGACGAATGGCGACGAACGCCCCCACGCGCACGGACTGTCCTCGCGCGAAGCCGACGCCGTGGACATAGATGCCTTTCTCGTGATCGGCGTCGTACCTGAACGGGCCGCCCGGCACGGGCAGCCACCGGAATCGCGCGTCGTCGAGCGTGCGCGCCGGCGTGTCGGTGCGCAGCGTCATCGGCGGGTACGCGCCGACGCGCACGGCGGCCGCGCCTGCCCCGCCGCCTTCCGGCACGCGCACCGATGCGTAGAGATCCCAGCGCCCGTCGCGCGGCAGCTTGTCGAGCTTGAGCTGGACCGCCCATGCGCCCGAATCGCCGCGCATCGCGATCGCGGCGCCGTCGAGCGAACCCGGATCGGCCACCAAACGCGCGCTGTCGTAGAGGTTCACGCGCGACACGTCGATCGCGCGCCAGTCGCCGTCGGCCAGACCCGCCACGAGCGGCGGCGCGACGACGGGATGCCGGTCGATATCGAGCAACGCGCCGAGTGCCGCGAGATTGCCGCTTTGCCGATACTGACGAATGCCTGCTGCCGCGATCGCCGCGTCGAGACGGGCGCGTCGCGCGCCGACGTCGAGGTCCCAGCCGTCCTTCGCGGCGCGCGCCGCGTAGCGCTCGCGCAGGGCCAGGATCACGAAATCGAGCGGCACGCGCGCCTGTCGCACGCGCGCGCCGCGCACGGCGTCGCCGTCGACGGCACGGGCGGCCGCGTCGAAATCGCGTTCCGCCTCGCGAACGAAGTCGTACGTGTACATCGACATGCCGACCGGCGTCTGCTCGGCGAGCACGTCGCCGCTCGCGCGCAGCGCCGCATGCATGCGGTCGATATAGCGCATGACGGCCGGGGCCGCCGCACCGTAGTAGGCGTCGCAATATTCGCGGACGAGCGCACGCGGGTCCGCCGTCGGCGTCCACAGCATCCGTGCGATCAGCCACACGCGCAGGCTCGCGAATTCGCCGCCGCGCGACTGCCAGTCGCCCTCCGCGAAGTAGCCGTCGACGTTCGGCAACGTGGCGAGCCACGCAATGCTGCGGCCGACCGGATAGAGATTCGGCGTCGGCTGCAGGTAGCCGCCGAAGTTCACGACGTGATCCCAGACGGTGACGTGCCGCGCGATCTGGTTCCATTGCTTCAGGCCGTCGCGCAGCCGCGCGTTGCGGTCCTCGTTCAGCGCGACGCTGTAGTCGACCTGGATCGTCATCGGATAGACGCGGACGTGATCCGGCACCTGCATGCCGTCCGGCGGCGTGAAGCCCCAGTGATAGGCCGGCATCGCGAAACGCGCGCCCGGCACCGCGGCCCGGACCTGCGCCGACACGTCCCGCACCATGTCGAGAAACGCGGCCGACAGCGCGCCGCCGTGCGTATCGGCGAACGCGCGACTCGCCTGATCCGGGTCCCAGCCCCAGTCCATGTCGCGGATGCCGAACCAGATGCGGCCCGGATCGGGCAAACGCTTCAGCCGCTTCACGATCTCGGCGGCCATGGTGGCGCGGACGTCGGCCGACATCATCGCGAGTTGCCCGCCCGCATACCAGGACGGGTGAGCGGCCGCGTAGCGGTCGCGCGGCACGAGCGTCCAGAAGTCGGCGTCGCCATCCCGCGCGAGCCAGCTGCGATCCCACATGTCGATCCCGGGCGGGGACGCGCGGTACGACGTCCCGTGCGACTCGCCGTTCAGCAGGTTATACGCGCGAAACGGCTTGTCCTCGCCTTCCGCACTCAATACCTCGCGATACGCGAAGCGCGGAACCTGCCGCACGGGTGTCGCGTCGACGCGAAGCTCGGCCTGCCTGGGCACTTCGGTGGCATCGGGCGCGAGCCACTTCACGCCCAGCTTGCGGTCGAGCCACCAGTACGCGCCGAACAGCGTGCCGCGCGGCGTCCCACCGGCGATGACGAGGTCGGCGCCGCTGCGGCAGACGACGAAGCCGTCGCTGCCGAGCCCCGCCGCGTTGGCCGGTCCGCATCGTTGCGCCGCGTGCTCGCCGCCGACGACGATCGCGGGTGTCCGGTCCTGGCCGTCGTCCGACACGGCGAACGACGCGCCGCTGATGCGCGACAGGTAGTCGGCAATCTCGTCGGCCGCGTGCCGTGTGACGGCATCCGCCGCACCGGCGCGCACGCCGTAGCGCGCGACGCCGTCCCGCGCGAGCAGCACGCGCGACGCCGGCGGCACGGGCTGCGCGCCATCCGCGCCGTGCATGACCAGCGCGTACAGCGCGGCGGCCACGGCACACCGGACGACGCGAGACGGACGGACTGGCGTCATTGCCGGGCGATCCGCGACACGCCGGGCGGCAACGACAACGGCACGTGGAATTTGCGATAGAACCGCCACAGGCTGCGCAGATGATGGCGTCCCGCACGGGAGACGGGGCTCGCCGCCGACTGCCGCTGATGCTCGTGCACGAGCGTGACGCCCGGCATGCCGAGCACGCGATAACCGGCAAGCCAGGTCCGTGCGCACAGATCGACATCCTCCATGTAGAGGAAATACGATTCGTCCATGCCGCCGAGCGACTCGAACAGGTCGCGTCGCACCACGAACCCCGTTCCCATCACCCATTCGGCGTCGAACGGGCTGCCGCACGACCAGGCATCGATCATCAGATGCCGAGCCATCCGCGCGCGGAAGCGGTTCGAGCGGCCGAGCGCGGTGCGGCGCGCCAGGATGTCGAGCCAGCTGTAGAACCGCCGTGCCGAATACTGGCGGCGACCGTCGGGATACTGCAGATCGAGCCCGACGAGCCCGGCCTCCGGGCGCGCGTCGAGCAGGTCCAGCACCCTGGCCAGCCCGTTCTCGCTGAAACGCGTATCGGGATTGACCACCAGCACGTAGTCGCGCCGGCAGGCGGCCATGCCGAAGTTCACACCCGACCCGAAACCGCGATTGCATGCGGCACGCAACAGCCTCACGCCGTGCGGCAGTTCGCGTCGCAACCGCGCATACGAGTCGTCCGGCGACGCATTCTCGACGACGACGATATCGTCGGCAAACGCGACGCGTAACGACGTCAATGACGCCACGCATCGTATCGTCAGGTCGGGCGTGCCGTAATTGACGACGATGACGCTGATTCTTCCTTCCGTTTCCATCGTGATACCCCGCGCCGTGATTGATGGTATCGGCCGGTTTGCCCGGCTCTGTTGATTGACGGGCGCGTCATGCCGACGCGCCGACCTGCTCGACGAGCCGCCAGAACTTGCTCGCCGATGCGTTCCAGTCGAACCGGTGGATCTGCTCCCGGCCCCGCGCGACGAGCGCGTCGCGCGATGCAGCCTCCGTGCCGAGCCGGCGCATCGCGACCGCGATGTCGACGACCGACAGCGGATTGACGAGCATCGCGGCGGCCCCTGCCACTTCCGGCATCGCCGACACGATCGACGTCAGCACGGGCACGTCGGACGCCATCGCCTCGAGAATCGGCAAGCCGAAACCTTCGTACTGCGATACGAACGCGACGAACAGCGCGCCGCGGTACAGCTTCGGCATCGCATCGTTCGGCAGGACCCCCGCGAACACGAGCCCGTCGGCGCACCGGTGCTGCGCGGCATGTGCAAGCAGCGCCGGGTCGGGTTCGCCGGTCAGCATCAGGCGCACGCCGAGCGGCAACAGCCCGCTCGCGCCGAACGCCTCGATCAGCCGGTGCAGGTTCTTGTAGTTGCGCCGGTTGCCTGGATACAGCACGTACGGAAATGGATAGCCGAGCGTGTCGCGATTGCGCCGGTACGCGTCGTCGGTGCCGTTGTGGATCGCGTGAACGCGCTCAGGCGGCATGCCCGACCAGCGCAGGAATTCGTCGCGCGTGAACTCGGACACGCAGACGATCGCCGTGCAACGCCGGTACAGCGGCCGGAGGATCGTGTCGTAGTAGAAGCGATGCGCGCGCGTATAGAAATGGCGATGCGTGAGGTCGTGCACGACGACGACCGACGGGAAATCGGGCAACGTGGCCGGAACGAACCCGGGATTCCAGAACACTGCGTTGCGGGCCGGCAGCCGCCGCAGCGCCCGGCTCAACGCCAGCGGCGACAACGGATGCGCGACACCGCCGCCGACCGTCAGCGGCGCGATGCGCACGGTCGACGGCGCACGCTCGGCATAGGCCGCCATCACGTTGTGGATGCCGGTGCCGACCGGCCAGCGCGTGTCGGTGTAGACCGTGAGCGGTGCGCGCTCGACGCGACCGGCGCGATCGGCGCTGTCCGTCGACGGGGAGAGGATCGTGCTCATCGTTCAGTCCATCCAGCCCAGCAGCCGATGCGATGCGGCGATCCAGTAGTACTTCGCCCGGCGGGGATTGCGGCGCGCGCACGACAGCACGCAGCCGGCCACGGGCCGCGCGATCATGTAGAGGACGTACGCGAGCGGATAGCGATTGATGCGCAGCACGTGCCCGAACCCGCGGTTGTAGCGTCGTCCGCGCGCATACGCATGCTCGTCGAGCACGGCCAGCGGCTCGGGATGATGCACGCGCAGGTGCGGGTCGTAGTCGATCCGGCATCCGGCCCGCAACGCGCGGACCAGGAAATCCACCTCTTCCCCCGCGCCCCAGCGCGAGGTCGCGCCGACGCCCAGGTCGACGTCGAACTGCCCCGCCGCGGCGACGGCAGTCCGGCGCAGGAAGATCGTGTACGACGTCGCGCACACCCACACGTTGAAACGGTTCACGGTCTGCGCCGACGTCGCCCATCGTCCTTGCGACGGCCTGCCCGCGGCGTCGACGCTCATCCCGGTCATGCCGTCGATCGTGCTGTCGGCCGACAGGCGCGCCGCGACCGCATGGAGCATCCCGGGCCGATACCAGCAGTCGTCGTCGGGAAAGCCGACCACGTCGCCCGTCACGGCCTTCAGCCCGACGTTCGTCGCACGCGACTTGCCCTTCTCCGATCGCAGGTGGACGATGGTCAGCCGGTCGCGATACCGGTCGACGATCCGCTCGACGCGATCGTCCGGATTCTGGTCGACGACGATGACTTCGAGGTCGGCATAGGCCTGCAGCAGCAGCGAGTCGAACATGCGCTCGATCTCGTCGCTGCGGCCGAGCGTCGCCATGATGAGGGAGAATTTCATCGAATAGACCCGGACGGAAAAAAGGATCGGGGCCGCGCGACGCGCGGCGCGGTGCGTGCTTTGCGGGGTGCCGCCCGAGGAGCGAGGGCGAACGACGCGAGGTAGCCGATGAACAGGTACGACGTTTCGCTCTGGTGCATCGGGTTGATCAGCGACCAGGCGGCGATCGGCGCCAGCATGACCATCGCGCGCCGGCCCTGGCCGAGGCCACCGAAGAACACCGCCCACGCGAGCAGCCCGATCGGGCCGGCGACCAGCATCAGGTCCAGCGGCGCGCAGAAGACGGCGCTCGTGCCCTCGCCGAGCCCGCGCACGGCGACGGCCGAGTGCGAGAAGTAGTGTTCGACGAAGCCGAAGCCGTGACCGATCCAGTCGCGGCCGACCAGCTTGATCGATTCCGTGAAGGCCAGCCCGCGCTCCTGCTGCAGGCGGACCTGCAACTGGTCGCCGGTCAGCTCGCGCGTGAACATGTACAGATAGAACCCGGCGCCGGCGGCCATCGTCAGCGCTTTCGCGAAGAAGTAGCCGCGCACCTGGAACAGGATCACGATCGCGCACGCGATCAGCACCGTCTTCGATTCGCTCAGCAGCGTCACGACCAGTGCGAGCACCACGAACTTCACGACGTCGGGAATGCGGCGCGGCGACTGCAGGAAACATGCATAGGCGCTCAGGAAGAAGAACGCGGCGAACCAGTTCCGCTCCTTGAACGAACCGTGAATCGCGTTCTGCATGAAATCGACTTTCTCGTACAGCACCGGGACGTCGAAGTGCTGCAGCGCATACTGGAACGCCAGGAATCCCGTGATCGCGACATAACCGAACGGCAGCGGCCGCTGACGCGCCCGTGCGCCGTAGTAACGGCCGATCAGATAGAACGCCGGCATCACGAACACGAATTTCACGATCTGCTCGGCCGCCTTGAAGTGCGGATAGCCGGACAGGAACGTCGTCGACAGCGCGGCGCCGACGAACAGCGTGAAGGTCCAGATTTCCCATGCGCCGACGGGGATCCGGCGCCGCACCAGCAGCACCGGCAGCACGAGCACCGCGAACAGCTGGCCGAGTTGCGCGCCGCCGATCTTCAGGAACTGGATCGCGTTCAGCAGCAGCAGCACGAGCAGCACGGCATCCGCGAGATCGAAGCGCGCGCGCGGCGCGGCCGGCGCCGCACCGGGCGACGCCGCGTGCTGCCGCGGCACCTGCCGGACGAGGCCGTTCATGCCGCTTTCCTCGCATCGCGCAACGCGATCAGCATCGACACGGTTTGCCGGGCGGCCTGACGACGCAGCATCCAGGTCGCGCCGGCATACGCGGCGACAAAGCAAACAATCAGCAGGACCAACCGGGCCATGACCGGCACGCCGCCGAGCCATGCGCCGAGCCGCGAGACGAGCAGCGCGCAGCCGAGCGCGATCAGATAGGGCGGCACGAGCCGTCCCAGCAGGCGGCCCGGGTCGACCGACAGTTCGACGACGACGGCGCCGAAGCTGAGCGGCGTGATGAACAGCACCGCACCGACGTACAGCCACGCCAGCCCGGCGACATCGTGCGACGGCAGGCACAGCATCGCGCCCAGCACCAGCACGAGCTTGACGACCGTCAGCCACATCGTGACGCCGGGGCGGCCGCGCGCCGACAGGAATGCGCCGTTGACGAACTGGACCGTCTGGACTGCGCCGAGCGCCATCAGCGGCGTCATGACCGCGGCACTGTCGGCCCAGCGCGCGCCGAACAGCACGATGGTGATGTCGCGGCTCATGACGGCCATCAGCACGAACAGCGGCGCCGCGGCCATCGCGGCCAGCCCCGTGACGTCGAGGTAGGTGGCCGCCATTTTCCCGGCGTCGTGCGCGACGCGCGACAGCACCGCGAGCGCGACGTCGGTCGCGGCGCGGCACAGCAGTTCCAGCGCCGTCTGGTAGAGCCGCGCGCCGATCGCGTAGATGCCCAGCCCGGCCGCGCCGTACAGCGCGACGACGATCAGGTCGACGGTGCGCGTCGCCCACCAGTCGATCAGCCGCGCCGCGACGACGTGGCCGCCGAAGCGCGCGATGGGCCAGAAAGTCGACGCGTTGCGCCGGCCGCGCGGACGCCAGACCGGTTTGCGCCAGAGCCAGAACGCGGACATCGTCATGAAGGTCGCCGCCTGCGCGATCAGGCTCCACGCACCGGCACCCGCCACCGCCAGCGCGACCGCCACGGCGCCCGCGACGCTCACCGCCACGAGTTGACGCATCGCCAGCGTGCGGAAATCCAGCCGCCGCTTGTACAGTCCCTCCTGGAACGAACTGGCCGAGCCGATCGGGACGAACACGCAGGCCACCCGCAGGTAAGGCGCGAGGCCCGGTACGCCCAGCCAGGTCTCGACATGCCCGGCCATGGCGAACAGCACGGCCGCGAGCACGACGGCCATCGCGATCGACAACACGAACGGCCATTCGAGATCGTCGTCGTCGAGCGTTGCGCGCTGCACCACCGCGTCGCCCAGCCCGCCCTCGGCGATCATCAGGACCAGCGACAGCGACAGCGTGACGGCCGCCGCGAGCCCGACGTCGGCCGGGCCGAGCCAGCGCGCGACCAGCAGGTACGTGACGAGCGTGACGAGCTTGCCGCCCCAGGCCTGCACCAGCGCCCATGCCAGGCCGCGCACGGTGCGCGCGCCGAGCCGCTCGCCGCCGGACCACGCATGGCCGTTCGCGGCGCGCGGCGCAAGGTCGCGCAGCGCGGGCTCAGTGCTCGGTTTCATACGCGTAGTTCCCTTCGCCATACGCACCGTAGACGGCCTGACGCCGCGGCACGTCGTTCAGCACGACGCCGCTGATCGCGATGCCCGCGTTGCGCAGGCGACGTTCGGCCTCGCGGATCTCCGGCATCGAACTGCGGCCATGCCGGACGCACAGCAGCGTCGTCGCGCCGTGGCGGCCGATGGACGCCGCGTCGTGCAGCGCGAGGATCGGCGCCGTATCGACGATGACGATGTCGTAGAGCCGCGACGCCGTGTCGAGCAGCCCCTTGAAGCGGCCGTCGGTGAACAGCTCCGAGGTGCGCGCAACCGCACCGCGCGCCAGCACATCGACGCCGGCGATTGCCGAACGCTGCACGCCGCGCTCGAGCGTGCCGCTCGCGATCGCGTCGGGCAGGCCCGGCGCCGGTTGCAAGCCGAAGTGACGGTGCGCCTGGCCGCGGCGGATATCCGCGTCGATCAGCAGCACGCGCTTGCCGCCCAAAGCGAACAGCGACGCCAGGTTCGCGCAAAGGAACGATTTGCCCGCATTGGGCTGCGGGCTCGTGACCATGATCACGTGGTGCCCCGACTCGGACAGCGTGAACTGCAGCGTCGTGCGCAGGCTGCGGATCGCGTCGACGGTCACGTCCTCGGGAATTTCCGACGCGAGCACATGCGCGCCCTGGGCCGCACGTTGCTGGCTTCGCACCAGGCGTCGTTGCTCGCGGCTGTGCGGGACCACCGCATAGACCGGCACGCCCAGCGCCTGCTCGAGGTGCTCGGAGTGCTCGACGCGCCCCCAAACCGCGCGTTGCGCGAACGGGGCAGCCACGCCCAGGGCGAGCCCGACACACAGCGACAGCGCAACCAGCAGCAGGCGCTTGGGCTTGACCGGCTTCACCGGCAGCACCGGCTCGTCGACGGCCCGCACGTTGCCGATCTCGCTTTGCCGGGCGATCTTGAGCTGTTGCGCGGTATTCAACAGGTTGGTGTACAGCTCGGTGTTGACGCGCACGTCGCGCAGCACCGCGAGACCTTCCCGCTCCGTACCCGGCAACCTTGCTTCGAGCGCCTTCAGTTCCTGTGCCTTGCCCGCCAGTTCCGCGAGGTTGGCGTCGAGGGCCTGCACGGCCGGATGGCCATCGGCGAATCGCGCGATCAGGTCGACGCGCTTCTGCTTGAGTTCGAGCGTGCGCGTCTCGATGTCCACTTCCTGACCGAGCAGCAACTTGCCCTGTTCGTCGAGGTCGACCGTGCGCGTACGCGAACGGAACGCCGCGTACCGTTCCTCGGCATCCTTCAGCGTCTTCTCGACCGTCGGCATGCTGGCCTCGAGCGATTTCAGCGTCGCGGCGGCCTCCTCGCTCCGGTAATCGCGGTTCTGCGCGACATAACCGTCGACCACGGCCTTCAGGATTTCCCGGATGCGCGCCTTGTCGTCACCCTCGAGCGTGACGGACAGGATGCCGGACTGCTTGGCCTTCTCCTCGACGGTCAGATCGTCCTGGAGTTGCGACACCGCCTCGAGCTGCGGGATGCGCTTGAGCCGCAGCACCGTGCCCGGGCGGGCATCGAGATCCGCGACCAGCAGCGTCAGCGGCTGTCCCTTGAACGCCCCGTGCGCCGGCACGCCCACCGCGCCCTTCAGCACGACGTCGTCGTCCTCGTCCCGGAGCACGTAGCGACCGCCGCCTTCGGCGGTCACGGTGAACCCGATCCCGTCCAGCACGTCGACGCCGTCGTGGCTCTTCTTGCCGACCGTCCCGAACGCGGCGACGTTGAACCGCTCGCCGCCCCATGCAAACCGCGACAACCCCCACAGCGGCGGCGCCACGCCGTCGTCCCGGTAGCGGCGTGCGACCCAGCGGCCGATCAACGGGAAATAGCGCGGTTCGGCGATGATGTTGAGATGCTGCTTCGACACGACCTGGTCGATCACCATGCGCGCGCGCACGAGTTCGAGTTCGGCGGCGGTCGTGCTGCCGTTGTCGAGCAATGCCGCGATGTCGTGCAGCGGCGAATTGCCGGCCGTCGTCGATTCGTTGACCTGGATCGTCGCGTCGACCCGGTAGATCGGCGTCGCGAACACGACGTACAGCAGCCCCAGCAGGAACACGCCGGCCGCGATGCCGAGTACCAGCCGCCACCGTGCCAGCACGATGTCGACGTACGACGAAAGGGGGGCCTCGTCGTACAACGCCGCGTCGTACAGCCGTGCTTCGGAAAGGTCGGTCATGGCAAATCCAGTGTCTATCGGGTTCCGGCGGTTCATTTCGCGACCAGCGCGCCGGTCATGCCGGCATTGATGGCGGGCAGCAGCAACGACAGCACGCGGCTGAGTCGGACGAGGCCGTTGCCGTCGACGTAGACGACGTCCTTCGGCGCGAGCCTGAAGTCGTTCGCGAGCACCATCGCGACCGGCGACTTCGCGTCGAGATGAAACACATCGGGCGTGCTCGAGCCGCGACCGCGAATCACATAGACCTGCGCGGTGTCGGCGGTGCCGCTGTTGAAGCTGCCGGCCTGCTGCAATGCGTCGCCGAGCGTCAACGAACCGTCGCGCAGCGGCAACGCGAGCGTCGGCTTCGCGACCTCGCCCATCACGAATGCACCGCTGTCCTCGCGCGATTGCACGCGCAGCACGTCCCGGTTGCGCAACAGGATGCGGGCCGGGTCGATCCGTCGTGCAACGAGCTGCGACAGATTCAGCACGTAATGCTCGTCGCCGCGCATCAGCTCGATCCGGCTACGGTCGGCCGTGGGTTGCAGGCCGCCCGCGCGATCGAGCGCCTCGATCAGCGTCATCGGCACGTCGTTGATCGGCTGGCCGCCCGGATTGCGCACCTCCCCCTCGACGTACACCTGCTGGCTGCGGTACGACGTCACGCGCACGGTGACCTGCGGATCGCGGAAGGTCTTCGTCAGCGCGACGCGAAACGCATCGCGGACCTCGGTCGTCGTCCGGCCCGCGACCGCGATCGTGCCGACATACGGAAACTGCACGCTGCCGGTGTCATCGACGACGAAGCCGCTGACGGGATCGCTCGGCCGTTGCGTCGACGACGACTGGCTCGTCGGCGCCGCGGCGGACAGCTCGGGGTGATCCCACACCGTGATCTGCAGCACGTCGCCGGCGCCGATCCGATAGCCGCCCTTCGCGCGCTCGCGCAGCAGCGTGTCGACGTTCTCGGCCGCATCGCTGTCGTCGCGCATCGATTTCAGCAGGTTGACGTCGATTTCCCGGATCGGCACATCGAGCGACCGTGCCGGCTCGCCGTTACGTGTGCTGGCCACCGGCAGTTCCTGCGAACCGGTCATTCGCATGCCGGGTGCGACCGCACATGCCGTCAGGAACACCGACAGCACGAGCGGCGCCAACGCGCGGCCCCGTCTGCTGCCTGTCGATATCACGTCGAATGCATTACCCATTGCTGCCTCGTCTGTCGCGCTGTCGTTCATGCCGTCCGTGGCGCGTTGCTCGCGGTTGTTTTCATGACGTCGATCGAGGGCGCGACTCGTCTCGCCCCCGTCCCGTGCCTGCCGACCGATCACCATGGCGAGCGGGACCAGGGCGGCACGATGCCCGGCCAGTCGCCCGCCGTGCCGCCGGCCCCGGCGGGTGTCCGAATCGGGACGCGTCGCGCACTGCGCGCGCGATGCACGGTCGGCATGCCCAGCGCATCGCTCGACAACGCACGCATCTGCCGCTCGACCGGCAGCGGCGCATAATTGCCGGCCGACGGCACGGCGACGCCGGATGCGACCGCCGGCTTCGCGATCGAACCGCGCCAGGGATTCGACGTGTGTGACGCGGGGTCCACAAGACCGGTGATCCACCGCGGCGGATTCGGCGCAGCGCTCGTCGCGGGGCGCGCCGCCGGCGCGCTACCATGCGCGGCCGACATGCACGCCAGGCCGGCGAGCAGTGCGAAGTGGCGAGCGCGCATCAGCGGCCTCCCCGTGCGATGGCCGCCGGAATCCGCGCGATCCAGTACGCGACCGCGCGCTCGATGTGATGCGCCACCGCATCGAACACGTCCGCCGACTTGCCGACGGGATCCGCGATATCGCGCTTCGTCGCATGGTCGAGCTGGAATACGCGACCCCGCGCGAACGGATAGCGGCGCTCGATCTCGCGGCATTGCACGAGCGTCATCGCGAGAATCAGCTGCGATGCGCGCACGTGGCCGAGATGCACCGGCTGCGCGATATGGGACGTGATGTCGAAGCCGCGTTCGCGCATGACGTCGATCGCGGCCTGTGCGGCCGGCCGCCCGGCCAGCGCGATCAGCCCGGCGCAATGCACGTGCACCGACGGCAGTGCGCGCGCCAGCATCGCGCTCGCCATCGGGCTGCGACATGCATTGCCGTCGCAAACGACCAGAATGCGTTCGATCATGGCCGGGCTCAGTAGGCGTTCGGATGAACGAAGCCCTTCAACACCGTGGCGGCGACAATCCTCATGTCGAGCCCGAAGGACCAGTTGCGCAGGTAATAGAGGTCGTGCTGCACGCGGCCGACCATCTTGTCGAGGTGATCCGTTTCGCCGCGATAGCCGTTGACCTGCGCCCATCCGGTGATGCCGGGCTTGATCCGGTAACGATGGATGTAGCCCTCGACGAGCGGCCGGTACAGATCGTCGTGCTCGATCGCGTGCGGCCTCGGCCCGACGACCGACATGTCCCCGCGCAGCACGTTGAAGAACTGCGGCAGCTCGTCGAGGCTCGTGCGGCGCAGGAACGCGCCGATGCGCGTGATGCGCGCGTCGCCGCGCGTGGCCTGACGCACGATGCCGGCCTGTTCGGCGTGCACGCGCATCGTGCGGAACTTGTAGATCCTGAACACCCGGCCATCGGCGCCCTTCCGATACTGCGTAAACAACACCGGGCCCGGCGACGACAACTTGACCGCCAGCGCGATCAACCCGAGCAGCGGCGCCAGCGCGACGAGCGCCGCGGCCGCGAACACACGGTCGAACAGCGCCTTCTGCATCAACGCGCGATGCGACATCGGCGACGCCACCAGGTTGATCGCGGGCATGCCGACGAGATCCATCATCGTTCCGCCGAGCAGCGCGATGCTGCACATGTCCGGCATGAAGCGGATATTGATCAGGTCGTCGCCGAACGTCTTCAGGACCCGCCGGATCGTCTGTTCCTCGGAGATCGGCAACGCGAGCCAGATTTCCGTCGCGGCTTCGGCGCGCACGGCCGCGGCGAACTCGGCGAAATCCGCGATCGCCGGGATGATGCCGCCGGCCCCGCCCGCGGGATCGTGGAGCACCACCGGGCGGAACCCGCTCGCAGGGGACAGCGCGAGCGTTTCGATCACCCGCACCGCATGCGCGCCATTGCCGACGATCGCCACCTTGCGAAGATTCAGGCCGGCATGCCGCACGTGCGCGAGCATCGTGTAGGCGGCCAGGCGGATCACGACGAATCCGCATCCCGCGATCGCCGTCCAGTAGACGAACCACAGCCGCGACACGTGATCGACGCGATGCATCGCGAACAGCAGCACGAGATTGCCCGCCTGCACCGCGACCCATGCGGCACTGATGCGGCTGATCATCGCGATCCACGACCGCCCGCGCCACGACTGGTACACCTGGAATGCGGGAAAGACGGCAAGCGTCAGCATCGCGACGAACGGGACGACCATCGCGTCCGACCGGCCAAGCGTATCGTCATCGAACCGCACATGCGACGCGGCGGCCGCCGCCAGCACCACGACGAGTGCATCGAACAGGCGCGCAACAATCGACTGAACTCCGAACATGACTCTTCTCCAGGCGGCGCGCGACGGCGCCGCATTTGCCGTCACACGCGCCCGTATGCATCGTCGAAGCGCACGATGTCGTCTTCGCCGAGATAGCTGCCGGTCTGCACTTCGATGATTTCCAGCGGCAAGCGCCCGGGGTTCTCGAGCCGGTGCCGCACGCCGATCGGAATGTAGGTCGATTCGTTTTCGCCGAGCAGGAATTGCTCGTCGCCGCGCGTGACGGTCGCGGTGCCTTTCACGACGGTCCAGTGCTCGGCGCGGTGATGGTGCATCTGCAACGACAGCCGCGCGCCGGGATCCACCACGATCCGCTTGACCTGGAAGCGTTCGCCGCGGTCGACCGAGTCGTACCAGCCCCACGGGCGCCGCACGAGCCGGTGCGTCTCGGCTTCCGCGCCATGTTCGGCCTTGATCCGGGCCACGAGCGACCTGACGCCCTGAACGTGCTGCCGGTCCACGACCAGCACGGCGTCGGGCGTTTCCACCACCGCCACGTTGCTGACGCCGACACACGCGACGAGCCGGCCTTCCGAATGCGCATAGCACGCAGTCGCGTCCTCGAACATCACGCGTCCGCGCCCGGCGTTACCGTCCTCGTCCTTGTCGAGCGCGGCCCAGACGGCGTCCCACGACCCGAGGTCGGACCAGCCTGCATCCAGCGGCACGGCGACGGCCACCGGCGGTTCGGTCATCGCGGCCAGCCGCTCCATGACCGCGTAGTCGATCGAATCCGACGGGCTCGCGGCGAACGGTTCCGGCGCCGGGTGAAAGCAGCCGTCGTCCGCGCGGCCATCGCGGATCGCGGCGACGCACGCTGCGTGAATGTCCGGCGCAAGCGCCTCGATCGCGCGCAGCCAGACACTCGCCCGGACCACGTAAATGCCGCTGTTCCACCAGTGCGAGCCCGACGCGACGTACTGCGCCGCGATTTCGGGCGCGGGCTTTTCGACGAACGCATCGAGCGTGTAGCCGCCGGCGGCGCCGTCCAGCGAGACCTGGCCACCGGTACGCAGATAACCGAAGCCCGAATCGGCATGCGTCGGCCGGACGCCGAGCGTCGCGATGCACCCGAGCTGCGCGTAACGCAATGCGGTTGCCATCGCACGCTCGAAACCGGACGTGTCGTGGATCGCGTGATCGGCCGGCATGACGACCAGCACGGCGTCGCCGTGCTCGGCCAGCGCAAGGGCTGCCGCGAGCGTCATCGCGGGCGCCGTATCGCGGCGCGCCGGCTCGACGACCACGCGCGCCCGCAGGCCGCCGGCCGCAAGCTGCCGCACCGTGGTGTGCCGATGCGCGTCGCCGCATACGACCTGTGCAGCAGCCAGCTCGAATGCCGACCCGAGTCCGCTCACCCTGCGCAGCGTCGATTCGAGCAGCGTTTCGTCGCCGACGAGATGCGTGAGTTGTTTCGGGTGCTGCTCGCGGGACATCGGCCACAGCCGGGTTCCCGACCCGCCGGCCAGGACCACCGGCACCACCGCGCCCGCGGCGACACGATGCCGATCCTGAACGCCCGGATCGGCATGGCACGCCTTGTCGACCAACTCGATTTCACTCATCTCATGTACTCCTCAACATCCACCTTTCCCATCACGGCACCGCATGGCACTGCCTGTCCCTTGCACCCATTACCTCGCCTGCGAGCATGTCCGTGCTGACGCCGGACATGCTCCGCCCTCGGTATCCCGATACGTCGACAACATTCATCCCGGACGTCACCCGTCCATCGATGAATTAATCAATAAATTCGCATTCCTATATGTAATGGAACGCGCGGTTACCGGACGAGCGATTCGATTCCCGCAAGGAACCCGGACGATGAACGGACTGCGAATTGCCTAGGCGCACGCCTCCGCACCGATGCACTGTCGCCGCGATGGCGTGTCGGCCCGGTTCGGCATGGCAATGAAAATGCCGCGTCCGAGCCATCCCGAACGGATTGGCGCATGAACGCGATTGATCACGTGAAGGCCCGGAATCGACCGCTTCGCCCCCGCGTCGCGTCCGGATATCGGAATAAGGATGTGATTCATGATCGGTCTAACGTTATGGTATTAACTACTTCGGCACGTGCCATTTAACGCACGATCCGTGCCATTGCATCCCTTTCTTTTGCTGCAACGCAGAAAAACCTCGACAAACCAATGACCTATGTCCGGAATTGAAAAGGTATGAATAAATAGAAATAATCGTGTTTAACGTTTGCGGGGATGAAACGCTCTCGCCCGTTACGTAACGATGCGCCGTAACGCACGCCGGACGGGAACATGGCACGGAACACCCGGATCGTTGCGATTGCGGAACGGGTGCGGCCGGAGAACGCGGCCTGAACGACAGATTCACCGCACATTGCAGCGCGTATCGGAATGCGGTGAATATCGGCGGCCGGTAATCCGCAATCCAATCCAAAAAAACCTGTCAACCGATTTAAATACCGGCAAGGTGCGCTGGAAATGGCGGATGCCTCGCCATCGTTTGCATACGACAGCGCGACAAAAATGGATCGACGGCCGCGACGCGTGACGCAAGCGGCGTGGAATCGAACGGGGAGCGTATCGGTCGCGCGCGCAGTGCGGCGCGTGTACAAGCCTGGACAGGCAGGGATCCCGGGATGTTTCGGATGTCGTGCCCGGGGAAGAGCGACGCCATGCCCGGTCGTGCATGATCCGGATCGTCCGGTCGATCACGTCGATCGATTCGCGCACGACGTATCGTGCGCCGTGGCCGGACCGCTGGCGACCGCGGAGCACTTGCGCATGGCCTCGCCCCGCGGTGCACGTGTTGGCGGCGACGGCCGGGCGTTGCCGGCCGTCGCGCGCTCCGTCACTGACTCAAGTTCGCGCTCGCATCAGGCCTTCAGCATGCCGAAGACCTCGCTCAGCATCGACTTCGCGTCGCCGAACAACATCCGGTTGTTGTCCTTGTAGAACAGCGGATTGTCGACGCCCGCATAACCCGAAGCCATGCTGCGCTTCATCACGATCGACGTCTTCGCCTTCCATACCTCCAGCACCGGCATGCCGGCGATCGGGCTCGTCGGGTCGTCCTGCGCCGCCGGGTTCACGATGTCGTTCGCGCCGATCACCATCGACACGTCGGCCTCCGGGAAGTCGCCGTTGATCTCGTCCATTTCGAGCACGATGTCGTACGGCACCTTCGCTTCGGCCAGCAGCACGTTCATGTGGCCCGGCATGCGGCCCGCGACCGGGTGAATCGCGAAACGCACGTCGACGCCCTTTTCACGCAGCAGCTTCGTCAGCTCGAACACCGTGTGCTGGGCCTGCGCCACCGCCATCCCATAGCCGGGTACGATGATCACGCGCTTCGCCTCGCGCAGCAGCTCGGCCGTTTCCGCGGCGCTCACCGCCACCGCCTCGCCGGCCGGCTGCGCGCCGCCGCCGGCTGCCGCCGGCGCGCCTGCGCCGCTGCCGAAGCCGCCCGCGATCACGCTGATGAAGTTGCGGTTCATCGCACGGCACATGATGTACGACAGGATCGCACCGGACGAGCCGACCAGCGCGCCGATCACGATCAGCAGGTCGTTGCCGAGCATGAAACCGGTGGCCGCCGCCGCCCACCCCGAGTAGCTGTTGAGCATCGACACCACGACCGGCATGTCCGCGCCGCCGATCGCCATCACCATGTGCACGCCGAACAGCAGCGAGATCACCGTCATCACGACGAGCGGCAGCATGCCGTCCTGGATGCTTTCCGCATGCAGGAACGCGCGGCCGAAGTAGATCACGATCAGCAGCGCGGCCAGGTTCATCCAGTGCCGCGCCGGCAGCAGCAGCGGCTTGCCGCCGATCTTGCCCGACAGCTTGCCGAACGCGATGATCGAGCCCGCGAAGGTGACCGCGCCGATCAGGATGCCGACGTAGATCTCCACTTCGTGGATGGCCTTCTCGGCACCGGTGAACTGCAGCGACGTGTCGATGTAGCTCGCGAAGCCGACCAGGCAGGCGGCGAGACCGACCAGGCTGTGCATCAGCGCGACCAGTTCCGGCATCTGCGTCATCTGCACCTTCTTCGCGGCGTACAGGCCGACGGCGCCGCCGACGACCAGCGCGGCGACCACGTACGGAATGCCCGCGGCCGACACGCGCGGGCCGGCCACGGTGGCCAGCACGGCGATCAGCATGCCGATCATGCCGAGCAGGTTGCCGCGACGCGCGGTTTCAGGGTTGGCCAGCCCGCCGAGGCTGAGGATGAACAGGATCGCGGCGCCGATATAGGAGACGGTAGTCAGGTTTGCAGTCATTGTTGTCGTCCCCTTATTTGCGGAACATCGCCAGCATGCGCCGCGTCACCGCGAAGCCGCCGAACATGTTGACGGCCGTGAGCGTCAGCGCGCCCACCGCCAGGCCGAGAATCAGCCCGGACGGGCGATCGCCCGCGTTGGCCAGTTCACCGAGGGGCGGCGCGACCTGCACGAGCGCGCCGATCGCGATGATCGACGAGATCGCGTTGGTCACGCTCATCAGCGGCGTGTGCAGCGACGGCGTGACGTTCCAGATCACCATGTAGCCGACGAAGCACGCGAGCACGAACACCGTGAAGTGCGACAGGAAGCTCGCCGGCGCGTACTGGCCGACGACCAGGAAAGCCAGCGCGCCGACCGCGAACACGATGGCGAGCGCCTTGGCCGACATCGGCTCGCCGCTGTGGCCATGGCCCTTGGACTTCGCGGGCGCGGCCGCCGCGGGCGCCGCCGGGGGCTTCGGCGCGACGACCGCCTGCTTGATCGGCGGCGGCGGCCACGTGATGTTGCCGTCCTTGATGACGGTGAGGCCGCGGATCGCGTCGTCGTCGAAATCGACGTTGATCGTGCCGTCCTTGGCCTTGCACAGCTCCTCGACCACACGCAGCAGGTTGGTCGCATACAGCGTGGACGACTGCCGCGACAGGCGCGACGCGAGATCCGTGTAGCCGACGATCGTCACGCCATGGCGCACGACGGCCTCGCCGGGCACCGTGAGTTCGCAGTTGCCGCCCTGTTCGGCCGCCATGTCGACGATCACGCTGCCGGGCTTCATCGACTGCACCATCTCGGCGGTGATGAGCTTCGGCGCCGGCTTGCCGGGAATCAGCGCGGTCGTGATGATGATGTCGGCGTCCT
Source organism: Burkholderia sp. YHN3-13 (assembly GCF_055810675.1). Classification (NCBI taxonomy): domain Bacteria; kingdom Pseudomonadati; phylum Pseudomonadota; class Betaproteobacteria; order Burkholderiales; family Burkholderiaceae; genus Burkholderia; species Burkholderia sp. YHN3-13. The sequence goes on along the minus strand of NZ_JBVVNQ010000014.1, from coordinate 124,071 downwards.
TCGCCTGCTGCGCGTACATCGCGCGCTGCGCCTGCTGGAAGCCTTCGCTCATCACCTTCGCGTAGCCGCCGCCGCCCGAGCCTTCCTCTTCGTAGTCGACCTTGACGAACTCGCCGCCCAGCGACTTGACCTGGTCGGCCACTTCGGCGCGCGTGTCGTTCGCGCGCACGATCGCGCCGAGGCTCGCGGCCGTGCCGATCGCGGCGAGACCGGCCACGCCGGCACCGGCGATGAACACCTTGGCCGGCGGGACCTTGCCGGCCGCCGTGACCTGGCCGTTCAGGAAGCGGCCGAACGCGTGCGCGGCCTCGATCACCGCCCGGTAGCCGCTGATGCCGGCCATCGACGTGAGCGCGTCCATCTTCTGCGCGCGCGACAGCGTGCGCGGCAGCGAATCGATCGCCAGCACGGTGGCGCGCCTGGCGGCCAGCTGCGCCATCAGTTCGGGATTCTGCGCGGGCCACACGAAGCCGATCAGCGTGCCGCCCTCGCGCATCAGCGCCACTTCGTCGCTCGTCGGCGGGCGCACCTTGAACACGATGTCGCTGCCGGACCAGAGTTCGGCCGCCGTGGCGGCAATGCTCGCGCCGGCCGCACGATACGCGTCGTCGTCAAAGTTCGCACCGGCCCCGGCGCCGCTTTGCACGGCCACCGAAAACCCCAGCTTGATCAGTTTCTCAACCACCTCGGGGACGGTCGCTACGCGCCGTTCGCCGGTGGCTATCTCCAGAGGAATCCCAATCTGTAATGTCATATTGTGAACTGTCGGTTGCGGCCGCGCGAAAAATTCAGCCCCGAGTGTCGAGTGGCCAAATTCAGGCTCCCGGCCTTGGTGAAACAGGTCAACCTGGATCAACAGCGCAGCCCTGATGCAGCCACGAACACGTTGTCTCCATCGCCAGGTTCCGTACTCGATATCCGGCGTCGGGCCGTGGGACAGCGGCATCAAGCATACCGGCCGACGCGGTCTTCTCGAAATTTATCTTCTGAATCGAGCAGCATTCGTTTCATGAATCCCGTGCCGAGGATTCAGCGACAGTCTGACCGTTTCGGTTTACTCGTTCAAGTCGCGTGTGATCTCCGCACACGCCCCTTTCCCGGCGAGGCTTCGAAGGAATCGGTTCCGCCGACGGAACACATGTCGGCCGGCCATCACGGATCATTCGCTTTCCTGCCGCGGGGGCGCTACAAACGAACGCCAGCCAGGTCTTTCGATATGGCCCTTTAACTCGCACCGATCCATGCACTCATCGCACCCGACCACGCATTGCGCCCTTGATCGCCACCGCCCGACGTTGCATGCTTCGGCGACTTCACGCACCGCTGCTCGGCGGTCGCGCGCCGGCCGTCGGCTTGTCGCCCATCGGATTTCACAACCGAATCATGACGACGGGATCAAGCGCTCCCGATCGCATTGCCTTGCGCGGTCATGTCGATGAAATGCTCCGCCGGCATCGGACGCCCGAGCAGGAAACCTTGCAGCGAATTGCAGCCGAGCGTGGTCAGGAACTGCTGCTGCGCCGTCGTTTCAACGCCCTCCGCGACGATCTTCAGGTCGAGTGCCCGGCCGAGCGCGACGATCGCGGAAATGATCGCGGCATCCTCGGTGTCGTGTTCGAGATCGCGGATGAACCCGCGGTCGATCTTGAGCTCGTTGGCCGGCAGGCGTTTCAGATAGAGCAGGCTCGAATAACCCGTTCCGAAGTCGTCGATGGAAATACGCACGCCCATGTCGTGCAGCTGCTCGAGGATTCTCAAGCTGGCATCGGCATCGCGCATCGCAGTCGATTCGGTGATTTCCAGCGTCAGGCAGCGCGGTTCCAGCGCGTGCCGCTGCAATGCGGCCTGCACGACCTGGACCAGGCTCGCGTGACCGAATTGCAACGGCGACAGGTTGACGGCCATCGTCCAGTCGGTTCGACCGGCATCGCACCACGCGCGCATCTGCCGGCAGGCCTCGTCCAGTACCCACTCGCCGATCGGGACGATCAACCCGGTCTTTTCCGCGATCGAGATGAACTGATCGGGTGAAATGAGGCCGCGCGTCGGGTGCATCCACCGCAACAGCGCCTCGACGCCGATGATCGGTCCATGCGGCACTTCGAACTTCGGCTGGTAATGCAGGACCAGTTCACGCCGCTCCAGCGCCAGGCGGAGTTCCTGCACGATCTTCAGGTGCTCGCGGACATTCGCGTTCATCGATGCCTCGAAGAAGCAGTACGCGTTTCGGCCGAGCGCCTTCGCGTGATACATCGCTGCATCGGCATTGGTCATCAGGTCCCGGAAATGGCTGCCGTTGCCGGGATAGAGCGCGATTCCGATGCTGGCCGACACGCGCAATTCGTGCTCGGCCACGCGGAACGGTTGTCGAATCACCGCCAGTACCTTGTCCGCCACGCCGGCCGCGTCCGCGGGTTCGTCGACGGACACGACCAGCACGAACTCGTCGCCCCCCAGACGGGCGATCGTGTCCTGCGTGCGCAGGTTCGCGCCGATGCGCTGCGCCACGTCGACCAGCAGCAGATCGCCGACATGATGGCCATACGCGTCGTTGACCGCCTTGAATCCGTCGAGATCCATGAACATCAGCGCGAAACATCCTTTCTCGCGGTCGGTGCCCTGGATCGCCTGATCGATCCGGTCTTCGAGCAGCACGCGATTGGGGAGCTTGGTGAGGTTGTCGTGCAACGCCAGATACGTCAATTCCTGGTTGGCTTCGGCCAGCGACGTCGCCAGCACTGCCGTGCGGGACTCCAGACGCAGATCGAGGATGGAAACGACCAGCGCGATGGCGAGGATGGCCAACGTGGCGACGATGATGACCAGTGCGAGCCAGCCAGCGTCCATGCGCGAGCCGGCTGCGCCGCAGATGCTGCCCAGCGGGAACCGGGCGGCGGCCATCCCGGTATAGTGCATGCCGGCGATGGCGGCCCCCATCAGCACGGCGGACCCCAGGTTGAGCAGGCGCACGCGGGACGAGTTCGCACGCCGGATGAACACGATCCACAGCACGGCGCCCGACGCGACCACGGCGATCGCGACCGACAGGCAAACGAGCAGCAGGTCGTACCGGATGCCCGGCGACATGTGCATGGAGGCCATGCCCGTGTAATGCATTCCCGCGACGCCGGCCCCCATCAACACGGCCCCGCCGCACAGCCGGTGCCACTTCAGCGTATCCCGACAGACGAGCCACAGTGCGCACGTGGAGCAGGCGATGGCGATCAGCAGCGACAGCAACGTGATGGCCGGATCGTATCCGACCGGAATCGGCAACGCGAAAGCAAGCATGCCGACGAAATGCATCGACCAGATGCCCGTGCCCATCACGCAAGCCGCGCCGACCAGCCACCAATGTGCGGCGCGCCCCTGGGCGGTCTTGATGCGCCCGGCCATGTCCAGCACGGTGTAGGACGCCAATATGGCGATCAGGAGCGAAAGAAGAACGAGCAACGCGTTGTAGCTTGTCGGCAGCATTGTTATTTACAGATCGCTTTCGGTTCGGCGGTGACGAGATCACACGTTACACGGGGTCTGCGTGAATTCGCGTGAAGGTCGGGCACAAAAGGAAAGCGGTGCCCGAAGGAACGGACTGGTCGTGCGACCAATCAGGCGATTCCAGCGACCACCGCTTGCATGGCGGATCATAAACGCGACCTTCCGTTCAGGGAAGGATTTACCGCTGCGGGGTCGGTGAAGAACGCGGCCCGGATTGTACGGGCATCCGCGGGCATGCCATCGGGCGGCCATGCGTCAGGCGCGGCCGCCGTGTTTGTCGATCGACGCCATCGACGGCAGACATCGACACGGGCGAGCGGTCACACCGCTCGGCGTCGACCCGATCGTCTCGCATGGTGCGCAGCAACCGCGCGGTTGACGAGTTCGGCTGTATCGCGATCAATGTACAGTCGCTCGATCGCCTCGACACGCTGCTGCGCCGGCTCGATTCCGGGTATGAGCGAGTCTGTCGATTCCGGCCGGCCTTCAGGCCAGCCCGGTGCGGGCGTTCCGATCCCGGCGTCAGATCGACTGGAGCGCACCGCTCTGCTTGCCCTCGGCACGAAGTTGACGTCCGATGCGGCGAATCTCGGCCTCTCCGCGCTGAAGCGCGTCGACACTGGTGTGCACGGAGTAGTGGCCGAGCACGAGTTCGTAGGGATGCTGAGTGGCGGAACCCAGCACGAAGCGCGTGTCGCCCTCGGCGACCAGTTCGATCGCCGTCTCGGCGCGCTCGAAGATCGCGACCTCTCCACGCGTGATGCGGGATGACGCACGCAGTGCGCCATCCATCACGGAAACCCACGCGACGTCCTGCCCCGGAGGAGGAACAAACGCCCAATGCTCGCCATCCTTCAGCGTGACCACGAGGTAGGTCATCGGCGGTGCATCGACAGGGCTCGTCATGCCATCGTACGTGCCCAGGATCACGCGCACGGGGCCCGCGCCCGGAACCTGCTCCGGCATCACATATTGGCTCCTGGTCGGTGCATTCTCCAGATCTGGCGGGAGCGCGACCCAGAGCTGAAAGCCCCGCAGGGGTGCCGTGTCAAAGGTGCCCGTGTGCCACACACCGCCGCCCGCCTGCATCCATTCCACCCCACCCGCGGGCAGCACCCCGGCGTTGCCCGTCGTTTCCGCATATTGGACCGCGCCGTCAAGGACGACCGTTACCGTGGCGATGCCTGAGTGCGGATGCCAGCCGAATTCAAGCGGTCGGGCGTGACTGCCATTGGACTCGAAGAGATCAAGGAACACGAACGGCTTGATCAACCGACCCAGGTCAGAGGGACTCACCAGCCGCGTAATCGACCCGTTGCCCAACCCGCGCGCGCGGCGGACGATACCACGTGAACGCTGCTCATGCTTGAGCGGAAACTGGGCGTTTTCGCTTCCCGTCGTGCTTGTTGTCATGGCATTCATCCTTGTTTTCACGTCTTCTTTCGACTTGCCGCTCGTGCGAAAGTGAGCGAATAGTGGCTGACCAACCCGCGCGTCGCGCAATACCCGGTTGGGGTCCCGCCTATCATCCGCGTCCATGACGATATCGAATCGGCATCCTAACTTCTTGCCACGCTGATCAAGCCGGCATGTTGACCTTGGCCCACTCCGCAAAGCCGGTGATCTGCCCGTTGACCAGCGCATCTGCGCGCGCCCTCTTGGCGTCCGCGTCAGGGCCGAAGTAACTGTAGTCTTCGAAGTAACCCATCATCGCGCAGACTTCGTCCGCGCCGGGATAGAACATTTCGTAGGCCTTGCCCGGCACCTGGTTCACCACCACGTTGTGGCCCTGCGCATTCAGGATATCCGCGAACGCCTGCCAGCTGTAAGCGTCGGCGCACAACGACAGAATCTGCCCCTGACCGGCTATCTCCGGATGGTCGAAGACTTCCTTGACCAACTTCCCCAGTTCGCGGATGTCGCCGGCATGGACGCTCTTGCTGTTGATATCCATCGGAACCGCCCAGGCCTTTTGATTCCCGTTCCCGGTGGGTTGCGGCGCCATCTGGCCAAGGAAATTCTGAAAGAAGAACGGCGCTTCGACGAAGCTGTAATCGGGAAAGCCCGCGTCGGCGATCACGGCGTTGGCCCGAGCTTTGTGGGTGAAGTGCGAAACCTCATACCGGCCGCCTGAAATTTCGTGAGCGTCGGGTAGCGTCGACCAGACCATGTGAGTCACGCCGGCAGATTTTGCAGCGCCGACCACATGCCTTACCTGATCGTATTCGCTCGTCCCTGTTGCGGGATCCCAGAAATTCGTGACCAGGAACACCCCATGGGCTCCGCTGAGCGCGGGCGCCAATGTGTCTACCCTGTTCAGATCTGCGGCAACCACTTCGACGCCTCGAGCGGCGAGCCGTTTGGCCTGATCCGAGCCGACATCTCGACTGATCGCCCGGACGGTATAACCGCCTTGATCGAGCAGCGCATTCACCACGCCTTGCCCCTGTCGCCCCGTCGCGCCAAACACGACAATGGTTTTTTCCGACATGGTCATTCTCCTGCGTTTTCTGCGGATTGCCGCTGATACCAAGGAGCCGAGGACATCGCTCGGGGAGCGGGATCCTCAGCGCTCGTCTCGCACCCAGTCGTAGCGGTGTGGTGCGTTCACATAGCGTGATCGAAGTGAAACGGACTCACTTCACATGCTTGTCGAACCATGCGATCAACTGCTCCGGGTGTTCGGAGAAGTAGTTGTAGCCATCCCAGCGCCGGGTGCTGCCTTCGAGCCAGAACAGCTGCTTGTCGGCAACGGGAATGTTGTCGAAGATCGACTGTACGTCGCCGGGCTTGGTCAGCGCGTCGTCACGCACCTGCAGCAGGAAGGCCGGCGCCTGCCAGTGCTTCGCGTATTCCAGCGGCGACACCTGGTCGATCCTGAAGCTGGTAATCAGCTGCACCTCGCGGTCGATCGCCTCGAACTGGTCCGCAAGCCCCATGTACTCGAGGTTGCGCTCGACCATGGCTCGCATCGAGATCGGCTGCACGGCAACAAGCGCCTGTACGTCGGCAAAGAGCTCCGGATATCGCGTCTTCGCGACGAAGGTGGCGTTCGCACCCATGCAGCGGCTGAGCAGGCCCAGCTTCATGCCACGGGTATCGGGGCGGGACTTGACGTACTTCAGCGAACCGGCGACGTCGCGGGATTCGAACAGGCCCCACGTGAAGATGTTGCCGTTGGCCGCGCCGCTCTGGCCGTGGTTGCGCGCGTCGTAGGTCAGCACGTTGTAGCCAGCCTCATGCAGGTGCTGATATTCCCGCATGTAGTTGACCTCGATGTCATTGCCCGGAACGAACTGCCACCGCGGCAGGTGCGAGGGGAAGCCGTAGCGGTTCATCGGCATCGGGTGGTTGGCGATCACCAGCTTGTTCGATCCCGCTCGGGGAATCCACCACGCCTCCAGCGGAGTGCCGTCCAGGGACGGGAACGTGATGTCCTCGTACGCCATTCCATACTCGTCCGGCGTGTGGAGGATCGGTGCGCGGACCGGGGTGCTGAGGCCCTGGGCCAGCGTCGTGAGCATCTGCGAAGTATCGGGCATGACGGTTTCTCCTTTGCTATCCGATTCGGGAAGTTTTCCCAGTCCGCAGAAGATACGTCCGAGCCTTTCGTTGAACAAGACGGGCATTTTTAGTATCATCGTTCCATGAGTGGAACAATCGATCTCAACCAATTCCTGATATTCATCCGGGTCATTCAGGCGGGAAGCCTGAGTGAGGCAGCGCGACGCCTGAACCTGCCGAAGTCCACGGTAAGCCGAAAAATCTCCGACCTGGAAGACCGGATCGGCGAGCGGCTCATTCAGCGCACGACACGCAAGCTCAGCCTCACCGAGGCCGGCCGCGTCCTGTTCGAACGCGTCGGCCCCGCCATGAGCGACATCGAAGAGGCGGAGAGCGCAGTGGCGGGAATGCGTGGGACGCCCCGTGGCGTGCTGCGGGTCGCGGCGCCGATGTCTTTCAGCCCACTCAGACCGATCATTGCCGAATACCTCGCTCGCCATCCCGACGTCGCGATCGAGTTGGTGAACTCAGATCGCCTTGTCGATCTCGTCGACGAGCGCTTCGACGTCGCGATTCGGGCGGGCGCACTCGTCGATTCGTCGCTCGTCGCACGCAAGCTCGGAACAGCACAGTTCATGCTGGTGGCGACGCCCGAATACTGCGAACGCCATGGCGTCCCGAAGACACCTGCCGAACTGACGAACCACGCCTGCATCGCCCTTGGCGGTAAAGCGACGTCGCGCGTCTGGCCTTTGGAATCAGGAAGCAAACGTACCGAAGTCCGCATTACGCCACGACTGATGGCCAACGACATCGAGATGGTTCGAGTGGCCGCTCTCGCCGGCGTGGGAATCGCATGGTTACCCAAGGCCTTGTGCACCGACGATCTCGACGGGAAGCGCTTGCGGCACCTGCTCGTCGACTGGTCCTGGGAAGACATTCCGGTCTATGCGCTCTATCCGACGAGGCGCCATCTTTCACCCAAGGTCGTCGCCTTCGTCGATCTGCTCGCCCAGCGGATCCGGTTGGGCAACGATTGACGTGCCGCGTGCGGCACGCTCGAACCGGATCCGGTGATCTCCCGAACCAGCTCAAATCGACGCGCGAAAGCGCGTCGGACATTCTTGTGGATGTTCATCCGGCCGGGTTCCTGGAAGATCGGGGGTTTGGCGACCTTCAGTCGCCCGGACCCCGTCCGGACGAACCATCGAACCAACCTATCAAAGCTTCACAGCCAGCCATTCGTTCATCACGCGCGCGTCCTCCAGCCGATCCAGCGCCAGGCAGGCGTCGCCCAGCGCATCGACCTGCGGCCGGTCGAACGCCACGCCCGCCAGCGTGCGATATTTCGCGAGCAAGGCCGCGTCCGGCAGCGGATTGCGCGGATCGCCGAGCGCGATCGGCACATGGCACGATGCCTGCCGCCCGTCCGTGCCATGCAGGATCACCGTCGGCTCGTCGAGATCGCCAAGCGCCGGGTCGACCTCGAGCGCGATGCGCGCCAGCAGCGCGGTCACGCGCGGATCGCTGCGCTGCGCCGCGCGATACACGCCGATTCCCGTGTCCCCGAATGCAAGCGCCGCCGCCACCGCATACGGCAGGCTCATCTGCGCGGACGACAGCGTCGTCAGATCGCAACCGCCGCACATGCGCATGACGAACGCGCTCGCGCGCACGACCACCCGCTCGATGTCGCCCGCATCGAACCTGCGGCCGTTCGCGAGCTGCAGCGCCGCGTCGACGGCCGCATGCGCGCTGCGGCACGATGCGTGCGGCTTGATCGAACAGCGCATCAGCTTCCAGTGAGTGCCGAGGCCGTCGGTCAGTGCATCGGGCGCATGCGACTGCGCGGCGAACGTGCTGAAGAAACCGCCCCATACGTCGTCGAACACCCGCGCGGGGCCGCTCACGCCTTCGCGCGCAAGCAGCGCCGCGAGCACGCCGCCCTCCGCCGCCCGCCCGGCGTGCAGCCGCTTCGTCTGCGAACCGTCGTGGATGAAACCCCACAGGCCGCCCGCGAAACTCGCCGCATGGCCGAGCGCGTCGCGCGTGCGCGCGGCGTCGAGCCCGAGCACGCGCGCGCTCGCGGCCGCGGCGCCGAACACGCCGCAACTGAGCGTCGAGTGCCAGCCCGCCCCGTTGTGCGCCGCGTAGCCGCCCGCCGCTTCGAGCACGCGCCGGCCGACGTCGTAGCCGAGCACGATCGCCATCACGCATTCGCGCCCCGTCACCGGGCGGCCCGCGCACGACAGCGCGGCCAGCACGGCCGGCAACACCACCGCGCCCGAATGATCGCAGCCGCCGGAATCGTCGAGTTCGAGCGCGTGCGCGGCAATGCCGTTCACGAACGCCGCATCGCGCGCGCCCGCGGCGTGCCGCGTGCCCCACAGCGTCGCGCCGCCCTGCGCGACCGTGCCCGTCAGCGCGCGGGCGCTGCGCGTCTCGGCGGCACACGTGCCTGCCAGCGCCGCGCCGAGCGTGTCGAGCACATGACGCCGCGCCTTCGCGACGACGTCATCCGGCAATGCATCGGCGGCCGTTTGCGCGACGAATGCCGCCAGCCGGGTAGCGCGCGTTTCCGGCGCCGCCGTCATCGCGCGGACGCGTCTGCCACGCAGTGCGCGAATACGTCGACCGGATGGCCCGGCGGATTGACGGGCGCCTGCGCACGCCACCAGCGTGCGATGTCGCGCCCGGTCGCGAACCACGCGTCGCCCGCATCGCGCAGGTGCGCGAGCAATGCGCGCAGCAGGTCGATACGCCCCGCCGTGCCGATGATCTCCGGATGCAGACGCACCACGCAGCACAGCCCGAACCGCCGAAACCCGTCGACATCGCGCCGCCAGTTGTCGAGCACGTCGCGGTACGCCGCGATGCGCGGCTGGCCGGCAGGCACCGGCGGCGACAGGTTGAACTCGAAGTACGGCTCGTCTTCAAGCTCGTAGTGCAGCGGCAGCTCGACGAGCCGCGCGCCATGTGCGCCGCCGTCGCCGCGCGGATGCACGTACGGCAGATCGTCGCCGCGCCATGACGACGACCACGTGAAGCCTTCCGCCACGAGCCAGTCCGCGAAGCCGCCGGCCCAGTTGCCGGTGAACGAGCGAAACCCTTCCGCGTCGCGGCCGGTCGCATCCGCGAGCGCCGCGCGCCCGGCACGGCAGGCATCGATCTGCGCGGCGAGCGGCAGCGCATCGAAGTCTTCGCAGCGATACCCGCTCACGCCGAGTTCGTGGCCCGCCGCGCCGATCTCGCGCACCGCTGCCGCGTGGGTCTCGGCGACGATGCCCGGGACGAACCAGCTCGCGGGTACGCCGAACGCATCGAAGGTGTCGAGCAACCGCTCGACGCCGCGCGTCGCGCCGTAACGCCACACCGACAGCGATTTCTCGCGACCGGCGATACGCGGCTCGCGTGCCTGGATACCGTGAATGTCGTTGAAATCGACCGTGATCGCGACCGCGCAGCGCGCGCCGCCCGGCCACGCGGGAAGGGTCGTCATCGGCCGCTCCGTTGCGTTTGCGCCTCTCGCGCATGCTGCGCGAGCCACCAATCGGCCACTTCGCGACAACGCGCGAACCATACGCCGTCGCGCGCGCGCATATGGCCGAGCCACGCCTCGAGCAGCGCGATGCGCCCTGGCTTGCCGCACACTTTCGGGTGCAGCAGCGTCGTCAGGCACAGCCCTTCCCGGTAGACGCCGTCGAACTCGCGCATCCAGTTGTCGAGCGTCGCCTCGTAGCCGGCGATCCGATCGAGCCCGGCCGGATAGTCGGGGTTGCGGTGGTACGCGAGCGACGCGTAGTCGTCGGTTTCCCAGCGCCCCGGTATCTCGACGAGCGGCGGCTCGCCGTCCGCGCCGTGCAGAAGATACGGCCGGTCGTCGCCGCGCATCGAGCTGGAATAGCGCACACCGGCCTCGCGCAGCACGTCCACCGTCGCCGCGCTCCAGTCGCCGGACGGCGTGCGGAATCCGACCGGCCGCACGCCGAGCATCCGAACGAGGATCTCGGCCGACTGCGCCATGATCTCGCGCTGCCGATCCGGTTCGAGTGTCCAGAAGGCTTCGTGCCGGTAGCCGTGATAACCGATCTCGTGGCCGCGCTCGACGATCGCCGCGCATCGATCCGGCCACGTCCGCGCGACCCAGGCGGGCACGAAGAAGGTTGCGGGCACCTCGAACGACGCCAGCACGTCGAGCAGCCGGCCGAGCGCGCGCCACGGCCCGTAACTGCCGAGCGTGAAATACGCGGGGTTGCGCCAGATCGACCCGTTGAGCATCGCGTCGCCGGTCGGACCGTCGAGATCGAACGCGAGCGCGACGCATGCACGCTTCGCGTCCGGCCAGCGGGGAGCCAGATCCGTCATCGCGCGCTCAGTGCGTGCCGTTGATCATCGCCTTCGCCACCGCGTGTTCCTGCAGCCCCCACTTCGCGAGCAGCTTGTGGTACGACCCGTCCGCGATCATCTGGTTGAGCGCCGTGCTCAGCGCACCGCTCAGCGCGGTATTGCCCTTCGCGACGCCAATGCCCGTGTACTGCGACAGGAACGGCTTGCCGACCGGCGCGTACGCGTTCTGCTCGAGGCTGTTCTGGTACGGCAGCGTCTCGCCGCCCTGCACGGCCGCGTCGATACGGTTCTGGCGCAGCTGCATGCGCGCGTCCGACGAGCCGTCGGTGCCGACCACGACGATCGCCGGCTTGCCGGCCTTCACGCAGTTCTCCGCGCTCCATGCGGTCGTGTTGTCCGGGAACGACGTGCGCCGGCTCGACCCCACGCGCTTGCCGCACAGCGCGCTCATCTGCGCGAACTCGCCGGCGCGTGTCTTCAGCGTGTAGAACTGCGGCCCCGTCTCGATGTAGTCGACGAACGTCACCGCGTCGCGGCGCGTCGGCAGGTCGGTCATGCCGGAGAGGATCATGTCGACGCGTTGTGTCGCGACCGCGCTCATCATCTGGTCGAAGCTCGTCTCGACCCAGTTCAGCTTCGCGCCCATCTTCGCGGCGAGCGCTTCGCCGAGATCGACGTCGAAGCCCGCCAGCTTGTCGGTGGCCGGATCCTTGTATTCGAACGGCGGATAGTTCGGCACGATCGCGACGTTCAGCGTGCGCTTCGCGCCGGCGGCCTGCGCGGTTGCGTGGGACGCATGCAGCGCGAGTGCGCCGAACGCGACAGCGGCCAGCGTGCGGGTCAGGACGGATGCTTTCATGGGATGTCGCCTTGTCATGGTGAGTAGTGAAGTGCTGCGCCGGTCTGCGTGCCGGCTCGCTCGGGTGCGGCGGGCCGGGCGGCCCGGCCCGCTCATGCGATCACGGCCGAGATGAAGTCGCGCGTGCGCGCATGCGACGGCGCGGACAGCACCTGTTCCGGCGGCCCGCTCTCGACGATCCGGCCGCCGTCCATGAACACGACGCGATCGGCCACCTCGCGCGCGAAGCCGAGCTCGTGCGTGACGACGATCATCGTCATGCCGCTCTTCGCGAGATCGCGCATCACGGCGAGCACTTCGCCGACGAGTTCGGGATCGAGCGCCGACGTCGGCTCGTCGAACAGGATCAGTTGCGGATGCATCGCCAGCGCCCGCGCGATCGCGACGCGTTGCTGCTGGCCGCCCGACAGCTCGACCGGAAACGCGTCGCATTTGTGCGCGAGCCCGACGCGCGCCAGCAGCGCGCGCGCCTCCTCCTCGGCTTGCGCGCGGCGGCGCTTGAGCACCTGCACGGGGCCCTCGATCACGTTCTCGAGCGCCGTCTTGTGCGGGAACAGGTTGAAGCGCTGGAACACCATGCTCGTCGCCAGCCGCTGGCGTGCGACCTGACGCTCCGACAGCGCGTGGAGCCGGTTGCCGGTGCGCCGGTAGCCGGCCAGTTCGCCGTTGACCCACAGCGCGCCCGCGCTGATCGTCTCGAGCTGGTTGATGCAGCGCAGGAACGTGCTCTTGCCCGAGCCCGACGGCCCGATGATGCACAGCACTTCGCCCTGCGCGACGTCCAGCGTGATACCGTGCAGCGCCTGGAAATCGCCGTACGCCTTGCGTACGTCCACGGCGCGAACGACTGCGTTCGTCATGACGTTCTCCCGATGGTTGACGGTCGCGTCGCTCATGCGCGGCCTGCCGCACGGCCCGCGCCGCGCGCGAAGCGCCGTTCGACGCGGGCCTGCGCGAGCGACAGCACGGTGACGACCGCGAGATACCAGATGCCCGCGACGATCAACAGCTCGATCACGCGGGCGTTCGCGTAGTAGATGTTCTGCGCGTTGTGCAGCATCTCCGCGTACTGGACGACGCTCGCGAGCGAGGTCAGCTTGACCATGCCGATCAGCTCGTTGCCGATCGGCGGCACGATCACGCGCATCGCCTGCGGCAGGATGATGCGGCGCAGCGCCTGCAGGTGCGGCATGCCGATCGATTTCGCGGCCTCGTACTGGCCGGTATCGACCGACAGCAGCCCCGCGCGCACGACTTCCGACGTATACGCGCCCTGGTTGATGCCGAGCCCGAGCAGCGCGGCAAGGAACGGCGTCATCACGTCGACGGTCCGGAATTCGGCGATGCCCGGGATGCCGAGGGTCGGAAACACCAGCGCGAGGTTGAACCACAGCAGCAGCTGCAGGATGATCGGCGTGCCGCGAAACAGCCAGATGTAACCCTGCGCGATCGCGCCGAGCACCGGGTTCGACGACAGCCGCATCACCGCGGTGACGACGCCGAGCACGATGCCGAGCGTCATCGCGAGGACGGTCATCACGATCGTGTTGCCGAGCCCGGTCAAGATCGAGCGCGCGGTCAGGAACTGGCCGACGACGCGCCACTCGATCTGCCCGCGCGCGAACGCGACGGCCACGTAGGCGAGCGCGACGATGATCGCGATCGAGGCGGCATAACGGCCCCAGTAGCGCCGGCGCACGCGCACGAGGCCGGCGGTCTCGTCTGCCGCGGCGCCGGCCGGCATCGGCGATGCGCCATCGAGGCGCCGCGAATCGGATGCACTCAGCATGACGGCCCCCGGTAGTCGGCCGCCCACGCGGCCTGGCGTTCGATCGCGCCGCTCAGGCGGCCGATCTGTTCGCGCACGCGTGCGGGCGACGTGCCGCCCGCGCCGCCGCGCGCCGCCACGGCCGCGTCGAGCGTCAGATGCGCGCGCACCGCCGGCGCGAGGCGCGGATCCACGGCCTGCAGCTGCTCCGCGCTCGCGTCGGCCAGTTCGATGCCGTCGTGCTCGCACACGCGCACGAGCGCGCCGGTGATCTCGTGTGCCTCGCTGAACGGCACGCCCGTCAGCGCGAGCCAGTCCGCGACCTCGGTGGCGAGTGTGAAGCCGAGCGGCGCCTGACGGCGCATCTCGTCGACGTTCACGCGCATCGTGCGAATCATCCCCGCCATCGCGGGCAGCACGAGTCCGAGCGTATCGATCGAATCGAACGCGGCGATCTTGTCTTCCGCGAGATCGCGGTTGTACGCGAGCGGCAGCGATTTCAGCGTCGCGAGCAGGCCGGACAGGTTGCCGATCAGGCGCCCCGCCTTGCCGCGCGTCAGCTCCGCGATGTCGGGGTTCTTCTTCTGCGGCATGATCGAGCTGCCGGTCGCGTAGCTGTCGTCGAGTTCCACCCAGCGGAATTGCCGCGACGTCCACAGGATCACTTCTTCCGACAGGCGGGACAGGTTCACGGCCAGCATGCTCGTGACGAACACGAATTCGGCGACGTGATCGCGCGCGGCCACCGCGTCGATCGAGTTCTCGCAGGGTGCGTCGTAACCGAGCTCCCGCGCCGACAGCTCGGGCCGCACGCAGATCGCCGAGCCGGCGAGCGCAGCGGCGCCGAGCGGCGAACGCGCAGTGCGACGGTCCCAGTCGACCAGGCGGTCTGCATCGCGATACAGCGCCTGCGCATGCGCGAGCAACTGATGCCCGAACACGATCGGCTGCGCGGGCTGCAGATGGGTGAAGCCGGCGGTCACCGTGTCGACGTGCCGGCTCGCCTGGCCGACCAGCGCATCCTGCAGGTCGAGCACGCCGCGCACGAGCCGGCGTGCGTGGTCGCGCAGATACAGGCGCAGGTCGTTCGCCGCCTGGTCGTTGCGCGAACGCCCGGCGCGCAGCTTGCCGCCGAGCGCCGGCAGCCGCTGCGTGAGCACCCGTTCGAGAAACGTGTGGACATCCTCGTCGGCGAGCGACGGCGCGATCGCGCCCGCGGCGTAATCGCGTGCGATGCCGTCCAGCGCGGCCAGCAGTTGCGCGAGTTCGTCGTCGTTCACGATGCCGGCGCGGTTCAACTCGCGCGCATGCGCGCGCGAGCCGGCCAGGTCGTACGGCACGAGGCGGAAGAAACTCGGATCGGAACGCGACAGGTTCTGCAACGCGTCGGACGGTTCGGACTGGAAACGGCCGCCCCA
Source organism: Burkholderia sp. YHN3-13 (assembly GCF_055810675.1). Taxonomy (NCBI): domain Bacteria; kingdom Pseudomonadati; phylum Pseudomonadota; class Betaproteobacteria; order Burkholderiales; family Burkholderiaceae; genus Burkholderia; species Burkholderia sp. YHN3-13. The sequence goes on along the minus strand of NZ_JBVVNQ010000014.1, from coordinate 108,677 downwards.
CAGGCGTTCGATCGGTTCGGTAAGGCTCATTGCGGTCGACCTCGACTCGGTTGGATGCCCTCAACTGTAGGCATTCAATTTTTTTTGTTGTAGCGAGAAATTGAATCCGCTTAAATGAAATTTTTCTCAGTATCGTCGCCACCGACGCTCCCCCGATGCGCAACCGCCTGCCCCCGCTGAATCCGCTTCGCGCCTTCGAGGCCGCTGCCCGGCGCGGCAGCGTGGCGGCCGCCGCCGACGAGCTGCACGTGACCGCGAGCGCGGTCAGCCACCAGATCCGCATTCTCGAAAGCACGCTCGGCATCGCGCTGTTCGTCCGATCGAAGGCGCGCGTGAAGCTCACGCCCGAAGGCGAGGGGCTGCTGAAACCGGTCAGCGCCGCGTTCGACATGATCGCGAACGCCACCGTCAGGCTCGAATCGCCGGCCGCCGTCGGCGATCTCGCCGTATCGACGCCGCTGTCGCTGACGTCGCGCTGGCTCGCCCGGCACATCGGCGATTTTCTCGAGCGCTACCCGGGCATTCATCTGAAAGTGATTCCGTCGAACGACGAGCGCGAGATCCATTCGCCGGACGTCGACGTCTGCATCCGCTACGGGGAGGGCAACTGGCGCAACCGGCATGTCGAGCTGCTCGCGCATCCGGCGCTGTTCCCGGTCGTGAGCCCCGCGCTGATGAACGGGCGCGATGCGATCCGCAAGGTGCAGGATCTCGCCGGGCGCACGCTGTTCTGCGAACATGCGGGCTCGTGGATGCGCTGGCTGGCCGAAGCGAACGCCGACAGGCTGCCGGGCATCCGCATCCTCGAGATCGGCAACGCGCACATCGGCGTCGAGGCCGCGGTACACGGACAAGGCGTCGCGCTCGGCGACAGCCTGTCGGTGCGCGACGACCTGATCGACGGCACGCTCGTGCGGCCGTTCAGCGAGACGGTGCCGTCACGCCACGCGTACTATCTCGTCACGCGTCACGAGCTGACCGAGGCGCCGCTCGTGACCGCGTTCACGTCGTGGCTGCGCGCCCGTCTGGCGTGACGCGTGCCGCCGGCGGGGTACCGCGGCGGCCGTGGTGCGATCAGGACGCGAGGCGCGCCAGGTCGTCCCATACGATGACGACGTTGTGCGACCGCCAGACCGGCCCCGCATCGACGTACTCGCCCGCGAGCCGGCCATCCAGCGCCGCGTAGAAGGCGAGCGCGGCATCGTTGCCCTTGACCACGCTCAACGCGGCGCCCGGATAATGCAAGCGGCTCAAATGCGTCGCGAGTCGTGCGAGCAGCTGGCGGCCGATGCCGCGGCGCTTGAATTCGGGATCGACGTACAGGAACTTGATTTCGCCGCGGCCGCCGAATACGGGCTCCGACGGCGCGCCAGCCATCCCGATGCCGACGATCCTGCCGCCGGCGTGTGCCACGAGCACCCGTTGACGGCCGTCGTTCGACATCAGCTTTTCCCGCCATGTCTTGCCGCGGTAATGCTCGTCGAGAATCGCATGGGCCTGCTCAGGCGCGAGGTCCCGATAGGTATGCCGCCAGACCTTCACGTGAAAATCGGCGATCGCCTGCGCATCGTCGATATGGGCAGTCCTGATGGATATTCCGGTCATGGCAGATTCTCTCGGCGGCCAGGCAGGCGCGGATGCGGTACACGCGGGGGATTGTCGACGATCCGGTCGGCGATGTCGAACGGCCATCCTCACATCGCGAGCTCGAAGAACGACCGCGCGACGACCTGGCCGTTGACGATCAGCTCGACCTCGTGCCGGCCCGCATAGTGCCGCCGCGTCGTGAAATCGCGGATCGCCCGGCTGTGCCGCAGCGCGACGCGCGCGCCGGGCTCGAGCGTCAGCCCCTTCAGCTTGAACACCTTCGGCGACGCCTCGCCATTTTGCTTCACGTACGCGATCCGGTAATCGACGACGAGCCGCTGCGCGGTGTCGGCCGTGGAATGCAGCTCGCAGTCGAGCGTGATCGATTCGCCGAGCACCACCTGCGCGGGCGTCACGCCGAACGGGCCGACGGCAAGCCGCGGCGCGCGTTCGGCACCGAGTATCGCGAGTGCGCGCGCATCGCCCTGCTTCACGAGCGTGCGCAGCGCATGCCGGACGATCCAGCGCGTATGCGGATGGTCACCGCCCCAGCGTTCCGCACGGTCGAGCACCCAGGCCGGATGCGACTTCGCCACGTCGTTCAGGTGATTCGCGACCGAGCGGCGCACGTAGGCGCTCGGGTCCGCGCGCAGCGTGTCGAGAATCGGCGCCGCGAGCGCCGGGTCGGCCTCGATGTCGCGCAGGCGGAACGACCACGGCAGACGCGGGCGGCTTCCCTCGCTGGCCAGCCGTCGCACGGCATCGTCCGCGTCGTGCGACCAGGCTTCCATGGTGGCGAGCGCACGCGCGGTATCGATGCGCAGGAATTCGCGCACCGCGAATTCCGACGTACCGAACGACGTGAAGCCTTTCAGCGCGTCCATCGAACGGTCGAACGCATGCCGACCGTACTGCCCGACGTAATCGGGCGCGATGAGCGACACGAATCCGCGGCCCAATCGTGGCGCCGCCTCCTGCAGCAACGCCAGCACGGCGTCGTAGCCGCCGGGCAATGCTTGCGCCGCCGCATCGATCGCCACGCTGGCGCGCCTGACGCGCGCCATCAGCGTCAGGTCGTCGAGGCCGTCGAGCGCCGTCGTCAGAAATGCCGCCCGATCGAAGCCGGGTTCGATCGCATGCAGCAGGTCGGACAGTGTTCGGAATTGTTGCTCGCCCAACGAATCTTTCAGCGGGGCGGAAGCCTGAGTAGTGGTCATGACGGAAGGGCGCCGATGTGCGCCGCGGATCAACGGATACGAAAGCGCACAGTATCGCCGAAGCTCGTGTCAATTCCTGTCAGTAGACTAGGTACGGCCGGAACCCTCTTGCGCGGGACGCGGCCGGCACACGTGGATCGCCTCTTTGGCGACGGCACCACGGGCGCGCCGCCGTTCACGGCTGCTCGCGCGAAACGCCTCCGGCGAACCGGTTTCGCCACTGCCCGCCGGCGAACGCAACGACGATCAGCGACAGGTAACCGGCGACGAGCAGATGCCGCCAGCTGTCGAGCGCGGCGCGATGGGCCACCAGCGCGGCGTCGGGGGCCGGCGCGGCGAGACTGCCCGGCACGACCGCGCGCGTCATCTGCACGAATCCGGCCGCCGACAGCACGGGCAGCAGGATGAGCATGCCCAGCAGCACGAACCGCGCGCGATGGAAAAACGCGCGCCGGCGCAAATGAAACCATAGCCCGAGGCTGCCGTGCACCCACCCGGGCGCGAGCAGCGCGATCTGCAAGCCCTGCGTGCCGCTCGTCAGCAACGCCACGACGACCCGCGCATAGTTCGGTTCGAAGCCGTAGAACGACGTCGCGACGCGTGTGCCGACGACGTGACGGATCAACAGCAGCGGCAGGCTGAGTCCGGCCCACAGACGCAGCCATTCGGCGGGCGGCAGCGCCCAGTGCCGGCGGCCGTAGATGGTGCGGATCGCCAGCGCGAAATGCAGGCCGGCTGCGCCGTACAGCAGAATCGTTCCGGGCAGGCTTTGCCAGACGCCGATCGCCAGATGCAGGCCGCGCTCGGCGACGTCGATCGACCAGATGCCGAGCGCGTGATTGATCATGTGAATGGAAATATAGATCCACAACATGATGCCGGACCCGAGCTGCAGCCTTCGCGCGGCACCGCGCACGCGGTCCCGGAACGCCGGCGACCGTGGCCCGTCGTTCGTCGTCGAGGCGGACCCGCGATCGCACGATGACTGGTCCGGAACGTCCCCGCGTAGCTGCTCCCCGTCGCTCATGGCTCCTCCCTGTCGATGCGTCCGGCACTTGATCCGCATACCGCGGCGCGGGCCGGTTTATTCCGGCAACTTGCGACATCCCGCGCGCGAAGCACCTCGCGCGGCGGCGGGAATAGACGCCGTGTGCGCAGGGTATACCGTGTGCGGGCACGACGGATCGCGCTCGCGACGTCCCGCCCCGCTTCCCCTCGCGGCGAGCGGGTCCGAGGAGACCATCATGTCCAACGTTCTGTCGCACTGGATCCTGATCGGCTGCGACGCATACGACGAGTATGTGTTCGTGCCGTGGCTCGGCAAATCGCTGTATCTGAGGACGGTCGCGCTGCGTCGCGTGTGCCTGCTGTGACAGGTTGGTCAGCGTAACTGGACAATGATATGGACCCGAATCTTCTGCCGCTGCTCCCTGCGGCCGCGAAAGAACGGAATTTCCGCGCGGCGGCAGACCGGATGGGCGTCACCCGCTCCGCGGTCGGCCAGGGCATCCGGCGCTTGCGGTTGACGCACGCCGCCCCACGTGAAAGTCCCCGCGATGGTCGTCACATATGAGGCTCGTCAGGTCGTCCCACACGAAGGCGATGATGTGCGACCGCCGAACCGGTCCCGGATCGACATACTCGTCTGCTGGCTGGCAATTCGGCGCTTCGTAGACGTAGACAAAAATAAGGTTGTCATCGTGCGTGGCATCGCGAAAACCGTGTCAACTCCCTGCGATGGTGTTGCAGCGTCCAGCCGCTGCGATCACGCGTTATACGCCCGCGAAATAGTCGCGATAAGCAAAGCGGGAATCGTTGTTTGCCGCGCCGCGCCCGGTTGCCGAGAATGTGCGTTTCCCCGCGCGCGGCTCCCGCGTGCAACCCGTGCCCGACCATGACCGATTCCCGCTTTCCTCCCCGCGCTTCGCGCCCCGGCCGGCGCGCCGCGCTGCGCCAGCTCGCCGGCGGCTGGGCGGCGGCGATGCTGCCTGCCGGCGGCGCGCTCGCGAGCCAGCCGCTCGAGGTGCCGCCATGGACGCGTGCGCCCGGTGCGCCACTGCTGTCGCCACCCTACGGCATGCCGGGGCAGCACGAGCACGACGTGATTCGCCGCAGCGCCCGCACGCCTGCGCTGCCCGGTTCCGGCTCGTCGATGACGCCGCTCGCCGACCTGTTCGGCGACATCACGCCGAACGGGCTCGTCTACGAGCGTCATCACGCGGGCGTGCCGGACATCGATGCGCAACGCCATCGGGTCGTCGTGCACGGCCTCGTGCGCGAGCCGCGCGTCTTCACGCTCGACGACCTGCTGCGTTTTCCGTCCGAATCGCGGATCCACTTCCTGGAATGCTCGGGTAACACGGGCAGCGAATGGAACGGCCCGAGCGGGCTGCCGGTCCAGTTCACGCACGGCTTGCTGTCGTGCTGCGAATGGACCGGCGTCCGGCTGTCGACGCTGCTCGACGAGACGGGCATCGATCCCGACGCACGCTGGCTGCTCGCCGAAGGCGCGGACGGCGCGGCGATGACGCGCAGCTTGCCGCTCGACCGGATCCTCGAGCGCGCGCTGGTCGTCTATGCGCAGAACGGCGAACGGCTGCGCCCCGAGAACGGCTACCCGGTGCGGCTGATCGTGCCGGGTTTCGAAGGCAACACGAACATCAAGTGGCTGCGACGGCTGAAGCTGGTGCGTGCGCCCGAGATGACGCGCGAGGAAACGTCGAAATACACGAATCTGCTGCCCGACGGCTGCGCGCGCCAGTTCGTGTTCGAGATGGACGCGAAATCGGTGATCACGCGGCCGTCGGCCGGCCATCGGCTCGCCGCGCACGGCTATTACCCGATCAGCGGCTACGCGTGGTCGGGCCGCGGCCGGATTCGCGCCGTCGACGTGTCGACCGACGGCGGTCGCACGTGGCAACCCGCACGGCTCGCCGGCGACGTACGCGATCGTGCGTTGACACGCTTCGAGGCCGACTGGGTATGGCGCGGCGAGCCGGCCGACCTGCAAAGCCGGGCAACCGACGAAACCGGCTACGTGCAGCCGACCCGCGACGCGCTCGTCGCCGCACGCGGCCTGAACTCGCAGTACCACTACAACGGCATCCAGAATTGGCGCGTGGGCACGGACGGCGAGGTGCGCAATGCGTAAGGTGCTCATTTGCCTGCTGGCGGGCTGCGCGATGACGTCGGGCGCGTTCGGCGCCGGCTTCGGCCTCGGACAGCCGGTCGATCGCGCGGCGCTCGCCGCGTGGGACATCGACGTCGCGCCGGACGGCACCGGCCTGCCACCCGGCGCGGGCACGGTCGCACGCGGCGGCCACGTGTTCGCCGACAAATGCGCGATGTGTCACGGCGCCGGCGGCGAAGGCGGTGTCGGCGATCCGCTCGTGGGCGGCATCGGATCGCTCGCGAGCGCGAAACCCAAAAAGACGGTCGGCAGCTACTGGCCCTACGCGACGACGCTGTTCGACTATATTCGCCGGGCAATGCCGTACAACGCACCGCAATCGCTGAGCGCGGACGACGTCTACGCGGTCACCGCGTACGTCCTCCACCTGAACGGCATCGTGCCCGGCGACGCCCGGCTCGACGCGCGCACGCTGCCGCGCGTGAAGATGCCGAACCGCGACGGCTTCGTGCCCGACCCCAGGCCGGGCAAGCTATGACCCGTCTCGCTCCGCTTGCCGCCGCATCGGGCAGTGCACCCGCGCGCGTCGCGCCATGCGTCGCGCGGATCGAGCGCATCACGGGCAGTCATTCGGCAGATCCTTGTTCGCGTAGATCGGAGAGCATCGCGGCAGCGCACGACGCGGCATCCGTTATGCGGCGTACGTGACACGCCGCCCGCAAGTACAGGGACCCACCCGCCGCGCGCGAAAAGCCGACTTCAGCTTACGTTCCGCATGCGCCGGGATTGATCGCGTCCGGACGCGTCAATACTCAGTGCTGAATGCCCCAGCGCCGCACGGTCGCGCGTTCGAGCGTATCGAACACGAGGTTCTCGACCAGCAGCCCGATCACGATGACGGCCGCGAGGCCCGCGAACACGCGATCCGTATACAGCTCGTTGCGGTTCTGGAAGATGTACCAGCCGAGCCCGCCCTGGCCCGCGCTCGCGCCGAACACGAGCTCGGCCGCGATCAGCGTGCGCCACGCGAATGCCCAGCCGACGCGCAACCCCGACAGGATCGACGGCAGCGCGGCAGGCACGAGAATCAGCGCGATCTGGCGCAGGCCCGTGAGCCCGTAGTTGCGCCCGGCCATTTTCAGCGTGACCGGTACGCCGGCGAAGCCGGTATACATGCTCAGCGCGAGCGGCCACAGCACCGCGTGCACGAGCACGAACAGCAGGCTGCCGGTGCCGAGCCCGAACCACAGCAGCGCGATCGGCAACAACGCAATGGACGGCAGCGGATTGAACATCGACGTGAGCATCGTCAGCAGATCGCGGCCGATGCGCGTGGACACGGCAAGCGACGTGAGCGCGAACGCCAGCAGCACGCCCAGCGCATAGCCGCGCAGCAGCACCGACATCGAGATGCCGGTCTTGACCAGCAGTTCGCCCGACTCGATGCCTTGCACGAATGCGGCCAGCGTCGCACCGAAGGTCGGGACGAGCAGATCGTTCGCGACGATGCGCGCGACGATCTCCCATGCGGCGATCAGCACGAGCGCGATGACGCCGCGGCGAAACCACGCGGCCCCGGCGATGCGGCGCAGCAGCGGTGCCGGCGCCGCGCGCTCGGCTTCGGGCGGCGTGACGAGCGTGCGGGTGTATTCGTCGCGCACGGGCGGCAGCGGCGGCAGGACCGGATCGATCGTACTCATGATGCGGCGTCCTCCGTCGTCGGTACATGGGGGGCGTCGGTGTCGAATAGCAGGCGATGGATCCGTGCGACGTTGTCGCGGAAGTCGCCGGTGTCGACGTTGTCGAGCGAATGCTCGTGACTGTTGAGTTCCGCGCGCACGCGGCCCGGGTGCGGCGACAGCAGCAGAATCCGGTTGCCGACCACGAGCGCCTCCTCGATCGAATGCGTGACGAACAACAGCGTGAAGCGGAATTCGTCCCACAGCCGCAGCAGTTCCTCCTGCATCTTGCGGCGCGTGAGCGCATCGAGCGCGGCGAACGGTTCGTCCATCAGCAGCACGCGCGGCTGCATCGCCAGCGCCCGCGCGATCGCGACGCGCTGTTTCATGCCGCCCGATAACGTATGCGGATAGGCGTCGGCAAACGCGCCCAGGCCGACCTTGTCGAGATAGTGCAGCGCGCGCTCGCGTGCTTCGGCGCGCGACAGCTTGGCGGCGACACGCAACGGAAACGCGACGTTCTCGACGACCGTCTTCCACGGCGGCAACTGGTCGAATTCCTGGAACACGACGACGCGGTCGGGCCCCGGCCCGCGCACGGGCCGGCCGTCGAGCGCGATCGAACCCGAGACCGGCTCGATGAAGCCGGCGATTGCCTTCAGCAGCGTCGACTTCCCGCATCCCGACGGGCCGAGCAGCACGAAGCGGTCGCTGCCGTACACGTCGAAGCTCACCTGATGCGTCGCGCGCACGATCCGCGCGCCGCTGCGGTATTCGAGGCTGACCTGGTCGATGGCCAGCAGGCGTTCGCTGTGCGCACCGGCCTGCGCGGCATTCCCTGCCGGCTGCCCGGCGGCGCCTGTATCGGGGGCGGCGGATGCGACCGGCGACGCGCCGCCGCGTGCCGCATACGGCGGCAACCAGGTTCGGGGAGAAGTGGCGTTCACGATCGAATCTCTTGCGGGAAAAACATCAACATACGGCCGGGCGTCGCGCGGACCAACCATCGATTGCGCATATCGAAACCGCGCCGACGCATAAGCGTCGATCGCGGCGTCGCAGCGTCGACTCCGCTCAACTACCGCCGGCGGTCGCGGGATCGTCGAAGAAGTAGTCGCGCCACGACTTCGGCTCGTTGCGGATCGCGCCGGTGCGATGCATGAACTGCGCGAGCGGCAGCGTGTTCTGCGGCGCGGTCTTGAACTGCACCTGCGGATTGCGCAGGATCTTCAGCAGCAGTGCGCGATCGATCTTCGAACCGTTCACGCGAATATAGGTGTCGGCCGCGCGCTCCGGATCGGCCGCGATCTGCCGTGCGGCGTCGGCCAGCGCGGCGACGAACGCACGATAGGTCTTCGGGTTGTCGTCGCGGAATTTCTCGGTCGCGTACAGCACCGTCGCGGAACTCGGGCCGCCGAGCACGTCGTACGAATTCAGCACGATGTGCGCGTTCGGGTTGCCGGCAAGTTCCTGCTCCTGGAACGGCGGATTGCCGAAGTGGCCGGTGATCACGTTGCTGTTCGCGAGAATCGCGGCCGTCGCGTCAGGATGCGGAATCGCCTGCGTGAGCGGGTCGAGCTTGTCGAACTGCTTGTCGCCCCACTGCTTCGCGGCCGCGTACTGCAGCACACGCGACTGCACCGACACGCCGACCGCCGGCACCGCGATGCGGTCCTTCGCGCTGAGGTCGGCGATCGTCTTCACGTTCGGGTTGCTGCTCACGAGGTAGTACGGAAAATTGCCGAGCGACGCGACGCCCTTCACGTTCTGCCGGCCGCGCGTGCGGTCCCACACGGTCAGGAGCGGGCCGACGCCCGCGCCCGCGATGTCCACCGCGCCGGACAGCAGCGCGTCGTTGACGGCCGCGCCGCCCGACAGCCGCACCCAGTCGACCTTGATGTCGAGGCCGGCCTTGCGCCCTTCCTTCTCGATCAGTTGCTGGTCGCGCGCGACGTTCAGCATCAGGTAGACGACGCCGAACTGCTCGGCGATGCGGATGCGGCCCTCCGCCTGCGCGGCTTGCGGGATCACCGCGCCCGCGAAGGCGAGCGCGGCGGTGAGCGTGACCACCAGCGCGCGACGCGCCGGCAAGAACGAAAACGACATCGGAACTCCGGTCGGGATGGGGCAGGAATGAATGACGCGGCGCGCGGCTCAGAAAGGCGCGTCGCCTTCGATCGTCGTGCGGTACAGCTTGCGACGCAGGTGGTCGGGCGTGCCGGCGGCCAGATGCATCAGCGAACGGTTGTCCCAGAACACCAGGTCGTGGTCGCGCCATGCGTGCCGATACAGGTGCTCGGCGCGGACGCTGTGCGCGAACAGTTCGTCGAGCAGCGCGCGGCTTTCGTCGTCGGGCAGCCCGACGATGCGCGTCGTGAAATGCTCGCTGACGAACAGCGCCTTGCGGCCCGTTTCCGGATGCGTGCGCACGACCGGATGAACGACCGCCGCGACCTGCGCGATCTGCTCGGGCGACAGGTTCGGCCGCCACGGGCTGCGCGCCTGCAGTTCCGCATAACGCGCGAGGTACGTATGCTCGGCGCGCCGCCCTTCGACCGCGCGGCGCAAGTGGGCCGGCAGCGTGTCCCATGCGAGGTGCATGTTCGCGAACAGCGTGTCGCCCCCTTCGGCGGGCAGCTCCTGCGCGTGCAGCAGCGAGCCGAGGCTCGGCTTTTCCTTGTACGACAGGTCGGAATGCCAGAAATGGCCGGCGTCGCCGAGCCCGACCGGTTTGCCGTTCTCGACGATGTTCGACACGATCAGCACTTCCGGGTGGCCGGCCAGCGCGAACTGGTGGAGCACGTGAATCTGCAACGGGCCGAAGCGGCGGCTGAACGCGATGTGCTCGTCCGGCGTGATGCGCTGATCGCGAAACACCAGCACGTGGTGATCGAGATGCGCGCGATGGATGCGCGCGAAATCGTCGGCGTCGAGCGGTTTCGACAGGTCGAGGCCAATGACCTCGGCGCCGAGCGGCGCGTCGAACGGCACGATGTCGAAATGCTGCGCCGCACCGTCCGGCCGCAAGGCGGGATGCCCGGCGGAAAGCGTTGCGGCATCGCGGATGGCGGTAGTCGTCACGGCACGGCCTCTGATTCGGTCAAAACGCGAATCTACGAGGCCTTGCCGGCACGCGTCAACGAAGCGATTCGGATACGTTTATCTGCTGCGGTGATAAAGATCGCTGCTCGCGCATACGGGGCCGATCGGGGGCGGGATCGCGCCACCGATGCCCATGACCCGGGATTCCGAGCGCGTTCGAGCGCGCCGGCCCGCGCCACGAGCGGGCCGAGGCCGCGCCGCGCCAGCCGACGGGCCATGAATGGCCGCAATCGTCCATTTCGCGCCAAATCCGGCGGTTTCGCCAAAAGGCTTCCGAAGCAGGGCACGAACAGGACGACTGCCCCGAAGAGGACGAAACCGGCGGCCGGATTCCGGGCGGGATTACGCCGCGACGTAGCGATTGCGCGGGTAACTCACGTCGAGATGGTCCCGCAAGGTCGCTCCTTGATACTCGGCACGGAACAGACGGCGCTCCTGCAGAATCGGCACCACCTGCTCCGCGAAATCGGTGAATGCCGTCGGCGTACCGCCACCGACGATGAAACCGTCCGCGGCGTCGGCTTCGAACCATTCCTGCAAGCCGTCCGCGATGTGCTCGGGCGTACCGATGAAACGCGGCCGCGGTGCAGCCGCTTCGAGCGCGACCTGGCGCAGCGTCAGTCCGCGCTCGCGCGCGTTGCGCTTGATCTCGTCGGTCCCGCTGCGGAAACTGTTGCTGCCGAGGTCGCCGAGCTCCGGAAATGGCGCGTCGAGCGGATATTGGCCGAAGTCGTGATGTTCGAAAAATCGCCCGAGATGGTCGAGTGCGCTCCCGACCGTGATCAGCTTCAGGCTCTCCTGGTACTGCTGCTCCGCGTCGTCGGCCGTCCGCCCCACGATTACGCCGATCCCCTGGAAAATCTTCAGCTCGTCGGGCTGACGCCCCTGTTCGATCACCTGCCGCTTGAGATCCACATAGAATTCGTGTGCCTGGGTCAGCGTATCGTGATGAGTGAAGACGGCATCCGCATGCGTGGCCGCGAGCTGCTTGCCGGCGTCGGACGCGCCGGCCTGGAACAGGATGGGCCGAGCCTGCGGCGTACGCCCGACGTTCAGCGGCCCCTCGACCGAGAAATACTTGCCCTTGTGATTGAGCGTATGGAGCTTGGCCGGATCGAAGAACACGCCGCTCGCGCGGTCGCGCACGAACGCGTCTTCCTCCCATGAATCCCAGAGCCCCTTCGTCACCTCGAGATATTCGTCGGCGATCCGGTAACGTTCGTCATGTTCGGGATGCTCGGTGCGCGAAAAATTCCGTGCGGAACCTTCAAGCGGCGACGTCACGACGTTCCAGCCTGCACGCCCCCGGCTCAGGTGATCCAGGCTCGCGAACTGCCGGGCAACCGTGAACGGCTCGCTGTACGACGTCGACAGCGTTCCCACCAGCCCGACCCGTTCGGTGACGGCCGACAGTGCCGACAGCAGCGTGAGCGGCTCGAAACGATTCAGGAAGTGCGGGATCGATTTCGCGTTGATATGCAGGCCGTCCGCCACGAACACGAAATCGAATTTCGCGGCCTCGGCCTCGCGGGCGACGCGCCTCGCGAAATCCGGATTGATGCTCGCGTCGATCACCGCGTCCGGATGGCGCCACCCGGCGTAGTGTCCGCCCGGACCGTGGATCGTCGCGCCAAGATGAATCTGCCTGGCACGTCCGTTCTGACGCACTGCCTGCGTTTCGCTCATGATGGGTATTCGTTGGTTGTACAGAAATTGGATGTCAAGGCGCTTCCTCTCCTCCCTCGGTTTCATCGGTGCCGAGATTGCGGAAAGAGCGACTGCCCGACGTGCGGCGATCAATCGCCGAGCCCTGAAGCCCGCTCGATCGCCGACGCCATCGAATGACTCATTGCGTGAACTGCTCGCTGCCGATCAACCCGATCTTCGTCGCCCCTTCGCGCTGGGCGGAGGCCAGCACTTCGGCCACCGCCTTGTAGGGTGCGGACTTGTCCGGACGCAACCGGATCTCGTCCTGGTCGGCCTCGGCCGCCACCGCGCGAAACTTCGCGTCCAGCGCGGCCACACCGCCCACTGCCGAGCCGTTCCAGTTGACCGTGCCGTCGGCGCCGATGTCGATCTGTACGACCTGGGGAGGATGCGGCGGCACGGGCGGATTCCCCACCGGCAGGTTCATCTTCACCGAATGCATCTGGATCGGGATCGTGATGATCAACATGATCAGCAGCACCAGCATGACGTCGATCAACGGCGTGGTGTTGATGTCGACCATCACTTCGGGGTCGTCCCGGCCTGCGCCTGCGCCTACGTTCATACCCATCGTTCGAACTCCTTAGCTGCCGCGTGCGGGCGGTTGCGTGATGAAGGCGACCTTGCCGATCCCGGCCCGTTCGCACGCGGTCACGACCTTGCCGATGTACTGATACGGCGTGGCCTGGTCGCCGCGCACGTGCACATCCGGTTGCGGCGCCTGCGCCGACACGTCTTTCAGCCGCGCCACCAGCGTCGGCAAATCCACATGCTCCGTGCCCCAGAAGATGTCGCCCTGCCGGTTCACCGCGATCTCGATGCTCTTCGGCTGCGTCTGCAGCGGCTGGACGCGCTCCGCCGGCAGCTGCACCTGGACCGTATGGGTCACCACCGGGATCGTGATCAGGAAGATGATCAGCAACACCAGCATCACGTCCACGAGCGGCGTCGTGTTGATCGCCGAGATGACCTCGTCGTTGTCGTCACTGCCGACACTGATTGCCATGACGCGCCCCGCTTACGACTGAGCCGCCAGCGCCTGCGGCGCCCGTGCCGCCGGTGTCGCGATGCCGCCCGCCGCGCGCCTGCCGCCCGCGAGCAATACGGTGTGCAACTGCGCGCCGAAATCGCGCACGCGTTCCATCACGGACTTGTTGCGGCGCACGAGGAAGTTGTAGCCGAGCACCGCGGGCACGGCGACCGCGAGGCCGATCGCGGTCATGATCAGCGCCTCGCCCACCGGCCCCGCGACCTTGTCGATCGATGCCTGGCCCGCGATGCCGATGGCGGTCAGCGCGTGATAGATGCCCCACACGGTGCCGAACAGGCCGACGAACGGCGCGGTGGAACCCACCGTGCCCAGAAAGGCCAGGCCGTCCTGCAGCCGGTTCGATACGCTCGTGATCGAACGCTCGATGTTCAGGTCGATCCAGGTATTGCGGTCGACCGAATCGAGCAATGCGGTGTCGTGGTGTTCGCCCGCCTCGATCGCATTCTCGGCGATGAAGCGAAACGGCGACGCATCGTCGAGCTGGGCGGCACCCTCGGCCAGCGTCGGCGCATTCCAGACCTGCTGGTCGGCCGATTTCGCCCGGCTGTTCGCCCGTGCCTGCTCGACGAACTTGGTGATCATGATGTACCAGCTGCCGAGCGACATGACCACGAGCAGCCCGAGCACGAAGCGGGCGACAAAGTCGCCGTTCGCCCACAGCGCGCCCAGCCCGTACGGATTTTCGACGGTTGCCGACGTCGCGGGCTCGGGCGGCGGCACCGCACGATCGGCCGCGCTTGCGGCAGCCGGTGCCGCCGAGGTCGGTGCCGCGCCGGGAGCGGCCTGGCTCGGCGCGGATGCCGCCGTTTGCTGTGCAAGCACGGCTTGCGGTGCGATCAGCGTGCCGCCGATGCCGGCCGAGATCATCAGACTTGCCGCGACTGCGGCGCGAAAGCGCTTGTTCATAAGGACTCCGTATGCGTCATGTGTCGATTCGAAAAACCGGCCCGGCCGAACGGCTTGCCGTGGCCCGCGTCAATTCAGGTTGAAGGAAAACGGTACGCGCACGCGCACGGATTCTCCCTGCGCAATGCAGTGAAACCGCTTGACCGCGTTGAGCGCCGCACGATTGAGCACCGGGTCGGCCGGCTGCGCGACCCGGAGGTTCGTGACGCGGCCGTCCGGGTCCACCGTGAATTCGACCGTGACATCGCCCGTGATGTTGTTGTCCTGCGCCTCCGTCGGGTAGACGATCGACGACCGGACTTCGTCCGAATTCGGGCAGACCACGCCGATCTCGTGGTTCACCGGCTTCGCGACCGGCACCGGCGCCGGCGCCGGCGGCGCCTCGTGCACGGGGGCGCTTGGCGCCGGCACGTCCTGGTGCGTGATGGTCGGCGGCGGCGGTGCCTGCACGCGCACCTCCGGCGGCGGCACGAACGGCGGCGGCGGCGGTGCCACGCGCGGCTTCGACACGACCTTCTCGACCGGCTTCGGCGGAGGGGGCGGCGGGGGCGGTTTCACCGGTACGATGATCCGGGTTTCGATCGGTTGCTGGACGATCTGGACGACCCGGGTCGCGAGGCCGTTCACGAGCGCCCAGACCAGGACGAGATGCAGGACGATGGCGATCGCGATGCCGCCGAAGCGGCGTACCGGATGAGTCTGCTTGTTGCCGAAGCGGCGCGGGCGGCCGATTGCCGCGAGCCGGGATTGAGAGACGGTTGTCATGTTCGGTCCAGTTGCAACGAAGTCGAAGGGGCGGCGTGCCCGGCGGCGTCCGGTTCATCGCCGACTTCGGTCACGTGCGCCATCCGATGGAATGTCATGTCGATCGCGTCAGGCCGCGGCGGATGCTCGCCGTCCAACCGGCTGCCACCCGAGCGCCGGGGCGACATGCGTGATGAAGTCCTCGAGAATCTGCCGGTAGTTCTCGAACGGCAGGTCGTAAGGCAATTCGAGCCGCAGCTCTCGCACCTGTCCGACCACCGGGTCGGCCAGCAACCGCTCCACGATCTCGTCGGAGGGGCCAACGAGATCCGGCGCGAACAGCGTGCGCCGCTCGCCCTGCGGCGCGAGCGTGCGCGCATGGCGGGCATCGGCAAACGCTCGATAACGTTCGCGCTCGCGGGCATTCGCACCATCGGTCGGCACGATCACGCGCCCCAGCGCGATGCGGGGAGCGACGGCTTCGCTCCAGTGCGCGCGGTACAGCTCAAGCTGCCGGAGCTGGGCATCGGCGTAACTGTCCGTCCCCTCGCCCGTGGTCAGATTGCCGATCAGCAGGTTGAAGCCGTTTCTGGCGGCCCACTCGATCGAACGCCTCGAGCCGCCACCGTACCAGAGCCGGCCCGTCAATCCGGGCACATACGGGCTCACGCGCGGCCGCACACGGCCGGCGGCCGATTCCACGAACGTGTCGTCGTCGCCGAGCCAGTCGCCGGCAAGATTGCGACGCAGGCGCGCCACGCGCGCATGCGAGAAGTCGACCAGATTCGGGTCGGTATCGAACAACCGCTCGCCCAGCAGCGCGCCATGATTCGGTGCGCCCGCACTGAGTCCGACGTTAAGCCGGCCGTGCGACAGCACGTCCACGGTCGCGAGATCCTCGGCCAGTCTGAACGGATTCTCGTAGCCCATCTGGATCACGGCCGCGCCGAGTCCGATCCGGGTCGTGCGCTGGCTCGCCGCCGCGAGAAACGTGGTGGCCGACGATACGGCTCGCTCCAGATGGCGCTGCCGAACCCACGCGCTGTCGTAACCGAGCACCTCACCGACGCGGAACAGTTCGAGCGTCCGCTCGAATCCCGCGCGCGCGTCCTCGTCGGGATAATTTCCCGGTGTCAGGAACGCAATATGATCAATGCGTACGTTGCTCACCATTTTCATCCTTCGTCATTTGCCGTGATTCCGGTGCATGTCGCCCACGCCACACGCCGGTCGAGACGCTCGCCGTGCACGGCACCACTACGACAGCACCTTCGACAGAAACTCGCGCGTACGCGGATGCGCAGGGGCCGCCAGCACCGCCGACGGCGGCCCCGACTCCACGACGCGCCCGCCGTCCATGAAAACGATCGTGTCCGCCACCTCTCGCGCGAATCCGATTTCGTGCGTCACGATGATCAGCGTGGTCCCGGAACGGGCAAGCTGGCGGATCACGTCGAGCACTTCGTTCACGAGTTCCGGATCGAGCGCGGAAGTCGGCTCGTCGAACAGCAACACCTTGGGCTTCAGCGCAAGCGCGCGCGCGATGGCGACGCGCTGCTGCTGCCCGCCGGACAACTGACGCGGCCATGCATCGGCCTTGCCGGCCAGGCCCACCCGGGCAAGCAGCGTGCGTGCTTCCGCTTCTGCCTGCGCACGCGACAGGCCGGCCGCGACCGGCGCCTCGACGATGTTCTCGAGCACGGTCAAATGCGGGAACAGGTTGAAGTTCTGGAACACCATGCCGACTTCGGCGCGGCGGCGCAGGATGTCCTTTTCCTTGAGCTCGTAAAGCGTGCGCCCGTCGCGGCGATAGCCGACCAGTTCACCGTCGATGTCGACGAATCCCTCTTCCACGCGCTCCAGATGGTTGATGGTGCGCAACAGCGTCGACTTGCCCGATCCCGACTGCCCGAGCACGACCGTCACGCTCCCCGACGGGATCGCCAGCGACACGTTGTCGAGCACCTTCAGCGGCCCGAAGCTCTTCGATACGCGATGAATGCCGACGGCCGCACCGACACGCTGTTTCGCCCACCCGGCCGCCTCGGCGCCCGGCGCGGCAGCGGCGTCCGGCCGCGCGGCAGCCGCCGCACCCCATGACAGCAGCGCGTCGACCGCGAGACGGCCTCTGCGCAACACCCGGGAGAGGCCCGATGCGGCGACTGGGTCGCGCGTCGCACCGCGCGCGTAGTGGCGCTCGATATGCACCTGGATCGCCGACAGCGCGGTCAGGATGACCAGATACCAGACGGTCGCCACCATCAGCATCGGGATCACTTCGAGGTTGCGGTGGTAAATGATCTGCACCGTGTAGAACAGATCCGGCATGGCGAGGATATAGACGACCGCCGTCCCCTTTGCCAGGCCGATCACGTCATTGAACGCGGCGGGCAGGATCGCGCGCATCGCCTGAGGCAGCACGATGCGCCAGGTCTGCCGCGCGCGCGGCAGGCCGAGCGCGGCCGCGGCCTCGCGTTGCCCGTGTTCGACCGACAGGACGCCACCGCGGATCGCTTCTGCCGCAAACGCGGCCTGGGTCAGCGTGAGCCCGAGAATGGCCGCCATGAACGGCGTGATCAGGTCCGTGGTCGGGCCGTGCAGGAACACGATGTCCGTGAACGGGATACCCAGCCTGACCGTGTCGTACAGATAGCCGAGATTGTTCAGCAACAGCAGCAGGACGATGGTCGGGATCGAGCGGAACAGCCAGATGTACGCCCATGAGCAAGAGGACAGCAGCGGCGAACGCGAGAGCCGCGCGAGCGCGAGCGGAATGGCCAGCGCGAAGCCGAGCACGGCACCGAGCGCCGTCAACAGCAACGTTTGCCCAAGGCCCGCGAGCACCGCCTCCGAGAAAAACCAGTGAGCAAAGACGTTCCAGCCCCAGCGCGGATTGCCGAGCACCGAATAGAGCACGGCGGCGATCAGCACGATCGCCGCGACGGTGCCGGCCGTTCTCGCCGGATAGCGTGCGGGCACGACCCGGTAATCCGCGTAGTCGGGCACCGGCGCCGTCGCGGCATCCGGTGCGAACGGCGCGTGGCCGACAATCCGGGAAATATCGTTCATCACGCAGTCTCGGCGGTGGCGTAGCGGCTCGCGCGACGCGGCAGGCCAAGGTGTTCGCGAAGCGTGACGCCCGGTAACGCGCGGTGGTAGCGGCCCCGTGCCTCAAGGGCGGGGATCACATACCGGATGAAATCCTCGAGCCCTTCGGTCTGCACCTGGAAGCCAAGGATGAAGCCGTCAGCCGCGCCTGCATCGAACCAGCGGATCAGCTCGTCCGCGACTTCCTCGCCGGTGCCGATGAACCCGGGCTTCGGCGTCGCCACTTCAAGCGCCACCTCCCTGAGCGTCGAGCCGTTTTTCCTGGCCTCTTCCTTGATGCGATCGGTCGTGGAACGGAAACTGTTCCTGCCGAGCTCGCCCAGCTCCGGAAACGGCGCGTCGAGCGGATATTGCGAAAAATCATGATGCTCGAAGAAGCGGCCGAGATACGCCAACGCTTCGTCGATCGTGAGCAGATCGCGAATCGCACGGTACTTCGCGTCGGCTTCTTCGCGCGTCGCGCCGACGATCGGCCCGATACCGGGAAATATCTTCACGTCGGTTCGCGACCGACCGTGCGCCACTGCGCTGTCGCGCACGCGTTCGGCGAATTCGCGCGTCTCGTCGAGCGACGGCGCGTGGGTAAACACGGCATCGGCATACTTGCCGGCCAGTGCGATGCCCGCATCCGACGAACCCGCCTGAAAAATCACCGGTTGTCCCTGCGGCGAGCGCTGGATGTTAAGCGGCCCGGCCACGTTGAAAAAGCGGCCCTGGTGGTTCAGCGTGTGCAGCTTGTCGCGGTCGAAGAAGCGGCCGCTCGCGCGGTCGCGCACGAACGCATCGTCGTCCCAGCTGTCCCACAGGCCTTGCACCGTCTCCAGATATTCGTCGGCGATCTCGTAACGCAGCGCGTGATCCGGATGTTCGCCGCCGTAGTTCTTCGCGGACCCTTCGAGCGGCGACGTCACGACGTTCCACCCGGCTCGCCCGCCGCTGATCAGGTCGAGCGATGCGAACTGACGCGCCACCGTGAACGGATGGCTGTACGACGTGGACAGTGTGCCGGCCAGCCCGATCCTGGAGGTCGCCGTCGCAAGCGCGGACAGGATCGAGATCGGCTCGAAGCGGTTCAGGAAATGCGGGATCGATTTCTCGTTGATGTAGAGGCCGTCCGCGACGAACACGAATGCCACGCCGTTGGCTTCGGCCTTCTGCGCGATGCCGGTGACGAAATCGATATTGACGCTCGCATCGGCGGGACCGGCCGGATGCTTCCACGAATTCATGTGGCCGCCGGCGCCGTGAAGCATCAGTCCGAATGTCAGGTTACGTTGGGTCATGTTCAAATCCGCATGCAAGAAAGGGGAAAGGCGCGAATCGCGGTCAAACGGCGATCGGTTGCTCGACGCGTGCCAGCGCTTCGACCGACGCAAGACGTTTCGCCGGGTCCGTCACCGGGTTGTCGATCACGAACTCGTCGACGCCGAAACGCTCATGCAGCGCATCCAGTTCCCGATGCACCTCTTGCGCCGTACCGGCCAGCACCTGCGGATGCAGCTCGTCGATCCGGTAGTCGGTCACGCCAATCTGGCGCGCGAAGTCGGCCGCCGCCTCCGCGCTCGGCAGGTTGACGCTCTGCCCGCTCCCGAAACGCAGCTTGAAGATCCTCAACGCGCCGACCTGCCGTTTCGCGTCCTCGGACGATTGCGCGGCCACCGCAAACAGCGCGAGCAGCGGCACCTGGCCCGTCGCACGGCGATAAACGTCGATCGACCGCTCGATATTGGCAATCTCGCCGTTGAAATGGCCTGCGTAGCAGAACTGCCAGCCATGCCGCGCGGCCAGTTCGGCACTTTCCGGGCTGCCGCCCAGCAGGATCCGCTGCGGCGGCTCCGCGGGTGCGGGCAGCGCGATCGCACCGGCGAGCGGATGATCCGGCGCGACGCCGTCGCCGAGAAATGCATCGAGCTCGGCGAGTTGTCCGGCGAAATCCGGTTTCTTCGACTTGTCGTGAAACCACTGCAATGCGCGCGTGGCGAGCGGCAGCCCGCCGGGCGCCTTGCCCACGCCGAGGTCGACACGGCCGGGGGCGATGGAAGCCAGCACGCGAAACGATTCGGCGACTTTGTAAGGGCTGTAATGCTGAAGCATCACACCGCCCGACCCGACACGAATCCGGGACGTATGCGCGAGCACATGCGACACGACGATTTCAGGCGCCGAACTCGCCAGCCCCGACGCGCCGTGGTGTTCCGCAATCCAGTAGCGCTTGTAGCCGAGCGCTTCGGCGCGCTTCGCGAGCGCGATCGTGAAACTCAGTGCGTCGTGTGCGCTCGCCCCTTCTGCAATCGGGCTTTTGTCGAGAATCGAAAGGGAATAAGACATGAAGCTCAACCTTGTAGAACGGCTGACCCGCCGGAACCAGGCGGCGTCCGGCAAGTGCCGATACAGCTGAACGTGCCGGACAGGTCATTCATTATGGATAACGGAGCATGTTTCCGTTACGGTCATTTCTGCTATGGATATGGTCGTTCGATCAGAACAGATAGCGTGCGCGCAGATAATAAAATCCGCCGTTGACGCCGATCGTGCTGCCGCCGCTGTACTGGATACCTTCCAGTTGCGTCTCGAAGGGCAGCTTGCTCGGGCGAACGTCGAACAGGTTTTGCGCACCCGCGGCGATCTGGAACTGCTTGGTCACGTCATAACGCACTTCCAGGTCGGTCACATACCGCGCGGCTTCCTCGTAGTGAACGAATTGCGAGGTCGAGAATGCGTTCGGGCCGACGAAGTACGTCCCCTCGCCCGAAGTCTTCCCGTAGCGCGTTTCATGCAACGTCACCGCCCACTTGTCGAGACGCCAGGTGCCGCCGACGATGATCTTGTTCTTCGGTGTCGTGGTGGACAGCGACGCGATCTGTTGTCCGTTCAGCGACGGCTTCCCGTTCGATCCGTTCGCCACGTGCGTGACCGACGTCGTATTCAAGTTCACGCCGAAATCCCAGTCCACCTGGCCGTAGCGGCCGAAACCGGTGTGATACGTACCCGCGAGGTCGATCCCGCGCGTGCGCGTGTTGGCGCCGTTGGTGAAGTAACTTGCGCTGACCGCCGACGCCGGCACCGAGCCCGGCACGCTCAGGCCCGCCCCTTCGAGCGCGGCGATGGCCGCGGCGCCCGACGCGGTACCGCCGAGCACGATCCGGTTGCGGATATTGATCTGGTACGCATCGATCGTCAGCTGCAGGTTGCGAACGGGGTTGAGCACCAGCCCGAAGTTGTAGCTGGTCGACTGCTCGGGTTTCAGCGCCTGCGCACCGATCAGGCGCGCGCCGGGCGATGTCGTTGCCAGGATCCCGCCCACGGACGCCGGCGACGTGGTCACGCTGGTGTAGGACTCCTGGGCCAGCGACGGCGCGCGGAAGCCGGAACTCACGCTGCCGCGAACCGCGATGGCCGGCGAGAACTGGTAGCGGGTCGAAATCTTGCCGTTGGTCGTGTCGCCGACGTCGTTGTAGTGCTCGTAACGGCCGGCCAGATTCACCTGCCATTTCGGTGTCAGGTAGGTCGACAGATCGACGTACGTGCCGATCACGTTGCGCGAGATATCGCTCGCGCTGACCGGCGCCAGGCCCGGCAACGCGGCCGAGCCGCCGTCGATCCACGACGCCTGTTCGCCATTGCGGATCGTATAGGTTTCGCGACGCTGTTCGACACCCACGGCGACATTCAGCGGTGCGGGCAGCAGCGGGACATTGAACGCCCGCGACAGGTCGAGGTTGTTCGTCAGCTGGGTGTTGCTGACGGTCGACAGATGAAAGGTGGACGGCGTATAGCCCGAGGCAGCGTACAAGCCCGTGTTGGCGGAATTGCGCATCCCGAACACGCTGTAGTCGCCGCCATAGGTCGTGCTCAGATCCCATGCCCAGCCGAACAGGTTCTTGCCCTTCACGCCGGCCGTCACCGAGTAATCGTTCTCGTTGATCGTTTCGACCGGCACGAACCCGTTCGGGTAGACCTGCGGCAGGACCGACGGCGGACGATAGTTCTGGTACGCCTCGCCATTGCGGTGCGCATAGGTGCCGAACCCGTAGAGCTCGACGTCGTCGCCGAGGTAGTAGCCGGCATTGAAGCCCACCGTTTCGCGCGAACTGGCCGGGTCGCCGAGGATCGGGTTGTAATAGCCCTGCCCCTGCGGAAACCGTCCGAAATAGTCGTCGGGCCCCGTGCGGATCGTATGGTTCTGCCGGTCGAATCCGGCGCTCAGATCGATGAATCCCTTGTCGGCGAGATTCAGGCCGATCGTGGCGGATTCGCTGGTCTTGAAGCCGTCGCCCGAGTACGTCTGTCCGTTGGTCGTCGCGAGCTCACCGCCGCGCACGTTGCGCTTCAGGATGATGTTGATCACGCCCGCGATCGCATCGGAACCGTACTGCGCGGATGCGCCGTCACGCAGCACTTCGATATGGTCGATCAGGCCCACCGGGATCGTATCGATATCCACGCCGGTCGAGCCTTGATTCAGGCCTGGATCCAGCGTGATGTTCGCGGTCGTATGGCGGCGCTTGCCATTCACCAGCACGAGCACGTGGTCGGGCGTCAGGCCATGCAGCGACAGCGTGTCGGTCAGCACGCCGGTATCGCCCGAGTACGAGGTCTTCGTGATCGACGGCGACAGTTTCACCAGCGCGTCGCGCAGGTTCGTCTGCCCCGTCGCACGCAACTGATCGCCGCCGATCACGTCGATCGGCGTCAGGCTCTTGCTTGCTCGTGTCTCGGTGCGCGAACCCGTGATCACGACGCGGTCCTGAACCTGTACCTTGCCGTCCGGCGTGGCCGAAGCCGACGATGCCGGTGCGGCAGCTCCACTGGACGGCGCCGCGACAACCGCCGCGCCGTCCACCGCTCCCGCTTCCTGCGCCCAGGCCGCGCCATGGAAAACACCCGCCGCCACCGCCACCGATATCACTGTCCTGCGCGTCTTCGGCGAAACCCCTTCGCCCCGTGTTTGCCGCATGATTTCTCCGCTCTTTGCCGATTGAAGGCACGCGATGCGATGCCTTTTAGTAGTAGTCCGTATGATTAATGAAATGTCGTTCCAGGCGACAGCTTGTTTCAGCCGCTCAAGACCCGATCAGAGATCGGGAAGTCCTGGGGGATTGGTCGAGGCCTTCGTGATCGACTCGCTGTCGAGATTCCAGCGGCTCAGTACCTGGCGATATTTACCGTTCTGAATCAGGTCGTTGATTGCATAGGTGACGGGCGCTGCAAGCCCGCCGTCCTTGCGGGTCGTGACAGCCACCTCGGCGGTGTGAGGCCATCCACCGCTTACCGTGCCGACCTGCCTGATCTTCACGCCCTGACTCACCTGGTAAGCCAACACCGCGTTGACACTGAAAATCGCGTCGGCACGTCCCGATGCCAGCGCCAGCGCGCGTACGGACGGGTCGTCGTAATACAGCACGTGAATCGGCTTCAATCCGCGTGCGACATTTTCCTTGTCCCATGCCAGCAGGATTTTTTCCTGATTGGTGCCGGAGTCGCCGATGATTCGCAATCCGGCGATATCCTTCGGCTCGCGGATCTGCTTGATCGCGCTGTTCTGCTCGACATAGAAACCCAGCACGTCGCGGCGATAGGTCGAGAAGTCGAACTTCTGCTTGCGCGCTTCGGTCACGGTCACGTTCGACAGCACCGCGTCGACCTTGCCCGACGCGACGGCAAGCGGCCAGTCCGCCCATGCGAGCGGCACGAGCTTGAGCTTCAGGCCGAGTTCGTCCGCCACCAGTTGCGCGAGATCCGGATCGGCCCCGACGATCGTTTTCGCATCCGTTGCATACACACTGATCGGCGGAACGCCCACCGAAATCCCGACGGTCAGCACACCCTTCTCGACGAAGCGGAAGTTCTCCGGAATCAGCTTGATGGCCGCCGGATCCGGCGTGACGCGCGGGCGATCATGCTGATCCGGACTCAGATTCAACGATGGCGCCGACTGTGCGATGCCAGCCACGCCGAGGGCCCAGAGGGCAAACGCACCGGACAATGCGAGACCGATTCCGCGACGACGATTCATTTTTCGATATCCCTTGGAAGTATTCATCCGTCATGCGCCGAACGGCCGACCCAACGGCCTGTCCGGCTTCAAATCCTGCAAGCGATCGGTACGACCCGGTTCGAGCAGATCCTTCGCAAAAGGCAGTCGCCAATGCACTTCCAGCGCGATCGCCGGATCGTACAGTGGTGTGTAGCCGATACCGGCATAAAGCGCCGATGCCTCCGGTTGACGAAATCCGGTCGTCAGATAAGCACGCCGGTATCCCTGCTGCAGCGCACGGGATTCGAGCTCGGCCACCACGCGACGTGCAACGCCCTGGCGACGCACGCCGGAATGCGCCCAGATGCGCTTGAGCTCGGCAGTCGTATCGTCGTAGCGCTGGAATGCGCCGCCGCCCACGACTTCGCCACCTCGGCGAATCAGCACGAAGGCTCCGTCGGGCGGCGCAAACAGGGCGGCCGGATACGTCAGGAGTTCATCGCGCACGACTGCCGCGGGCACGGCGCGAAAGTCCTGATAGCGCGTGGCATACTCGACCGACAACTCGGCGAACATGGGCAGCGCAAGCGGGTCAAGCGGGGATGTGTCGAATACTTCGTCTGTCACTGATACGCCAGATGCTTCAAGCCATCTGCCTCTGATTTTTCCGGATTGAATCGATTTGTTCGACACGGTTAATTTCCCGTGTCGCGTGGCCCAATAGTGCGCGTTAACCATTCGCGTGCAAACCAAGCATTTTTGAAATCGTTATGCACACAGATACACATAATCAGGATTACATATCGTAAAGATATAAATGCGTCGAAAATGCCATTCGCCCTGCCGCTCACGCCGCCGGATGCTGCTCTCGCCTGCTGGCCCAGTCCGCGCATGCCGCCGCGAACGCACCGGCGACCAGCAGCAATATCGGCATCAACACTTCGACGAACGCATCGCGGTATGCCGCCAAATCCGATGAAGACGATGCCTGCATCAGGAACACTCCCGTTCCCCACGACATGCCGATCGAACACGCCAGCCGCTGCGACAACTGCAGAAACCCCGCGGCCAGCCCACGCCCTTCATCCTGGCCGATTTCCGCGAGCGTCATCGCCTGATTCGGCGCATGAATCAGGCCGCCGGCGACGCCCTGCAGCAACACGATCGCGGGATACGTGAGCACGACCCAGCGAACCTCGAAGTATTCGGCCGCCCCACCTTGCGCGGCGACCGCAAGCGCATGACAGGCTATCGCGAACACCGTCCCGCCACGGCCGAAGCGCCGGACGAAACGCCAGCTCCACATCGCCGATGCAGTCGATGCAAGCGCCGCAGGAATCGACAGCGCGGCATACAGCAGCGGATCGAGATGCAAACCATCGAGAAAGAACAACGCACTGACCATCCCAAGTGTGACGCTCGCTGCAAACTGGCACATCGCGACGATCGTACCGAGGACATAGCCGCTGGAACCGAGCAGACCGCGCGACAGAATCGGCGTGCCGCCGCCACGCTGATACGCCGCCTCCCACGCGAGAAACAACGGCAGCCCGGCCAGCGCGACCGCGAGGCACACGCGCCGCGACGGCATGGCGGCACGCCCGATCAACGTGGCGAGCATGAGCGCGAGCGTGATCGCGGACAGAAGAATCAACCCGATCAGGTCGATCGAAAACCGCCGATCCGACAGCCGCTGGCGCGGCAAATACCGAAACGCCAGACAGAACACGGCCACTCCGAACGGCGCGTTGACGAGGAACAGCAGCCGCCAGCCGATGTCCGACGGAACCGATGCGAGCACGAGGCCGCCGAGAATCGGTCCGACGAGGCCCGACAATCCGCCGGCCATCGCGTATCGTCCGAGTGCCCTGGCTTGGGCCGCACCGGGGAACAAATCCTGGATCAAGCCGAATATCTGCGTATTGATCATTCCCGCGCCAAGGCCTTGCAGCACACGTGCCGCGATCACCGTGCGCGCATCGTCCGCCACCCCGCCGAGTGCGCTGAAACCGGTAAACATCGCGAGCCCGACCAGAAACAACCGGCGGCGCCCGATCGCGTCGCCGAGCCGGCCGGCGGGGACGAGCGCGATGCCGAACGCGATCGAATAGACCGACGTGATCAGCTGTATTTCGGCTGTGGACGCACGCAAGCCGCTTCTGAGCGCCGGCACCGCGAGCGTGAAGATCGCCTGATCGAGCAGCGTGGTGAAGCCCATCGCGACGCAAATGCCCAGCACGATGTCCGCGCGGACACGCGCATCGCGCGACGCACCGCTTGCATGGCGTCGGCGAGACGGCCAGCCGAACCGGCCGGACGGTCGCACCTGAGCTACGGTATCTGCCGGCTCGGCGTGCACGGACGCGTGCGGCTCGTCGCGTGTCATCGATTCAATCCGGGCTGCTCGCGTGCGCCAGCTGAACCGGCAACAGATATTTCTCGAACAACACGCCGGGAGGCGCATCCTCGCCGAAATCGTGCGACGACAGCAGCGTGTAGCCGGAGGATCGGTAAAGGCCGACCGCTTCGGGTTGTCGCGGCCCGGTTCCCAGATGCACGCGCGTGTAGCCTTGCCGCGCAGCCTGCGCCTCGAGCTCGGCCAGCACACGCCGGGCCAGCCCCTGCCGGCGATGCGCGCGACTGACCCAGATCCGCTTGAACTCGGCCGTGGCCGGGGTGTGATGGCGCATGAAGGCACCGCCCGCGATGGCCCGACCCGCGCGCAACAGCAGCACAAACGCGCCCTGGGGCGGCGCGAACGCCTCGACCGGGTAGCGCACGAGCTCCTTTTCGAGTTCTTCCTCGGAAATGTAAGCGGCGTAACGGCTGCTGTATTCGTATGCCAGCTCGTCGAACAACGGCCGCGTGAGCGGGTCTCGGGCCGACACATAGACGAACCGGTCCTGCCGATCCAACGAAGCTTCGACTTCAGACATCAAACGTCTCCTCACGAACCGTTGCCCGCATCGAGGCCCGGTCTGTCATGGTCCATCCGCCGGCACCCACGCCGACGGCGCCGGCTGAACCGCGCGTTCGAGCAGCGCACGCAATGCCGCGCCGACCCCATCGGGCCGCTCGAGCATCAACTGATGCCCACAGGCCGAAAGCACGTCGAACGTCGCATTCGGCAACGCATCGGCCAGCGCACGCCCGCCGGCCGGCGGCGTCAGCCCGTCGGCATCGCCGGCCAGCACCGCGACCGGCAGGTCGAGCGCCGCCAGCCGCTGCGCATCGGGCCACGGCGCCGCGCGCAGCACGGCCTGGAACGTCGTCATCCGGTTGCGGCGCGCCACGCGCGACTCGTACGCGACGAGCGCCGGATCGGCCCGCGGATGCCACGCGAGCCGCCGGAACCGCCGCGCGAATATCGGCTTGATCCATTCGAGCAGCCAGCCCGGCAATGCCGGCGGCCGTGTCACCGGGCGCGCGAGCTGCGTGCCGAGCAGCAGCGCGCCGCTTGCTTCGTGCAGCCGCCCGAGCGCCGCAAGCCGCTCGAGCAGCGCGAGCGTGCTGCCGGTACCGAGCGAATGCGCGACCAGCACGTTGTGCGTGCCCTTGTAGCGGTCGAACAGCGCGAGATAGTCGCGAAGCGTTTCGTCGCCGTGGTAAGCGCCGCTTCGCGCGGATGGCCGAGGGCTATCGCCATGGCCAAGGAAATCCCATGCGACGAGCGCGTAGCCCGCGTCGGCGAACGTGCGCCACTGGGCCCGCCACTGATTCTTGTTGCCGCCGCCACCGTGTGCGAAGAACAGCACCGTCCCCGCATGCGGCGAGCCGCGCGGCGCGGCGTGATGCGCGACACTCAGCGTGCGCCCGGCGCGCACCTCGACCGGCACGCCGGCCACGACGGCTGAAGCATCGGCCGCGAAGTTCGAATCGGAGGTCATGATTGTTCCTCGTTGATGCGACGAGCACGCATGGCGGGCTCCGCCGTGCCGATCGCGACCACGCGCTCCGGCAATACCGGCATCGCGTCGAGCAACGCGCGCGTGTACGGGTGGCGCGCAGCGCCGAATACTTGCGCGGTGTCGCCCAGCTCGACCACCCGCCCCGCCTGCATCACCGCGATTCGGTCGCAGATCTGCGCGGCGACGCGCAGGTCGTGCGTGACGAACACGATCGCCATCGCGCGGCGCCGCTGCACCGACGCGAGCAGTTCGAGCACCTGCGCCTGCACCGACACGTCGAGCCCCGAGACCATCTCGTCGGCCACGAGGATCGACGGGTCGAGCGCCAGCGCACGCGCAAGGCTGATCCGTTGTCGCTGCCCGCCGGAAAATTCGTGCGGATACCGGTCGAGCGCATCCGGCGGCAAACCGACCTGCGCGAGCAGTTCGGCCGCCCGCCGATACGCCGCACCACGGCCGACACCGTGCGCAAGCAGGCCGGTCGCGACGATCTGCGCGATCGTCTGACGCGTATTCAGCGACGCATACGGGTCCTGGAACACCATCTGGATGTCGCGGCGCAGCGGCCGCAATGCGTGGTCCGCCAGACGCGCGAGATCGTGCTCGCCGCGCAGCACGATGCGCCCCGCATCCACTCGCGCGAGCCGCACCAGCGCCCGCGCGAGCGTCGACTTCCCCGAACCCGATTCGCCGACGATGCCGAGCGTCTCGCCGGCATGCAGCGTGAAGCCGACGTCGATCAGCGCATCGACGCCGCGTCGCCCTCGCGCCGGCAGGAACGGCAACGCGCGGCGCGGCGCATAGCGCTTGCGCAAGCCGTGCACGTCCAGCAGCGGCACGCCGCTGCGAATGACGGTGCGCTGCTCGACGCGCCCGTGCGGCACCGCATCGAGCAGCGCGCGCGTGTAGGGATGGCGCGGCGCGCGCAGCACGTCGGCCGCGCGACCGCTCTCGACCGGCTCGCCGTCGCGCAGCACCACGACGCGATCGGCGATGCGCGCGACCACGCCGAAGTCGTGCGTGATCAGCAGCACGCCGGTTCGCCGCGTGCGCGCCGCCTGCTCGATCAGCGCCAGAATGCGCGCCTGCGTGGTGACGTCGAGCGCGGTGGTCGGTTCGTCGGCGATCAGCAGCGCCGGTTCGAGCGCGAGCGCCATCGCGATCAGCACACGCTGGCGCTGGCCGCCCGACAGCGCATCGGGATACGCATGCCGCAGCCGCTCGGGTTCCGGCAGGCCGACGTCGCGCAACAGCGCCGTCACGCGCGCGGCGCGCGCCGCACCGTCGCCGCGGCCGCTCAGCACGCGATGGACGCGCAGCACCTCGTCGACCTGCGCGCCGACCGTCATCAGCGGATTCAGCGCCGCGAGCGGTTCCTGGAAGACCATCGACACGTCGCGGCCGCGCGCCGCGCGCCGTTCGGCATCGCCGCACTGCGCGAGGTCCCGGCCCCGCAGCACGATCCGCCCGGCCTGTTGCCGCACGCCGCGCGGCAACAGGCCGGCGATCGCGGCCGCGAGCAGCGACTTGCCCGATCCCGACGCGCCGACCACGCACAGCACCTCGCCGGGCTCGACCGTCAGCGACACGTCGCGCACCGCGTCGCGGCGTTCGGCGCCGGGCGGCAACGCGAGCGTGAGCCGCTCGATCGACAACAGCGGTGCGCCGCTCATCGCCCCTGCTCCGCAACCGCCGACGCATGGCGCAACCCCTCGCCGACCCGGTTGATCGCAAGCGCGGTCGCGACGATCGCGAGCCCCGGCCAGATGCTCAGCCACCACGCGTCGCGCACCACGTTGCGCGCCGCGCCGATCATGAAGCCCCAGCTCATCTGCGACGGATCGCCGAGTCCGAGAAACGACAGCGCCGATTCGGTGAGGATCGCGGTCGCGACCATCAGCGCGGCCAGCACCGCGAGCGGCGGCCAGACGTGCGGCAGGATCTGGCACCGCACGAGCGCAGCCGGCGACTCGCCGGCAAGCCGCGCCGCGAGCACGAACTCCCGTTGCGCGAGCCCGATGAATTCGCCGCGCACGAGCCGTGCGATCGCCGGCCACGACACGGCGGCGATCGCCACGATCGTCGATTCGAGCGACGCACCGAGCACGGCCGCGATCGTGACCGCGACCGCGAATTGCGGCACGGTCTGGAACAGCGTCGTGACTGCCATCAGTGCCCGGTCGACCCAGCCGCCGCACCAGCCCGCGAGCGCACCGATCGACACGCCGAGCGCAAAGGTCGCGACGGTCGCCGCGAGTCCGATGAACAGCGACACGCGCGCACTCCATAGCAGCGCGACCAGCACGTCGCGCCCGAGCATGTCGGTGCCGAGCGGATGGCCGGCCTGCAGCGGCCGCAGCAACGGCTCGCCCGCCATGCTCCACGGCGACGGCAGCCACAGCGGCGCGCTCAGCGCGACAAGCGTGACGACGGCAAGAAACAGCACGCCGGCCGCCGCACCGCGCGCGCGCACGAAACGGCGCAGGATGCCGCTCGTCATCGCGCCCCCCGCCGATCGATGCGCGGGTCGACGATCCCGTACAGCAGGTCGGTCAATGCATTGAACAGCACCACGAGCGCCGCGACCACGGCGAGCAGCCCGAGCAGCACCGGATAGTCGCGCTGCAGCAGCGCGTCGTACATCAGTCCACCGAGGCCGGGCCACGCGAATACGATCTCGGTCACGAGCGCGCCGCCCGCGAGCTGCCCGAGTTGCAGCCCGCCGAGCGTGACGACCGGCAACAGCGCATTGCGCAGCACGTGGCGGATCATCACGCGCGGCTCGGATGCGCCCTTCGCGCGCGCAGTACGCACGAATTCGCGTTCGATCACCTCGAGCATCGCGGCGCGCGTGAGCTGCACGTAGATCGCGCCGTACACGAGCCCGAGTGTCGTGGCCGGCAGCACCAGGTGCGCGGCGACGTCGAGCGCGTGGCGCCACCCCGTATAGCCGGCGCCGACGCTTTCCATCCCGAACGACGGCAGCCAGCCGAGCACCACCGAGAACGCGATCACGCTCATCAGCGACAGCCAGAACAGCGGCGTCGCATAGACGATCACCGCCAGCGCGCCGATCGTGCGCGCGATGCGACGCGCCCATGGACCGCCTCGCGACTCGCCATACGCGGCGATCGCACCCGCCGTCACGCCCGCGACGACCGATACGACGAACGCGGCCGCCATCAGCAGCAGCGTCGCGGGCAGGCGCTCGACGACGAGCTGCAGCACCGGCAGCTGGTTGCGGTACGAGAAGCCGAAATCGACGTGCGCGAGATCGCGCAGATACAACCCGAACTGCTCGACGAGCGGCCGGCTCAATCCGAGCTGCGCGCGCAGCCGTTCGACGTACGCGGCATCGCCCGAGCCCGCGTCGCCGGCAAGCATCAGCGCGGGATCGCCCGGCGCGAGCCGCACCAGGAAGAAGTTCACGACCAGCACGCCCAGCACGACCGCAAGGCCCCGGAGCACCGTCGACGTCAAACGCAGCGCCGTGTTCATCGCGTCATCCGATCCACGTGTCCTCGAGACTGTCGTTCACGCTGGTGGCCGTGCGCAGCAGGTTGTGGACGTTGCGCCGGTACACCGTCGGGTTCACCATCTCGAAGATGTTCGCGATCGCCGCGTCGTTCGCGAGCGTGGTCTGAAGCTGCGCGTAGCGCGCGCGGCGCGCGGCCGGATCGGTATCCAGCGCGGCCGCGTCCCACAGCGCGTCGGCCTGCGGATTGCGGTAACCCTCGACGTTGCCGAACGGCGAGCCCTTCGAGATGCCGTCGATCCGGTACAGCGGCGCGACGCCGAAATCCGGGTCCGCGTTCTGGAACAGGAAGTTGTAGCTCAGGTCGAAATCCCAGTTCGCGACGCGCGCATACCAGCCGGCCGCGTCGGTCGTCTGCACGCGCAGCCGGAAACCGGCCTGGCCGAGCGCCTGCTGCGTGTATTCGGCCACCCGCTCCCACGCGCCGCCCTTCTCGCCGTTGAGCAGCACGAGCGGGAACTTGCCGACGTCGATGCCCGACTGCCGGATCAGCGCGCGCGCCCGCTCCGGGTCGTACGCGAAGCGCGGCACGTTCGGATCGTAGAACGGCGACGACGACACGAACGGGCCGTTCGCGACCTTCCCGTAGCCGAAGAAGATCCGGTCGACGATGAACTGGCGATCGAGCGCGTGCAGCACCGCCTGGCGCACGAGCACGTTGTCGAACGGCGGCTTGCGCTGGTTCAGTTCGAGAAAGGCCATCCCGGTGAACAGCTCCCAGCCCTGCGTCGTGATCGCGACGCCCGGCAGCTTCGCGAGCCGCGCGATGTCCGCGTAGTCGACGTCACCCGCGCGCAGCGCATGGATCTGCCCGCGTTCGAACGCGATCGAGCGCGCGGCCGCGTCGGGCACGACGTTGAACACGATTCCGTCGAGATACGGCAGCCCCTTCTTCCAGTAATCCGGGTTGCGCGCGACACGGATGTATGCGCCGCGCTTCCATTCGCGGAACACGAACGGCCCGGTGCCGACCGGATGCTGGTTCGCGGGATTGCCGCGCGGATCCTTGCCCTGGTACAGATGGGCCGGCAGGATCGGCAGGAGCCCGCTGCCGAGCAGATTGATCAGTCCCGCGTACGGCTTCTTCAGGCGGATCGTCACCTGCAGCGGGCCGCTCGCGTCGATCGACGCGACGTACTTGTCGAACGTCACCTTCGTGCGCGGCAGCGCCTGCGGCGCGATTTCCTTCAGCGTGACGACCACGTCCCGCGCGCCGAAAGGCTGCCCGTCGTGCCAGCGCACGCCCGGCTGCAGGTCGAACGTGTACGTCAGCGCGTCCGCCGACGCACGCCAACTGCGCGCGAGCACCGGCACCGCGCGCAGTTGCGGGTCGAAGCCGAGCAGACCCTGGAAGATCTTGCCGCCGACGTATTGCGACGCGACGTGCGGCGTCAGCGCGTTGACGAGCGACGGCGGTTCCGGCTGCGCGAACAGCGACAGCGTGCCGCCGCGCACCGGCGCTACCGCGGCGGCGTCCGCCGCGAACACGCGGGCCGCGCCGCCGAGCCCGGCCGCGGCCCACGCGGCGGCGAGCGCATAGCGGCGCCGCGCCGGGTCCTTCGGCGCGAACGGCGAGGGAGTCTGGAGCGTGTCGGTCATCACAGGTAGCCGTGGCGCGGCGGGTTCACGTGGTTGAGCACGTAATTGCCGATCGCGTGGTATTTCCAGCGCACCGGATCGTGCAGCGTGTGGGTGCGCGCATTGCGCCAGTGACGGTCGAGGTTGTATTCGCTCAGCACCGAGCGCGTGCCCGACAGTTCGAACAGCTTGTTGGTCGCGAGGATCGCGAGCTCGGTGCTCAGCACTTTCGCGGCCGCGACCTGCACCGAGGCGTGCGCGACCTGCGCGTCGTCGAGTTCGGCCGGCAATGCGTCGAGCGCCGCGGCGG
The DNA here is from genome assembly GCF_055810675.1 of Burkholderia sp. YHN3-13. Lineage (NCBI taxonomy): Bacteria > Pseudomonadati > Pseudomonadota > Betaproteobacteria > Burkholderiales > Burkholderiaceae > Burkholderia > Burkholderia sp. YHN3-13. The sequence goes on along the minus strand of NZ_JBVVNQ010000014.1, from coordinate 75,138 downwards.
CACGGTCGAGCAGCGCCTCGGTCGCAAGCAGGCGCACCTGCACGTCCGCGACGTCGCGGATCACGTACGGATCGTCGGACGCGCGCGCGATCCCGCTGTCGGCCCACGGCCGGCTGCGCGTCCGCACGAACTCCAGCGTGTCGGCCAGCGCCGCGCGCGCGATGCCGACGTCTATGTTGGCGTGCAGGTACTGCGACACGGGGCCCGCGAGCGTCGGCCGCTCGAACGCCGCCTGGATCGAGACCACGTCGTGTTCGTCGACCTCCACGCCCGACAGCGTCAGCGTGCCGCTCGCCGTCGTGCGCTGCCCGAAGCCGCTCCAGTCGTCGACGATGTCGAGCCCCGGCCGGTCACGCTCGACCAGTGCCTGCACGTAGCGGCCGTCGTCGTCGAGCGCGAGCACCGCGATCCAGTCGGCGAACAGCGCACCGGTCGAATAGAACTTCTGGCCGTCGAGCACGAGCCGCCCGTCGCGCCGCGACAGCCGCGTGCCGATCTCGAGCGCGTTCTTGGTCCCGCGTTCGGACGCCGCATGGCCGATCCGCGCGCCGTCGAGCACGAGGCCGAAGAACTTGCGGCGCTGCGCCTCGTCGCCCGTGAGCCGGATCACGTCGAGCGCGTGGAAGTGATTCTTCGGCAACTGACCGATCGATGGATCCGCCTGCGCGATGGTCCGCACGACTTCGCCGAGCGTCGCGAGCGACACCTCCGCGCCGCCGAACGCGCGCGGCACCGTGATACCCCACAGCCCGCTGCCGGAGAAGAGGTCGAGCTCCGCGAACGGCAGGCGCCGCTCGCGGTCGCGCAACGCCGCGTCGCGCGCCAGCTCGTCGGCGAGCCGGCGCGCGGTTTCGAGCGCGTGCGCGTCGTCGGCGATGCGGCTCGCGGGTGGACGGGAGGACAGCGGGGACGACGCGCGGGCCGGCGTGTCGGCGGACGTGAAAGCGTTCATGAAGATCCTCGTGGACAGAAGCATGGCTTCCGTCGACAGCAAGCGCCATGCCAATGCCGCCCTGTCGGCCTGTGCGGCCTTCGCACGGCACGCGGCGCGCTGGATTTCCAGCGAGATGCCGCAAATGCAGCATGCGGCGCGCGGCGCGGCGGCGCTGCTGGAAATCCAGCAAAACGACTGGAACGCAGGCGCGCGCGCTGCGTCGTCCGGCCGGTGCATTCGGCGTCGAGCCTTTACGGGTCGTGCCCGGCCGCCCCTTGGCACGTCTGTTGCAAAGCCCGCTCACGCACTGCCGAGCCGTGGCGGCATCGATCCGATGCACGGCACCGCGCCGGACCACACGCACAACAACGCTTCGATTTGGGGATCTACGGATGAAATACAGAATGTTGAGCGCCTCCCTCGGCGCGTCGGCACTGCTGGCCGCATCGCCGGCGCTGCACGCGCAGCAGCAACCGGCCGTGACCGATGCGCCGGTCGCTGCATCGGCGGCCGGGGCTGCACCGATCACACCGGCCGCGTCGGCTGCACCGGCCGCATCGACCGACCCGGCGGCGGCAACCGGCGCGACGCGCGCGACCGGCGGTGCGCCGGTCGCCGAGGCCCAGCTGAAAGACGTGATCGTCACCGCGCAGCGGCGGCGGCAATCGGCGCAGCGCGTCGGCACGTCGATGTCGGTGCTGTCGGGCAGCGACCTGAAGACACTGAACGTCGAAACCGTCAACGACCTGCAGCACGCGACCGCGAGCGTCGAAGTCGAACCCGCGTTCGGCGGCGGCCAGCCGCAGTTCCGGATTCGCGGCGTCGGCTTCAACGACTACACGTCGAACAACGCGTCGACGGTCGGCATCAACGTCGACGACGTCGCGTACGCGCTGCCGATCCAGACCCAGGGGCAACTGTTCGACATCGCGCGCGTCGAAGTGCTGCGCGGCCCGCAGGGCACGCTGTACGGCCGCAACACGACGGGCGGCACGGTGAACTTCATCACGAACCAGCCGACCCGCGATTTCGAAGCCGGCGGGAGCGTCGAATACGGCACGCACAACCTGCTGACGACCGAAGGCTACGTGTCCGGGCCGCTGAGCGACCGCGTGCGCGGCCGTTTCGCGTTCACGACGCAGGATTTCGGCGCGTGGCAGAACAATCGCGCGACCAACCAGACGCTCGGCAACCACGACAGCGCCGCCGCGCGCGCGCAGCTCGACTGGGACGTCGCGCGCGATTTCAAGTTGCACTTCGGCGCGCACGGCGGCTTCGACAAGTCGGACAACACGGGGCTCTACCTGTTTACGCCGTACACGTCGGCCAAGACCGGCGAGGTGATCCCTGCCGATGCCGATCACACGAAGACGGGTTGGGGCGTGAGTCCCGCGTTTTCGCGCGTGACGGGCCTGTCGACCGACGCGAAGCCGGGGCGCAACAACGTGAACGGCGGCGTCGACCTGACCGCGACGTGGAACCTCGGCCCGGTCGAGCTGAAGAGCATCACCGCATACAACTACCTGCACCGCCGCGAGTATTCGGACTGGGACGCGACGCAGTACCACGACTCCGACGAATACTTCGACGACACCGTCAACGAAGTCACGCAGGAGCTGCGCGCGTCGTCGCGCGGCGACACGCGGCTGCGCTGGGTCACCGGCCTGTTCTACTCGCACGACGATCTCGACGAGAAGTTCTATTCCGACTTCAGCGACCGGCTCGGCTTCATCGCGCTCACGCGCTACCGGCAGTCGGTCGATACGCTCGGCGTCTACGGCCAGGCGACCTACGACATCACGAAACGCCTGCGGGGCATCGTCGGTGTGCGCCAGGAACACGAGAAGCGCGAATTGCGCGGCTTCGCGTCCGGCATGCTGACGCCGTCGTTCGTGCCGTTCGCGGGCTTCCAGGGCGGCGACGCGAACCAGTCGCTGACGTCGAACGGCACGTCCGGCAAGGTCGGCCTCGAGTTCGACCTGGCCCCGGCGACGATGCTTTACACGACCGTCAGCCGCGGCTACAAGTCGGGCGGCTTCACCGCGCACAACACCGGCAATTCGAACGCGCTCGCACCGTTCAAGCCGGAATCGCTGACCGCATACGAAGTAGGTTTCAAGGCCGACCTCACGCGCTCGCTGCGCTGGAACGCGTCGGCGTTCCATTACGACTATCACGACCAGCAGGTGTTGTCGGCCACCTTCGATCCGAACTCGCAATCGCTGATCGGCACGTTCGTCAACGCGCCGAAATCGCGCATCGACGGCTTCGAGACCGATCTGAAATGGCAGCCGGTGCGCGGGCTGGAAATCTCGCAGTACGTCGGCTACAAGAGCGGCAAGTACACGTCGCCGTTCGTCACGTACAACACGCAGGCGTCGGCGGCCAGCGGCCATAACGTGTTCACCGACTACAACGGCACCACGCTCAGCTTCCCGCGCCTGAGCTATGGCGGGCAGGTCGCCTACAGCTGGCTCGCGGGCGGCTACCGACTGCGTGCGGAGACCAACTACAGCTACCGCGACGCGTATTCGCAATTGCTCCTGCTCGGCCCGAACTACACGGTCGACAGCTACTGGCTCGTCAACGCGAGCCTGACCGTCACGTCGCCCGACCGGCACTGGGACGTCGCACTGTGGGCGCGCAACCTGTTCAACCGCCAGTACGACCTGACGAAGAACTTCTTCCTGCCCGGCACCAACGTCGCCGCCGCGGGCCAGCCGCGCACCGTCGGCGTGCGCGTGACCTACACGTATTGAGGAGCCGACGGATGACGCACCGCACCGACACCCTCAAACTCAACGCGATGCTGAACGGCGGCGGCAGCCACGTCGTCGGCTGGCGCCATCCCCTCGCGCAGCCGAACGGCAACCGCGACTTCGCCCATTTCCGCCGAATGGCGCAGACAGCCGAGCGCGGCAAGCTCGATGCGCTGTTCGTCGCGGACGTGGTCGCCACGCAGGGCAGCCACATCGACTCGCTCCGCCGCAGCGCGCGCGCCGACACCTTCGAACCGCTCACGCTGCTCGCCGCACTGGCGGCGGTCACGCACCACATCGGCCTGATCGCAACGGCGACGACGACCTACAACGCGCCCTACCACATCGCCCGCAAGTTCGCGTCGCTCGACCACCTGAGCGGCGGGCGCGCCGGGTGGAATCTCGTCACGTCGGTGGTGCCCGACGAAGCGGCGAACTTCGGCGCGGCGCCACACCTCGCGCACGCCGACCGCTACGCGCGCGCCGACGAATTCCAGCGCGTCGTGGCCGGGCTCTGGGACAGCTGGGAAGACGATGCATTCATCGAGGACAAGGCGGCCGGCCTCCATTTCGATCATCGCAAGCTGCACGTGCTCGATCATCACGGGCCGCACTTCAGCGTGCGCGGCCCGCTGAACGTCGCACGCGCGCCGCAGGGGCATCCGGTGCTCGTGCAGGCCGGCTCGTCGGACGCGGGCCGCGAGCTCGCGGCGCGCTGCGCGGAAGTGATCTTCACCGCGCAGCACCGGCTCGACGACGCGCAGGCGTTCTATGCGGACGTCAAGGGCCGCCTCGTGCATTACGGCCGCCGCCCCGAGCACCTGAAGATCCTGCCTGGCGTGATGCCGATCGTCGGCGCGACCGAGGCCGACGCGCGCGACAAGCTGCGCGCGCTGCAGGACTTGATCGACCCGGTGCTCGGGCTGCGGCTGCTCGCCGACAACGCAGGCGATTTCGACCTGTCCGGCTATCCGCTCGACGGCCCGCTGCCCGAGCTGCCGCCGAGCAATCGCAGCAAGAGCCGCCAGCAGCTGATCGTCGATCTCGCGCGCCGCGAGAATCTGACGATCCGCCAGCTATACGAGCGCTTTGCCAGCGCGGGAGTCGTGACCGGCACGCCGAAGACCATCGCCGATCGCTTCGAGGAATGGTTCCGGTCGTACGGCGCCGACGGGTTCAACGTCGCGTTCGCATGGGTGCCCGGCGGCCTCGACGATTTCGTCGACCTCGTCGTGCCCGAACTGCAGCGCCGCGGGCTGTTCCGTACCGAGTACGAAGGCCCGACGCTGCGCGATCAGCTCGGGCTGCCACGCCCTCCCTTCTTTCGTCGCCCGTCGTCGCTGCGCGGCGATACGGTCGCCCCCGTCGGCGGAGGTGCCGCATGACGCGCCTGTTTCGTCTTGGCGTGCTCACGCGCGTGTACGCGCCCGACCCGTCGCCGCGCGTGCTGCACGACACGCTCGCGCTGATCGACGCGGCGGAAGCGCTCGGCTTCGACAGCGCGTGGGTCGCCCAGCACCATTTCGGCAGCGAAACGGGCCGCCTGCCGTCGCCGCTCGTGCTGCTGGCGGCCGCCGCACGCCGCACGCGGCGCATCGCGCTCGGCACCGGCGTGATCGTGCTGCCGCTCGAATCGGTGCTGTGCGTCGCCGAAGATGCGGCCGTGCTCGACGCGTTGGCCGACGGCCGCCTGCAGCTCGGCGTCGGCGCCGGCTTCGAGCCGGACGTGTTCGCCGCGTTCGGCCGCGATTTCGACGCGCGCGCGGCGCTGCAGGCCGAGGCGCTCGCGTCGTTGCAGCATGCGCTCGCCGGTGCGCCGCTCGGGCCGGCCGGTGTGACACTGCAGCCGGGCGCGCCCACGCTGGCCGCCCGTTTATGGCAGGCGACCGGCCAGGCCGAGGCGGTCGCACGCAACGGTCACGGGCTGATCGTCGCGCGTACGCGCCCGGATCAGGACGGCGAAGCGGCACTCGTGGCGCGCTATCGCGGCGCGTGGACGCATCCGCACGCACCGCGCGTCGCACTCGTACGAGCGGTCGTACCCGGCGACGATGCAGCGAGCGTCGAAACCGCGCTCGGCCCCGACATCCTGCGTTACGCCGCGCGGCTCGCGCGGGCCGGCGGCGTACCGGCGCCCGCGCCGGCCGACGTGCCGGCGCTGCTGGACCGCTTCGGCGTGCTGCGCGGCACGCCCGCCGACGTCGTGACCGCATTGCATGCCGACCCCGCTCTGCCCGGCGCGACCGAACTCGTCGTGCAAGTGCAGACCGCGAGCACCTCGCATCGCGATGCGCTGCGGCAACTCGAAACCGTCGCGACAGCGATCGCACCGGCGCTCGGCTGGACGCCGGCCACCGCCGGGCCCGAAGCCGCTTCGCTCACCTCCGATCCGATCCCGACATGACCCATTCGTCCTCTCCCGCACCGGCCGCGCGCCGGCCGTTCAAGCTCGGTTTTCTCACGCACGTGCACGGCGCCGGCGACGCGCGCCGCGTCTACGCGGATCTCGAGACGCTGTTCGTCGCGGCGGAACAACTCGGCTTCGACGGCGGCTTCGTCGCGCAGCATCATTTCCGCGCGGAGTACGGCCGGCTGCCGTCGCCGCTCGTGCTGCTGGCCGCCGTCGCGCAACGCACGCGCCGCATCGAGCTCGGCACCGGCATCGTCACGCTGTCGCTCGAGGATCCGCTGCGGCTCGCCGAGGATGCGGCGGTGCTCGATGCGCTGGCCGGCGGCCGGCTGCAACTCGGGCTCGGCAGCGGCGGCGCGAACCTCGACGCGTTCGCCGCGTTCGGCTTCGACGTCGACACGCGCCAGGCGCGCTTCGCGGCCGCGCTCGAACGCCTGCAGGATGCGCTCGCCGGCCAGCCGGTCGCGCGCGGCACCGCCGACGCGCCGCCGCTCGTGCTGCAGCCCGCGGCGCCGGGCTTGCGCGAACGCCTGTGGCATTCGCATGCATCGCCCGACGGCGCACGGTTCGCCGCACGGCACGGCAACGGCCTGCTGCTCGGCACCGCCGTGCACGATCCGCGCACCGTGCAGTTGCCGCTCGCGCACGCGTATCTCGACGCCTGGCGCGAACGCGCGCACGCCGACGCAGCGCGGCCCCGCATCGGCGTGGTGCGCGCGGTGTTTCCCGCGCGGGACCGGCGCACCGCGCTCGCCGCGCTCGCGCCCGACGTCGTGCGGCACATTCCGTGGCTCGCGGCGAGCGGTCATCCCGACGTGACCGAGCCCGAGCAGATCGTGCGGCTGCTGAACGTCCATTACGGGCATCCGGACGACGTGATCGAAAGCCTGCGCGGCGACCCGGCGCTGTTCCCGTTCGCCGACTATTTCCTGCCGGTCGTGCAATCGGAAAGCGCGTCGCTCGACGACGCGCTGGCCCGGCTGCGCACGCTCGCGGAAACGATTGCGCCGGCGCTCGGCTGGCAGCCGGCGCGGGCCGCGGCATGAGCGTGCCGCGTCTGCTGCTGCGGCTCGACATCAGCGCCAACGCCGCGCGGCCGGACCCGGCGGCCGACTGGATCGCGATCGCCGAGGCCGGCGTGTCGGCCGGCTGCGATGCGATTCTGCTGCCCGTGCAGCGCGCCGGCCCCGATCCGTGGATGGCAGCCGCGGCGCTCGTCGACGCGCTGCCGGCTCTGCGCGTGATGGTGACGCTCCAGGCGGGCGCGATACTGCCCGTCGCCGCCGCGCATCTCGCGCAGAGCCTGCAGTCGCTGAGCCGCGGCCGCGCGTGGCTCGCACTCGAAGCCGATGCGCCGGACGTCGATGCGACCGACCGCGCGATGCACCTGAACCGCGACCAGCGGCTCGCGCGCAGCGCCGAATTCCTGTCGATCCTGCGGGCGCTGTGGGCGGCCGAGTCGCCGCTGCAGTATCGCGGCACCTACTACCGCGCGGAGCATGCGCGCCTGCCAGATCTCGTCGCAAAGCGGCCGCCCGTCTACTGGTCGGTCGCAGAGCGGCACGAGATCGCGTTCGTCGCGTCGTGGTGCGACGGGCTGCTGATGCCCGCGAGCGCGCCGCCGCTCGCGGCGGCCGTCGAACACGCGTATCGCGCACGCGGCCTCGCGCCGCCACCGGCCGGCATCGTGCTCCGGCGCATGATCCGGTTCGACGCTGCGCGGCGCGCGCGCGCCGCGCAGCCGGCGAACGGGCGAGGCGATGCATGAGCGTCGATTTCGCATGGTTCCTGCCCACCAACGGCGACGGGCCGCATCTGGCCAACAGCGGGCTGCCGCGCCCGTCGACCTTCATGCAGGACTATCGGCCGGCGACGCCCGAATACCTGCGCGGCGTCGCCGGCGCGGCCGAGTCGGCCGGCTTCGACAGCCTGCTGCTGCCGATGGCCGCGGGCTTCGAGGATCCGTGGCTCGTCAGCGCGCAGCTCGCGCGCGCGACGCAGCGCATCGCGCTGATCGTCACGTTCCGGCCCGGGCTCGAGCAGCCCGAACAGATCGCGCGCAAGGCCGCGACCCTGCAGCACATGAGCGGCGCGCGCCTGCGCCTGTTCGCGGTCAACGGCTCGAGCGCTTACGAACAGCGCGCGCTCGGCGATTTTCTCGATCACGACGCGCGCTACCAGCGGACCTCCGAATACCTCCGGGTGCTGCGGCGGCTGTGGCAAGGCGGCGGGCATTCCGTCGCCGGCCGCTACTACATGCTGAGCCCCGCGCATGCCGGCGTGCCGCTCGCGACCCCGCCCGCGCTCTATCTCGGCGGCGCGTCGACGCTCGCTGAGCAGGTGGCCGCCAGCCAGGCCGATACATACCTGCTGTGGGGCGAGCCGCCCGACGCCGTGCGCGAGCGGGTCGCGCGGCTGCGCGCGCTGGCCGCGATGCACGGCCGCCGGCTGCGCTTCGGGCTGCGCGTGCACGTGATTGCCCGCGAGACCGAACGCGCCGCATGGGCGCGCGCCGACGAGTTGTTGAGCGAGATTTCCGACCAGACCTATGTCGACGCGCAGCGCAAGCTGGCCGCCTACGAGTCGGTCGGCCAGCAGCGCCAGACCGCGCTAAGCCGAGGCGCGCTGCGCTCGTTGCGCGAGCTGGAGGTGTATCCGAACCTGTGGGCCGGCGTTGGCCTGATCCGCGGCGGCGCGGGCACCGCGATCGTCGGCAGCTACGACCAGGTCGCCGCGCGCATCCACGAGTACCGCGCGCTCGGCATCGAGACGTTCCTGCTGTCGTCCTATGCGAACCTCGAGGAAGCGGCGCGCGTGGGAGAGGATGTATTGCCGCGCGTCCGCACGCGCCTGGCACGCGCGAGCCTGCCGTAACCGGCGGGAACGCCGCCGGGGCGACGGAGGCCGCCGGCGCCGCCCGGTCAGTCGTCGAACGCCGATTCGGAGCGCGGCTCGTTCAGCAGCCCGTGACGCGCGAGCAACGTGCGCATCGTATTGCGCGTGACGCCGAGCAGCGCCGCAGTGCGCACCTGGCTGAACCGGCAGTGCTCGAACGCCTCGCACACGACCAGTTCCTCGATGTCGCGCAACAGGCTTTCGCCGGGCGCGCGAAACAGGCGGCGCACGCCCGCGCGGATGTCGTCCTGCGGCAGCGCCGCCGCGTCGTCCGCGCGCGCATAGCCGGCGAGTGCCTCCGAGAACTTCAGGTGCTCCGGCCGAATCAGGTTGCCGTTCGACACGAGCAGCGCCAGGTGCATGACGTTTTCCAGCTCGCGGATATTACCGGGCCACGGGTATGCTTGCAGCGCCTGGACCGTGCCCTCCGACAGCATCGGCTGCGGCCGCTTCAACTGCGCGCAATAGCGCCCGCGGAAGTGCTCGGCGAGCGGCAGGATGTCCTGCGGCCGCTCCCGCAGCGGCGGCAGGCGCACGCGGGCGAGATTGATGCGGTAGAACAGGTCCATCCGGAAATTGCCGGCCAGCACGGCCTGTTCGAGATCGACGTTGGTTGCCGCGACGACGCGCACGTCGACCGGCCGCGCACGCGTCGCGCCGACGCGTGTCACCTCGCCCTCCTGCAACACGCGCAACAGCTTCGCCTGCAGCGGCGGTGCGAGATCGCCGATCTCGTCGAGAAAGATCGTGCCGCCGTGCGCTTCCTCGAAATAGCCGATGCGGCGCCCCTGCGCGCCCGTGAATGCGCCGGCCTCATGACCGAACAGCTCGCTCTCCGCAAGCTGCGGGTTGATCGCGCCGCAGTTGACCGCGATGAACGCGCCCGTGCGGCCGCTGACATGGTGGATATGGCGCGCGACCAGTTCCTTGCCGGTGCCCGTCTCGCCGAGAATCAGCGCGGGCGCGGCGCTGGGCCCGATCTGTTCGACGAAGCGCAGTACCGCACGCGACGCGGGATCGGCGAACACGAGCGCCTTCGCGCGCACCGACAGGGGGCGATGCTCGCTTTCCGGCAGCGCAATGAGCGGAGGGGAATCTGTGCGGTTATCCATGGTCCGGGCGCGGGCGGAACGGTTGACGATACTGGCATCCGCCCAAGGGTTTGATCTTAGTCAACCTCGGGCGCGCGCAAAATACCGATTGCTGTGATGCTTCGCTGTCACGCGCAGATAACGAATCCCGTGCATGTCGCACAACGCGGCCGGCGTACCGTACGGAACGCCGTGCGCGTCACGGCGGCCGGCGAACGGGCGGCCGCATACCCCGTCAGCCGACGAATCTAGCCTCCACCCCGCTGTGCACGAGGAGGTCGAAACGCTCCGGCCGAATGTGGAACACCGTCGATTCGCAGGTACGGCCGTCCGCCAGGCGCGACGTGCGCCGCAGCACGAGTAGCGGCGAATGCGCGCCGACCCGGAGGCGCTCCGCAACGTCTTCGGGCGCCCCCACGGCCGTGACCGACATGTCGGCGTCCGTCATGCGCCAGCCAAGCACGCTTTCCAGCACCTCGTAGGTCGACATCCGCTCGGCCTGCTCGAAGGTGACGGTCGCGGCGTCGGGCAGCAGGCAGGTCTGCGCGAGCGCGATCGGCTCGTCGTCGACCCAATGCACGCGTTCAAGATAGACGCAACGCGCGACGTCGTCGGCAAAGACGTGGCGCAGGCCCGGCGGCACGTCGCATGCCTCGAACCGCAGCAACGTCATCCGGGCGCGGGCGCCCTGATCGGCGATCGAATCGTGGAGCCCGCGCAGCACGTCGAGCCGATGCCGCAGCCGCTGCTTCGCGGCGAACGTCCCTTTGCCCTGCTTGCGCTCGACGATGCGCGCGTCGCTCAGCCGATCGAGCGCGAGCCTGACGGTCACGCGGCTGACCTGAAAACGCTCGCTCAACTGTGCCTCCGAAGGCAGCTTGCCGCTCGGCTCGTACACACCGCGTTCGATCTCGTCGCGCAGTGTCGTCGCAAGCTGCTCGTAAAGCGATGTCGTGTCGTCACGCACCAGCGTCATCTGGTCCTTCCTCGTCGTGCTGGGTCCGCGCTATGCGCGTCTCCCGATATCGATATGAAAAGCAATTGGAACGCCCAACTTGTATTAATACGTATTATCACATCTCGACAGACGTTCGGGGGCCGCGTTTCGCGGTCCCGACGCCCGGGGAGCATACCAGTGACTGAAAACGCAATCGGCACGCCGCCGCTCGATGGCGCGCAGGCCAGCCGGCCGACACGAACCGAACCGGCCATTGCGCCGCGCATCGATCCGCACGCGACGGGTCGGTCGCGCGGTGCACGGTGGCGTGCGGCGATCGGCTTCACCACCGCGTGGCTCGCGTTCTTCGCGATCGCATGGTGGCTGCCCGCGCCTGCGCATCTGTCGGCCGAAGGGAAGGCGACGCTTGCCGTCGTCGCCTGGGTCGCGATCGTATGGATCACCGAAGCCATTCCCGTCGGCGTAAGCGGCATCCTGCTGCCGATGCTGCTCGTGCTGTCGCACGCGAGCCCGTCGTTCCCGAAGGCGGCCAGCGGCTTCGCCGCGCCGGTCGTGTTCCTCTGCCTCGCCGCGTTCCTGTTTTCCGCGATCATGCAGGCAAGCGGGCTCGACCGCCGCGTCGCGCTGCTGCTGCTCGACCGGCTGAAGGTCCGCACGGCCAACGGCGTGATCTGGGCAATGTTCGCGGTGAACTGCGTGATGGCGCTCGTCGTGCCGGCCGCGAATGCACGTGCCGCGACGCTGCTGCCGGTCACGAACGGCATCGTCCGGCTGTTCGGCGAATCGCCGCGCGAACGCGCCGCGCGCAAGGCGATCGTGATCCAGACGCTCGTGTACGGCGCGATGATCAGCGGCATGTGCATCCTGACGGCTCATCTGCCGAACATGGTCGTGTCCGGCTTGCTCGAGAAACAGCTCGGCATCCGGATCTCGTACCTGACGTGGCTGAAGCTGCAGTGGCCGTACCTCGGGATGTTCGCGATCACGCAAGCCTGGGTGCAATTCCATTTCCGCTCGCGCGCCGTCGCGATTCCGGGCGGCCCCGACGCGATCGCGGCGATGCGCGGGACGCAACCACCCGCGGCGCGCAACGACTGGGCCGTACTCGCACTGTTCGCGGCCGTCGCCGTGTTGTGGGCGACCGAGCCGCTGCATCACCTGCCGTCGGAAATCGTCGCGCTGATCGCGCTGGCGCTGCTGTTCGCGCCCGGCGTGCTGCGCTTCGGCTGGGCCGAAGTCGAACAGCGCACGATCTGGGGCACGCTGTTCCTGCTCGCCGGTGCGTTGTCGCTGTCGTCGGCGATCAGTGCGTCGGGGCTCGCAAGCTGGGCCGCCGATCACGTCTACGTCGCCGCGCGCGGGCACGGCTGGTGGCTCGCCATCGCGATCGTGATGCTCGGCACGCACGTGATCCGTATCGGCATGCTGTCCAACGTCGCGGCCGTCACGATGATCGCGCCGATCGCGCTCGCGCTCGCACCGCGCCTCGGGCTGCATCCGGTCGCGTTCACGATGCTCGTCAGCGATACCGACAGCTTCGCCTATCTGCTGCCGACGCAGATCACCGCCGGCGTCATCGCGTACAGCAGCGGCGCGTTCTCGACGGCCGATTACGCGAAGGTCGGCGCGGTGTCGGTGCTGATCGCGATCGTCTACGGCCTCTGCGTGATCGCACCGTGGTACGCATACATGGGCATTCCCGTCTGGGACGCGAGCGCGCCCTGGCCGTTCGCGCATTGACGCGCGCCGCCTTCCCTCGACATCATTTTGCATTCCACAATGAACGCATCCCACGACGCCATCGATACCATTGACGCACGCGCCGCCGCGCTGCGCGACCGCCTGGGCCCGCACGTTGCGCCCGACGGGCTCTACGAACGCCACAAACGCCTGCCGTTCGCCGGACGCGTGCAATGCAACCTCACGCGGCTCGACGCCGGCGAGTGGAGCGAAATCGTGCTCGACTACGAAGTCGGCTCGTCCGGCATCGCCGACGGCGGCTGGCTAAAGGCGACCTTCAAGTTCTATTCCGACTGGGCGCTGTTCCAGACGAGCGACCCGAGCGCCGCGAACTACATCAGCGCCGAGTACCACGCGGCGCCGCTCGTGCCGGGCCAGAGCCCGGCCACCGTGCAGGCGCTGAACGTGCGCTTCGACCAGAAGGGGCATGAGCGGCCGTTCCAGAAGGCCGTGATCGTCGACATCGTCGACGGCTACGTGAATGCCGGCGACCGGATCGTGATCCGTCTTGGCGACCGCCGCCGCGGCCCCGGCACGCGCGTGCAGACCTTCGCCGAAGACAACTTCCGCTTCCGGCTCTACGTCGACCCGCTCGGCACGTCGCGCTTCGTCGCCGTGCCCGGCGACGTGTCGATCGACATCCGTGCCGGTGCGCCGTCCGACGTGCTGCTGAACGGCCCGCGCTTCGTGCAGCCCGGCACGCGCGCACCGTTCCGGCTGTCGCTTCAGGACCGCTGGGGCAACGCGTGCCGCGATGTCGGCGGTCATGCCAGGGTCGTCGCGTACGATGCCCGCGGCGAGATCGTTTACCGGCGCGAACACGCGCTGCCCGATACAGGCTTTGCGAGTTGGGCGGTGGACGACCTGCCGGTCGACGCGGGCACGCTGCGCATCGTCGCCGACGTACCGGGGCACCCGGACGTGCGTGCGGCCGAAGCGTGGCTGACGGTCGACGCGTCGCTGCCCGTGCCGCGGGCGCTGTATGCGGACCTTCACGTGCACGCACATGACACCGTCGGTACCAACAGTCCGGAGTACAACGCGCGCTACGCACGCGACATCGGCGGTATCGACGTGCTCGGCTACACCGCGAACGACTTCCAGATCACCGACGAGAACTGGCGGCTCGGCGTCGACGCGGTCGAGCGCTTCAACGAACCGGGCCGGTTTGTCGTGTATCCGGTGCAGGAATGGTGCGGCAGCTCGACGGCAGGGGGCGACCACAACGTGGTGTTCCTCGGCGACGACCAACCGGATTTCCCGTACAACGCGCGCGGCGAGCACAATCGCACGCTGGTCTGGAACGAAGAGATGAAGGGTCATGCGGTCGAACTCGGCCGCTGGCCCGTCGAGGAACTGTGGGATGCGTATGCGGACAATGCCGCGCAACATCTGGTCATGCCGCACGTGGGCGGTCGTCGTTATATCCCCGACTGGCATCATCCGGAGCTCGAGCGGCTCGTCGAGATCGCATCGTCGTGGGGCCATTTCGGCTGGCTGTACCAGGACGTGATCGCACGGGGTTATCAGCTCGGCGTCGCGGCCAGCGGCGACGAACATCGCGGCCGGCCCGGCGGCGGCGCACCCGGCGTGCAGGTCTTCGGCGTGCATGGCGGGCTGACGGGCGTGCTGGCGCCCGGGCTCGATCGAAAGCACGTCGGCGCAGCGCTGCGCGCGCGCCGCACGTGGGCGACGACCGGCGAGCACAGTGCGCTGCTGGTGCGCTGCGGCGATCACCGGCAAGGCGACGCGTTTGCGCACGAAGGGCCGGCGCGGCTCGACTATCGGCTGCTCGGCCAGTCGGGCTGGGAATACGTGGCCGCGTATGATCACGATGGCTTGCTGTGGGAACGCAACCTGCACGCGGAACTCGGCTACGCGGAGCGGCTGGTCCGGGTCCGCTGGGGCGGTGCACGCATCCGCGACCGCTATCGCTGGGCTGCGTGGCGCGGCCGGATCCGGATCGTCAACGGCACGATTCACCGTTTCGGGTCGAACGGGTTCGAGCATGTCGAGGAGTCGGCATGGCGCACCGGCGCGACCGACATCGAGTTCCGCAGCGACACCTACGGCGACGCGGACAGCATCGAACTCGACGTCGGCAATCTCGCCGCCGCGACGATCGTGGTCGAGGGCACGATCGACAGCTTCGCGAAGGTCGGCGACCCGCTGGAACGCAATCCGTTCGTGCACGCCCCTGCGTTCCGCTTCGAAATCAGCGGCGCGGAGTTGCTCGCGCGCGAATCGGCGACACACGCACTCGGCGGCACGGAGCTTTTCGTCGCGGTCGAACGGCTGACAGACAAGCCGCTGCCCGTCGATCTCGCGGGCAGCATCGACGTGGCGCCCGACAACGCATCGTTCGGGTATCGCCCCGTCTATTTCTTCGGGCGGCAGCGCAACGACAGCAAGGTATGGTCGTCGGCACAGTTCATCACGTTCGAGTGAGGCGTTTGCAGGCGTCGGTCATCTGACGCCTCGAACTCGATCGCATTGGGCCGGTCAAGCTGTCACGACGCCAGCATTGCCGATCCGGCTAGCCGCGCGGCGGGTGTTGAAGTTCGCAGATACGGCTAACGGCGTCCGTTCGCGCGTTAATCTTGTTCAATGATTCGGATAATGCACTTATCCTGACAGGACGCCGGATGGCCTGAGCTCAACTTCTCTTGGCAGGCTGCATCGGACGTTGACGTTGACATAGCGAACTTCCGCGTTTGGCCGGTTTCCGCCCAACACGATCGGCTGTAGCCGACCCATAGGGGGCCTTCAATTTCCTCGATCCCGGTCGTTCGCGGTCGACACAGTTCTGTCGCGTGTGCATCGACTCGTATCGGCCAATCACAGCCAAGCCTGCTTGTCAGACTAGACTGCGGGTCCCTCCGGTGGCTCTTCCCGGATGGCGACAGCGATTGCACTCCCGACAATCCCAATGATTCCGACGACTGGAACGACATCTAGCTTTTCGCCCCATACGAAGAAGCCGAAAAGCGTTGCCCAAATGATACTTGTGTAAGTGTAGGGCGCCAGTTTCGCAGCGCTGTCACGCCGGACTGCCACCGTAAATAAAATCTGGCCGACTGTCGAAAATATTGCAAGCAGCACTAAGATAAATAAGTCTTTGAGTGTCGGAGTCCTCCAGGCAAACAATAAAGAAACACCCGTAACGGCAGTCCCGAAGGCCGTGAAGAAAAGCACCGTAATGCTTGAGTCATCGCCAGCTTTGAGCTTGCGAATCTGAATCATAGAAAGAGCACCGCACAAAGCGCTCAGTAGCAACAGACCTGGGCCAAGGAAGTTCGACAAGCTGCCCTGAGGTCGGACTACTAGAAGGACCCCGACAAAGCCTACGGACGCGGCAACGGCATTTCGCGCGAGTAAGCGTTCCCCAAGCAAGAAAGGGGCGAGGACAACAACAAAAATAGCCTCCGAATAGACGATTGCCACGGCCTCGCTCAACGGCAGATACGGCAAGCCCGCGAAAAAGAGTCCTGAGGCGCCGAGAAGCGTGAGTGCACGAATTGTCTGTCCGCGAAGGTCGATCCTTCGGATCCGAGGGCCAAGCGAACCACCATGAAGACTGGCGAGAACAGCCGGCACAATCCCGAACAGCATTCGGAAGAATGTCACCTCGTTAGCTGGATAGTTGAGGGCTACCGCTTTGCCCAGTGCATCGACGACCGCAAAACAAAACATCGAGACCAGTATCAGCGCAATTGTTTGATACTGGGCGGTGCGATCGGAGACTGCAACGTTGATGCGCATATTATCTCGGCAGTGGTAAGTCCAATGTGAGAAAGCGAATTGTCAACGATTCGGCGTTGCTTGTCCAAGAGCCGGTTCTGGCCGAACCCGGTCGAATGGCATCGCGGTAGCGTCGGACCGGCTGATGCCGCCCCTAACCCGTTATCTCATCCTCCGCGCCGTCAGCGACCGCCGACAAGTCACTCCTGGCAGCTGCCACATTGCTTTCACACGCTCGGCGTGTACGGCAGGCGCATGCACGGGGTGACTCAGCCGATGTTGACGCGCACGTCACGACAACTCGAACGTGACGGTCTTGTGCTCCGTCACGATTTCGATGAAGTGCCCGCTAGAGTCGAATACGAGTTATCCGACATGGGCATGGACCTGCTCGTTCGCGTGGTCCCGCCGTGGACCTGGATCGCCGAGAATGCGGACCGCTTCCGAGAAGCAAGGCGGATTTTCGACAGCCATCACCGCGACGCGAACTCGTAGCTTTCCGGTTATTGATTTGTATTGCTTATTTTCCTGGCGGGAGACGGGTTCGAGTCTCTGAGTGAGCGGCTTATGGCGGTCGCACCTGTCGTACTTCGTCGCCTATCCATTCCAGCTAGCCGCACAGTCCAAGATTCGCGCTATCGCTGGCGTCTTGTTTCGGCTGACACAGGAAGACTGATTGTGATCGGGAAAAACAATCCTGTCCTGCGAATTCGCACTCAGCAGGTGACGCGAGCGCGAACACCGCCAAGGCCGGTGTTCAAATATTCGATGACAGCATGTATCAGAAGACCGGCAACGCCGGTCTCCTATGCATACGTCGCGGAATCCCCGGGCCAACACTTCGCAAGCGACTGCTCCACCGCCGCGAAGTGAAAGTCGAAAGTCTTCACGCTCAACCGGCACTGCGCTCGATCAGGAACCGGTCGCGACGGCCGCCTTTGATCCAGGCCGGCTCGCGCCCGCGCCCGCTCCACGTCGCGCCGGTCTTCGGGTCGCGATAGCGCGGCGCCGACGCGCGCTTTCGCGGCGCCGCTTTCGACGCGCCGCCGCGGCGCCCGAATATCTGTCCGGCGGTCAGGCCATATTCGGCGACCCGAGTGCGAATCTCCTGTATGACGGCCTCCAGTTCGGCGAGCCGGGCTTCCTCGACCTGCTTCAGCAGTTCATCGGCTTGCGCCTTCAATTCGCGATAACCGGGCATGCAACTTCTCCACATTCTGTTGGTGAAAAAAACGAACGGCCGCGACGATGCGATCTCGTGAAACGGCGCGACCGGAACATCCATCCGATAAAGCCTGAAAACGGATCAAGCGCGGCCCGGCGCGTTTTCGGCGCGAAATTCACAAACCAGTTCGCCGCCGGCCGCGAGTTCATCGATCTGATCCAGCGTCAACGCGTCGATCGATGCGGCGATTTCATCCGAGATACCCAATTGCCGCTTGCCCTGTTCGTAGTCGATCCGCAATATGCGCTGCGCGAGCACGAGATACGCGCGGTTGAATTCCGCAATTGCATCGAAGATATCGCCCCGTTCGGTCATGACTGCTCCTGAGCCGACGGCGATCGTCGCATGCCGCACGCGCGGCGCCGAGACCGGCCGTCCAGTAATGGATGCCTGAATCTATGTCATGCGATCGACGTCATGCCGACAATTCCTAGATGGCATCAGACATATTCGAATTCGGCAATCTCAATTCGCGATTCGCCGTTCATCGCTGTCGGATTCAGCCTAGATTCGGTCTCCACTCGAAACGCGAACACTCATACGATGGTCGAACGACGCGCGAGTCCGGCTGCGCGAACGATATGGCACCGGCGCGCGACGATTGCATGCACGCATCGCCGGTTACCCTCGGCATTGTTGATGCCTGATCCTGAACGGATGGAATTCGAAAATCATGTTGAAAGTGACGAAAGCCGTATTTCCGGTTGCCGGTCTCGGCACGCGATTTCTGCCGGCGACCAAAGCCAGCCCGAAAGAAATGTTGCCCGTCGTAGACAAGCCGCTGATTCAATATGCGGTCGAGGAAGCGATCGACGCGGGCATCACCGAAATGATTTTCGTGACCGGCCGCAGCAAGCGCGCGATCGAAGACCACTTCGACAAATCCTATGAGATCGAGGCCGAGCTCGAAGCGCGCGGCAAGGAAAAGCTGCTGTCGCTGGTTCGCGGCATCAAGCCGAGCCACGTCGACTGTTTCTACGTGCGCCAGGCCGAAGCGCTGGGGCTCGGCCATGCCGTGCTGTGCGCGGAGAAACTGGTCGGCGACCAGCCGTTCGCCGTGATCCTCGCGGACGACCTGCTCGACGGCCCGACGCCGGTGCTGCGCCAGATGATCGACGTGTTCGATCACTATCACGCGTCGGTGATCGGCGTGGAGGAAATCGCGCCCGACGCATCGAAGTCGTACGGCGTGATCGAAGGCAAGCGCTGGGAGGACAACCTGTTCAAGCTGTCCCGCATCGTCGAGAAGCCGGAGCCGGCGCAGGCGCCGTCGAATTTCGGCGTGGTCGGCCGTTACGTGCTGAAGCCGAAGGTGTTCGAGCATCTGCGCGCGCTACGGCCCGGTGCCGGCGGCGAGTTGCAGTTGACGGACGCGATCCAGTCGCTGCTGTCCGACGAGCAGGTGCTTGCCCATCGCTACGACGGCACGCGTTTCGATTGCGGCAGCAAGCTCGGGTATCTGAAGGCGACGGTCGAGTTCGCGCTGCGGCACCCCGAAGTGGCCGCGGATTTCGAAAGCTATCTGGCCACCCGCATGTCTGCGCTGCTGGCCGCCTGACGGCGCGGCCATCACGAATCCGATCATGTGGGCCGCCGTCAGCGATCTCGGCGACGCGGCGCTGACGCTGCCGCTGGCCGTCGTATGCATCGCGTGGCTCGTGCGCTCGACGGCCGGACGGCATCGCGCGGCGTCGTGGGCGCTGATGCTCGCGGCCGGCATGGCGCTCGTCGGCGCGACCAAAATGCTGTACGCCGGCTGCGGTATCCAGATCCGCCCGATACATTTTCGTGTGATCAGCGGGCATACGATGCTCGCGTCCGCAGTCTGGCCGATGGTGTGCGTGCTGGCACTGAGCGGTGGCATGCAACCGCGGGCGAGCGCGTCGCGAGCGCTGCCGCTAGGGCTCGGGCTCGCGCTCGGCGCGCTGATCGGCGTCGCGCGCGTGTTCGACGACGCGCACACGCCATCGGAAGTCGTCGCCGGCTGGCTCGTCGGCTCGGCGGTCGCGCTGGCATTCGTGTGGCGACACGGCACGCCGCGTGTCGACGCACGCTATCGCGTGCTCGTCGTCGGCTCGCTGCTGGCCGTGTCGGCCACCGCGTACGGGCGCCACGTGCCGATTCAGGAGGCGATCGAACTGTATTCGCCGTTCTTGTGCGGGCGATTCGCGTTTCAGCCGTGACGGCCGCGCCTGGACCGTACGCTGCGAACGCCCTCGCCGGCCTCCGGCACATCGCGCGCTCCGCCGACCCCGCCCGAAACGGACAGAATGCCGCCCGGATCGGACGGCCCGGCTCGCCCGACTGTCCAGTCGTCTATCCTCGGTCGCCGGAAGCGCTTCGTCCCGGACGACGAACGCACATTCCGCGTGCGACGCGGCGCGACACGATGCCCGCCCTCCCCGCGGGCACCTTGCCACGCGCCGCACGACCTCTCGCCGCGCGGCGCCGGCACGGCCGGCACGCAGCGGATCCGGAGCCTCCGATCGGGCACACGCATGTCGACCTTGCTCTTTTCAGCCAGCGTACTGTTCTTCTCGCTCAACGCGTTCAGCGTGCGGGCCACCTTCGCCGCATATGTGCTGCTGTGCGCGCTCGCCTTTCTGCGCGCGCCGACACTGATGAACCGGCAGCGCCACCTGTTTCCGGTGTGCACGTACTGGCTGATCAGCACCTGCCTCGCCTTCATCCTGTCCGCGTTCGGCGATTTCTACGTGAACTTCTTCATCAAGTTCGTGCTGATCCAGACGTACATCGCGTTGAGCTACTGGATGTTCGCCGGCGGCGTACTCACACGGGCATCGCTCGACACCGCGTGCAAGACGCTGATCTACGTGCATGCCGCGTTCTTCACGTTCCAGCTCGTCTTCTACCTCGGAACCGGCACCTTCATCGATTTCGACAGTTACGTGCGCGAAGCGGACTCCGAAGCGCTCTATGCGACCAAGGCGCTGTCCGACAGCCTGATTTCGATCCGTGCGCTGGGCCTGTATTCCGAACCGTCGTTCTATGCGATGACGGTCGTCCCGAGCGCGGTGATCCTGCTGCTGTCGAAGCGGCGCATCACGCTCGCGCCCGTCATCGGGTTCGCCACCGCGCTGCTCAGCTTCTCGGTCGCGTCGATGGTCGTCTGCGCGGCGCTGTGCGGGCTGCACGTGCTCACCGGGCGCGGGCGGCTGCGGACGCGGATCGCCGTCGTCGTCGTCGCGCTCGCGTGCGTGCCCTGGCTCTACAGCGTGTACGATCAGCGGGTGAACCAGTCGGTCGATTACGATGCGGTCGGCAGCCGGACGCTCGTGCTGACCGAGCTGACCGAGCGCGACGTCGTCGCGGGCGTGTTCGGCGGCGGCCTGTTCTGGGACGAGCGCAACAACGTCGGGAAAACGCACCTGCGCGGCTACCAGGTGCGGGACAGTTCGTTCTACGTCTACCTCGTGTTCGCCGCGGGCATCGCCGGTTCCGTCGTGTTCGGCGGTGCGCTTGTCATGCTGTTCCGCCGCAATGGCCGGCGCAAGTATCTGCTTTATTTGCTGCCGATCCTGCTGTTCAAGTATCACGTGCTCTATGGCATGCTCTGGCTCACCATCCTGCTGTTCGTCGTGCTGGCCGACCAGGACGCGCCCTACCGGCGCGCGGTTGCCCGTCCCATCCCGAACGCATCCGGCGGCAAGCCGCTCGCGCACCTGACATGAACTCGCTTCGACCTGCCTCGACGTTCCGCGCGCTGAAACGGTCGACGATCGCGGCGCTATGCCTGGGCTGCATGGTGACGGC
Organism: Burkholderia sp. YHN3-13; assembly: GCF_055810675.1. Classification (NCBI taxonomy): domain Bacteria; kingdom Pseudomonadati; phylum Pseudomonadota; class Betaproteobacteria; order Burkholderiales; family Burkholderiaceae; genus Burkholderia; species Burkholderia sp. YHN3-13. The sequence continues at coordinate 53,611 of NZ_JBVVNQ010000014.1, read as the reverse complement.
GGTTCGCGCGCAAACCGTGCCCGCGCCGCCCGGCGAGGTGATCGCGCACAGCCCGGCCGCCACGCGCGTCTATCTCGGCTCGCCGTCGCTGGCCGTGCTGCCGAACGGCGACTATGTCGCGAGCTTCGATACATTCGGCGCCGCGTCGGCGCAGAACCGGGTGTCCGTGTTCACGTCGCACGACAAGGGCGCGACCTGGTCGAAGCTCGGCGACGTGCCGGACCAGTACTGGTCGTCGCTGTTCGTGCTGAACGGTGCGCTGTACCTGATGGGGACCAACCGCTCGATGGGCACGCCGACGATTCGCCGCTCCGAAGACGGCGGCGAAACGTGGACCACGCCGGTCGACGCGTCCACCGGGCTGCTGCCGTATGCGGGGCACTACATTACCGGGCCGGTGCCGGTCCTCGTCGATCGTGGACGCGTGTGGCGCGCGTATGAAAGCGTCGAGGACGGCGACCTGCGTGCGCTGGTCCTGTCCGCGCCCGTCGATCGCGACCTGCTCGATGCCCGCAACTGGCGCGCGTCCGCGCACCTGCCGTCGGACAAGCGCTGGCTCGACGGCAGGTTCCAGTCATGGGAAGAAGGCAACGTGGTCGGCCGGCAAGGCGCCGCGCCCGCCGTCGTGCTGCGCGTGAACACCGCGAACGGCCCGGAGAAGGCCGCGCTGGTGGCGACGGGCAACGACGGCCGCACGTTGTCGTTCGACCCGGCACGCGATTTCATCGACCTGCCCGGCGCCGGGAAGAAGTTCACGATCCGCTTCGATCCGCAGTCGAAGCAGTACTGGACGATCACGAATGCGGTGCCGAAGAGCGCTGGGCGGATGAACCTCGAACGCGTCCGCAACACGCTGGTGCTGCTGTCGTCGCCCGATCTCCGGCAGTGGACCGCGCGGCGCGTCGTGTTGCAGCACGCCGATCCGAAACGGCACGGCTTCCAGTACGTCGACTGGCAATTCGACGGCAACGATCTCGTCGCGGTGCTGCGCGTCGCGTTCGACGACCCGGAAGGCGGCGCCGCGAGCCAGCACGACTCGAATTTCGTCACGTTCCTGCGCGTGCGCCGGTTTCGTCAGAACGCGGCATCCGCCGCGCTGACGCAAAGCCTGCAATAGCGCACGCCGGTGTGCCGGCACGTCTCCCGCGCGCCGCCCCACGCGGCGGGCGCGGCCCGTTCGCTATTTCTTGAACACGCCGACGACGTCGCCGCCGTCGACCACCAGCAACGCGCCGATGCGCTGCTGCTGCATCAGCAGCAACGCATCCTCGACCCGCGTCCCGGGCCGTACCGTCGACGGCTCGATCGACATCATGTCGGCGGCCGTGCGCCGCAGCACGCCGTCCCCATGCCGCTCGATCGCGCGACGGATGTCGCCATCGGTCACGATGCCCCAGCCGGTGTCGCGCCTCACGATCGCGAGCCCGAGCCGGCCGCGCGTCATCGCGTCGAGCACGTCGAGCGTCGACGTCGCCTCCGTCACGAACGGCAGGTTGCCGCGCGCCATTTCGTCGTCGACCGTCGACAGCAGCCGGCGGCCGAGCGAGCCGCCCGGATGGAAGCGCGCGAAGTGTTCCGGCTGGAAGCCGCGCGCCCGCATCAGCGTGACCGCCAGCGCATCGCCCATCGCGATCGTTGCCGTCGTCGACGCGGTCGGCGCGAGCTGCAACGGGCACGCCTCGCGTTCGACGCCGATGTCCAGATGAACCCGCGCGGCGCTCGCGAGCGTCGACGCCGGGTTGCCGGTCAGCGCGATCAGGTCGTTGCCGTTGCCGCGCAGGAACGGAATCAGCTTGATCACCTCGTCCGTTTCGCCGGAATTCGAAATCGCGAGAAACGCGTCGTCCGGCGTCACCATGCCGAGGTCGCCATGATAGGCCTCGCCCGGATGCATGAAGAAAGCCGGCGTACCCGTGCTGGACAGCGTCGCGGCAATCTTCCTGCCGACAATGCCGGACTTGCCCATCCCGCATACGACGACGCGGCCGCTCGACGCGAGGACGATCTCGACCGCTTGCTCGAAATTCGCATCGAGCCGCGCGGCCACGCCGGCCAATGCCCGCGACTCGATCTCGAAGACCTGCCGGGCGGATTCAATATGGTTCTGTCGCATCATGGGTTTGTCGTTTGAGAAGGGAGACGACACGGGCGACGTCGTCGGGCGTATCGATGCCGGGGGGCGGCGCATCGGGCCAGCGCATCACGTCGATCGGCATGCCGAGCCACAGCGCGCGCAACTGCTCGAGCTTCTCCAGCTGTTCGAGTTCGCACGGTGCCGCGCTCGCCAGCGCCTGCAGCGTCGCATTCGCGTAGCCGTAGAGGCCGATGTGGCGCAGAAACCCGGTCCCGCTCGCACCGTCCGCCGCCGGCCGCCCGTCGCGGCAGAACGGGATCGCCGCGCGCGAGAAGTACAGCGCGCGGCCGTGGCGATCCACGACGAGCTTGACGATCGCCGGCTCGTCGAGCAGCGCGCCTTGCCCGACCGGGCAGGCGACCGTCGCGACACCGAGATCCGGCGCCGCGCCGCAAAATCCGGCGAATGCCCTCAGCAGCGCCGTCGGCACGAGCGGTTCGTCGCCCTGCACGTTGAGCACCGCATCGGTGTCGGGCCAGCCAAACGCCCGCGCGAGTTCCGCCGCGCGGTCGGTGCCGGACGCGTGACCGGTATCGGTCATCGCGAACCGGATGCCGCGCGCGTCGAGTACCTCGGCGATGCGTGCGTCGTCGATCGCGACGACGATGTCGGTATGGGGCAGCGCGCGGCGCACGCGCGCATGCACGCGGACGATCATCGGTTCGCCCGCCAGATCGACGAGCGGCTTGCCCGGCAGCCGCGCCGAACCGTACCGCGCCGGAATCACGACGCGCACCGTCCGCCTGTTATTGAACGACGTCATGACCGCTCCATTGTTCGAGCAACGGCCGGTATGCGTCGTCGAGCGACAGCCCGGCCTCCATCAGCAGATGCTCGGCCACCTCGCGCGCAACGCCGCGGCCGCCGGCCGCGCCCGCGACATGGTCGACGCGGGTGCGGACGAGCCGATGCGCATCGGCCGGCGCATACGACACGCCGACGCGTTCGATGACCGGGAGATCGTTCACGTCGTCGCCGACATACGCGACTTCATGATCGTCGACCCGTTGCCGCGCCTTGATGTCCGCATAACCGGCGCCCTTGTCGTCGCAGCCGCTCACGAGCACGTCGACGCCGAGTTGCGCCGCGCGCCACGTCAACGCGCCGCTGTGCTTGCCCGACAGGATGCCGGTGCGGATGCCGTGCGCGCGCAGCAGCGCGACCGCGACCCCGTCGTGCGCGTGAAAGCTCTTCATGCACTCGCCTTCGTGCGTGACGTGCAGCAAGCCGTCGGTCAGCACGCCATCGACGTCGAACAGCACCAGGCGCACGGGCCCGCGATACGTCGCGCCGCTCACCGGACATCGAGCGGCGGGAGCCGCTTGACCAGGTCGTCCACCGCCTTCACCTGCTGCAGGAACGCGTCGAGCAGCGCGAGCGGCAGCGCGCTCGGGCCGTCGCAGCGCGCGCGGTCGGGGTCGGGATGCGCTTCGAGGAACAGCCCGGCCAGCCCGACCGCCATCCCGGCGCGCGCGAGGTCGAGCACCTGGCGCCGCCGGCCACCCGACGCAGCACCGCCCGGATCGCGCATCTGCAGGCTGTGCGTGACGTCGAAGATCACCGGGCAGTCGCTCGTCGTGTCGCGCATCTGGCGGAAGCCGAGCATGTCGACGACGAGATTGTCATAACCGAACGACGAGCCGCGCTCGCACAGGATCACGCGGTCGTTGCCGGCTTCGCGGCACTTCGACACGATATGCTCGACCTGCGTCGGACTCATGAACTGCGGCTTCTTGATGTTGACCGCGTTGCCGGTCCGCGCGATCGCGACCACCAGGTCGGTCTGGCGCGCGAGGAACGCCGGCACCTGCAGCACGTCGACGACCTGCGACACCGGCCCGGCCTGCCAGGTTTCATGCACGTCGGTGATCACGGGCACGCCGAACCGGCGCTTGACCGCGTCGAAGATCCGCAGCCCCTCGTCGAATCCGACGCCGCGATACGAGTGGATCGACGAGCGGTTGGCCTTGTCGAAGGACGCCTTGAACACCAGCGGAATGCCGAGACGGCGCGTGACCTCGACGAACGTCCCGCAGACGTCGAGCGTGAAGTCCAGGCTTTCGAGCACGTTGAGGCCGCCGAACAGGACAAACGGCAAGTCGTTGCCGACGGTGACATCCGGGGTGAGGGTTACATTCATACGGTTCTCCACGAAATGGGGGTTGCTGTCGTTAGCGGGTCGCCCGTGCAGCATAGAGCGGCACGAGCTCGCCCAACAAGCGCGCCTCGGCGAAGCGGTGCCGCGCCTCGCCGCTCGCCCGCCGTGCCAGCTCCCGGCGCAGCGCGCCGTCGCCGGCGAGACGCTCCAGCCACGCGACCGCGTCGGCGGCCGACGCGTAGATCACACCGGTCTGCAGATGGCGCACGACATCCACATTGCCGGCGCACCCGGACACGACGACGGGCCGCCCGGCCAGCATCGCCTCGATGACCGACACCGGCATGCCCTCCCACGACGACGTCGACAGGTATACGTCCGTGCCGGCAAGCCGCCGCGCGACCTCGTCGTGCGGCAACCATCCGGTCACCTCGACGCCCGCCTCGGCCAGGCGCACCTTCGATGCATCGTCGCCGTCGCCGATCCAGACGAAGCGCACGCCGCGCGCACGCAGGCCGTGCGCGATCTGCGCGAACAGCGCCGGATTCTTTTGCGCGCGAATGCCGCCGACCGTCACCACGCGCAGGGGGCCGCCGGCCGGCCGGCCGTCGTCGCCCGCCGGTACCGACGACGGCCGGTCGATTACCGCATTCTCGACCACCACCACCGGCTGGCGCAGCCATGCGCGGATCGCCCGGCCCTCGCTTTCCGAGCATGCGACGTACAGGCATTTGCGCACGCATGCGACCCATTCGAGACCGACGAATGCCAGCCGCCTCACGCCGGAGATGTCGCGGCGCATGAACGAGATGCAGTGCGGGCTGTAGAAGAACGCCGCTTTCGGCAGCGCGAACAGCGTCGACAACCGCCCGAGAAAGCCGGCGAACGACGAGTGCAGGTGTACGACGTCCGGGCCGATCTCGTTGAGCGTCGCGCGCAGCCGTCCCGCGGTCCGCAGCAGGCCCGCGCCTTTCATCTGGACGTGGCGCAGCGACACCCGCTTGTCGAACATCGCGGCAAGACCGGGCGGCGTATCGGGCCGCACCGAGTAGACGACATGCACGTCGTGGCCTTCGCATGCCAGGCGATTCGCGATCAGGCACACCATCGACAACGTGCCCGTGGCGCTGGATTCGACCATGTGGACGATCTTCATCGGAATCCGTTCCATGAGGGATGAGCCGCCGCGCTGACGGCGAATGACGTCGTCAGGCACCCGGACGGCGCCCCGCGACCGCATCGATAAACGCGAGCACGCCCGAGCGCTCGATCACGCGGCCCCATTCGAGCGACTGCATTGCCGCCGGGTCGGGCCGGGTCGCCCGGACCCGCGACAGTGGAAACAGTTCGTCGAAGATCGCCGCACCGGTGACGTGGCACTGGATGCCGAGTTCGTGCGCGGTGCGCACGTTCGACGGCGCGTCGTTGCAGATGATCTTCTTGCCGAGCGACGCGTACTCGAGCAGCTTCGTCGGCGTCTGGAAGCAATGCGGCCGGTGATACGGAAAGAAGCACACCGCGTATTCGCTGTCGCGGACGATGCGCAGCGCGTCCGGTTGCGGCACGCGGCCGACGAAACGGATACCCGGCGTATCGACGAACGCCGCGTGGATCTCGGGCTCCGGCTGGCCGACCAGCACGAGCGTGTCCGACTCGTCGCGACGCGCGTCGCGATAGGCGGCCAGCACCTTCTGAAAACCGCGTTCGCGGCTCATTTCGCCGATATAGCAGAACCTGGCGGACGGCATCGGCGCGACACCGGCGCCGCCCGGCGCGATACGGTCGCTCCCCGCATCGGCCGGCGCGAAGATCCAGTCCGGCACGCCCATCGGCAGCAGCAACGCGCGCACGCCATCTCGAAACGCCATCGCGTCGCGCATCTGCTCGTTCTGGAAGATCCGCAGATCGGGCCGCACGTTCAGCACGCGTTTCACGCCATCCTTGACGGCCGCGAGCCGGCCGACCGACAGCGACCGGTAATCGTGAATCACGAACCGCGCGGGCGGCAGCGTGCGATAGAAACCCATGATGCACCACAGGATGCAGACGTCCCGATCGGGAAAGCGCGCGTATGCGTCGATATCGCCGTCGAATACCTCGAACCCGTGCTTCCCCAGGCGGCTGCGGTAAGCGGCTATCTCGGGATAGTTCGCCTTGCCGGGATGCAGAATGAACACTTTCATGTCGGTTCCTGTTCGTTGTCGAGAATGCGCGCGGGGACGCCGACGGCCACGCAACGGTCGGGCACGTCACGCAACACCACCGCGCCCGCGCCGATCCGCACGCCGTCGCCGACCCGCACCGCGCCGAGCACGACGCTGTGCACGCCGAACTCCACGTGATCGCCGATCGTCGGCACGCCGCCGAGCGTGCCGTCCTTCCGGATCGTGTTGCCGATCGTCACGCCGTGCCGCAGCGTGCAGTAGTCGCCGATCACCGCGTAGCCGTTGATCACGAGACCGGTGCCGTGATAGAGCGCGAGCCCCTTGCCGATCTTCGTCTTCACCGGAATCTCGATGCCCATCAGCCAGTCGCACAGCACGATGTAGAGCAGGATCAGCGGCGCGCCGGCCAGCAGCGTGAACCGGCTCCGGCACGCGAGGTAGTGCACGACGCGGTAGAAGATCACCACGCTGCGCGTCTTCACGAACGCATTGCGGCGGCAGTCTTCGGCGATCGCCTCGGCGGTCTGTCGCAACGTGACGCCCATGTCAGTGCCGCCTCTCGAACACGCGCCGGGCCGCATCGGCGGGAATGCGCGCGGCGCCGAAGTAGTCGATGCCGTCGACCAGGAACGAATGGATGTACTTCAGCAGCCGCTCGCGATCGAACTCCTTGTAGAAACAGCGGCCGAGCGACACCACGCGCTTGCCGTACAGCATCGCCTCGAGCCCGACCGTCGAATTGATCGTGACGACCGCATACGCGTGCCGCAGCAGGTCCGTCGTCGGCGACGTGACGATTTCGAAGCGATACGTCTCCTGCAGGCGCACGATCGCTTCGATCTCGGCCGCATCGGTTTCGGCCGGATGCAGCTTCACGAACAGGTCGGCGCTCTCGTTCGCCGCGAACGCGAACGCACGGCGGATCGCCTCGAGATTGTCGACGTCCGAATGCAGCTTGATTTGCGTGTCGCCGGATACCTGCAGCGGCAGGAACACATAGCGGCTCGTCGCCAGCGCGTCCGCCGACATGTACGTGGCCTGGCGCGGCGCCGGCATCCCGTTGCGCGCCCGCACGCTCGTCAGGCGCCGGCGGCCGACGCCGCGGCTGACCACCTTCATCACGTAGTTGGTCGCCGACATGGCCTTGCGCGCGAACGACGTTCGCGCCTGCGGCAGCGGCATCTGCTTGTAGCGCTCGTAGGCCGACAGCCAGCGCGCATGCATGTGCTCGTCGGGCAGCGGCAACCGATCGATGCTCTCGGGGTGGCGGCTGATCGTCGACAGCGCATTGACGCCCAGCGAATCGACGAACAGCTTGCCCGGCAGGTTCGAGATCTCGATGAAGCGGGTCGCGACACCGTACACCGTGCACGCCTGCCGCACCGCGCGGCACACCAGTTGCTGTCCGTTCCACATCACGCACTGCTCGATCCGCAGGCCGCGCAGCACCTCCGATGCGATATGGAAGATCGCCGCCGACTCGCGCTTCGCGCGCGCCTCGGTCATCTGCCCGTTCAGTACCTCGATCGACAGCGGGTACGGCGTGCGGTCGGCCGCGTGCCCGTCGGGCACGTCGATCGACATCAGCCGGTTCAAGTACACCGAGCGATAGCCGTTCAGCAGCAGGCCGAGATGCGCGACCGGCTCGCTCGTCAGGAACGCGAACTCGTATTCGTGCCGCACCGCGCTCACGAGCCGGGTCGCGAAGTAGTAGCGCTCGAGGGAATCGATGACGATCAGGATCATGGTGTGCTCATTCGTCGTTGCGGCGATCTCACGCCAGCGCGCGGAATCGGGACAGGTTCGTGTCGAGGACCCGGTACGTGAGCGCGATGCCGGCTGCCATCAGCGCCGCGCCGGTCAGCGAAAAAACCTGCACGCTCGCCGGGGCCGATAGGTTCATCAGCCGCGCGATGCCCAGCGCACCGGACAGGCACACGCCGCAGGTCAGCTGAAACAGGAAATCGACGCGCTGCGCGCGCGTCGCGAGGAAGATCTGCGACAGCGGCACGTAGATCAGCTGCAGCGCGAACAGCGGCATCAGGCTGTGATAGAACCCGACCGAGCCGTGCCAGCTCGGGCCGAAGAACCGGTTCACGAGCGGCGCGAACAGCAGCAGCCCGCCGGCCATGTACACGACCGCGAGCACCGCGAGCGCGCGGGCGTAGGTCCGGTACACGCGCGGCACGGTCGTGCCCGCATCCGGACGCGCCATCGCACCGATCGCGTCACGGCGGAACACGCCGCCGACGCTCTGCGCGATCAGCGACACCGGAAAGAAGCCGAGCCGGTACGCAGCCGCGAAGTAGCCGGCGCTCTGCGCGTCGAACCAGTGCGGAATCGCGATCGACAGTGCGTAGGTCAGCACCGACGCGCACAGCGTCGACGGCAGGATGTACAGCGCGAAACGGCGGTTCCTGACGAAGAACGCGCGCGACAGCCTGAACGCGTACCCGGCGCGATAGCCGGAAAGCAGAATGGCCGCGGCCATCACGATCGACACCGCCGCGGTCGCCCACGTGTACAGCGCGAACACGTCGACCCTTCCGCACGCTGGGCAGGCGAGCGACAGCACGAGGCCCGCGAGGAACATGCTGTTGACCACCACGCGCGACAGCGCGATCCAGCCATAACGCCTGAGGCTGTTCAAATAGGAACCGGCGGCCAGTTGCACGAACGTGGCCAGCGCATAGACGGCGACGAGAGAGAGATCCCGGCGCCCGGCGACGGCAATCACGACGCCGACCGCCGCGGTCACGACCAGGCTCAGCGCCGTCACGTTGACGAACGCGTTGAACGACTCGCCCGGCCTGTCGTCGACGCACGCGAGTTCGTAGCGGAACGCGAGCAGCGTGCCGACGAAGGTCGCGAGCGCGAGCAGATAGTTGAAATGGCCGAGCGAGTCGGGCCCGAAGCGCCGTCCGATCACGAAGATGCAGGCGAACAGCGCGATCTGGCCGAACACGACGCCGGCAAGCGACACGATCGAATCCCGTGGATTGATCATCTCGCCTCCGTGCGCGATGCGCGGCCGGATACGCGGGCCGGGCCGCCGGCGGCGGTGAGCGCGTCACGCATCCTGCGCCCCGTATTCATACGCGACGTAGCGGTACCCGCCGTACTTCGACCCGTATCCGTACTGCCCAAGCCGCGGGTTGACGCCGTTGAAGATGACGCCGCTCAGGCGGACCCCGTTCTGCGCGAAGCGCTTCACGGATTCGCCGATCTCGCCGAGCTTCGTCTTGCCCGCCATCGTGACGAGCAGCGCGGTGCCGGCGACCGCGCCGAGAATGCCGGTATCAGGCACGGCGAGCACCGGCGCCGAGTCGATCACGACGATGTCGTAGCGTGACGACAGGTCGTCCATCAGCGCCGCAAGATTGCGGTTCAGCAGCAGCTCCGCGGGGTTCTTCGGCATCGTCCCGGTCGAGATGAAGTCGAGACCGTCGACCACTTCGCGGTGAATCACGTCCTCCACGCGCGCGCTGCCGGCGATCAGCTCCGTGAAGCCGCGCCCGCGCGGAAAACCGAGATAGTCATGCAGCCGGCCCTTGCGGATGTCGCCGTCGATCAGCAGCACGCGCTTGCCGGCGCTCGCCATCACGACCGCGAGGTTCGCCGACAGGAAGGTCTTGCCGACGCCCGGCGTGGGGCCCGCGATCAGCACGATGTTGTTCTTCGCCTCGAGCATCGCGAACTGCAGCGCGGTGCGCAGGCTGCGCAGGCACTCGACGGCCGGTTCGTTCGGGAAGTCGATCGACAGGATCGACTTGTGGCCGCGCTTGCGCGCGGCCTCCTCGGCCAGGTCGCGCTGATGGTCGCTGATCGGCACCGTCGCGTACACCGCGAGGCCGAGACGGCGCTCGATCTCGTTGTGATCGGAGATGCCATGGAACAGCATCGAGCGCGTGATCGCGGTGCCGCAGCCGGCGAGCAGCCCGAGCAGCAGCGATGCGAGCGCGACGAGCGCCTTCTTCGGCCGCACCGCCACTTCCGGTACCGCCGCCGTGTCGACGAGGCGCACGTTGCCCGTCTTGCCGGCCTGCACGAGTTGCAGCTGCTGCATGTTGTTCAGCAACGCGGTGTAGAGGTCGGTGTTGACCCTCACGTCGAGCATCAGCCGCACGGTATCCTGCTGCAGGTCCGGCAGGCGCCGGATCTGTTGTTCGGCCGTATTCCGATAACCGTTCAGCGCGGCGATCTGCTCGTCGATCACCGCGACGCTCGGATGCCGCTCGGTGAAGCGCGACATCAGCTCCTGACGCTTCTGTTGCAACTCGAGCAGGCGCGTCTTCGCGTCGGCGGTCTGCGCCAGCGCGAGCTTCGCCTCCTCGGTGAGGTCGACCGTGCCGTGCTCGTTGCGCAGCTTCGTCAGGCGCGCCTCGGAATCGGTCAGCTGCTGCTTGAGCTGCGGCAGTTGCCCGCTGAGAAACTCGAGCGACTGCGCGGCCTCCGCCGACTTCCGCTCGATGTTCTGCCGCACGTACTGGCGGCCGATCTCGTTCATCGTGTCGCTGACCCATTTCGGGTCGGTGTCCTGCAGGCTGGCGACGACGACGTCCGATTGCTTCACGCGCTCCTGCACGTTGAGGCGGTCGCGGATGTCCTCGATCGTCTTCAGCCGCGAGTTGCGCACCAGCACGAACGCGGCGCCCGGCTTCGCGGCGATCGACGCGACCAGCAGCGTGACCGGCCCGCGCGGCGAGCTGAAATGCTCGAGCGTGCCGACCGTGCCCTCGACCGGCGCATCGAAATCGCCGCCTTCGAGCCGGTAGCGCTTGCCGCCGAGGTTCGTCAGCGAGAACGCATCGCCTTCGTTCTTGCGCGGCACGTCGAAGCGCGGCACGTCGATATGCTCGCGGCCCCATGCGTAGCCGCCGAAACCGGCCAGGCCGGGGTCGGACAGGCCGTCGGCATGGCGCGCGATCCAGTCGCCGATCAGCGGAAAGCGCTTCGGCTCGGCGTCGATGAACAGGTTGAGCTTGTCGACCGCGCGTTCGACGACGAGGCGCGACGCGAGGATCTGCTGCTCGGCGGCGGCCGAGGACTTCACGTCGAACAGCGCGGAGACATCGCCGAGCAACGACTTGGCGGCCGACGTGTCCGGGCTGTCCTCGACCTGGACCATGATGTTGGCTTCGAACACGGGCTTGCCGAGCATCGCATACGCGAGGCCCGCGGCAAGCAGCACGCACGTGATGATCGCGATCAGCCAACGGCTTTCCAGCAGGATGTCGAGCACCGCGACAAAGTCGGTCTCGCTGCCGTCTTCGGCGGTGGGCTGCGGCGGGGCGGAGGGTTGGGTCATGGCAGCGACGGGAGGCATATGGGGTTTCATTGGGGCATCGACCTGCGGCCGCGTCAGACGATACGCAGGCGCTTCGACCACTCGGACACGCCGAGCTCGATCAGTCGCGCGCAGCGTTCGAACACGAATCGGGGCTGGCGGTAAGGGTCGTGCACGTCGAAATCCGTGTACTCGCCGAGACGGAACACGCGTCCCCGCACGAACGGGAACTGGTTCTCGAGTGACGTCCGCTGGCGACGGTCCATCACGAGGATCAGGTCGGCGTCGGTACACAGCGAGCGGCCGATCTGCTGCGCGCGATGCGTCGACACGTCGAAGCCGCGCATCCGCATGACGTCCTGCGCATACGGCGCGGCCGGCATGCCGACCAGCGCGTTCAGGCCGGCGGACGCGATGCGGCGCCCGGGCATCGCGTCACGCAGCATCGCTTCGGCCATCGGGCTGCGGCAGATGTTGCCCTCGCAGACGATCAGGATCGATTCCATCACTTGGTCGCAATCGCCGCGGTCAGGCCGGCGTTGATGGCCGGCAGCAACAGACTGAGCACACGGCTGAAGCGCACCAGCCCGTTGCCGTCGACGTACACGACATCCTGCGGCTTCAGCTGGAACTGATTCGCCAGCACCATCGCGACCGGCGAGCGCGCGTCGAGGTGATAGACCTGCGGCTGCTCGTCCTGCATCCCGCGCACCACGTAGACCTGCGCCGCATCGGCCGTGTTTGCGTTCAAGCTGCCGGCCTGCGAGATCGCCTCGCTCAGCGTCAGCCGGCCATTGCGCATCGGCAACGCCGTCACGGGCTTGTTGACCTCGCCCATCACGAACACGCCGCTCTCGTCGCGCGGCAGCACGCGCACGAGATCGCCGTTGCGCAGCACGATCGTCGACGGGTTGCGCCCCTGCTCGGCCATCTCGGTCAGGTCGAGCCGGCGTTCGACGCCGTCGCGCACGAGCACGACGCGGCTCTGGTCGGCCGACGCCGCGAAGCCGCCGGCCCGCCCGATCGCGTCGTACAGCGTCATCGGGATGTCGTTGACGGGTTGCGAGCCCGGCGTATGCACCTCACCCTCGATATACACCTGCTTCGCGCGGAACGATGCGATGCGCACCGTGACTTGCGGATTCCTGAACGTCTTGTCGAGACGCCGCGTGAGCTGCGTCTGAACCTGCTCGGCCGTCAGTCCGGCCACCGGCAGGCGCCCCGCGAACGGGAACTGCAGCGTGCCGTCCTGGTCGACGACAAAGCCCGGCGGCGCATCGGCCGGGCGCGGCGCGGCTTGCGCCGGCGCGCCGAGCGCCGCCGCGAGTTCGGGGTGATCCCAGACGACGATCTGCAGCACGTCGCCGCGCCCGATCGTGTAGGCATCCGGCGACCCGACGACATCGCGCGCTTCGCCGCGCGTACTGCGTTCGGTGTCGCGCATGCGCCGGATCAGCGACAGATCGATGTTCGTGATCGACACCGGCAGCACGGTGCTCTCCGCCTGCGCGGCCACGCTTTGCAGCGGAATCGACGTCGGCTGCTGCATGCGCATGCCCGGCGCGATGCCGCACGCGCCCAGCAACGCACACAGCGGCGGGATCATCACGAGCGAACCGACACGCATTGGCCGGCGCGGCGCGATCGCGCGCGCCGACTCCATTTGACGCAACCTCTGCATTACACCCTCGCACTCTTTTAATTTGAAATTTCACCGGTCGCCCCGCGTCGTGTCGAACGCGAGTACAGCACCCCTGTCGAGACCGGACATGCTTGCCGCCACTGCTCACTGCCGAACCCCGCCGCGCCTGCCACAGTGACGCGCCGCCGCCCATCCTTCGCGACGTGCGCGCGGCAGCGGCTAATACGCGCCCGATCCGCGCACCACCACGTTGATCGTCCGCAACAGGATGCCGATGTCGCGCCGCAGCGACCATTCGCGCACGTAGGACACGTCAAGCGACACGCGCGTCGAATAGTCGGTGTCGTTGCGGCCGCTGACCTGCCAGAGTCCGGTCATCCCCGGTTTCGCCATCAGGTAGTAGCGCACGTCGGTGCCGTAGCGTTCGAGTTCCGCCTCGACGATCGGGCGCGGCCCGACGAGGCTCATGTCGCCCTTCAGCACGTTCAGCAGCTGCGGCAGTTCGTCGAGACTCGTCTTGCGGAGCAGGCGTCCGATCGGCGTGATGCGGACATCGTTCTTCAGCTTGAATTCGCGATCCCATTCCGCGCGGGCGTCGGCATCGCGCTCGAGCAGCGCCTTGAGCACCGCATCGGCGTTCGTCACCATCGAGCGGAATTTCAAGCACTTGAAGCGCCGGCCGTCGCGGCCGACGCGCTCGTGCCCGAAGATCGCCGGGCCGCCGTCGCGCCGCACGATCCACGCGATGCCCAGCAATACCGGCGCCAGCATCAGGAGCAGCAACGACGCGCACACCAGGTCGAAGCCGCGCTTGACCATGCGCTTCACGCGCCCCACCGCGCGGTGGCCGATCTCGCGCTGGCCGCGCAGGTCGGCGTGCGCGATGGCCGCCGCACGCATCCGATCGCCGGCACGCTCGATCATTCCGAAGAGCGCGAGCGTCAGCGCACGGAACGCGATCAGGCCGATCCCGCTGGCGAGCGTCCAGTACACGAACCACTCGCTCGACAGCACGTGCGCGCGATGCAGCATGTACAGCAGCGCGGTGCTCACGCCCTGCACGACGATCCACGCGAGCACGGTTCGACCGAGCACGTGCAGTGCCGAACGCGTGCGCGCCGCGTCGTAGATGCCACAGGCGGGAAATACCGACAAGGCCAGCGCGGCGGCAAACGCGACGAGCGCGCCGTCGAACAGCGTCCCGCGCGCGCCGCCGGTGGCACCGATCAACGCGGGAATGAACGCGCCCAGCACGATCAGCCCGATATCGGTCGCTCGATTGATCAACGAATTCATTGATATGAACTCCTAATTTTCAGTCCAGCATCCATCCGCGTTCCGCACCGGCACTTCACGTCAGAACTCATGGCGCCGCGAGGCGGTCATTCCGCTATGCCGCGGCACGCTGCGGTGCGCTCGCCGGTCAGCGTGCCCATCCGTGTGCCCGTCGGAATGTCGTCACTTCCGTGTTTCCGCAGTGCATCATATTCATCGCGACTTGCGCATTTATCGCTTGCGTCCGAATTCGCCTTGTTGATGGCTGATGGAATCAAGGGTGAATCCATGCCGGATTTATCCGATCGCCCTCACGATTGTCCCGATAACATTCCGTGCGAAATGACGCACGTCTTTTCAGTGATTCTCGAATCACGACCGCTACGGCACTACGCCGCCTCCCGCCAATGCAGGATTCATGTTGCCGGTGACATTCGCCATGCCAGACGGCGATTTCATCGCCGGGTGCCACGCGGAACAGACGAGCGAGCATCGGCGGTCAATGTCCGCGCGAATGCTGGTTCGAGGAATAAAAAGGCCTGCACGGTGCGCTCACGAACACACGGCAGGCAAAATTCCGAGGAGTACCGGGGTGCCGCCTCCTCGAAAGGCCAGTCGATAACCTAATCGAGCGGATACGCGGTTCGGGCGGCGGGTGTCGGACGGCGCCACGATTGTGGCCGAATCCGCCGTCGTTGCGCGTCGATCCACCGATATACGAATTTTGCAGTACGAATCGAGCGCCCTGTCATTCGATTGAAATACCGTTCATCCGGAAACTCATTACGCCCGGCACGATGAATTGACGTATCGGTTTCGAGTGACGAAAGGCACGCTCGCGACTACGATGTCGCGTTGTTCATCCAGCTGCTCAGATCCGACGCATACAGCATTTCCGCCGAGGCTTCGCCGCCTTTTCGAGCAGCGGCCCGATACTCGGTTGGTGAAGTCTGCAAGTGCTGGCGAAACAGCTTGGCCATCCGGTCGCCGCTGCCAAGGCCGGTTCGTCTCGCGACCTTATCGGCCGGAAGGTCCGTTTCGATCAGCATGCGACAGGCCTTTTCAAGGCGGATTCTCAACACGAACTCGGTTGGCGTCACACCGATCTCGTTCTTGAATCGCCGGAGGAAATTGCGCTCGCTCATCGCGGCGGCCTGCGCCTCGTCCGCGATGGAGATCCGATTCTCGCTGTTGACGCGCAGGTGATGGGCCGCGCGTCGGATCAAGGTGCTGGCGCGCGCGACACGAGCGCCGAACAGCACGTCGGTCAGCTTGCGGTTCGCACCGGATACCATGCACGCCACGATTTCCTGCGCGATTTCGTAACCCATGTCCACGCGCACGATCGACAACGCGTCCGAGAACGGCCCGTCGTCTTCGTCACCCGCACATTCGATGTCGTCGCGTCCGAGGTGCGAAGCGCCGTCGTCGTCCGCCGACGGCAACACCTTCTCGGCCTCCTTTTGCGCCAGGTGAATCTGCGTCAACAGCTTCCGGCCGCCACCGCTGCCCCTGACCACGCGCGCGCGCTGATGCGCGTGCCTGAGCCACGCGATCAATTGCTCGTCGAGAGCATCGATCCCACCCTCTCCGCTCAGGACGAACATCGCGTGAACCGTGCTTGCATCGAGCATGCGGGTGGCGTCCGTCCAGATTCCGACACCGGACGACGAACGAACCGGGCCGCCATGGATCGAATAAAGCCGCAATTCGTAGTGGTCGGCGAATGCGCCCTCGGCCCGACCTAGCTGATTGGCGAGTTCGAACACTGCCGCCAGCTTGCCCATCTGCATAATCGAAAAACCCTCGAGCAACAGTACGATTACGCTTACCCGTTGATGCCCGGTTCCGGAGCCTCTGCCACGATTCACGCTTAACCCCGCCGACGAATGATTCGATACTGTTTGCATCTTGCGGCCCTTTAACAATTTCTTACATTTCTTGATTTCTGCGCCGCATCATATGCGGCTGGGATTGTTAGCCGATTTATCAATGTCCGTTTCCGCCGTGTTGTTGTCGGAATCAATCAAGCCCGTGATGCGACCCTGTTTATTGGCAATAGCCGGATGGAATGTGAATTAATTCTCAAAATTCGATAGAAAATTGACGCTAGTCATCGACAGCGGATATCGATCGGGATAACGGGAAACTTACCGGGCTCAGGATAATTGCGACGAAATTCGGGCCGCCCGGTGCATGACGCCCGTGAGCCGGTGGATCAGGGCTGGATGAGGGGAGATGTTTCGGCGACCGCATGGGTGTGCGGACCACCGCAAATTCGGGCAGTTGCCTCGATTATTCGTGCACCTCGGCATCACGTTCAAATCGATGTCGCGTGCACGGGTCCCGGGTGTAATGCAGACGGCAATCGATGTAATCGTGTGAGCCCTGATCGGAAATTGCTGAACACGAATGGGTGGTGCGAAGTACGATTTGTATTCGCTTCGATATCGAGGCAAACGTTCGCGACGGACATATTCATCCGATGTCATTGGAAATCCACGCAGTATCCCGTGCTGTATCGACGCTCGAATAGCGGTGCAATTACCGAATATTTCGAAACGGTGCCACGCAAACGTTTCGTTAAATATGGATATACCCCTGATGGGCGCACCAAATTGATGCAGCAATGTCGCGCCGACGCCCTATTCGACATATCGACGTCGCCGGAGAGCGGCAAAATGCGACGCGTTGCGTTCGGACTCGTTTCGACGCTATTGGCACAGCTCGCGGCGTGCCACCGCGCCAAAGCCAATGTGCCTGCAGGCAGCGTGGCACACAAATTGACGGGATGGCCAGGCAATTCGTGAATACGATGACACGCGACCACGTCGCCTTCACGGCAGAAACCTGTCGTGGCGCCGGCAACGACGGATTCGATGCCGTTGTCCGACCGTATGAACGCGGTCGTGTCGCGACAGCCAGTACGTCACGATTGGCGTTCCGGCCATGCGTTCGCATCAGGCGAGCCGGATAGAGGCATGTAGACCGTTTCGACATCCCAAACAAGAGGCTTGCAAAAGGCGGCGGGGCCATACATGCACGAAAAGCGGGAAATCGGCAAACCCTGCGGTCGGCTTTGCCATCGGAGCGACCCGCATCCTGTACCGCCGGCAACCCGTTTTGCCCCGCCGGGCCACAGACCATCACCTGTAACCGATCGCTCCCCACGATCACGCGATGCGACGGAGCGTCCGAGAAGGCAGCCCGAGCGTCCGGGAATTTGTCGACATTGCACAATGGAACTCGGCAGACCGCGCCATCCGTCAGGTGCTTGCCGTTCTCAGGCTTATTCGCGATGCGGGTGACGCTGGACAAACATCAGCAACGCTTCACGGAAATGCGACGCGGCGGGGTTTTGCAAATCATGCCGGGTAACGAGATGCAACGGCGCGCGAAACGCATGATCGCCGGCCACACGGCAGTAGCGCACGCTTTCCTGATGGTAACGTTGCATCGACGCCGGAACGAGCGATACGCCGCCGCCCGCCGCCACGAGATTGATTGCCGTCACCATGCGCGGCACCTCTTCCGCGACGTGCGGCTCGAATCCCTTCGCCTGACAAGCGCGAATGAAGTCCGCGTACATGCCGGGCGCACCCGGCCGACGCACGAAGATGAACGATTCGTTCGCGAGCTGTTTGAGCGACACGGAACGACTGCTGACCAGCCTGTGCCCCACCGGCAGCACCAGCAACATGCGTTCTTCGGCGAGGAGTTCGAAGCGTAGGTCAGCGGGCGTTTCGACCGGTTTGCGGAGAATGGCGGCATCCGCGCGGCCGTTCAACATCATTTCGATGATCTCCGCCGCATTCACCTCGCTCATCTCGATCGAAATCTCGGGGTACATGTCCCGAAAATTGCGAATAGCGGTAGGCGTAAGGGGGTGAAACGCCGCCGAACTCGTGAGCGCGATACGCACCGTGCCGATCCGGCCTTGCGCCACTCGGCGCGCATGGACGACGGCGTTGTTCAGTTCGAGCAGTACCGTACGCGCGCGTGCGGCGAAGATCTCGCCGGGCGCCGTCAACACGACGCCGCGGGGCTGCCGCACGAACAGCGCGAAGCCTAGTTCCTGTTCGAGTTCCTGAATCTGCTGCGACAACGGCGGCTGCTGGATATGCAGTCGCGCGGCGGCCCGAGTGAACTGACCTTCTTCGGCGACGGCGAGGAAATAGCGCAGCTGTCTGAGTTCCATCGTTTGTCTGGTATATGCGTTGGATATGGCAACCGTGTCTCATCGGTATTTTACATTCGCGACATCGACACGTACGCTTGCTTCAAAAGCTGGAAGCGCATCAAAGGAGACACATGCAATCCACCTTGCAAGCGGCTGTGCACGCGTCGGCCGCAACGGCACTCAGCCGTTCGCAAACCCGCCGCGCGGTGCTCGCGTCGGTCATCGGCAATGGCCTCGAGTGGTTCGACTTCCTCATCTACGGCTACTTCGCGAAGATCATCGCGCAGGTGTTTTTCCCTGTCGGCAACGGATTTGTGTCGATCACGCTGACGCTTGCGACGTTCGCGGTCGGCTTCGTGGTGAGGCCGCTAGGCGGCATCGTGATAGGCGCATGCGCGGACCGCTACGGTCGGCGCAAAACCTTGTCGCTGCTGATTCTGCTGATGGCGGCGAGCACGCTGATGATGGGCCTGACACCCAGTTACGCAGCCATCGGCATGGCCGCACCGCTCCTCGTCGTCCTCGCCCGTATTCTGCAAGGGCTCTCGGTGGGCGGCGAGTTCGCGACAGCGGCCGCGATGCTGACGGAATACGCGCCGCCAGGGCGCAAGATGTTCTTCGGCAGTTTTCAGATGACGTCACAGGCCGTCGCGCTGCTTCTGTCGTCGCTGTGTTCGTACTTGCTCACCACGCAGCTGTCGCACCAGTCGCTCGTGACGTGGGGTTGGCGCGTGCCATTTCTGCTCGGCGCGCTGGTGGGGCCCGTGGGCTTCTACATCCGCCACAAGGTCGGCGAGTCGCCGGAATTCGTACAGTTGCGGGAGCGCCTTGGACATGCGCCACGCCAGTCGCTACGGACATTCATTCGCGAGCGCGGCGATGCGGCGCTATGCGCGATGGGCGTCATCATCATCGGCGCCGCGACCAATTATCTGTGGCACTCGTATATGCCGCTCTATGTCGAACACCAGTTGCATCTACCGCTCAAGAACGCGCTGTTCGGCACGGCGATCTCCGGATTGATCGGCATTGTCGGCTATCCGCTGGCAGGGAAGCTTGCCGACCGCTTCGGCGCGTATCGACTGTTCTTTCCGGTGACGATCGCCTGGGTATGCGCTGCCTATCCGCTTTTCGCATGGGTGCTCGCGGCGCCCTCGCCCGAACGCGTCTTCAGCGCGCAGATAATCGCGACGGTCGTGCTCAGCGTCATGTCGGGCGCGCACCCCGGCATGCTGACGCAGTTGTTTCCGACGGCCATGCGTTCGACGGGCGTGGCGCTGTCGTACAACGTGGCCGTCACGCTGTTTGGCGGACTCGCGCCGCTCACCGTTTCGACATTGATCGACGTCACCGGCTCGCGCATCGTACCGGCGTGGTATCTGGTGTTCGCCGGCATCGTCTCGTTGTTGCTGGTCGGGTTCACGTCGTCCGGGCGACGCTTGCGCCGCGAGCCCGACCTGTGGCCGGGTGATACAGCATGAGCGCCGCGA
Organism: Burkholderia sp. YHN3-13; assembly: GCF_055810675.1. Classification (NCBI taxonomy): domain Bacteria; kingdom Pseudomonadati; phylum Pseudomonadota; class Betaproteobacteria; order Burkholderiales; family Burkholderiaceae; genus Burkholderia; species Burkholderia sp. YHN3-13. The sequence goes on along the minus strand of NZ_JBVVNQ010000014.1, from coordinate 33,340 downwards.
TGTGCCTTCCCCGGAACCACGAGATGCGTCCACGCAACGAAGTACCCGTCAAGGTCGTCGCCAGCGAGCGGTTGACCGTTTCGACGTCACGCGGCGCAGCGAACGTGCCGCTGTTCACGGGCGGCACCGCCGCACGGGCAACCGCGACGCAGGTCGTCGTGATACTGCACGGCCGATTGCGCGACGCCGACGCATACCTTCGATCGACGCAGCGCGCGCTCGACGCCTCCACGGCCGATGCGAAAAGCGTGATGCTCGCCGTGCCGCAATTTCTCGCGACGGCCGACGTCGCGTATCACCGGTTGGCGGACGCCTGTCTGCATTGGGAATGGACCTCGTGGATGGGCGGACTTGACGCAGTCGGTCCAGCGCCGCTCAGCTCGTTCGATGTGCTCGATGCGCTCGTCGAACATTACGTGCAGGGCATGCAGAGCGGCCGCTATCCGAAGCTGCGCGAGATCGTGATCGCGGGACATTCCGGAGGTGCGCAGGTCGCGCATCGGCACGCGATACTCAGCAACGCTACGGCATGTTGTCTCGCACGCGGTGTGAAAGTACGTTACGTCATCGCGAATCCTTCGTCGTATGTGTATTTCGACGCGTGGCGTCCGCACTGCGAGGGCATCGATCGAACCGCATGCGCCGGATTCAATGAATGGAAATACGGCACGTCGCGACTTCCCCGCTACGCGGACGGACTCGACGCGCAATCGCTCGAACGTCGTTATGTCGATCACGACGTCACCTATCTGCTCGGTGCGCACGACGACGATCCGGCGCACCCGGCTCTCGACCGCTCATGCGAGGCGATGATGCAAGGCCCGCACCGCCTCGCACGCGGCCGCGCGTACTACGCCTATCTGCGCGCCCGGCATCCGGCATTGCGGCATGTGCTGCATGAAGTTCAAGGCGCGGGGCACAGCGGCGATGCAATGTTCGTATCGCAGGCCGGCGTGTGCGCACTGTTCGGCCCCTCCGTTCGGCTCGCCGAATCTGGCGTCGAGCAGGCAGGCGGTGCTGTCGAATAGCAATCCATTCATCCTGGAGACGACGATGGACAACAGACCGTTGTGGGGGGCACTCGCCCTCAGCCTTTGCATCAGCGGGTGCGGCGGCAATGAGTCGCGCGGCGGCGCTTCGGCGAGTTCGCCGCCACCGCCGTCAGCCGCGGCCCAATGTGCGGCATTGAACGGCCTGGCGATTCCGGCATCGTCGATTGCCGAGCCGACCGGCGGCGCGACGATCACGAGCGCCACGCTGGTGGAGGCCGCCGGTGAATATTGTCAGGTGAATGGGGCCATCGCTCCCGTCGATCCCGCGGCGCCGTCGATCAGGTTTCAGGTCAATCTGCCGACCCACTGGAACCGCAAGGCGCTGCATTATGGCGGCGGCGGCTTCGACGGTACGCTGATTACCGGCGTCGACGCGCTCGACATGGCGCCAACGGGCACGCCGACGCCGCTTGCCGACGGCTACGCGACGTTCGGCGACGATTCCGGGCATCAGAGCACCAGCATCACCGACGGCAAGTTCGCCGCGAATGACGAGTCGCTGGCGAACTACGGCGGCCTGAGTCTGAAGAAGACACACGACGTCGCGATGGCGCTCATCAGAAAGCGCTACGCGAGCGCGCCCGGCAAAACCTATTTCTTCGGCAGTTCTACAGGCGGTCGGGACGGGTTGAGCGAAGCGCAACGCTGGCCCGCCGACTATGACGGTATCGTCGTGAATCGCCCGGCGCTCAACTATACCGGGCTGCGTTTGAGCAATGTCGCGCTCGGCCGCGCACTCTACCTGAACAACGGCGCAGGCTGGCTCGATGTCGCCAAAACGGTACTGCTGCAAAATGCCGTCATGAGCGCGTGCGATGCGCTCGACGGTGTCGCCGACGGCATCGTGTCCAACGTGGCGGCGTGCAAGGCGCAATCGGCGACGGTGCTGGCGTCCGTGCGTTGCCCGAACGGCGCGGATTCGGGCGACACCTGTCTGTCGGATGCGCAGATCGCGACCATTCAGACCATCGCTGCACCGTTGCAATTGCCTTATCCGCTTGCGAACGGCGTGACGCAATACGCCGGCTACAACATCCTCGCCGGTTCGGTGTTCGCGGGGCCGTACACGACGCGTGATCTCGGCGAATCGAAAGTACCCGGGAATCCCGCGGGAAAGAAAGACGCGAACCAGTGGGTGACAGGCGACCAATGGGTCAAGTACTTTGTCACGCGCGTGCCCACGTTCGATTCGTTGACGTTCGATCCGGTCAATCCCGGTGCGTATCAGTCGCGCGTCCAGGCGCTATCGGCGCTGACCGATGCAACGAGCACCGACCTGAGCGCCTATGTCGCGAAAGGCGGCAAGCTCATCATGACGCACGGCCTTGCCGACGAGATCGTGAGCACCGACTCGAGCACCGACTATTACGCCGGTCTGGTGCAGCGCTTCGGACAAGGAACGATCGACGGCTTCGTGCGGTTTTATCTGATGCCGGGGGTCGGCCACGGCACAGGCCCCTTTCATCCCGCCATCGATTCGCTATCCGCACTCGATGAATGGGTAGAAAGCGGCAAGGCACCTGAAACACTGACGATGAGCGACCTCAACGCCGCCACGCTCGGGAGGACGCGCCCGTTGTGCCGCTATCCCCTGTGGCCCAAGTATATCGGTGGAGATGTAAAGGCAGCGGCGAGCTTCCAGTGCACTAGCTCGTAGCGCACGGCAGTTTTTCTCGTCATCGTCGTTGCCCGGTTGCACCGTCGTCTTTCAGGAACCCGAGCACAACGCCATCGCGTCGACGGGTGGAACGCGAGGATCGCTTGCGCGAACGAACGACCGTTTTGCCGTCGGTAATCCGATGTCACCGCTTCCAAAGCGATTCGGCGTTCGCGAGTCTCGGGATGTCGGAGCAAGGTCATCGCTCATGATCGTACTGTCGCGCAAGTCAATCGCACGCATGGGGTCGCACTGCTCGAGTCCGCGGAGCGGGCGCCCCCCCTGTCGGGTGGTCACCCACGCTCGTCACGCAACGCGACGAAGTGATACGGATCGTTGCAACGGACTCAAGCAGACAAAGCGCGCGATGCGAGCTGCCGCAGCACCGTCTCGGCGACCGTGCCGGGGCGCGTGCGGGTGGTATTCGACGCACTTGGCGAATTGCTCAAGGATTGCGAGGACAGGCGGATCTGACTCCGGATTCGCCACGCAACTCAACGAAAACTAAAAAAACACTTAAAAACGCGGCGCGAACCGCTGCGCGGTAAATATCGTCAGCTCACCCGTCCGAAGACGCTTGCCAGCTGGAACATCGACGGATTCCACCGCCCCCCTCGGAACACCCCAGATGTCACGATTCATTTAACTTTCCGTGAGGACTTCGACACCGGCCGCTGTCTACGATGGGCGCATGTTTTCAGGACCTGCTTCCAGGAGCCCATCATGCCCACCCGCAGACATCTGCTGTTCGCCGGCGCCACCGGTCTTGCCGCGCTCGCGGCGCTGTCGTCCGCCGGACGGCGTGCGCTGGTCGGCCGGGCGTTCGCCGCGCCGCCGGCCGGCGCACCGGCGGCCCCTTTCGAGGTCACGCTCAGCGATGCCGAATGGCATCGCCGGCTCACGCCCGCCCAGTACACGATCCTGCGCGAAGCCGGCACCGAGCGGCCGTACAGCAGCCCGCTGAACGACGAACACCGGGCCGGCACGTTCGCGTGCGCCGGCTGCGCGCTCGCGCTGTTCTCGTCCGCCACCAAGTTCGACAGCCATACGGGCTGGCCGAGCTTCTGGAAGCCGCTCGACCACGCGGTCGACACCCACACCGACACGACGTTCGGGATGGTCCGCACCGAAGTGCACTGCCGGCGCTGCGGCGGGCACCTCGGCCACGTGTTCGACGACGGCCCGCAGCCGACCGGCCTGCGCTACTGCATGAACGGCCTCGCGCTCACCTTCCATCCGGCCGCCGCCTGATCCGGCCCCCCTTCCGACCGACTGGAGAACGCACCATGCTGCTCATCGTCCTTGCCTATCTCGGGGGCGTGCTCACGATCCTGAGCCCCTGCATCCTGCCCGTGCTGCCGTTCGTGTTCGCCCGCGCCGACCAGCCGTTCGTGCGCACCGGCCTGCCGCTGCTCGCCGGCATGGCGCTCACGTTCGCCGTCGTCGCGACGCTCGCCGCCGTCGGCGGCGGCTGGGTCGCACAGGCGAACCAGGCCGGCCGCTGGATCGCGATCGTCCTGCTCGCCGTATTCGGCCTGACGCTGCTGATGCCGCGCTTCGCGGAACACCTGACGCGCCCGCTCGTCGCGGCCGGCAACCGGCTCACCGGCTTCGCGCAGCGCGCCGGCCGCCCGGCCGGCCCCGCTTCGTCGCTGCTGCTCGGCGTCGCGACCGGCCTGCTGTGGGCGCCGTGCGCGGGCCCGATCCTCGGGCTCGTGCTGACCGGCGCCGCCCTGCGCGGCGCGAGCGTCGGTACGACGCTGCTGCTCGTCGCGTATGCGGCCGGCGCGGCGACCTCGCTCGGCGTGGCGCTCGTGATCGGCGGCAAGGTGTTCGCCGCGATGAAGCGCTCGCTCGGCGCCGGCGAATGGATCCGGCGCGGGATCGGCGCGGCACTGCTGGCCGGCGTCGGCGCGATCGCGCTCGGCCTCGACACCGGCGCACTCGCGCAGCTGTCGACCGTCACGACGGGCGGCCTCGAGACGAAGCTGGTCGACCGCCTCGGCGGACGCTCGAACGGTGCACCGGCCGCGATGGCCGCGACCGGCACCGCTGCCGACAGCGCAACCGGCGGCGCGATGATGGCCGCGGCCGCCGACGGCGCACCGGCCGGTGGCGGTGCGATGATGCGCGCGGCCGTCACGACGCCGTCCGCGCTGCCCGTCGAAGGCACGCTGCCGTCGCTCGACGGCGCCGTGCAGTGGCTGAACTCGCCGCCGCTGACCGCGGCCGGCCTGCGCGGCAAGGTCGTGCTGGTCGATTTCTGGACGTATTCATGCATCAACTGCCTGCGCACGCTGCCGTACACGAACGCGTGGGCACGCAAGTACGCGCCGTACGGGCTCGTCGTGATCGGTGTGCACGCACCGGAATTCGCGTTCGAGCGCGACATCGGCAACGTGAAGAAGGCCGTGCACGACCTGGGCATCGACTACCCGGTCGCGATCGACAACGGCTATTCGATCTGGCGCGCATTCAACAACGAATACTGGCCGGCGCACTACTTCGTCGACGCGCAAGGGCGCGTGCGCCATCACCACTTCGGCGAAGGCGAATACGCGCAGTCGGAGCGCGCGATCCAGTCGCTGCTCGCGGAAGCCGGCCATCCGGAAGCGCTGAACGTGCCGCTCGGGCTGGCCGGTGCGCCCGCGAACGGGGCGCTCGCGGCGGCCGACAGCGCGGACGTCCGCTCGCCCGAAACCTATGTCGGCTACACGCGTGCGGAGAGCTTCACGTCGCCGGGCGGCGCCGTGCGCGATGCGGCGCACCGCTACGACGCGCCGGCCCGGCCGGACCTCAACGACTGGGGCCTCGCGGGCACCTGGAACGTCGGTGCCGAGCGCGCGTCGCTCGCCGCGCCGGACGGCCGGATCGTGTACCGCTTCCATGCGCGCGACCTGCACCTCGTACTCGGCCCGGGTGCGAACGGCCAGCCCGTGCGCTTTCGCGTGACGCTCGACGGCGCGGCCCCCGGCGCCGCGCACGGCACCGACGTCGACGCGCAGGGCTACGGCACCGTCACCGGCCAGCGCCTGTATCAGCTCGTGCGGCAGCCGGGAGCGATCGCCGATCGCACGTTCGCGATCGAGTTCCTCGATCCCGGTGTCGATGCGTACGCATTCACTTTCGGTTGATCGCGTGCGCCGCCACCCGGCGCCGTATCCCCGACCCATTGAAAAGGAGCAAATGATGATCCCGATCTCCCCCCGTGATGCCGCGGCGCGACGGCGCGCGACCTTGCTGCGCCGCATCGGCGCCGTCGCCTTCGCGGCCGCCGCCGTGTTCGGCTACCAGCGTATCGTCAATTCCGCCGAGCCGATGCGCACCGTGCCCGCCCCGACGCTCGACGAGACGTCCGGCGCGTCGCACGACGAAACGGCCGTGCTCGCCGGCGGCTGCTTCTGGGGCGTACAGGGCGTGTTCGAGCACGTCAAGGGCGTGAAGCAGGTCACCGCGGGCTATGCGGGCGGCGCGTCCGAAACCGCGCACTACGCGCTCGTCGGCTCGGGGCTGACGGGGCATGCGGAATCGGTGCGCATCGTCTACGACCCGACGCAGATCACGTACGGCCGGCTGCTGCAGGTGTTCTTCTCGGTCGCGCACGATCCGACCGAACTCAACCGGCAGGGCCCCGATGAAGGATCGCAGTACCGGTCCGCGATCTTCCCGACCACCGCGCAGCAACGCGCGGTCGCGACCGCGTACATCGCGCAGCTCGGCACGGCGCACGTGTTCCCGGCGCCCGTCGTCACGCGGGTCGAGGACTACAAGGGGTTCTATCCGGCCGAGGCGTATCACCAGAACTACCTCGAACTGCATCCCGACGCGCCGTATATCGCGTTCAACGACCTGCCGAAGGTCGCCGGGCTGAAGCAGCGTTTCCCGGCGCTGTACCGTTCCGACGCGGTGCTGTGGCGCGACGCCCGTTCATGACCCGCCACCGGCCGCGTAACGGGATACCGCCCGCCGCGCGGCCGGGCACGACCGGCGCGCGCCGCCTGCGTCCCGATTTGCGCCGCATCAACGAAACCCGTCGCGCCATGCCGGGGCAAACCCGCATCGCGTCCGCCGTCGCGGGCAACTTCGCGTAGACTTCTCCAGATCCCCGCCGCTTCTTGCGGCGCCCGGACTACCCGCCCAGGAGGCGTCACGCATGCTCGCAGTGCCTTTGCCTGACAGCAACACCGTTGGAGAATCGTCCTCCGGCGCCACCGTGCGCGACCTGCGCCGTGTGCCGATTCATCCCGATCACTGGTACCCGCTCGCGTGGTCGCGCGAGCTCAAGCGCGGCAAGACGCTCGGCGTGCACTTCGCCGGCGAGCCGATCGTGCTCGTGCGCACCGAGTCCGGCGCCGTGTACGCGCTCGAGGATCGTTGCGCGCACCGCCAGGTGCCGCTGCACGCGGGCGTCGTCAGCGGCGAAACGCTGCGCTGCTGCTATCACGGCTGGACCTACGCGTGCGACAGCGGCCGCTGCGTCGACGTGCCCTATCTCGGCCGCGAGCGCTTGCCCAACGGCGTGCGCGCGTATCCGTGCCGCGAGGCGCACGGGCTGATCTTCGTGTTCCCGGGCGACGCGACGCTCGCCGAGGAACGGCCGTTCCCCGCCCTCGAATCGGCGGACAACCGCGCGTACAAGACGCGCCGTTTCGGCCGCGAGGTCAAGTGCCACTACTCGTTCATGCACGAGAACCTGATGGACATGAACCATCAGTTCCTGCACCGCAAGCAGATGGGGCAGATGCGCGCGCGCTCGGTGGGCCGTCGCCGCGGCGACGACTGGGTCGAGGTCGACTACACGTTCGCGCGGATGGAAGGCAAGCAGCCGGTCGGCGAGGCGCTCGTGTTCGGCGCGAGCAAGAAGCCGGCCGACCAGTCCGACAAGAGCGTGATGACGGTGCGCACCGGCTACCCGTACCAGACGCTGCAGATCCGTTCGAGCGAAGGCACGCTCGTGATGGACCTGTGGATCGTCTACGTGCCGCTCGACGCCGAACAGCGCACCAACCGCACGTTCGGCCTGCTGTCGATCCACAAGCCCGGCATCCCGTTCGCGCTCGATCTCGCGTGGCCGCTGCTCGTGTGGTTCACCGAGCGCATCTTCCGCGAGGATCGCTGGATCGTCGAGCGCGAACAGGAAGCGCACGATCGCCAGGGCGCCGACTGGAACCACGAGGTGTTTCCGGTCATCAACGAGTTGCGCGACCTGCTGCGCCAGTGCGGCGCGCGCACCGTGATCCCGATCCGCGAAACGCGCGAAGGCGCGTGACGCGTGCGACCCGCCGCGGCGCGCGCCGTTACAGGCTGAACGCGCCCGGCAGCAACGCACGGGCCGTCGTGACCTCGACGGCCCCCTTCAGGTTGGCGAGGATCACTTCGATGTCGGGCAAGCCGATCTCGATGATCACCTGACGGCACGCACCGCACGGCGCGATCGGGCCGTCCGTGTCGCCGACCACCGCGAGCCGTGCGAAGTCGCCCGGGCGATAGCCGGCGGCGATCGCCGAGAACATCGCCGTGCGCTCCGCGCAATTGCACAATCCGTAGGACGCGTTCTCGACGTTGCAGCCGTGGAAGACCGTCCCGTCGCGCGCCTGCAGCGCCGCGCCGACCTTGAAGCGCGAATACGGCGCATACGCGCGTTCGCGCGCCGCCCTGGCCTGTTCGATCAGTTCGTCTCGTTCCATCGAAATGATGCCTCCGGGAGTGGGGTCAGCCGATCTGCTGGTAAAGGGTGGGTGGCGCTTCGCCCGTCTCGCCGAGCACGTAGCTGCGCCGCACCGCGTCCACCGCGTGTGCAGCCGCCGCGCCGTCGCGCGCATGCACGTAGCCGAGCGGCTCGCCGGCCTCGACGCGCTGCCCGATCTCCGCCAGCGCCGTCAGTCCGACGCTGACGTCGATCGCGTCCTCCGCGCGCGTGCGGCCGCCGCCGAGCGCGACGACCGCCAGCCCGAGCCCGCGGCAATCGACCCGCTGCACCACGCCGGTCGCCGGCGCGGGAACCGGCACGATCACCGCCGCGCGCGCCAGATGCCGGGCGGGCACGTCGATCAGGTCCGCGGGGCCGCCGAGCGCCGCGACCATTCTCGCGAAGCGTTCGGCCGCCGCACCCGAATCGAGCGCCTCCTGCAGCTTCGCGCGCGCCGCCGCGACGTCGCGCGCCAGCCCGCCCGTGACGAGCAGCTCCGCCGACAGCGCCATCGTGACGTCATGCAGGCGCGCCGGGCGCGACTTGCCCGTCAGGTAGTCGATCGCGCAGGCGACTTCGAGCGCATTGCCCGCGCACGGCGCGAGCGACTGGTTCATGTCGGTGAGGATCGCGGTCGTCTTCATGCCGGCGCCGTTGCCGACGTCGACGATGCTGCGCGCCAGTTCCGCCGATTTCTCCGCGGTCGGCATGAAGGCGCCGGAGCCGACCTTCACGTCCATCACGAGCCCGTCGAGCCCCGCCGCGAGTTTCTTCGACAGGATCGACGCGGTAATCATCGCGACCGACTCGACGGTCGCCGTCACGTCGCGAATCGCATAGATGCGCTTGTCGGCCGGCGCGAGCCGGGCGGTCTGCCCGATGATCGCGACGCCGACCTCGCGCACCGTGCGACGAAACGCATCCGTCGCGGGCATCACGTCGTAGCCGGGAATCGCGCTGAGCTTGTCGAGCGTGCCGCCCGTATGGCCGAGCCCGCGCCCGGAGATCATCGGCACGTAGCCGCCGCACGCGGCCACCATCGGCCCGAGCATCAGCGACACCACATCGCCGACGCCGCCGGTCGAATGCTTGTCGATCACCGGCCCGTCGAGATCGAGCGCGCGCCAGTCGAGCACGTCGCCCGAGTCGCGCTGCGCGAGCGTCAGCGCGACGCGCTCCTCGGTGCTCAGGTCGTTGAAATACACGGCCATCGCGAACGCGGCCACCTGGCCCTCGGTCACGCTGCCGTCGGTCACGCCGCGCACGAACGCGGCAATCCCGTCGCGATCGAGCGGTTGTCCGTCGCGCTTCCTGCGAATGAATTCCTGCGGTAGAAACATCGTTGCCTCTCTTCGAACGGTCGGAGTCTACTGCACGATTCAATGCAGCGAAAAGAACAGCCCGGCAATCGCGGCGCTCATCAGGTTCGACAGCGTGGCCGCCGTCAGCGCGCGCAGGCCGTACCGCGCGACTTCCGAGCGGCGCTCCGGCGCGACCGCGCTGAAGCCGCCCGCGAGAATCGCGATCGACGAGAAGTTCGCGAAGCCGCACAGCGCGAACGACACGATCGCGAGCGTCTTCGGGTCGAGCACCTGCAGGCCGGCCGCCGCGACGTGCTCGCCGCCCTTCAGGTAGGGCGACAGGTCGCCGTACGCGACGAACTCGTTGAAGATCAGCTTCTCGCCGATGAAGTTGCCGGCGAGCGTCGCATCGTGCCACGGCACGCCGATGATCCACGCCAGCGGCGCGAACAGGTGGCCGATGATGCCCACCAGCGTGACCTGCGGAAAGCCCGCGAACGCGGCCGCGCCGCCGACGATCAGGTTCATCAGCGCGATCAGCCCGACGAACGCGATCAGCATCGCGCCGACGTTGATCGCGATGCGCAGCCCGACCGACGCGCCGGATGCCGCAGCCTCGATCACGTTCGCGGCGCGCTTGTCGTCGAAATCGAGACCGTCGACCACGACGCGGCTCGGCTCGACGGTCGGAAACAGCAGCTTGCCGAACAGCAGGCCGCCGGGCACGGCCATGAACGACGCGGCGAGCAGGTATTCCATCTTCACGCCGAGGCCGGCATAGCCGACCAGCACCGAGCCCGCGACCGACGCCATGCCGCTCGCCATCACCGTGAAGATCTCGGCGCTCGTCATGTTCCGCACGAACGGCTTCACGAGCGCGGGCATCTCGCTCTGCCCGAGGAAGATCGTCGCGACGGCCGAACATGCCTCGATGCGGCTCACGCCGAGCACTTTCGCGAGCCCCGCGCCGAGGATCGCGACGATCCACTTCATCACGCCGATGTAGTACAGCACCGAGATCAGCGCGGTGACGAAGATGATCATCGGCAGCACGCGCAAGCCGAACACGAATCCGCCGTCGCCGAACAGCTGGAACATCCGCGCGTCGACCAGCCCGCCGAACACGAACGCGATGCCGTGATTGCCCATGTCGAGCACGCGATTGACGCCGTTCGCGGCCCCGGCCAGCGCCGCGCGGCCCGACGGCACGAACAGCACCAGCGCGCCGATCGCGAACTGCGTGAGCAGCGCGGCGATCATCGTCCGGCCGCTCACCGCCCGACGATTGTTCGACAGCAGATAGGCAACCAGCAACAGGAACAGCATACCGAGGAGACTGCGCAGAATATCCACCTTGTGCTCCTTTCTCACTATTTGAACTGTCCGGCGAGCGGCCCTGGCTCGCGGCCCCTGCATGGGGTGGGTGGATGTTACTCGCTCGATACGCGCGCCTGCAACGCCGACAAAATCACCGTGACCAGCCGCATCGATCGTTTCCCGTTTCGCATCTATCCGACTTGATCAGTTGTTCTATCTAGCTGGCGGAAAACGCACGCGGGGCATGCCGCTCTCCGCTCGAACGGACATGCCCCGCATGACACGCGTCGTTCAACCCGCGCGCTCGACCGGATGCGGTTCGCGCAACCGGTTCGCGATCCGCGCGGCCTCGTAGTAGCCGGCCGCCGGCGGACGCTCCAGGTAGCGGCCCGCGCCGCGCACCGCGCGCAGCTCGCCGTCGGCCCACGCGAGCGCGCCGCGCGTGAGCGTGTGCGTCGCGACGCCCTGCACCGTCATCCCCTCGAACACGTTGAAGTCGACCTGCTGGTGATGGGTCTTCACCGAGATCGTCTTCGTCGCGGCCGGATCCCACACGACGAGGTCGGCATCGGCACCGACCTGCACCGCGCCCTTGCGCGGATACAGGTTGAAGATCTGCGCGGCGTTCGTCGACGTGATCCGCACGAACTCGTTCGGCGTGATGCGGCCATGATTCACGCCGTGATGCCACAGCACCGACATGCGATCCTCGACACCGCCGCAACCGTTCGGGATCTTCGTGAAATCGTTGCGGCCCATCGCCTTCTGCGATGCGCAGAACACGCAGTGATCGGTCGCCGTCGTATGCAGCTGCCCCGACTGCAGCCCGCGCCACAGCGCCTCGCGATGCTCGGCCGAGCGGAACGGCGGGCTCATCACGTGCGCGGCCGCACGCGTCCAGTCCGGGTCGCGATAGACGGCCTCGTCGATCACCAGGTGGCCCGGCAGCACTTCGCCGAACACGCGCAGCCCTTCGCCGCGCGCGCGCGTGATCACGTCGACCGCGTCCTTGGCCGACACATGCACGATGTACACGGGCACGCCGAGCACCTGCGCGATGCGGATCGCGCGGTTCGCGGCCTCGCCTTCGACCTCCGGCGGCCGCGACAGCGGATGCGCCTCCGGCCCCGTCATGCCGCGCGCGAGCAGCGCCTGCTGCAGCCGGAACACGAGCTCGCCGTTCTCCGCGTGCACGGTCGGCAGCGCGCCGAGTTCGAGCGAACGCGTGAAGCTGTTCACGAGAATCTCGTCGTCGGCCATGATCGCGTTCTTGTACGCCATGAAGTGCTTGAAACTCGACACGCCATGCTCGCGCACGAGCGTGCCCATGTCGCGGTGCACGCTCTCGTCCCACCACGTCACGGCCACGTGGAAGCCGTAGTCGGCCGCCGATTTCTCGGCCCAGCCGCGCCACTCGCGGAACGCGTCCATCAGCGGCTGCTTCGGGCTCGGGATCACGAAGTCGATGATGCTCGTCGTGCCGCCCGACAGCCCGGCGGCCGTGCCCGAGTAGAAATCGTCGCTCGCGGTCGTGCCCATGAACGGCAGTTCCATGTGCGTATGCGGATCGATGCCGCCCGGCATCACGTACTGGTCGTGCGCGTCGACGACGCTCGCGCCGGCCGGCGCGTCGATCTGCTCGGCGATCTGCAGGATCGTGCCGCCGTCCTGCGGATCCGCGCAAAGCACGTCCGCGCGATAGGAGCGGTCCGCATCGACCACGGTGCCGCCGCGAATCAGGATTGCCATGGGGTTGCCTCCTCGTTGACTGTCGGGTGCCGCTCGACACGCATGTCGCGCGTCATGCGCTCGCGATCTGCGCGCGCTGTCCGGCGCGCCACTTCATCCAGGTGCCGTACACGCCGGACGCCAGCACGAGGCCGACGAACCACGCGTACGTGTAGAGCGTGTTGAAGAACGCCGGCACGTTCGGGAACGACGCCGGAAAGGCGGTATGCAGGAAGCCAGGCAGGTTCGGCAGCACGCCGACCGCGAGCGCGGCGAGCGCGGCCGGGTTCCAGCCGCGCGCGTAGCTGAAGCCGCCGCGTTCGTCGAACAGCGCGCGCGTATCGAGCTGCGTGCCACGGATCAGGAAGTAGTCGACCATCATGATGCCGGCGACCGGCCCGAGCAGCGCCGAGTACCCGACGAGCCAGGTGAAGATGTAGCCGTCCGTCGTCGCGAGGATCTTCCACGGCATCATCACGATCGCGATCGTCGCGGTGATCATCCCGCCGGTACGGTACGAGATCGCCTTCGGCCACAGGCTCGAGAAGTCGTACGCCGGGCCGACGAGATTCGCGGCGAGGTTGCAGCACATCGTGTCGAGCGTGAGGATCACGAGCGCGATGCCGACGCCGATACCCGTCATGCGGCTCGTCAGGTCGATCGGATCCCAGATCGCGTTGCCGTAGATCACGACGGTCGCCGACGTCACGACGACCGACACCACCGACAGCAGCGCCATCGGCAGCGGCAGCCCGATCGACTGCCCGATCATCTGGTCGCGCTGCGACTGCGCGAAGCGCGTGAAATCGGGGATATTCAGCGCGAGCGTCGCCCAGAAGCCGACCATCGCCGTCAGGCCCGGCCAGAACGTCGCCCAGAACAGCCCGGCCTTCTTGCCGCCGGCCGCGAACTGCGACGGCGCCGACAGCATCGAGCCGAACCCGCCGGCCTTCGACGTCGCCCACCACACGAGCGCCACGCACATCACGACCTTGATCGGCGCGGACCAGCTCTCGAGCCAGCGGATCGAATCGGTCCCGTGCCAGATGAAGTACAGCTGCAGCACCCAGAACACGAGGAAGCACGCGAGCTGCCCGAACGAGATGCCGACGAGCGGCAGCGCCGCGCCGTGCAGTGCGTTGCCGGTCAGGATGTTCAGCAGCGTGTAGATCGCGCTGCCGCCGAGCCAGGTCTGAATGCCGTACCAGCCGCACGCGACGATCGCGCGCAACAGCGCCGGCAGCTTCGCGCCCTGCGTGCCGAACGACGCGCGCACGAGCACCGCGTACGGAATGCCGTGCTTCGCGCCCGCATGGCCGATCAGCAGCATCGGCGCGAGCACGATCAGGTTGCCGAGCAGCACCGTCATCACCGCCTGCCACGGCGACATCCCTTCCTGGATCAGCCCGGCCGCGAGCATGTACGACGCGATGTTCATCACCATCCCGACCCACAGCGCTGCGAAGTGATACCACTTCCACGTGCGCTGCGCCGGCGTCGTCGGCGCGAGGTCGTCGTTGTACAGGCTGCCGCCCCGCGCCGCGGCGCTGTCGGGATCGGCGGGATTCGCTGCGGATGTCATCGATCGCACTCCACGAAAAACGTCAGCGCCGGCATCGTGCGATGCCGGCCCAGGGGTCACGAAAAGCGGCGGCGCGGACATTGCACACCGCCGGACGCCGGTCAGGCCGCCTTCGCATGCTTCTCGGGTGGCGCCGCGGTGCCCGCACCGGCTTCGGCACTCGCCGGATTGTTCGGATGCGTGGTCCAGTTCGCGTAGTCGCCCGAATCGACACGCTCCATCGTGATGCATTGCTCGACCGGACACACGTGCATGCAAAGATTGCACCCGACGCACTCCGAGTCGACCACTTCGAAGTGCCGCACGCCGTCCTTCGTCGCCGTGATCGCCTGGTGCGACGTGTCCTCGCACGCGATATGGCACAGCCCGCACTGGATGCAGCGGTCCTGGTCGATGCGCGCCTTGATGTCGTACTTCAGGTTCAGGTATTTCCAGTCGGTCACGTTCGGCACCGCGCGGCCGCGAATATCGTCGAGCGTCGCGTAGCCCTTCTCGTCCATCCAGTTCGACAGCCCGTCGGCGAGATCCGACACGATCCGGAATCCGTAATGCATCGCCGCGGTGCACACCTGCACGCTGCCGGCGCCGAGCACCATGAACTCGGCCGCGTCGCGCCATGACGAGATGCCACCGATGCCCGAGATCGGCAGGTTCGGCGTTTCGGGGTCGCGTGCGATCTCGGCCACCATGTTCAGTGCGATCGGCTTCACGGCCGGCCCGCAATAGCCGCCGTGCGTGCCCTTGCCGTCGACCGTCGGCATCGGCGCCATCTGATCGAGGTCGACCGCGACGATCGAGTTGATCGTGTTGATCAGCGACACGCCGTCCGCGCCGCCCTTGTACGCGGCGCGCGACCCCATCCGGATATCGCTGATGTTCGGCGTGAGCTTCACGAGGCACGGCAGCTTCGTGCCTTCCTTCACCCAGCGCGTGACCATCTCGACGTATTCGGGCACCTGCCCGACGGCCGCGCCCATGCCGCGCTCGCTCATCCCGTGCGGACAGCCGAAGTTGAGCTCGACCGCATCGGCCCCGGTATCCTCGACGAGCGGCAGGATCCATTTCCAGTCGCGTTCGTTGCACGGCACCATCAGCGACACGATCAGCGCGCGGTCCGGCCAGTCGCGCTTCACCTGCGCGATCTCTCTCAGGTTCACGTCGAGCGGACGGTCGGTGATCAGCTCGATGTTGTTCAGCCCCGCGATGCGCTGGCCGTTCCACTGCACGGCGCCGTAGCGCGAACTGACGTTGACGACGTGCGGATCGAGCCCGAGCGTCTTCCAGACGACGCCGCCCCAGCCCGCCTCGAAGGCGCGGTTGACGTTGTAGGCCTTGTCGGTCGGCGGCGCGGACGCCAGCCAGAACGGATTCGGCGAAGTGATGCCTGCGATGGTGCAGCGAAGGTCGGCCATGGTCGGCTCCAGAAGAATGGTGTCGTGATCGGTATGCCTGGATACGTCCCGCGTTCAGGCCGCCTTCGCGTCGCGCGCCGCCAGCGCCGCATCGATCGAGGCGGCCGCGCGCTTGCCGTCCCGCACCGCCTGCACCGTGAGGTCGATGCCGTCCGTCGCCGCGCAGTCGCCGCCGGCCCATACGTCGGGCAGCGCCGTACGCCCGTCGGCCTCCACCGCGATGCGCGTGCCGTCGGCCGTCAGCAACGCGGCCGCGATTCCGTCCGGCACCAGCGTCTGCCCGATCGCCTTCAGCACCATGTCCGCCTCGACGGTGAAGCGCTCGCCCGACGCCGCCTCGAATTCGACGCCGCTCACCTGCCCGTTCGCGCCCGCGATGCGCACGGGCTTCGCGTGCGTGACGAGCGTGACGCCGCTCTTCTGCGCAAATTCGCGCTCGGCCCACGTCGCGCTCATCGCGTCGACGCCGCGCCGATACACCATCGTCACGCGCTCGGCGCCGAGCTTGCGGCTCTGCACCGCCGCATCGATCGCCGTATTGCCGCCGCCGATCACGACCACGCGCCGCCCGACCGGCACGTTCTCGAGCCCGTCGGCCTGCCGCACCTGCTCGATGAAGTCGACCGCGTTCATCACGCCGCCCAGTTGCTCGCCGTCGATCGCGAGGGCCCGCACGCCGCCCAGACCCATCGCAAGGAACACCGCATCGTGCTGCTCGCGCAGCGCGTCGAGCGTCACGTCGCGGCCGAGCGCGACGCCCGTTGCCAGCGTGATGCCGCCGACCGACAGCAGCCACTCGACTTCGCGCTGCGCGAAATCGTCGACGGTCTTGTACGCGGCGATTCCGTATTCGTTGAGGCCGCCGGCCTTCGGGCGCGCGTCGAACAACGTGACGCGATGCCCGGCGAGCGCAAGCCGGTGCGCGCACGCGAGCCCGGCCGGCCCCGCGCCGACCACCGCGACATGGCGGCCCGTGTCGGGCGCGCGCCGGAACTGCACCGCGCCGGTCGCCATCGCCCAGTCGGTCGCGTGCCGCTGCAGCGCGCCGATCGCAACCGGCTGCGCATCCTGGTGATTCCGCACGCACGCGCCTTCGCACAGGATCTCGGTCGGGCAAACGCGCGCGCACATCCCGCCAAGCGGATTCGCGGACAGGATGTCGGTCGCGGCGCCCTTCAGGTTGCCGTTGCCGATCTTGCGGATGAAGCTCGGGATGTCGATCTGCGTCGGGCAGGCCTGCACGCACGGCGCGTCGTAGCAGTAGTGGCAGCGGCTCGCGGCGGCCGCCGCGGCAGTCGGATCGAGCAGCGGCGCGATATCGGCGAATTCGCACGAGAGTTGCGTGGACGACAGGCGATGCGCGGCGATATCGCCGGTTGGCTTGGTGGTCATACGCGTTCCTTCGACTGAGTGGAGACAAAGCCGTCCCCGCCGGCTGCGAACGCACAGTCGGGGCGGTCATGCTGAGGCATCCTGCAATCAGGCGATACGCAGCCTGCCGACTGCTACGGTCGATGCGTCATGAAACCGGCTCGCAGGCGCGCGACAGCATCGCGTGCAGCAGCACGTTCGCGCCGGCCTCGATCCATGCGGGCGTCGCGTCCTCGATCTCGTTGTGGCTGATGCCGTCGACACACGGCACGAACACCATCGAGGTCGGCGCGACCTGCGCCAGATAACATGCGTCGTGTCCGGCACCCGATACGATGTCGCGATGCGAGTAGCCGAAGCGATCGGCCGCGCCGCGCACGGCCTCGACGCAGGCGGCATCGAACGCAACCGGCTTGTAATAGAAAATCTGCTCGAGCGCCGTGTCGAGCCCGATGTCGGCCGCGATGCGCGCGACACCGTCGCGCAGCGCCGCATCCATTTTTGCGAGCACCGCGTCGTCCGGATGCCGGAAGTCGACGGTGAAGAACACGCGGCCCGGAATCACGTTGCGCGAGTTCGGGTGGACCTGCATCATGCCGACCGTCGCGCAGCCGAACGGCGCGTGATCGAGGCCGATCCGGTTGACGAGATCGACGACGCGCGACGCACCGAGCAGCGCATCGCGGCGGCGCGGCATCGGCGTGGGCCCCGCGTGCGCTTCCTGGCCGGTGAACGTGATCTCGTACCAGCGCTGCCCCTGCGCATCGGTCACGACGCCGATCGTCTTGCATTCCGCTTCGAGAATCGGTCCCTGTTCGATATGCAGTTCGAACGCCGCGTGCAGCTTGCGCCCGCCGCACGGCACGTCGCCCGCGTAGCCGATGCGCGCCAGTTCCTCGCCGATCGTCTTGCCATCCACGTCCTTGCGCGACAGCCCGTACTCGAGCGAAAAAACGCCCGCGAACACGCCGGACGCGACCATCGCGGGCGCGAAACGCGAGCCTTCCTCGTTGGTCCAGATCACGACCTCGACCGGATGCTCGGTCTCGATCCCGTGATCGTTGAGACTGCGAATCACCTCGAGGCCGCCGAGCACGCCGTAGATGCCGTCGAAGCGGCCGCCGGTCGGCTGCGAATCCGCGTGCGAGCCCGTGACGACCGGCGCCGCGTCGGCCACGCGGCCCGCGCGGCGCATGAACACGTTGCCCATCGTATCGACCGTCACCGTGCAGCCGGCGGCCTTCGCCCAGCCGACGATCAGGTCGCGGCCGGCCTTGTCGAGATCGGTCAGCGCGAGGCGGCACACGCCGCCTTTCGGCGTTGCGCCGATCTTCGCGACCTCCATCAGGCTCTCCCACAACCGCTTCCCGTCGACCTTGATCGACGTGTCGAACGCTGCCCGCTTCACTGTTTCCGATACCGCATTCATTCGTATCGCTCCTGTGGGGTCGGTGATGTCGTCAGCCCGGTCTGTGCCGGTGCGCGTCATGCCGGTTTCGGGGCATGCGCGCCCATCGGCGGTGCATGCTTGTGTCGTGTGCGAAACCCGTTAAATCCTGTCCGATTGGACAGGTTTTAGACGATCAAAATCACCAAAGCAATCTCTTTCTTGCGGGAATGGACAGAGCGAGAAACGTGCCATCGCAACGCAGCATCGCGGCGGACGCGCTGTCCGCATGCGTGCGTTCGACGCGGATCAGCGGCTAGAATGAAGCCCAACGCGGCACGCCCGCCGCGCGAGGGTAACGATGAGACATGACGAGGCCGCAGCCGAAGCCACCGACAGCGACGAGACGTCCGCGCCTTTGCGGCGACGCAAGGCACACATCCGCGAATCCAACGAAGCGCATCTGCTCGCCTGTGCGGAGGCCGTGTTCGCCGAACGCGGGTTCGACGGCGCGAGCACCGCGACGATCGCGGAACGCGCCGGCTTGCCGAAAGCGAACCTGCATTACTACTTCCCGACGAAGCTCGCGCTGTACCGCCGCGTGCTCGACGACCTGTTCGAGGAATGGCATCGCGCGGCCGGTTCGTTCGAGGCCAGCGACGATCCGGTGGAGGCGATCGGCGGCTACGTGCGCGCGAAGATGGCGCTGTCGCGGCGGCGCCCGCTCGGCTCGAAGGTGTGGGCCAACGAGATCATCCAGGGCGCGGAGCACATGCAGGACATCCTGTCGGAACGCGTGAAGCCGTGGTTCGACACCCGCGTGAACGTGATCGACGGCTGGATCGCGCGCGGGTTGCTCGCGCCGATCGACCCGCACGCGCTGATGTACCTGATCTGGGCGACCACCCAGCACTACGCGGATTTCGACGCGCAGATCCGCGCGCTGAGCGGCAAGCGCGCGTTCACGCAGAAGGCGTTCGACGAGAAGACCGAGCAGGTCGTGCAGCTCGTGATTCGTGCGTGCGGCGCGGTGTCGCCGAAGGCAAGTTCTCCCGAATGAAAATCGGGCGACGGGTCTGGCGCAGGTTCACCCCGCGCCAGACCCGTCGCCCGCGTTGCAGCGTGCGTATTCCGCGATGCGTTACGCGACCCGTTCGATCGCGATCGCCGTCGCCTCGCCCCCGCCGATGCACAGCGATGCGACGCCGCGCTTGAGCCCATACGTGTCGAGCGCGGCCAGCAGCGTCACCATCACGCGCGCACCCGATGCGCCGATCGGATGCCCGAGCGCGCACGCGCCGCCATGCACGTTGACCTTCTCGTGCGGCAGGTCGAGGTCGCGCATCGCGGCCATCGGCACCACCGCGAACGCTTCGTTGATCTCGAACAGGTCGACGTCGCGCAGGTTCCAGCCGGTTTTCTCCGACAGCCTGCGCAGCGCGCCGATCGGCGCGGTCGCGAACAGGCCGGGCTTGTCCGCAAACGTCGAATGCCCGACGATCACGGCCTTCGGCGTGAGGCCGAGACGTTCGGCTTCCGAGCGGCGCATCATCACGAGCGCGGCCGCACCGTCCGAGATCGACGACGCGTTCGCGGCCGTCACCGTGCCGCCTTCGCGGAATGCGGGCTTCAGCGTCGGGATCTTGTCGAGCTTTGCCTTGCCCGGCTGCTCGTCGATCGACACGACGCTTTCCGTCTTGCCGGCCTTCACGGTCACCGGTGCGATCTCCGATACGAAACGCCCCTCCGCGATCGCGCGCTGCGCACGCGTGAGCGACGCGATCGCGAACGCATCCTGCGCCTCCCGCGTGAACTGGTACGCCTGCGCGCAATCCTCGGCGAACGTGCCCATCAGGCGGCCCTTCTCGTACGCGTCCTCGAGCCCGTCGAGGAACATGTGATCGAGCACCTGACCGTGGCCCATGCGCATCCCGGCGCGCGCCTTCGGCAGCAGGTACGGCGCATTCGTCATGCTCTCCATCCCGCCCGCGACGGCCACCGCCGCCGAACCGGCCAGCAGCAGATCATGCGCGAACATCGCGGCCTTCATCCCCGAACCGCACATCTTGTTGACCGTGGTCGCGCCTGCGCCGAGCGGTAGCCCGGCCTTCAGCGCGGCCTGTCGTGCCGGCGCCTGGCCCTGGCCGGCCGGCAGCACGCAGCCGAACACGATTTCGTCGATGCGTTCGGCCGGCACGTTCGCGCGCTCGAGCGCCGCGCGAATCGCGACCGCGCCGAGGTCGCTCGCACTGGCCCCCGCCAGGTCGCCCTGAAAACCACCCATCGGCGTACGCGCCGTGCCAACGATTACGATCGGATCCTGAGTCGTCATGATTCGCTTCCTCCAGTGTCAGCGCGGTGCCATGCGCAACGCGCCATCGAGACGGATGACTTCGCCGTTCAGCATCGTGTTCTCGGCGATGTGGCGCACCAGCGCCGCAAATTCTTCCGGGCGGCCGAGCCGCGGCGGGAACGGCACGCTCTTGCCGAGCGCGTCCTGCACGTCCTGCGGCATGCCGGCCATCATCGGCGTCGCGAAGATGCCCGGCGCGACCGTCACGACGCGAATGCCGAAGCGCGCGAGTTCACGCGCGATCGGCAGCGTCATGCCCACCACGCCGCTTTTCGATGCAGCATACGCCGCCTGCCCGATCTGCCCGTCGAACGCCGCGACCGATGCGGTGTTGACGATCACGCCACGCTCGCCTTCCGCATCGGCGTCCTGCTTCGACATCGCTTCGGCGGCCAGCCGGATCATGTTGAACGTGCCGACCAGATTGATCGACACCGCACGGACGAAACGGTCGAGCGAGTGCGGACCGTCGCGGCCGACGACCTTCTCGCCCGGCGCGACGCCCGCGCAGTTGACCAGCGCGTCGATGCGGCCGAACGCGTCGCGCGCGGCGGCGACGGCCGCCTGGCCGTCGGCTTCGTTCGTCACGTCGGTCTTCACGAAGCGGGCGGCCGCCCCGAGTTCGTGCGCGAGGTTCGTCCCGGCATCGTCATTGACGTCCAGCAGCACGGCCTTGCCGCCGGCCCCGACGACCATGCGCGCCACCGCGGCGCCCAGGCCCGAGCCGGCGCCCGTAATCAGAAAAACGCGATCCTTGATATTCATTCGCAGTCCGTATTCAGGGTTGAGCGGCCTTCTCGGCTTCCATCTTGCGCAGCACGAAGCGCTGGATCTTGCCGCTCGGGGTTTTCGGCAGCGCGCCGACGAAGTCGATCGCGCGCGGATACGCGTGAGCGGACAGCCGCCGCTTCACGTGCAGGCTCAATTCCTCGGCCAGTTCCGGCGTGCCGTCGAAGCCCTTCGACAGCACGACGAACGCCTTCACGATCTCCGTACGCTCCGGATCGGGCACGCCGATCACCGCGGCTTCGCTGACGGCCTTATGCTCGATCAGCGCGCTTTCCACGTCGAACGGGCCAATCCGGTAGCCGGACGACGTGATCACGTCGTCCGCGCGGCCGATGAAGCTCACGGTGCCGTCCGGCTCCAGCTCGACGTTGTCGCCGGTCCGGTAATAGCCGCCCGCGATCGCCGGCGTGTCCTGCCGCCAATAGCCGCGGAACCACAGCAGCGGCGAGCGCGCGATGTCGATCGCGAGGTTGCCCGGTTCGCCGGGGCCAAGCTCGCGGCCCGCTTCGTCGAGTACCGCGACACGGTAGCCCGGCATCGCCAGGCCGGCGGAACCGACATGCACCACGTGCGCGAGACCGTGATGGTTGTTCACGACCATCCCGAGCTCGGTCTGGCCGTAGTGATCGTAAATCGGCGCGCCGAGCGCCGCGTCGAACCAGCGCACGACCTCCGGATTCAGCGGCTCGCCCGCGCTGCTGACCACGCGCAGCTTGCCTTTCACGCGCGCCGCCGCTTCCGGCCCGGCGGCCATCAGCATCCGGTACGCGGTCGGCGAGCCGGCCAGGCTCGTGATGCCGAGCCGTTCGATCACGTCGTACGTGCTCTCGACCGTGAAGCTGCCTTCGTAGAGCGTCGTCGCATGGCCGAGCACGAGCGGGCCCGTGATCGCGTAATAGAGGCCGTACGCCCAGCCCGGATCGGCGATGTTCCAGAACCGGTCGCCTGCGCGCAGATCAACCGCTTCGCGCATGTAGGCGCCGAACGCGAGCAACGCGTACAGCGGCACCGGCACGCCCTTCGGCAAGCCCGTCGTCCCCGACGTCGACATCATCATGAACAGGTCCGTGCCCTTGCGCGGCACGGGTTCGAACGTATCGGGCTGCGCATCGAGCGCCGCGCGGAAATCGATGTCGCGCTCGGGCAGCGTGTCGCCCGGTTCGCGCACCGTCGCGACCGGCGGGCAATCGTCGATCTCGTCGAGCTTCGCGCGATTCGCGACGTTGGTCACGACGACGCGTGCATCGCTCATGCGCAGCCGGTGTTCGATCGCCTTCGGGCCGAATGCGGTGAACAGCGGCTGATAGACGGCCCCCGCGCGCCACGCGCCGAGGATCGTCGCGACGAGCTCGGGCGTGCGCGGCAGCAGGCCGGCCACCACGTCGCCCGGCTTCACGCCCTGCGCGACGAGCAGGTTCGCGACCCGCGCCGACCACGCCTGCATCTGCGCGAACGTGAAGCGGTGGTGCCGCCCGCCGATGTCGATCCAGTCGAGTGCGACCGCGTCCGCCGTCGCGTGCCGGTCGCAGCACTCGACGCACGCGTTCATGCCGCGCTCCAGATCGCCGTGCAGCTGCGCGGCGGCGGTCTCGATTCTGAACCGGGCCACGGCGTCGGCGTAGGCCGGCACCGCCCGGGCGGTCGCTCCATCAGGCATGCGTGTCTCCTGTACGTTATGGCCGCCGTCGAGCCAGGAGCGCGATGGGGCATACATCGATAGTAGACAGCCCGCACATTGCATTCAATGACAAACAGAATCTAGAATCGTGATCGCTTTTGCCATGTCGGGAGGACGCAAAAAAATGGGGCCGCAGATGATTTCGCCGGATTTCGTCGACGACGCGCTCGCGTGCCTGCGCCGGCAAGGCCTGCCGACGGAACCGGTATTGCACGCCGCCGGCCTCCCGGCCGCCGTGCGCGAGCCCGTCACGCCGCAACAGTACGGCCGGCTGTGGCTGGCGATCGCCGGCACGCTCGACGACGAATTCTTCGGCCTCGCCGCGCGCCCGATGCGACGAGGCAGCTTCACGCTGCTGTGCCACGCGGTGCTGCACGCCGGCACGCTCGAGCAGGCGCTGCGCCGCGCGCTGCAGTTCCTTCGCGTGGTGCTCGACGAACCGCACGGCGAACTCGTCGTGGCCGGCGGGCAGGCGCAAATCGTGCTGACGCAGACGGGCGCACCCTATCCGGCGTTCGCCTACCGCACGTTCTGGCTGATCCTGCTCGGCGTCGCGTGCTGGCTGACCGGCCGGCGCATTCCGCTGCAACGGATCGATTTCGCGTGCCCAAGCCCCGACCAGCGCAGCGACTATCACCAGTTCTTCGGCGTCCCCGTGCATTTCGACCGGCCCGACAGCCGGCTCGCGTTCAACGCCGCGTATCTCGCGCTGCCGACGATCCGTTCCGAGCAGGCACTGAAAACCTTCCTGCGCGGCGCGCCCGGCAACCTGCTGGTTCGCTACCGGCACGACACCGGCTGGGTCGCGAAAACGCGCGCGCACCTGAAAGCGCTGCCGGCCGCCGAGTGGCCCGACTTCGACGCGCTGGCCGTGCGCCTCGGCACGACGCCGGCGACGCTGCGACGGCGCCTGCGCAGCGAAGGGCAGAGCTTCGCGGCGATCAAGGACGAGCTGCGCGGCGCGCTGGCCCAGTCGCTGCTGCGCGCTCACGCGCTCAGCGTCGCGGAGATCGCGGCCGAGCTCGGCTTCACCGAGCCGAGCGCGTTCCATCGCGCGTTCCGCAAGTGGACGGGCACGAGCCCCGGCGCGTTTCGCCGCGACGTGCATGCGGCAAAAGCGGAGCCTTGACGCGCGAAGCGCACGCGGTGCGCTTCGAACATTCGGGTTGTCACCTCACGCTGGCACCGGCGCCGCGGAGCAGTCAGTCGCCGGACGAAAGCGCGCCGCTCGACCGGTCAGCAGTCGATCCCGAGCACTTCGCGTGCTGTCGCATCGACCGCCTTGCGCATCGTGCCGACCAGTTCGTCGATCTGCGCATGATCGATCACCAGTGGCGGCGCAACGATCAGGCGGCCGTTGGTCGATCGCACGATCGCACCGAGTTCGAAACCGACCGTCCGGCTGTGCCAGGTCAGGTCGGCCTCGTTCTCGAAGCGCTCGCGCGTCGCCTTGTCCTTCGCGAACTGGATCGCACCGACCGCGCCCACACCCTGAATCTCGCCGACGAGCGGATGACCGTCGAATGCGTCGCGCAGCGCCTTCTGCAGGTACGGGCCCGTATCCGTCCTCGTCCGCTCGACGAGGCCCTCGCGCTCGAGCACGTCGAGGTTCGCCAGCGCGACGGCGGCCGCGACCGGGTGCCCCGAATACGTCAGCCCGTGCGCATAGACGCCACCCTTGTCGACCAGCGCATCGCCGACGCGCCGGCTCATGATCAGGCCGCCCATCGGCACATAACCCGACGTCAACCCCTTGGCCATGCAGATCAGGTCGGGTTCGAAGCCGAAGTGACGATGCGCGAACCACTCGCCGGTACGGCCGAAGCCGCCGATCACTTCATCCGCGCAAAGCAGCACGTCATACTGGCGGCAGATGCGTTCGATCTCCTGCCAGTAGCCGTCCGGCGGGAAAATCATCCCGCCCGCCCCCTGGAACGGCTCCGCGACGAAGGCGGCGACGCGGTCCGCACCGATCTCGAGGATCTTGCGCTCGAGCGACAGCGCCGCCTGCCTGCCGAATGCCTCGGGGCTCAGGTCGCCGCCGTTCGCGTACCAGTACGGTTCGTCGACGTGCGTGACGTTCGGAATCGGCAGGTCGCCCATTTCATGCATGAACGCCATGCCGCCCAGCGACGCGCTGCCGACCGTCGACCCGTGATAGCCGTTCACGCGGCCGATCAGCACCTTCTTCGCCGGCTGGCCCATCACGTCCCAGAAGCGCCGTACCGTGCGGATCAGTACCTCATTCGATTCGGAACCCGAATTGGTATACACCACATGGCTGAAGCGATTGCCGAGCAGCGCGAACAGCCGCTCCGACAGTTCGATCACCGACGGGTGCGTCGTATGAAAGAACATGTTGTAGTACGACAGCGCCTTCATCTGCCGCGCGGCGGCGTCGACCAACTCCGGGCGGCCATAGCCGACGTTGGTACACCACAGCCCGGACATGCCGTCCAGATAGCGGTTGCCGTCGTTGTCCCATAGATATACACCTTCGCCGCGCACCATCACGCGCGCGCCCTCCTCGTTCAGCGCCTTCTGGTCGACGAATGCATGCAGGTGATGCGCGGCGTCGCTGCGTTGATAGTCCTGGGTCGTACGATGCGGAAAGTGGGGGGCATTCATGGGCAAGTCTCCGGTGCGTTGTAGGGATAAAAGCGCGGTCGTGCCGCCCGGCGCGGCCATTGGCGGCCCGCCGGGCCGAATCAGTAGCTGATCCAGGTCGTCTTCAGGCCCGTGTACTTGTCGATCGCGTGCAGCGACAGATCGCGGCCGAAGCCCGACTGGCGGAACCCGCCGAACGGCGTCTGCGCGCTCAGCGCATCGACCGTGTTGACGGACACCGTGCCGGCCCGCAGCCGGCCCGATACGCGATGCGCGCGCGACAGGCTGCCGGTCCACACCGACGCGGCGAGCCCATAGATCGAATCGTTCGCGAGCCGCACGGCCTCGTCCTCGGTGTCGAACGCCATCACCGACAGCACCGGTCCGAAGATTTCCTCGCGCGCGATCGCGTCGTCCGGCTGCACGTCGATGAAGATCGTCGGTTCGATGAAGTAGCCCTTGCCGTCGACACGCGGTGCGCCGCCGCCGATCGCGAGCGTCGCGCTGTCGCGGCCGCGCGCGATCCATTCACGCACGCGCCGATGCTGCTGCTCGTCGACGATCGCGCCCATCCCGCTCGACGGATCGAGCGGATCGCCCGGCATGAATGCAGCGGCATGCGCAATCAGCCGGTCGACGAACGCATCGTGGATCGAGCGCTGGACCAGCAGCCGCGAGTTCGCGGAACACACTTCGCCCTGGTTGAAGAAGATGCCGAAGCACGCCTTGCGTGCGGCGAGATCGAGATCGTCCGCATCGTCGAAGACGAGGTTCGGGCTCTTGCCGCCGCATTCGAGCCACACCTGCTTCATGTTCGACTGCGCGGCGTACTCGAGGAATTTCTTGCCGACGGCCGTCGATCCCGTGAACGCGAGTACGTCGACGTCGGGATGCAGTCCGAGCGCGCGCCCCGCGGTCTCGCCGTCACCCGGCACGACGTTCAGCACGCCGGGCGGCAGGCCGGCCTCGAGCGCCAGCTCCGCGACACGCAGCGCGGACAGCGGCGACTGTTCCGCCGGCTTCAGCACGACGCTGTTGCCGGCGGCAAGCGCCGGCGCCACCTTCCACGCGACCATGTCGAGCGGAAAATTCCACGGCACGACCACGCCGACCACGCCCAGCGGTTCGCGCGTGACGACCGCGAGGTTACCGGGATCGGCCGACGCGACTTCGCCGTGCAGCTTGTCGACGGCTTCGCCATACCAACCGAACAGGCCGCCCGCGGCCGGCACGTCGATGCCGAACGCGTCCGCGACGCGCTTGCCCATGTTGAGCGAATCGAGCAGCGCGAGCTCTTCGCCATGCGCGGCGATGAGCTCGCCGAGCCGGCACAGCACGCGCTTGCGCTCGGCCGGCGCGCAGCGCGACCAGACGCCGGATTCGAACGCGTGGCGCGCGGCGCGCACCGCATCGTCGACGTCCGGCGCGTCGCACGACGCGACTTCCGCGATGACGGCCTCGGTCGCCGGATTGATCGCGGCGAACGTCCGCCCGCTGCGGGCCGGCACGCCGCGCCCGCCGATATGCGCGAGCGTTCTCGGGACGACCTGCGCCGCGAGACGTCTCCAGTCCGCGTGCTGACGGCTTTCTGTTGAAGTTGGGTTCATTCAAGGCTCCGTTGTGACGACCCGGCGCTTGTGTGGGGTGCTCCGCCCGGCTTCTACCCGACGACGGACGTTGGCGGCCACGACCTCGGCCCATGACCACCGTGCATCGCGGCAGTCGTCCGGTCGGCCAACTGTCGGTGATCAAAAGGAGATTTGAAAGAACAGTTTTTCTTCTCACTGACGAGGTTATTTCTATCCATTCGATCGTCGTGCAGCGGGGTTTTCCTGCCGCGTCACGATCGCGGCGCCGTTCGTTTTGGAGGTGATTGCTTCGGCATTCCGGTGCGAGCCTGCGTGAAAACGCGACGCAACATTGCGTCGGCACGACGTTGCGCCCCGCGCCGTCCGACCACATACTGGTCGGCCAGTCCGCACGAGGTTGCGTCGATGGGGAGTATCGATCAGGGTGCCGCTTCGGTCTTTGGCGTGATCGGCACGGCCGTGTCCCTGCTGGCGGCGGTTCCGTACGCGCTCGCGATCTACCGGCGCACCGTTCGCCCGCATCCGTTCACGTGGCTCGTCTGGTCGGTCGTCACCGCGATCGCGGCGGCCGGCCAGTTCGCTGCAGGCGCGGGGCCGTCCGCATGGTGCACGGCGGCGATTGCCGTCACGTGCCTTCTGACGCTGGTGGCGAGCATCTTTCGCGGCGATCGCGGCTGGACCGGCCTCGACTGGGTTTTTCTGGGCGCGGCGCTGTCGGCCGTGCCGTTGTGGATGCTGACCGACGACCCGACGATCTCGATCTGCCTGGTCACGCTGATCGAGCTTGCCGGCCTCGGCCCGACCGTGCGCAAGACGATCCGCGATCCGTGGAGCGAAAGCCTCGCCTATTTCGCGCTGTGCGTGCTCAAGTACGCGCTGGCGTTGCTGGCACTGAACACGTGGCGTGGCGCGGTCGCGTTCTATCCGGTCGTCAACGTCATCGCGTCGATCGGCA
This sequence comes from Burkholderia sp. YHN3-13, assembly GCF_055810675.1. Lineage (NCBI taxonomy): Bacteria > Pseudomonadati > Pseudomonadota > Betaproteobacteria > Burkholderiales > Burkholderiaceae > Burkholderia > Burkholderia sp. YHN3-13. The sequence continues at coordinate 4,873 of NZ_JBVVNQ010000014.1, read as the reverse complement.
TCTGCGTGGTGATGCTGGTCCGGCGTCAATCGCTGTCGAATGCGCGGTAGGTTTTATCTGCCGCCGCTGCGTGTGCAACCCTTCGGGGATGAAGCGAGGATCCGACATGGATGCAATCCGTACTGTCATCGAACCGTTTGAAACCGCGCTGCGTGCGGCGATGCTGGTCAACGACGTCGACGCGCTCGATACGCTGCTGGACGACGATCTGGTGTTCACCGTCCCGACCGGCCAGATCATTTCCAAGGAAGACGACCTGTCCGCGCATCGTGCGAAGCTGCTGCGCCTGGAGAAACTCGACGTCCACGAAATGCGCGCCTGCGCGATCGACGCGATGATCCTGACCACGACGAAAGCGACACTCGCCGGCCATTTCGACGGCATCGCGTTCGACGGCACGTTTGCCTATACGCGCCTCTGGCGCCGCTCGGGCACGGGCTGGCGCATCGTCGCCGGGCACGCTTCGCAGGTCATGTAGGCTGCGCCCGGTTCAGGCTGTCCGGACATTCGCGCACAGGTGAAGGTGCCGCACCCGTCCATGCCGCGAATGTCGGGTAGCCGATACGCGCGTCGTCAAGCGGGCTGCAACGCCGACGCACGATTGTCCGCGAGCTTGAACTCGCCGACCGTCTGCGCGAGCCTGGCAGCCTGCTCGCGCAACAACGTCGCCGCGGCCGCCGACTGCTCGACGAGCGCCGCATTCTGCTGCGTCGCGTCGTCGAGATGCGACACGGCCTGATTCACCTGCTCGAGCCCCGTGCTCTGCTCCTTCGCCGCCACGGTCATTTCGGCGATCACACCCGTGATGCCGCGCACGCCCTCGACGATCTCGTCCATCGTCGCCCCGGCCGTCTGGACGAGTCCGGAGCCGCCCTCGATCTTCTCGACCGACGAGTGAATCAGCTGCTTGATCTCCTTGGCGGCTTGCGCGCTGCGCTGTGCGAGTGCACGCACCTCGCCCGCGACGACCGCAAAGCCGCGGCCGTGCTCGTTCGCACGTGCTGCCTCGACGGCGGCGTTCAACGCGAGGATGTTGGTCTGGAACGCAATGCCGTCGATCACGCCGACGATGTTGGCGATTTCGCCGGACGCTTGCGTGATGTCGTTCATCGTCGACACGACCTCGCTCACGACCGAGCCGCCGCGCAACGCGACAGTCGACGCGGATTCCGCCAGACGGCTCACCTGGCTGGCGGCATCGGCCGAGTTGCGGGCCGTGCCGGCGATTTCCTCGAGCGCGGCGGCCGTCTCCTGCAAGCTCGACGCCGCATGTTCGGTCCGGCTCGACAGATCCTGGTTGCCCTGTGCGATCTCGGCGCTCGCGAGGTTGACGGATTCGCTGAATTCGCGAATCTGCAGCAGGATCGTGCTGATCTTTTCGGCGAACAGGTTGAACGCATGCGCGATCTGCGCGGCTTCGTCCGCGCCGTCGGCGGGCAGGCGTTTCGTCAGGTCGCCGCTGCCGCTCGAGACGTCCATGAGCGCATCGCGAACCAGCAGGATGCGCTTGAAAGCCGCATTCGTCATCGCGCCGACGAGCGCCGCCGCGATGACCGCGACGATCAGGATGGCAGCCAGCGTCGTGGTCGCGACCGCACGCATGCCGGCCGTCACGTCGGCCTTGTCGAGCGCGAGGACGAGCGACCAGTCGGTGCCTGCGATCGGCTGTGCGCGCACCAGCTTGGTGGCCCCGTCGATGTCGACCGCGACGGGCGCGGACGCCGTTTGCAGCGCGCCGAGGTGATCGGAGTCGAGCGCAGGCGAAAGGCCGGTCGCAGGTTTCATGATCAGGTCGGTCTTCGCCGACGCGATCACGCGCCCGCTCTTGTCCACCAGGAACGCGAAACTCGCCGGTGTCGGGTGAACGGAGGTGACGATCGCGCTCACGCTCTCCATGAACAGGCTGGCGGCCAGCACGCCTTTCACGGCACCGTCGCGCACCACGGGCACCGCGAACGCGACGGCCGGCTTGCCGGTCGTCGCATCACGGTAGAGCGCCGTCACGACCAGTTGGCCCGCGCTGACGGCTTGCTTGTACCAGGGCCGTGCGGTCGGATCGTAGCCGGGCGCGAGCGGGACGTTCGAGAACGCAGTCTTGTCCGGCAAGCCAAGCGTCAGCACCTCGAAGCCACCCGACTTGCCGAGCAGTTTCAATGCCGGCAGCGGGTCGCCTTCGCCGATCGCGATCGTGTCGGCGAGTGCCTGGGTCGCCCGCGCCCTGCTGGCCACCCATTCGTTGATCGCGAGCGCGTGGCCGGCGAGGATCGACTTGTGGTTCTGGTCGATGGCCTCGTCGTTGTGGTTCTTGACGACGTAATAGACCAGTCCGCCCGTCACGGCCAGCGCCGTGACCACGATGGCGACGCAGGTCGCAAGTATCCGAGCACGAATCGAGGACAGCATGATGACTTCGATCTCCGTTACCGCGTTATTTGAATGGGGTTGCCGAAGGCCGGCAACGTCCTGTTTAACGACAGCGGTGGCGGGAACTTAAGGCCTGACTGGCCTGACCAGTTCAGACGAGAGGTTGGCAGGGCTGCGAAGTCGGAAAAGACGGAGTCGATTCGGCGAGATCGGACTATCGTGCCGACTGTCCGTGGTGCGTCGAGGGAAAGCGTTCAGCAGCGGATTTTCACCGGCGCCACAATATCCGGGCGCCTGAAACGTCTTCACAGGCATGGAATCGCCACCCACTTCGCACATGATGACCGACCCAGACCGCGACATCACGGCGACGGTGATGCGTGAACGATCGAGGCTAGTGAGCTTCATCCGGCGCCGGATACGCGACCCGGACGATGCCGAGGACATCCTGCAGGATGTGTTTTACGAATTCGTGCAGGCGTATCGACTGCCTGCCCCGATCGAGCAGGCGAGCGCGTGGCTGTTCCGTACCGCGCGCAACCGCATCATCGATCGTTTTCGCAAGAAGAAGGAGCAGCCGCTGACCGATCTGCTCGAAGCCGAAGACGAACCGGACGGCGAGTATCGGCTGGACCTCGCGCTACCGGCGCACGACGCCGGCCCCGAAGCGCTCTACGCCCGCACGCTGGTGCTCAAGGCGTTGCAGGATGCGCTCGACGAGTTGCCCGCCAATCAGCGTGAGGTTTTCATCGCGCATGAACTGGAAGGGCAGTCCTTCAAGGAGATGGCCGCGCAAAGCGGTATCGCGCTCAATACCCTGCTCGCGCGCAAACGCTATGCGGTCCTGCATCTGCGCGCTCGGCTGCAGCCCATTTATGACGAACTGGATAACTAACGGAGTCGACGGATGAATTTTCGAATCAGATGTGCCGGCAAGGCACTGCTCGTGGTGATCGCCATAGGCGTGCTCGGATGGGTCGTCATGATGCTGTGGAACTGGGTGATGCCGGCGTTATTCGTCGGCGCCCGGACGATCGACTTCGCCCATGCGCTGGGCCTGCTCGTGTTGAGCCGCATTCTGTTCGGCGGATTCCGCGGACACCGTGGCTGGCACGGCCGACGCCACTGGCGCAAGTGGGAATCGATGACGCCGGAAGAGCGCGAGCGTTTTCGGGCCGCGTGGCGATCGGGCAGCAACCCGCGCACGGGAGAGTGAACATGCGCGAACGATCCACGGGCAGCTGCAAACAGAAGCCGGGGGTGATTGCGCCGGTCGTCGACCTGAAACGTTGCGAAGGCAAGGGGGATTGCGTCACCGTTTGCCCGGAAAACGTATTCGAGATCCGGCGCATCGATCAGGCCGACTACGTCGGCCTCGGCATGATGCATCGCCTGAAGTTGCGCGTGCATGGAATGAAAGTCGCCTACACGCCAAATGCGCATGCGTGCCGGTCATGCGGGCTTTGCGTGACGGCGTGTCCGGAACGCGCCATCACGCTCGCCCGAAGCACGTAGCATCGCCGGTTGGTCGGCGGCCGAACCTCAGCGCGGGAAACCCGGCGGAGGGAGCAGTCGCTGGATGCGTCGTCGACCTCATCAATCTCTCCAGGGAATGCACATGACTCCACCCACCATCGCTCTTCTGCAAAGGCTTCATGAGGAGAGCCGAGCCGAAATCATCGCGCGCGCACGCGCGCAGTTCCAGGGATCGAACGAAGCGTTCCTGACGCTCGGCGACGAATACGAGGCGCTTGCTCCCCGGCTGCGGGGACGATTTCTCGAAATGCTCGGGTTGTCCAGCGAAGACTTCGAGTCCTCGGAAGGCAGCCCGCTATCGTTGGCCGTGTCGGCGGAAACGGGAAGATTCCTGCGCAACATGGTGCTTTCGCAACGGCCGGCCCGAATCCTCGAGCTCGGCAGTTCCCGCGGCGTGTCCACGCTGTATTTCGCGGAGGCGCTGCGCATGTTGGGCCGCGGCGTGGTCGTCGCGACCGAGCGCGACGCGCCCAAGTGCGCACATCTGCGCACGCACGCCAAAACGGCAGGCCTGGACGCTTATGTCGATTTGCGGGAGGGCGACGTATTCGAGACCGTTGCCGAATTGGACGGGGCCTTCGACCTGGTATTCATCGACGTTTGGGCCGACGCTTATCTGAGACTGTTCAAGCAGATCGAGCACCTGCTGCGCCCGGGATCGGTCGTGCTTGCCGACAACATGTACACAGCCGAGGATGCCGTTCGACCCTACAAGCAATACCTGGACAACGATCCGCGGTTTTCGACCACGACGCTGGACTTTGAATCGGGGGTCGAATTTACGGTCGTCGTATCTTGAGTCGGGATGTCGTCGAATGGATGCGATGAATCGAGCACCTTTCTGCGCCGACGCGCATTTCCGTCGCCGAAATGCAAAAACCCCCGCCTTTCGGGCGGGGGTTCTTGGCTTAGGGAGCCTGACGATTACCTACTTTCACACGGGAACCCGCACTATCATCGGCGTAGAGTCGTT